>JBIQKA010000091.1:0-19555 GCA_044507075.1 Myxococcales bacterium
TCGATGGGAGGCAGGTCGTCCGCCTGACGCGGAAGCTCCGGCTCGAATACTTCGGCTGACGCCTCGGAGTCGTGCTCGGGTTCGCTCATGGCGGCTCAGCCCTCGCCGACGTTGCCTTCGCTCGCTCCGTCGCCCTGCTGCTCCTCGACCTCGCCTTCCAAGGACACGCGGACGCAGTTGGCCTCTAGATCGGGAAGGGCTTCGACGATCTGCTTGTGGACCTGCGGATCCACCAGGCCTTTCGCGATGTTTCGGTCGACGACACGCTTGTCGATCAGGGAATTCTCGTACGCCATGGCCGGAGTTTGGTGGGGGGGGTCGGGGCTGTCAACTCCGCGTGGGAGCGAGGCCTCCGGGCGGGGGCGCCGATGCCCGGAGGAGAGAACGCCATTCCCCCGACGAATTCATTGGGCGGCGCCTCACTTTGTCTAACGGGACCATCACTCGGGCACAAATGAGTCGCCATCCGAAGCAGCACACGCGGTGTGTGGCGCGCGCGTGATGGAGACGCTCGGCGTTCTGGTACGATCGAAGCGATGCAAGACGTACGACGCTCATTCGATCGCGCAAAGGAGCGCGACTTCGCCGAACAGTTCTATGCGATCCTGCTCGCCGCCGATCCCGCCATCCGCGTGAAGTTTCGCAAGACGAACTTCGAGAAACAGCGCGAGCTGCTCATCTACTCGGTCTTCTCGATGCTCGACTTCGCCGAGGGCAAGAGCGTGGGGAAGATGGCGCTCGCGCGGCTCGCGGAGCGCCATGGTCCGAACGGCCTCGACATCACCCGAGGCATGTACGAGACCTGGCTCAAGTGCTTTGTCCAGGCGCTCGCGAGCACCGATCCCGAGCTCGATGAGCCGCTCAAGGCGCGCTGGCTCGACGCCCTGAGGCCCGGGATCGAGCGCATGCTGAGCGGAAGAAGCTAGCAACGCGGCGAGAGCTCACACGGGATGACTTGTTTGCGCCATGGCCATGGCGTGCAACTCCACGCCCGAGCTCGCGTCGGCGTTCGATGAGCATCGCTCTTGCTGCGCCCTTTCGAGATTCGGTACACTCCTTCTTCGAGGATTCGGGTGTGATTGTAGGGCGATGGGCTCGTTCAATTGGCTTCCCATCGCTTACTCCACCGCGACGAGGACGCGACCGGACAGCGTGAAAGTCGGTTACGCGCCCATGGATTGCTCGACGAGATGGCAGCGCGGCCACGGGCCCCGCTGCTTTGTGTTTTGAGGAGGATAGTGATGCGAGCGAGAGAGCGCGTGGTGCTGTTACTGACGATGGCTTCCTTGACCTTCGGTTGTCCGCCGGAGGAGTCCGACGATAAATCCGGCGGCGAAGATGGGGGCGTCCAGGACGAACGCGATGGCAGCCAAGACACAATGAACGAAACGGACCCCGATGCCGGTATGACCGGTACGGATGCCGGGGCCGACGCTGGTGGCGAGCCGGACGCCGACGTGGACATGGACGACGAAGACGAAGGTCCGGGGGCCTGCGAAGTCGTGACCACGCCCGTGCGGCTCGTGAGCGACGTGGATGGCATGTGGAGCCTCCCGCAGATCGATGGCGATTACGTCTACTACTCCGACAGCGCGACGATACACCGCGTTTCGAAGTGCGGTGGAGCAAGCGAGTCGATCGTCACGGCCGACAAGTCCATCTCCGTGTTCGATGTGCATGACGGAGTGCTGTACTTCCCCGACGGAGACGGCATTGCCACCGCCCCTGCGCAACCCAACAGCACCAAGACGCCCTTGCTCGCATCCACCACCGCGATAGGGCAACTGGATGTGACCGAGCAAGGCGTGTTCTGGTCCGAAACCGACCAGAACAATACGCGCATTCGCAGGGCTGATCTCGACGGCGGCAATATCTTGACCCTGTTCGAGGGCGCGAGCGTGTCCGTTGGGCAGCTCACCGCGGAGGGAGCGCACGTCTACTGGCTCTCGAGCGGCTTGGTCATCTCACGCGTGGGGAACGCGACGGCGTCGGCCACGGCGACCAAGGTGCTCGAGCTCCCGGGCGGCGCGGTCGCCTTCATGGAGCGCTTTGCCGTCGACGCGACCCAGGTCTACGCCACCGACGATCTGACCAACAAGAGCACATCGCTGTGGCGGGCACCCAACGACGGCAGCGCCCCCGATGGCATCGCCTTGGCGTACATCTTCAGCTCGAACACCAGCGCGGTCGCGGTGCGCTCGAAGACCGTGTACTTCTCCACCCGGAACTCCACCTCCCGGATCTACAAGATCGGGGCCACCGCGGACTTTGGCACCACCCCGACCCAGCTGGGGATGAGCAAGCGCGTCACCCACCTCCTGGTCGACGCACATGATCTGTTCATCCGAGCCGGAGATGGTCCCTACCATCTGGAGCGGCTCTCGCGCTGATTCACCGCTCCGGCGGCTGCCTGCTCTTTCGACGGCGACGTCCCCAGAAGAAGCCGAAGACCACGAACAGCAGGCCGCCGAACAAGAGTGGGCCGTGGCGGATGGTGGCGCGCTCGACGTCGAGAAGGAGCGCCCGCCTCGCTCGCGCTGCGCGCTCTTCTTCAACGAGCGCGAGGGCGCCCTCGGTGCAGTGAAGCGGCGCGCGCGTGGCGGGCGTGCGGAGCGCGAACTCGAGGCCCTCGGCGCGCGTCTCGAGGACGAACTCGTGCTCGCCCTCCGCGAGCCCACCCGCGCCGCCATCGCAGCGCGCGTAGACGAGGAAGCGGGGAGGCGCAGCTGGGTCGCCGCCCTCGAGCGCCACGAGATCCCCCCCGGCGGCGCCGGGCGCGCGCAAGACGAACGGAAGAAGGGGCAGCCAAGCGAGCGAAGACGGATCGGGAGCAAGCTCGACGATGCGATAGACGCCGAGCGCCGGCTCGAAGTCGTCCACCATGCAGCCGCTCGAGAGGGGGAGCGGGATCTCACCCGCCTGCTCTGGACCGATGGAGAGCGTGCCGAGCACGACCGGCCGCGACCGCTCGGCGCCGATGCGGAGCCTTGAAAGCACCGGGCGCTCGCGCGCCGCGCAGCCGTCGCGCAGCTCGATCGCGAGCTCCTCTCCCGCGACGAGCTCGGCATCGATGCGCACGAGCTGCGGCCCCACGAAGCGGGTCGGCAGCGGCTCGGCCTCACCGGCGCGTCGCACGATGACCTCGGGGGCGCCTCCGCCATCGCCCCCGACCACGCGGAAGCCGCCGGCGTTTTGCGGGAGCACGCCCGCGGGCAGCACGGACGGGGCGGTGCAATCGGGGGGTTCGGCGCGCGCGACCCCGTGGCATGCCGCGACGGCCACGAGTAAGGCGAGGACTGGACACGCACGGCTCGGCACGTCCTCACCTTACACCTTCGAGCGACGCGCGGAGAGTACTGGCGGACGCGAACCAGGGCACATGCGCCAACGATGTACGGCCAGCAAGCACCCTTGTTCATCGCCAGTCCATGCGATGGTGCGCTCTTTGGACAGTCTCTAACATTCCTTGAGCAGGGCGTGATTCGACCAAAGCGGTCGAACTCCGAATTTACGGTCACGCCCCGAGGGGGAATACGAGATGCAGTTTGGGCAGCTGGTATGTGGAGCACTCATCTTGGGTCTGGTGAACATGGCGAGCATGGCGGAGGCGCAAGACAGCGCTGATGCCACGGAGGCAGCCGCGAAGTCAGACGAGAAGAAGGAGCCGATGGGTTGGTTCGGCATCGGTCTCAAGCTCGGCGTCGGCGGCGTCGGAGGTAGCGAGATCGAGATGGGCGGGATTGCGACGAAGACGGAGGCGCGAACGGGGTTCTTGGTTGCACTTCCCCTCAACTTCGGCGGCGACGGCTTTGGCTGGATCATCGAGCCCTCGTTCATGATGGATAGCAACATCAACGCAACGGGCTTCTACACGGGCCCAACCATCAACTTCCACGTCATCGACCCCCTCTACGTGGGCTTCGGGTTGGGACCCAAATTCGCGTACCTGAGCGGCGAAAACCTCGACTTGGGACTCGACGTGGGCGCCCGCGTGCCGATCACCGCCACGTATTACTTGCACCACGACATCGGCCTGACCGCGGAGCTTGGCCTCGGCTACACCGCGAGCGGCCACAAGGCCAAGGCCATTCCGCTCGCCAACGAGAAGCCCTCTCTCTCGTTCGGCACCGCATTCGCCTGGGATGTCAGCGTAGGTGTTCGTTGGCCTTGACCCGCCTCGCGAAAGCGACAGCCCCGCGTCTGCTCCAGTCCGCCTTGTGGCCGGAGTAGACGCGGGGCGCCCGAGCGCCATGGATCAGTAGCGCGGGACCTCGGGCGCCATCGTCGACCAGGCGTCGATGCCGCCCACCAGAAGCCAGACGTTGCTGAAGCCGCGATCGACGAACTCCTGCGCGATGACCCGCCCGTCGCTGCTGTGATGGCCCATGAAGACAAGCTTGGTGTTCTTCGGCAAGGCCTCGAGCTCGGCTCGGTGGGCGGCGTCGAGCGGTCGCGCGGCCTCGAGCCGGGCCCGTTCTCGCTCCTGTTCGGGCCGCACGTCGATGAAGCGAAACTCCTCACGCTTCTCCAGCATCCACGCGAGATCGGCGGGGCGGATCCCCTTGATGGGGCTCGATTGATTGGGGTTGTCGATCTTGAAGCCTGACCCCGAGCTGCTGTCGGAGATGTAGTCGATCGTCAGGCCGTGGGCCCGGCGCGTGGTGCGCGCATCCATCGCGAGCTTGACCCCGCTCGCCACGACGACGACCTCGTCGGGCTCGAGGGGGGCGAAGTACAGATCGTTCTGGAATGCCGCGTCGATCTTCAGGTGAAGCACCTCGTCGTCGCCGAGATCGGGGGAGGCGTCGCGCAGGGCGCGCAGCGCGCTTTCGGTGATGGTCACGTCGGGAAGGGTCATGGGCTCGCTCCATCGATATGCCAGAGCCACGCCAGGCCCGCAGCAGCCTGAACAAGGGGAACGGCTGGCCCTTCCTGGCGATGACTGCCAAAAATGACAGCACCGTCGTGCCACGACTGTCATACATGGCATACTCGAGAGGTGTTGCTCCAGATTCGAAAGAAGGCTCCGCCCGTCAGCCCGGAGCTCCACGCGATGCTCGACCAGATCCCGCAGCCCGCGATCCTGATCGCGATGGATCACCAAATCGTCGCGGCCAACCCGATCTACCGCGAGAAATACGGCGAGGTCGGCCGTTCCTGCTACGCCGCCTCGCGCGACTTCGACTCCCCATGCGACGAAAACGGCGAGCCCTGTCCGCTGCGCGCGACGCTGGAGTCAGGCAGGCGCCAGCGCGTGTTTCACATCCACCACGGAGCGGCCGGCCCCCGCCATGTCGACGTCGAGATCGAGCCGATCCTCGATGACCGCGGCCGAGTGAGCTATTTCCTCGAGAGAATTCACGAGATCCACGACGCGCGAGACCACCAGGGCGAGTTCATCGGCCGCGCAGCGAGCTTCCTGCGGGCGCTCGGGCTCTTGCAGCGTGCGGCGCCGAGCGAGGTGCCGGTGCTGATCCTCGGCGAATCCGGGACGGGAAAGGAGCTCGCCGCTCGCGCGATCCACCAGATGAGCAACCGCCGGCAGCACCCATTTACGCCGGTGGAGTGCAGCGGTCTGCCCGACACGCTGTTCGAGTCCGAGCTCTTTGGCTACGCGCAGGGCGCGTTCACGGGCGCCACCCGGGCCAAGCGCGGGCTCGTCGAGGCGGCCTCCCGCGGCACCTTGTTCCTCGACGAAATCGGGGATGTGCCGCTGCCCGTCCAGGTGAAGCTGTTGCGCCTGCTCGAGTCCAGGACCTTCCGCAAGGTGGGTGGCACCGAGCCGCAGCGAGCCGATTTTCGCCTCGTCTGCGCGACCCACCGCGACCTCGCGGCGATGGTCCGCGAGGGTACGTTCCGCCAAGACCTCTACTACCGCATCAACGCCTTCCCCGTGGTGCTCCCGCCGCTGCGTGAGCGGCGCGGGGACGTCGCCGTGCTCTGCCGGCATTTTCTCGCGAAAAAGGGCGCGGGGAAGCGGCTTGCGCCCCAGGCGCTTTCGCGGCTCACCGAGTACGGCTGGCCGGGAAACGTACGCGAACTCAAGAACGTGATCGATCGCATGGCGCTCTTGGCCGACGACGGGGAGCTCGGCGTCGAGCACCTGCCCCCCGAGCTCGCCAGCGTGGAGGGCGAGCGCTCGGAGCTGTGCCCCACGGACGGCGCTGGATTTTCGGTATCCGAGCTCTTGCCCCTCGCGCAACTCGAGGCCGAGTATCTGCGCTGGGCGGAAGGCGTCGCCGAAGACCGCGTGAATCTCGCGCGCGCTCTCGGCATCTCGGAGCGAACGCTCTATCGCAAGCTCGAGCAGGCGCGACGCGTGGGCTGATCTCGGGTTGGCACTCCGCATGCACAGGAAAGCGACCGAATGGCATCGGTCGTCATCCACTCTCTCAAATCGAGGGCTCCGCAACAGGCGCCGAGCCTCCCGAGCTTCGGGTCGGCGGCGCTCGTTCCGCCGTGGCTGCCGGGCCGGCATTTCGTGGCGGCCCTCGCCTGCTACGCGGCAGGGGCCGCCGGGCTCATAACGATCGCGCCCGAGCTGTCCATGGGGCACTTCTTCGTGCCGCGCGTCGTCGCCCTGGTGCACCTCTTCACGCTGGGCTGGATGATGCTGTCCATCTTCGGCGCGCTCTGCCAGTTTCTCCCGGTCGCCGTGGGGCGACCCGTGCGCTTCCTCCCCCTCGCGCATTTCGCGTTCGCGGCGCAGACCTTCGGGGTCCTCTGCTTCGTCACCTCACAGCTCAGCTCCAGCCACGCGCTCCTGCTCGTCGCCGTGAGCAGCCTCGCGCTGGCGTTCACGGCCTTCGCCGCGAACCTGCTCGCGACCCTGATCCCGGTGCGCGAGCGAAACCTCACCTATTGGGCGCTGGCCGGGGCATCTTTGTTCCTGCTCGTCACGCCTGCTTACGGCGTCGTGCTCGCGCTCAACCTGCGCGCGGGCTTGCTCGTCGACCGCTTCGGTGCCGTCGCGCAGCACGCGCACATCGCCATCCTCGGCGTCGTGCTCATGGTCGTCACCGGCGTCGCGCATCGTCTCCTTCCGATGTTCCTGCTCACCCATGGCGTCAGCGAGCGCGCGGCCTGGGCCGCCCTCGGCCTTTTGTTCACGAGCGCGACGCTGCTCAGCGTACCTTGGGGTGGAGGGCCGCGGCTCGCGATCGCGGCTGCGCTCGGCGGCGCCGGCGTGATCGCGTTGCTCGTCCAGGCGGCGACGTTCTTCAAGCACAGAAAGCGCCGCGAGATCGACCCGGGGATGCGCCTCGCGGCCGCGGGCCTCGTCGGGCTCGGGCTCGCGGTGGTGCTCGCGCCGCTCGCGCTCCTTCGGGGCCTCGGCGACACGCGCATGCTCACGACGTACTTCGTGGTGTTGCTCGGAGCGGTCACGCTGTTCATCGCGGGCCACTACTACAAGATCATCCCCTTCTTGGTGTGGAACCACCGCTACGGGCCGCTGCTCGGCAAGCGCAAGGTCCCGAAGGTCGCGGAGCTGTACTCCGCGCGCGTCGCGAACCTCAACGCCGCGCTCCTCGTGCTCGGCGTCGCCGGCCTCGCCGTGGCCACGTTCCTCGGATCGGCACAGCTCGCCCGCCTCGCCGCCGTCGTGTTTACGGGGGGCGCCTGGCTGCAAGCCATCGTCATCGCTCGCATCGCAGTGAGGAAAGCCGCATGAATGCTCCCAATCTCGCCACCACCGAGCCGATCTACTCCGCGCTGCGGAGCGTCATCGATCCCGAGATCGGCCTGGACATCGTCACCCTGGACCTCGTCTACGACGTGGAGATCGAAGACGGCGCGGTCGAGGTGACCTTCACGCTCACGACGCCAGGTTGTCCGATGGAGCGGATCATCACCGACGGGATCGTAAACGCCGTCAGCGCCATCCCAGGTGTCCACGAGGTCATCCCGAACCTGGTGTGGGATCCACGCTGGCACCCCGGCCTGGCAAAGAGAGGTGCGCTGTGATCCGCGAAACCGACAGATTGTCCACGGTCCTCGATCGCGACGAACAGCTCCTCGACGTCCTCACGGAGGCCGTTCCGTCCCTGGAGGCGCTCAGGAGTGAAAGCATGCGCCGGAACATGGCGCCCCGGGTCACCGTGGCGCAGGCGGCGCAACTCGGGGGGCTCGAGGTGGCCGACCTGCTCGCGCGCCTCAACGGCGCGTCCAGGGAGAGGCCCCCTTCGCCCAAGCCCGAGCAGCGAGCGGCGCCGAGCGGTGCGTCCACGCCCGTGCCCGCCGCGCTCCTCGCGACGCCACCTGCGCTGTTGGTGGACGTGGACGTGCGAGAGGATCTGCGCTCGGGTATCGAGCCCTTCTCACGGATCATGGGCGCCGTGCAGGCGCTCTCTCCCGAGAACGTGCTGCGCATCCGCGCGATCTTCGAGCCGGCGCCGCTCTACGGCGTGCTCGCCAAGAAGGGTTTCGCCCACTTCACGGAACAACTGGCGCCCGACGACTGGCGCGTGTGGTTCTACCGTGACGAGGCTGCCGCCAGCGCACCCAAGCCTGCGCGCGCGGCGGCCGAAGGAGAGGACGTCATCGTCCTCGACGTGCGCGATCTCGAGCCGCCGGAGCCGATGGTCCGCACGCTCGAGGCGCTGGAGACGATGCCGCGCGGCAAGACGCTCCTGCAGATCAACGTGCGCGTTCCGCAGTTCCTCTTGCCCAAGCTCGAAGAGCGGGGCTTTGCGTACGAAATCCGCGAGCAAGCTCGGGATGTCGTGCGTGTGTTCATCAAGCACAAGACAGACTGAAGAAAGAAAGGCACAACGAACATGGCTGAAATCGATCTGGACGTCCGCGTCATCCCCCCGGGCGAGAAGCACCCCGCGATCTTTCGTGCTTTCGACGCGCTCTCCGCTGGCGAGGCGTTCACCTTGATCAACGACCACGATCCTTTCCCGCTGCGCAGGCAGTTCGAGGCGATGCGCGCGGGGCAGTTCGAATGGACGTACACCGAGAAGGGCCCTGTCGTCTGGCGGGTTCGCATCGCGAAGAACAAGTCATGAAGGTGTCCTTGAGCACCGCGGCGTCACCCGGCGCCGCGCTCGATGCGCTAGGCGTCGCGTGCCAAGGCCGCGGGCTCAATGGGATCGAGCTCGTCCTCGAGCCAGGCGACGATCTCGAGGCCACGGCCGAGCGCGTGCGCGCGTCCGGGGTGCAGCTTGTCGCTCTCCGCGTCGAGCAGCTGGAGCCCTCCAAGATCAACCCCCTCGCCCGCCTCTCCGGCGCGCTCTCTGTCCCACTCTCCGTCCCGCATGACAGAACGGGGGGCACCTCCCTCCCCGAGCTCGCGCAAAGGTTCAAAGATGCCGGGGGCAGCCTGCTCTACGGCGTCGGCACCGATCTCGCGCAGGTCCTGTCCGCGAAGGCGGAGTTGCTGAAGGCCGAGAACCCGGCGAGCATCGGGCTCGCCTGGGAGATCCGACCGGGCTCCGAGGCGCTGTCGGAGGCGAGCGCGGTGCTGCTCGCCCTTCGCGAGCACCTGCGCCTGGTGCGCCTCTACGGGGGAGGCCCCGAGCAGCGCGAGCAGGACGGACGCGGCATAGGTCCACTGTTCGTCGATCTCGCCATCTCCGGCTACGGCGGGTCGGTCGTGTTGACACCGAGCACGCCCGAGGAGCTTCCGCGCTGGGGCGCGTGGCTCGCCTCACGCAAGAGCGCGGGTTGCGGCTCGGGCCATCCGCCGCTCGGCGAGCACGAGCTCGACATTCGCGACGTCGAGCCGAGAGACCGGCTCAGCATGATCCTCGGCGCGTTTGGCGCGCTCCCACGCGGCGCAACGTTGCGCATCACCCTCGATCACGATCCGAGCTGCATGTACTACGCGCTCGAGGAGAGCCAGCCGCAGGGATCGTTCGCGTTTCGCAAGATCGGTGACGGTCCCCAGGTGTGGAACGCAGAGGTCACGAAGGTGTGACGCCACGGGAGGTCCCGTACGCAGGAAAGCCCAGGCGGATGACATCAGGAGGATGACATGACGCTCGCGCGTGCCACATGGGGTCGCTGGCTGCTCGGCGTGATCGCCACCGTGTTCGGTGTCGTCACGCTGCTCAAGGGCGGACACGTCCTCTTCGGAGGACCCGCTGCGCGTGCGGAGGCCGGCGACATCGTCATGTTCGTCCTCGTCTTCAACTTCAGCGCCGGATTCGCCTATGTCACGAGCGGCGTAGCGACGCTCCTGGCTCGGGCGTGGACGATCTGGGTGGCGCGGGCGCTCGCGCTCTCGACGCTGGTCGTCTTCGCGGCGCTCGGCGCGCACGTACTCTCGGGAGGCGCCTACGAGCTGCGCACGGTCATCGCCATGACCATCCGGTCCGGGTTCTGGGTGGCCCAAGCGCTCCTGTTGCCGTACGTGCTCGAGGGGGAACCTTCCGGGTCTGGCGCGGGCCGTCGCTCGGGGACGCACGCGGCGTGAGCGTTCTTCAAAACGTCTGAAACGCGAACTGGAAGGCGCCTCGCATGTCGAACGGCGCAAATTCCAGGGCTCGCACGCCGTAGTCGAACGCGAGAGACGCCACCGGGGTCTGGAAGCGCAGGCCCGCGCCGACCACCAGCTCGAGCTGGCGTACGTCGAGCATGAACGGGTTGGCCCACAGGTTGCCCACGTCGGCGAACAGCCCGCCGTAGAGATCTCCGATCAGCGGGAAGCGCAGCTCGTTCTGTCCGGCCAGGAAGGTCTCGCCGCCGCGGGAGACCACGTTGGTGGCGTCGTAGTCAGCGTCCTCCAGGTCCTGCGGGATCATCTGGTTCTGGTTGAAGCCACGGAAGTTGGTGCCGCCGAGATAGAAGCGCCGGTTGGGGTAGCTCTGGGAGTTCTTCCGGAGGTGCACGATGCGTCCGTAGCGCCACTGGCTCGCGAAGGTGAGCTTGGGCGCGAGCGGGATGTAGAACGCGAAGTTCACCATGAAGCGGGCCATGTTGCTCTGGAACAGGACAGTCCGCATGTTCTCGCCGGAGCCGATGGGTTGGGGCTTGGCGTTCAACGTCCGCGCGTACTCGTTGGTGACCGTAAGCAGCACGCCTTTGTGGGGATTGAAGGCGCGGTCGCGGTAATCCAGGGTGAAGGTGAACTGGGTGGAGGCCAGGGTGTTCTGCCCCTCGGGCACGAGGCTCGTGGTGGGCAGGTTGGGCAGGGCGTTGTCGAGCTGCGCCACGAACAGCGAGAAGTAGCTGGACTCGACCTCCTCGGCGACGTTGAAGGTCCAGCGCCGGTTGGGGCGATAGACCACGGAGGTCACGACGCTCTGCTTCTGCATGCGGAAGTCGCGCTGGATGTCCGAGAGCACGGAGAGATCGACGTTGGCCTGGGTCCTCGGCAAGTGCGGGATGTGCGGGACGCCCAGGGTGAGCGTGGTCTGGTACTCGATGCGCTCCTCGGTATCGAGCGACTCGTAGCGGCGCTGAATCTCGCGGTCGAGGAAGACGAACTGATACCCGAGCTGGCCACGGAAGGACGCCGTCAGCGCGTGACCGAAGAGGTTGCGGTAGCCGTACTCGAAGCCGCCACGCACGCCTTCGCCCGTGCTGAAGCCCGCGCTCCATCCGAGCCATTGGGTCTTGCGCTCCGTGACGGTGATCACCACCGTCTTCACGCGCGCGGGCAGATCCGGCTCCTCGGGCGCGATGGTGACGCTGGTGAAGATGTCGAGCGCCAAAAGGTCGTCCTCGGTCTTGCGCACGAGGGAAGGTCGGTAGGGCTCGCCTGGCTTGAGGCGCACCCGGTTGAGCACCATGGAGCGGCTGGTGCGATCGAGCCCGCGGACCTCGATGTCGCCCACCGTCACGACGTACCCCTCGTCCACATGGAAGACGACCTCGGCGCGCGTGCCGTCCTCGGACATCCGCACACGAGGATCGATCCGCGCGTAGAAGTAGCCCCTCTCTTGATAGAGGGAGACCATGCGCAGGCGGGCCTCCTCGAGCTTGAGGTAGCTGAATGGCGCGTCGCGCACGAGCGAAGCTTCCGTCAAGAGGTCGAACGACGAGAGCTCGCGGTTGTTCTCCACCTGGACCGCGTAGAGGAAGGTGCGCGGCCCCTCGCGGATGGGAATGGTCGAGATGGACTCGACGCCGTCGGGCGTGGGCTCGAAGCCCACTTCCCCGATCTCCACGTCGAGGTAGCCGTCCGCCCGGTAAAGCTCGCGGATGTGCGCGATGGCCTCCTCGTAGGCCGGGCCATAGTAGATGCGGCGCGGATCGCGCACGATGGGCTTGGGCACTTGGCGCGCCGAGCGCGCGCCGCCGCCGAAGCCGAGCCGGTCGGCGACCTCCGAATCCACCGGTCTCCGAAAGGTGGACCCGGAGAGCTCCTCCTCGAGGTAGCTGAACATTTGCTCGCGCAGCACCCCCTGCTCGAAGTGCGTGGCGCCGGGGAACTCGATGTCGGCGATCACGAGCTGCTCGCCCGGTTCGATGGAGACCTGGAGGACGATCGTTCGCTCCTCCCAGCGCTCGCCCTTGTACTCGATGGTCTCGACGCGGGGCACCGCCTCGATGCTCACCGTGGCGTCCCGGAACCCGTAGCGCCGGTAGGTGTCGAGCAGACGCTGCTCCACCGCGCGCAGGTTGGCCTCGCTCGCCAGGCGCTCGTCGTGCAGCGCCATGGCTTGAAACAGCTCGCTGCGGCTCAAGGGGCCGGTGTTGCGGAACTCCACCTCGTAGCGCGGCTCGATCTCGCTGCGCACCGTGACCCGCGCCTTTTTCCCGTGGCGCACGATGCGCACGTCGGAGAGCTGGGCCGCGTAAAAGCCGGCCTCACGCAGCGATTGCTCGGTCTTGCGCAAGCCCTCGTCGATGCGCTCGCGGTCTACGATGTCGCCGCGGCGGACGCCGAGCACTCGGCGCAGCCCCTTGCGCCGCGGCAAGGCGTCGCCCACGAACACGATCTTGTCGATCCTCGTCGGGGCGCCTTCATCCACCTCCACGCGCAACACCTTGGCGCCGGGGTCGTCGGTGTCGCGCAGGGCGATGCGCGCCCGCGCCTCGTAGTAGCCGCGCGCCTCGTAGGCCTCGCGGATGAGGCGACTGAACTCGGGGAACGACTCCCGTTCGAGCTCGGCCTCCTCGCGCACGCCGATGATGCGCGCGAGCTCACGGTCCTCGAGCGCCTTGTTACCCGCGAACTCGACGCGCTTGGCCAACAGGCGGGGCGTCAGGTGCACCAAGAGCGCAACGCCGCCCGAGACCGCGATGGCGTCGATCTGCACGTCGGCCCAGCGCTCCTCCTGCCCCATCCGCTCGAGGGCGCCGCGCAAGAGCGCGCGACTCAGGGGCTCGCCCTTTGTGATCCCGAGCTTCGCAGGATCCAAGCGGCCCGCCTGCTCGCCCACGATGCGCACATCGACGACGCGCTGTCCGAGCCACCCCGGGGGAACCTCAGCGCGCGCGGGGGAGCTGGGCCAGATCAGGCCCGCCGCGCACAGCACGGTAAGCCACAGCCAGCGAAGGGCCGCGCGCCGTGCGCGTGCAGCACGTCCGGGCGCGCCCCCACGCGCGCGAGCAGCACGGGCGCTCATCAGTCGAACTCGAGCCGCCAGCGCAAATCGACACCCACGTTGCCAAACTGCGAGGAAGTTGTGGTTTGCACGTTGTCGTAGCCGGCTTCCACGCTCGTCTGATCGTCGAGGCGCCACTCGACGCCGGTCTTGAAGTTCGAGTCCGTGGTGAGGCCCGTGCGCGCGGTGGCGCGAACGCGCTCGCTGAGGCGCTTGCCCACGACCACCTGGGGTTCGGTGCGGTTGGTGCGCGCGGAGTAAGCGCTGGTCACGGCAAAGTCATCGATCACGGGCAGGGCCTTCCTTACCTCGCGATCGACCCCGGTGACAGTCGCCAACGCCTCGAGGGCGGCGCCCTGCGCCAGCCCATTGGAGCGGCTGGCCTCCGCCCGGGTCATGCCCACGGTGAGCAAGAGGGCGATGTCTTCCTGGGCCAGGGCAGGTTCACTCGATGTCTCGATCTTCAGGTCGTCGACCTCGCCGCTCGCCCGCAGCGCGATCCACCAGCGCGCCCCCGAGGCGTCGGCCTGCCGCCGGAACTCGGTGCGCGCGCGGATGTCCAGCCTGGGACGCACGCGGTTTTCGTCGATGAACGCCACCGTGCCCTCTTCGAGGTTGAAGCGCGTGTTGCGGAACGTGACCGCCCCACGCGTGACGTCGAGCGTCCCGAGCACGCCCATGCGCTGATCGGTGCCCACCAGGCGGAAGGGCTGCTCGCTGTCCTCGATGCTGAGCTCCGCGTTGAGCAGGTTGTTGCTGATCTTGATCGGCGCATCCTCCACGACCCGCACGTCGAAGGCGATGCGGTCCTTCTCCGGATCATAGGAGGCGCGCTCGACGCGCTTGGCCTGCGAGAGCCCCGTGAGACGCTCGGTGATCCCGAGGGAGAACGGGCGGTTATAGCGCAGGCGCTGGATGCGCACGGTGCCGGTGAGCTCGGGGATGCGCCGCGAGGCGTCGAAGACGAGGCGCGTGTCGGCCGCGAAGCTGAGGTCCACCCCGTCCATCGGCGCGTAGGTGACGTCGCGCGCCTCCAAGAAGAGCTCGTAGTTGCCCACGCGCTGCTTGGCGAGCGCGAGCGAGCCGTGGGCCTTGATGGTGCCGCCCGCGACCGTCGCCGAGAGCTTCTCGAGCAAGAGCTCGCGTTCGCTGAACGTCACGCGGGCGTCCACCTTGTCGAGCACCTGATCGGATCCGCTCAACAGCAGCGAGCCCCCGCGCAGCGAGGCCACGCCGAACACCCGTGGTTCGTTCGGCTGCCCCGTGAGCTTCACGTTCACGTCGAGCAGCCCCGCCGAACGCGCGATCATGGGCACGAAGGAGGGCAAGACGCGCAGGTCGAGTTGCCCCTGAACGCTCGCCTTCAGCCCGTGAGCCACCGAGACGCCGCCCGTGACCTGCACCCGCGTGCCTGCACCGCCGAAGTAGGCGCGCTCGATGGTGGCCCCATGTCCGGTCAAGACGACCTTCACCGGGCCGTCGCTGGTGAGCATCGCGCGCTCCTGGCCGACGCGCAGGCTCGTCAGCTCGACGCTACCGCGCAGGGAGTCGAGGTTCGCGAGCGCCCCCCCCGTGACCTCCACGGCGCCGGTCAGGTTGCCCGAGAGCGGTACGTTGGTGCCGCGCCGCTCGGGCCAGATCAGCGAGGGCGACAAGCGCTCGAACGAGACGCGCCCGCGCGCCGGCAGGTTCGCTTGAAGCCCCAGCGCCACGTCGAGCCCGACGCGCTCTCCGTACAGACTCCCGCACAGCAGCACGGCTCGGGGGGGCAAGCTCCCTTCGGGCAGTACGCTGCCGCTCCAGTCGGCGTTGGCGAGCGCCGCGCGCGCCTTCGGGCACGGCTCGCCCGCAGGTAACGGCGAGAGCGCGCGCTTGGCCCAGGGATCCTCGCGGTGGCTCAAGTAGAGCCCGAAGTGACCATCGCCGAGCGTGCGCTTGTGCACCTGCACGCCCACCGTCTCGATGTTCAACTTGGCCTCGGGTAACGACAGCGTGCCGCGCACGGTCCCCACGGCGCCCGCTTCACCCGCGAGCTCCAGGCCCGCCTTCTTCAATGGGTCGAGCTGGTTGAGCGGGATCTTCTCCGCGAACACCGTGAACGCGAGCTTCGCCCCGTAGTCCATGGTGCCGCGCGCGACCACCGAGCCGCTCGCCTTGAGCAGCGAGAGCTCGGCGAGCTCCAGGCGCGCGCCGCGCGTGCCGGCGCGGATGTCACGCCACAGCCAGCGTCCTTCGAGCTTGCCGCCCTTGAACGCCAGGCCGTGCACCTTGGTGTCGAGCACATCGAGATCGGCGTCCAAGGTGAACATGCCGCTCGGAGGATCGCCCGGAAAGCCGAGCGTGTAACGCACCGTGGCCGTGCCTTTCACGTGCCCCTGGTAGGGCGTGAAGTCCGGATCATCTTCGAGGTTGAACGTGTGATAGAAGTCCGACAGCGAAAGCCTATCGAGCGTGCCCTTGGCGTCGATCGAAAACGCCTCGCTGAAGTCGAGGAACAAATTCTCGACCCGGTAGCGTGACGCGCCTTTCTCCACGCTCGTGTCCACGAAGCGCACCGCCACGCCTTCCTTCTCGAGGATGGCGCGCGTCTTCATGTGACCTATCCGATAGCCGTCGATGGCGAAGTCTTCGAGATCGAGCGTGCCCTTGAGCGTGGTGTTCTCGTACGTGCCGCCGACATCGAGCGTGAAAGAGCCGCGTCCGCCGAGGCCCATGCCCATCAAGCCCGTGGTGTCCCGCAGGTCGAGGTTGTCCCCCCGCGCGGTGAGCCCGAACTTGCGATCGAAGCCCACGTGGACGGTCACCAGCATGTCCGAATGCGGCAGGCGGCCGTGCAGGTTCTCGAAGCGCAGGGCGTCCGGGCGGATCACCACGCGCCCCGAGACGCGACCTGGCGGCGTGCCGATCACCTCCTCGGAGCTGGGATCGCGCCAGCCCTTGGTGAGGGTGCGGAAGCTGACGTGCTCGGCCCAGATGGGCCCCGAGATGGCGACTGGCTGGATGGTGCCGCTCAACTTGAAGCCGCCGCGCAGCACCCAATTCACCAGGCAGTCCTGGGTCACGTCGAGCTGCGCCATGAGCTTGTGGAACTCGAGGTGCTTGACGTCCGTCTTCACCTCGACCGGCAGCCCCGGCCCAAAACCGAGCTTGCCCTCGAGCCCGACGATGCCGCCGTCTTGCACGATGCGGCCGAGGCTACCGGGCAAGAGCACGACGCCCTCGGGCGTGACCTCGACCTTCAGCTCGAGCTGACCGAAGCCGAAGCCATCGAGCACCGGATCCCCGCGCACCTCGCCCACGGCCTTGAAGTTCGGGCCGGTGCCCGAGACCTTGCCTTTGAGCGAAAGCTTGCCCTGGACCGGCGGGAGCTCGAGGCCGTGGGGCAACGCGGCCACCTTGGCGAGATCGAAAGTCAGCTCGTGCAGCTCCCCACCGAAGACCTCCTCGCGCGAGAGCGGCCACGCAAAGCTGCCGCGCCGCGCCTCCATGGTGGCGAGCGAGCTTGCGAGCGAGAGCTGCTCGAGCTCCACCTTCCCGTCGGCCATGCGCGCTGCAAGCAGCAGCCGCTGCACCGTCTCTTGCCCCGCGGGATGCGTGAACTCGCCAGCGCCCGCGCGCAGATCGAGGCTCAAGTCGGCGGCGCCGAGCACCTTCAACTGGATCAACACCTCCGAGAGACGCCCCGTGAAGTCGGGCTCGCCGTCGACGTGCAGGCTCGCGCGCCGGACGACGAACTGCTCGAGCGGAAGTCGCTCGGGTGTCCTGGCTCCCTTGGCCGCCGAGGGCAGCTTGGGCAGGTTCACCACCTCGCCGTCCTCGATGCGCAGGCGCACCACCGCCCCCTCGATGATCACGCGCTTGATCTCGAGCTTGCCCTGGGCGACGGCCATCCACGAGGGGACGACCTCGAGCCGCTCTGCGCTCGCGAGCAGCCCCTTCTGCGGGTGCGAGAGCTCGATGGCGTCCGCCACCAGGCGCAGCGGAAGCTCGAGACGCACCTGCCCGATCGTCGCGTCCAGGCCGAGCTCACGGCGCAGCGCGAGCGACAGCTCCCGGTCCAAATGTGCGCGCACCCACGGCTGCTTTGTGAGGGTCCACGCAGCGCCCCCCACGATAACCAAAAAGGCGAGCAGAATTCGCCATTTGGACAGGGCGCGTGAAGGCTGCTCCGACATCGGCGGTCTGACACTCGTAGCACGCATCGCTCTTCAACCAGACGTTTTCCGTGCCCAAATGCTTCTGTTAAACGGGGAGGGCACGCGCCCTCCCCGCCCGATGCGGCAAAGCCGCAGCGGGGCCCACCCCACCGCGTGGTTCGCTGCGCTCACGGGGCGGCACTCCTACTCCCTACAGTGACGGGCACGCGCCCTCCCCGCCCGATGCGGCAAAGCCGCAGCGGTGCCCGCCGCGGGTTCGCTACCCGCCTCTCATGGAGGTGGCGGTCCACATGGTCCCTGCAACACTTACTGCCATGGAACCCACGAGCTTTCCGTTTGGGCTCTCGCGCGAGACAACCATCGTACGTCGGGCCGATGGCCGCTGGTTTGTCGACGGAGAGGCCATCGACAACCCCAAGCTGGCGCGGGCGTTCGACCGCTGGATCGAGCGCGCCGAGGACGGCCGTTACTGCCTCAAGAACGACATCAATTGGGCCTATTTTACCCTCGAAGGGGCGCCCTTCTTCGTGCGCTCGGTCCAGCGGAGCGAGGGCGGCGCAGCGGACGGTTCTACCCAGCACGCCAAGGTGGAGCTCACGCTCTCCAACGATCGCGCCGTGGAGCTTGATTTCACGACCCTGCGCGAAGGGCCCGATGGCGCCCTGTACTGCACCGTGCTGGGCGGAGAACCTGCGCGTTTCGATAGCCATGCTGCGGTGCAGCTGGGTGACCTACTCGAGGAGGACGCCGAGGGCCCGTTCTTCCCGGTCGGCTCCGAGCGGGTGCGTCCCCCGCGGGTCTCCGATCCGTTACACTTCGGGGCCGAAGCGGGCGCCTCGTCCGCGGGCTAGAGAACCAGCCATGAACGTAAGTCCCGACAAGCTCGCCGCCGTGATCGCCTTTCTCCTGGGCGCTCCCTTCGCATTCATGATGGTGAGGGGCTTTGCCGAGGGTGAAGTGCGGCGACGCGAGCTACCCATCCGCGCCATGATCGGGGACGAAGCGTTCGAGAGCTTCCGCGACGGCGAACTCCCCAAAGCGCACTACCTCGGCAACGATCGGCTGGCCCCGGACTTCACGCTGAAGGACCAGCACGGTAAGCCCTGGCGGCTCGAGGATCAGCGCGGAAAAACCGTGGTGATGAACTTCTGGACCATCACCTGCAAGCCCTGCGTGGAAGAGATGCCCTCGCTCGAGCAGCTCGCCCTGATCGCCGAGGAGCGGCCCGAGCTGGAGGTCGTGGCGATCACCACCGATCGCGAGTGGAGCGAGATCCGCTCGCTGTTTCAGCCGGACTCCAAGCTCAAGGTGTTGTTCGACCCGGACAAGGCCGTCGTGCGCGACAAGTTTGGCACCCGCCTCTACCCGGAGACCTGGGTGATCGACGCAAACGGCGTGATCCGCGCGCGCGTAGACGGGGCACGCGACTGGTCGACGCCGATCGCACTCGAGATGATCGACATCGTGTCGGGCTGAAGGGCCCACGCGGCGCGCCTCAACAAACCGCCGGGCACGCCCCACGCTCGTCGAGCCTCACAGGCTTCTCCCCGCCGCCCTTCTTTGCTCGCGCTCGCCTGCGCCTTCAAAGGCCCCTGCGCCTCTCGCCCGCTGCGCGCGCGGCGAGGACCCAAAAGCGCGCTCGCTCACAAAAACCATGACACTCCAAACCTTGACACCAACCACTGTCACAGTTATGAATGGCACATCGACCGGTGCTGCTTCGAAAGACGCACACCACGGAGTCATTCATGAACAATCATCGCTCCCATGCAGCGGCCGCAGCCTTTCGCGCGCGCGCCGAACCGCGTGCTTCCGCCACCGCCGAAAGCCCGAGCGCCGACGTACGCGCTCAAATCAAGCTCTGGCTGCGCACCATCGATGCGCTGCTCGTCGCCATCG
>JBIQKA010000092.1:0-19495 GCA_044507075.1 Myxococcales bacterium
CTAGCACTACTTGATTGGGGTCTGCAGATGTGATCTACCGTCGCCATGGCGACGTTCGGAGCACTTCGGGATAATCTAGACAGCTTCCTGACCAACCACTTGAGCGGGCTCGAGAACCATGAACGCGTCGAGGCGCTGGCGTGGTACTGCCAGGGCCTCGGCTTCGAAGTGGAGGCCAAGACAGCGCTTGGGCTGGCCGGAGCCATGAGGCCGGACTCGATTCAAGCGACCCGACAGCGCATGCAGCGTGCGTTGCAGCTCGGGCGTTTCGACCATGCGGAAGTTTTCGAGCGATTGCAGCAGACGGTGTTCGAGTCGGGACGCATGCAGGCCTACTGCATCGACGACACGGGGATCGCGAAGAAGGGAGCGTTCTCAGTGGGGGTGCACCGACAGTACTCGGGCACGCTCGGGAAGATCGGCAACTGCCAGGTGATCGTGTCTTTGCATGGGATTTCGGACACTTTTGGCGCCTGCCTGGGCTTGCAGTTGTATCTGCCTGAGTCGTGGTGCGAGGACGCCGAGCGTCGCGAGCAGGCCGTCGTTCCAGCCAACGTGGCGTTTCAGCGCAAATGGGAGATCGCGTTGGGACTGCTCGATGCCGCGCGTAGTAACGGCGGGCCAACCCTGCCCGTGGTGGCTGACGCTGGGTACGGTGATGCACGCGAGTTTCGAGAAGGGCTGCGCGCACGTGGGCTCAAATACGTGGTGGGCGTATCGTCGCAGACGACGGTTTGGCGCGCGGAGACGACAGTCGCGATACCTCCACGTCGTTCGGGTGCCGGAAGGCCACCGACGCGGGCCAAAGCCGTCGATGGCGAACCAGTGCTCATCGAGGTACTGGCCAACGAGCTGCTCGCGGCAGGCTCGTTCACGCGCCTTTCCTGGCGCATGGGTACCAAGGGACCACTCGACGCGGAGTTTGCGGCCCTCCGCATTCGAAGTGCGGAAAAGCGCACGAAAGGTGCGCCTCCCGGCGAAGAGGAGTGGCTCATCATCGAGCGTGAGGCCAATGGCGAGTTCAAGTATTACCTGTCCTCGCTATCGGCCCGCTCCACGCTCACATCGTTGGTGCGGCTCGCGAAAATGCGCTGGCACGTCGAGCGCGACTACCAAGACATGAAACAGGAGTTGGGCTTCGACCGTTACGAAGGCCGCTCTTGGGGAGGCTTGCACAGGCACCTCGCCATGGTCGCCCTCATGCACGCCTTCATCGCCCTCCACCTGGAGGATTTTTCCCCCTCCGGACTCGCGGAAGAAGTGGACCTGGAACGACTTTCGTAGAGCCGTTGCCCAGGTCCTCATCCGATGGGTCGGCCACTGCCCGACCTGCTTACGAGACTTCGTCTCCTTCCCAGAAGGGAGGCTGATCAAGTAGTGCTAGAGCGCATTCATAAATCCCCGCGCCGGATCGTGGAGCACCGCGGCGTCGGATCCGTCGACCTAGGACCGAGGCAATGCCGGGGTATTGTCGCAGTGTCCGAGTCGGCGGAGGCGGCGCCGCGCCGCCCGCGAGGCGGCGCGGGCGGCTGTGAAATGCGCTCTAGACATTAAAAGACGTATCCCCAACAAGGTGCGATGGATGCGGCAGCCGGCTCGGAGACGAATGAAGAGAGCCGGCCGGCTCTGATCTATCAGGGACTCAGGATGAGTTTTCGCCCTCACATCGCCCGTGCGGTCCCGTATGTTGCGCACATGACCAGTGATCACAACCAAGAGCTTCAGCCTCCTCTCCATCTCGTGTTGGTGCCCGGCTTTGGCGGCTTCGATGCGCTGGGACAAGTTGAGTACTACGCGGGAACCACGCAGGTCTTTCAAGCCTGGCTCAGAGAGCATTCGCCCGAGCGACGCATCTCCCTTCATTACTTCGGCGGGCTGCCGACGGCGGGCGTCCGCACGCGAGCCACCTACCTGAAGCAGTATCTCATCAAGCTGCTGAGACGCCGTCAGATCCATCCCGGCGAGGAGATCGCCTTGATCGGACACTCCACCGGAGGGCTCGACATTCGTGCCCTGCTGCTCGACCTCGCGCAGAACGAGGACAACCGACTGTGGGTCGATGGCATCGAAGACAAAAAAGGCATCGTGCCTGGCCAACAGAGCGCCCCGAGTACGGGCGCAGATCTCCTGGGCATGATCTCGCACCTCGTCTTTCTCTCGGTCCCCCAGCGAGGCACCAATATCGCGAATTGGGTCCGCTCCTACCCGGCTCTCCGAGAGAGCGTGGTGAACCTCGCCCACACGTTGATCGACGAGCTGGACTCACCCGCCGCAAATGTGCTGCGCCGCCTCGCGGCCAGGGTGCCTCCGAGACTCGGCGCATCGCTCACAAGGCTCAACGGTGACATCGCACCGCACCTCTCGGCTACCACCGCCAAGCTCAAGAAGCGAGGCATCGAGATCCCCGATGTCTTCGAGGCCGTGCGCGACGCCCTGGCGGATGTCTTGCAACGAGACTCTCCCGATGCAGTGAAGGCCGCTGGCGGACGAGCCGCGCTGGCCGACCTCGCGCTCTGGTTCAGCGAGACGCAAGGAGACTTCCTGGCCATCAACGATCTCTCCTGCACCGAAGAGGACGTCGGCCCTCTTCGGCGGATGGTGGGGGGCCTCATGAACCAACTCGTGGTCAACCGCGCGCGCAAAGAAGATGACGTGACCAGGCTCGCTCGAAGTTCCGACGAGGATCGGCGACGGGAGCTCGAGATATGGAGCGAGTACGCCATCGCAAGCCGGTCCTACGCCACCGTGGGCAGGCCTCCCTTCGACGTCGACGTCTCTACGCAGCATCAGCCTCGCTCCATCAAGGAGGTCGCGACCCGCGCCCTGGCCTTCTTGGGCGACACGCGTTCGGACGCCACCTACCGCGCCGCCTACGCTGCCTGCTCCACGGGCCCCTTCGCCGACGTGATGCGCGAAGCCAGGGCCACGCGCTTCGGGAAGCCGGGTGAGCTGCGCACGCTGCAGGCCTGGGAGAACGACGGCATCGTCAACACTGCCTCGATGCTATGGCCCCACGGGGAGAGCACGATCCTGCTGGAGGGCGATCACGGGGACATCATCGGGCACTATCGCAAGACGCCCGTCGACTCCCCCACCAACGCCTGCGAATCCCAAAAGCCTCCCGTCGGCGAACCGATCGTCTCACGCAAATATTGGAGCTACGATTTTTTCGGCTCCGAATCGGGTTTCACCGAGCAGACCTTCAACGACGTGTGGAGCGAGGTGTTCTCGTTCTGCAGCGACGGGCGCGTGGGACGTGACGAGCACGCGATGTAGATGCACTTAGAGCGCATTTCACAAATCCCCGCACCGCCTCGCGGGCGGCGCGGCGCCGCCTCCGCCGGTTGGTAGGTGACGTGGACGTCGGCCAAGCCCCCATAATTGTCGTAGCCCAGCCTCAGCAGCTGGTCCTTGCTCACCATGATCGCGCCGTGGAACGAGGCGCGAAAGCCGAGCGGAAGCTTCTCAGCCCGGGCACTCCCCGCGATCGACGCCAGGGTGAGCAGGGCGATGAATTCGCGCAGAAGAGGACGACCCACTGGCCGTAGTGCCATGGCGCCTTTCAGGCCCATGATGGGCGCCACGTGTATGCGCACGTATGCTGTCTCAGAACGCGGTCTCGCGCGCGACGTTCCCGATTGACGGATGTCATGTGCGCCCCACCGCGGCGTACCCGATGCGATGCGATCGGGCCCCGCGCGTGCCAGGGTGGGGGCATGCACTCCACGTCGCAACGACGCCTCGGGCCGAGCGCGCTCGCGGCCTTGCTCCTCTGTTCGTGCACCAGCACGCCGGAGACCTCTTTGAACGCGGATGCCGGGACCCACGATGCGGGCCCCCCCGCCATGACGGAAGGCTGGGATCGGGAGATTCGCCTGCCTCTGGCGCCGGACCAGGATCCGGCGCCCAACGTAGTCGACGTTTCTCTCACCGCGTCGGTCACCCAGGTAACCAACCCCGACGACGGAAGCCTGGTGGAGCGCTGGGCCTACAACGCGTCGGTGCCAGGGCCGTTGATCCGCGTGCGCGAAGGTGACCTGCTGCGCGTGCACTTCACGAATCAGCTACCCGAGCCCACCACCATTCACTGGCATGGCTTGGAGGTGCCGGCCGCCATGGACGGAGCCGATCCAGAGCACCACGCCGTCGCCCCGGGCGCGACCTTCGAATACGAGTTCGTGGTCCCCCACGCGGGCACCTATTGGTATCACCCGCACATGAACTCTGCGGCCCAGGTGTGGCGCGGACTCTACGGCGCGTTGGTCGTCGATCCTGTGGAAGAGGCAGACTTCGGCGCGGAGGCGGTCTTGGTGTTGAGTGACGTGACGCTCGCAGACGGGCGCGTGAAAGAGCTCGACCCGAACGACGACCTGGATGCCTTCTTCGGTCATCAAGGCGCGCTCCGGCAAGTCAACGGGCGCACCATGCCTACCCTACGCGTGCGCGCAGGAAGCCCGCTGCACTTGCGCTTCATCAACGCCGCGATCAGTCGCTACTTCCTGCTCGGCGTCGAGGCCCACGAGCTCACGCGCATCGCCGGAGACAGCGGCCTGATCGCGCGCCCCGACGTGCGCGAGAGCATCCTGGTGGTGCCAGGAGAGCGCGTCGAGGCGGTGCTCGTCCCACAGGGCAGCGTGGGCAGCTCGTTCTTGCTGCAGGCGCTCTCCTACGACCGCTTCCGGTGCGGCGCCGGCTCCTGCGAAGACCCGGCCCCGCTATTGCGCGTCGAGATCGTGGAGGAAGGCGGCGTGGCCCCCGCGCTGCCCGGGACGCTCGCCGAGATCGCGCCCTTCGAGATCGCCGGCGCCGAAGAACGAACGATCACTTTCACCACGGGTGACCGCGACGGAATCTCCACCTTCGGCCTGAACGGCCAGCTCTACCCGGAAGCACCTCTCATCCTGACATCGGAGGTGGGGAAGACCGAGGTCTGGACGATCGAGAACGAAACGCTCTACGACCATCCCTTTCATCTGCATGGCTTTCGCTTCCGTGTGCTGGAGCAAAATGGCGTGGTCCCCGCGATCGCGGAGTGGAAAGACACGCTCAACGTCCCCCGTGAGCAAAACGCGCGCATCGCCGTCCACTTCGATGACCGGCCGGGGATGTGGATGCTCCACTGCCACATCCTGAACCACGCCGAGATCGGGATGATGGGCATGCTGCATGTCTATCGACCGGGTGAGGCCGAGACGCACGCGCACTAACACCTCGGCCCCCCCTCCTGCGCGACCGGACTTCTCGCGACCTCCGCTGCGCTACATCCGCGGCCGTTTCAAAGCAATCCGGTGCGCATGCGCAGGCCAGCCCGAACGAACAGAGGCGCCCCGATGGTATCCACCCCCGCACGCCCCACGAGATAACGCGCGTTCAACAGGTTCTCCGCGGCCACGAACAGCTCGATGCACCAGAACAGGTGACGGCTGATCAGCGCATCCACCACGGCATATCCCGACATGCGCAGCGTGTTCATGTCGTCTTCGTACTGGAAACTCGAGGCGCGAACCTGGAGCGTCGCCGCAAAGAGCGCGGGGTCGGCGAAGGTGAGCAGCATGGACCCGCGATGCATGGGGGCCTGTGCCAGGCGCTTCCCCTTGAGCTCCGACGCACCTCCTGTGTGCGTCACGCGAGCGTCCACCAACGTGTAGGCGAGCACGGAGGAGAACCGGGAGGTCCAGCGAAAGGAGACTTCGGTGTCGAGGCCGCGGATGCGCGCGCGGCCCAGGTTCTGTCGCTGCCGTTGCGCTCCGCTCGGGAGCGGTTCCGTGAGCGTCCGATTCGTCACCGGATCCTCCAGCTTGTTCCAGAAGCCTGTGGTGCGAAGCGAACAACTCTCGTGCAAGGCGAGCTCGAAGCCCGCCTCGGCGCCCGTCAAGGTCTCGGCCTTGAGCCGTTCGTTGGAGGCCGTGAGGATGGTGCCCACCTGAAAGGGGCGATAGAGCTCGTTGAGGGTCGGCGCACGAAACGCGCGGTAGGCAGACGCGCGCAGGGCGAGCACGTCGAAGGGCCGCACCAAGACGCCTCCGCGCGGGGTCAGGGCCTGCTCCGTCCGGGAACGAAACCCGACCACATCGCGCGCGCCGTCGACATAGGATTGGGTCCGCTCGCCGCGCACATTGCGCCAGGCATCGAAGCGCAGCGCGGCATCGAGCTGGAGCCAGGGGACCGGGGTGTACAGGTCCTCGACGAAGACGCCCGTAAGCCACTGTTCTCCGCCTGCCTCCCGGCGCGCCAGGGAGCCTGCCATGGCGACCGCGGGGTAGATGCGCTCCCGCGATGTCCCGCTCACGTGCCGGACGTCTCCGCCGACGACGAGCTCGTGTTTGCCGCCAAGGTCCAGCTCCAGGCTCCGCCAAAGAAGGCTCCCGCCTTCCGCGCTCGCCGGCACATCCTGACGTGCCGCACGTTGCTCGCTCTGCCGCCCCTCGGAGATTCGCGCGCGCGTCTGTTCGAACCGCTGGAGACGGCCGTAGAGCGTGAGCTCGAACGAACCCGCGGCGCCAGCGCGCTGCTCCGCTCGCATGGCGGCGTGAACCAGACCGACCTCGGCCCCGGTGAAGCGCGTCCCGCCATTCTGACGCTCGCGAAACGCCCCGAGTGAGGTCGTTAGCCTGAGCCGGGATGAGGCTCGCACCAGCAGCCGTGCGTTGAGTGTCCCGTGCATGCTCGGGGTGTCACCATCGATCGGGCCTCGCTGCCTAGGAGCCACCACGGGATAACCGTCGGAGCGCAGCCACTCCCCCTCCACGGCGCCCGACGCGCGCTGCCAGCGCTGGGCAGCCCGCGCTGCGAGCAGCGTGGTGCGGAAGGAGCCGTACGACGCGTCCGCATCGGCGCTTGCGCCCGCGATCGGCCTGGGAATCAGGCTCAGAACGCCCCCCAGAGCCCCGCTGCCGTAGAGCGCGGAGGCGCCGCCGTTCACCAACTCGACACGCTCCAACCCCAATCGAGGCAGCGCCCGCCAGTACACCCATCCCCCGAAGGGATCGTTGACCGGCACGTCGTCCACCAGCACGAGCGCGCGCGAAACGCCGGACGGACCGATGCCTCGCAAGTTGAGTCCCTGAGACGACGGGTCGGCGACCAGGCTGGCGCTTCGCCGGAAGGTCGCCGCGGAAGGCAAGCTGCGGATCAGCGCGTCGGCCGTCAGACTCGGGTGATTGGCGATCTGGTCGGGCGCGAGCAGGCTCACGTTGGCCGAGGCGTGCTGCGGAGCGCGCGAGGCGCGCGTGGCCGTGGCGACGGCGCCGTACGCGGGGGGCTCGTCTCCACGGACGCGCGCGGCGCTGAAGCTGCACAACGCGATCGCCACGAGCGCCACGGCCTGGGATGCGACAGCGACATGGCGCCGTTCGCGATCGAGTCGAGAGCAGGACACGCCGCCTCCGGCGCCGAGAGTTGCACAACGAAACGCCGACACAAGGGCTCGTGTGGCTGTGCGCCCGCCGCTTGCGGCGATGGAGCTTGGCACAGGCTCTGCATGAATAGGAGCATCCGCTTGCTGGAGAGGGGGCCCAAATGCAGCGCTTTCGCGATCGCAAGGAGGCTGGTTGCATGCTGGCGGAGAGACTCCGGACGTACGCCGAAGAGCAGCCCTTCGTGCTCGCGCTTCCGCGCGGCGGCGTGCCCGTGGCGGCGGAGATCGCCCAAAGCCTCGGTGCCCCGCTCGACGTATGGATCGTCCGCAAGGTGGGACTCCCACGACAACCCGAACTCGGCGTGGGCGCGGTGGCCGAGGGGGGTCACGTTTGCGTGAACAGCTCGGTCCTGAGTCATCTCCGGCTCACCGAGACCGAGCTTGCGCCGCTCTTCGAGAGTGAGCGGCGTGAGGTGGAGGCGCGCGTGCGCAAGCTCCGCGGCGGACAACCTCCTCCCAACCTGCGCGGTCGCACCGTGATCATGGTCGACGATGGCATCGCCACGGGGGGAACCGCGCTCGCCGCGATCCGCGCCGTTCGTGCCCAGCGCCCCAAGCAGATCATCCTCGCCGTGCCGGTCGCGGGGCCGGACGCGGTGAGCCTGCTGCGGCGCGAGGTCGACCGAGTCGTCTATCTGCGCGCGCCCGAGGTCCTCTACGCGATCGGAACCTGGTATCGAGACTTCAGCCAGGTGTCGGACGAAGAGGTCTTGCGCATCCTGGATGAGGCGCGCGGCAACGCTCAAGAGCCCGACTTCGCGTGATTCCCCGCGGAGCGCGGGCGCCCTCAGCGCGCGTCACGGCGCCCCCAGCTGCAAGCGCGCGCACGCCTTCACTCGCGTTAGCGCGGCGGCCGGGATTTGTTGTCGCCCTGGGAGAACGCGTACAAGCTCGCGGCGAGGGTGGCCAGCGCCGGCACGATCATCGCCCAACGGCTCGCGCGCAGCGTCAGCAGCCCGCCGAGCATGGCGCCGAACGAGAACGCGAGCGTGATGGTCAACAGCAACACGGACTGCTGTTTGATGGGTCGCTCGGGGGTCACGCGTCCCTTGAAGAGCGCGGGCAGGCCCACGTGGGCGCGGTACCAGCGATACCAGCGGGCGGCCTCGATGCCCAGATCGGTCACGATGCCCGTCAGGTGGGTCGTGCGCACGACGGCTCCGGACAGCCGCGTGACCAGGCTGTTTTGCATTCCCATGGCCATGCACAGGAGGATGGCTTGCGCATCGAGCATCCGCCGATGCGTCGCGCGCGACCACCCCGCGATGAAGACGAACGCCAGCAGCAACAGGGCCTGCAGCGCCAGCGCGAGGCTGTAGGCGTGGTGCATCCGCTCGGTGCTGCCCTCGATGACGATGCTCGCCCCAAAGGCTCCCAAGAAGAACCCGATCACGAGCAGCAAGCCAAAGAATGCCGCGCCATGGTCGCCGCTCGCGAAATCGCTGCTCATACGACCGATGTTCCCGGTTACGTGGGAGGTATAAACCCCGAGCAGAACGAGCCCCCCAGAGTTGACGAACCCCGCGACGCCGGCGAGGTACGCGGCGATTCGGGCGTTGAGGCGTGCATTGCGGGACGGACCTTCGTGGCGAAACACCCGGCGAGCATACCCGACGCAGCATCTCCGACGCATTGGGACGTGTGCGCGCGCATGGCGCCAGCATCGACCTGGGCTGCGCCGCCCCCTGAGCCTGCCACGCGCGCGCCCTTGCCCGCGCTGCCGCGGTGCGAATGGCGTCATCCCACACTTCCCCCGTGGCTCGATGCACCAAGGGGCGCCGTTCGATGTGTGCGTCTTTGACACGGCGCGCTGGGGCAGGACGGCCGAAGCACGGGATTTTTGAAACCACGACATCTTCGCGACACAAGGCACGGTTGCTGCACGCCCAGCCACCATCGACGTGGAGGAAGCGTGTTCGACGAGAGGCCGAGTTTGGAGCTGTGGCCGGGCATGATCGCACAACGGAAGGTCGGCTACGAACACGTGCTAGCCGAGGCCGGGGAGGGCACGTCGAGCCAGACGATCCTCGGTGCATGTCGCCATCTACGGGCGGACGAGGGCGCTGCCTACTACAGCGATCTCCTGTTCGTGCTGACGCACAAGCGCTACGACGCGGGCAGGGCCCAGGTGCTGTGGACACAGATTCTGGGCCATCGCGATCACCTGACTGCGCTGCTCGGGCGCAACCCCGGGGTGGCCGTAGCCGCCCTCGATTACCTCACCAATATCGAAAATACCTTCACGCGACCGGCGCTGATCGATGAGCTCAAGCTTTCGCGCCTGATGGACTCGGCCGCCCGGGACGCGTTGACCGGCCTCTACGATCGGGAGACGTTGCGGGTGTGTTTGAAGCGCGCCCTGGCGGATCCGCGGAGCATCGTCAGTCTCATCATGATCGACCTCGACGACTTCAAGCGCTTCAACGACGAATACGGCCACCTCGCCGGCGACGGCGCCCTGATGCGCGTGAGCGCCATCCTGCGTGAATCCACTCGCACCACGGACATCGCGACGCGCTATGGCGGCGAGGAGTTCTGCGTCGTGCTGCCCAACCAGGACATGCGCGAAGCGAGCGACATCGCCGAGCGCCTGCGCGCGCGCATCCAGAGCGAGCTCACGCAGGAGCGCATCACGGCGAGCTTCGGGGTCTCGAGCTTCCCGGAGCACGCGCGGGACCCCAAACAGCTCTTGGGCTCAGCCGACCGCGCCCTCTACGTGGCCAAGCGGGCGGGTCGCAACCGCGTTTGTAAAGCGAGCGATCGCTGACCCGCGCCATCACGCGGCTTGCCTGGGCTCAGTTGGGCTCGGTTCCCGCGTCGTCGGCCCCGGAGTCCGGTTCATCGGTGCCGCTATCCGGTTCATCGCTGCCGCTATCCGGTTCATCGCTGCCGCTATCCGGCTCATCGCTGCCGCTATCCGGTGAGCCGGCGTCCGGCTCGACAGGCGGCTTGGGAACGCACAGGTTGGGGTTTTCGAAGCCGCCGCCGCCAGCGAAGCCGCCGCCACCACCGCCGCCGAACTCGAAGAGCGCCCCGCAGTGATAGTCATCGCGCGTGCAGGCGCTGCCGCACTCGAGGTAACAGCGGCCCGGCTGGTTGGGCACCGGTGCGACGCAGACGCCGCCCTTGCCGCACTCACTGTCTTCGAGGCAGCTTCCGCTGCAGTAACCGCCAGGGGCATCGCGCCCGGGGAGGGTCTGTCCGAACGCGCTCACCTCGCCGACCGAGTCAGCGCAGAAGCCTGTGCCGCACGCGCTGTCGTTGCCGCAGGGCTTACCCACGACGCCGTCGGCCAACTTGTCGGTCTCGGGCCGGGGCAGGCAGCTCGCCGGGAGCTGCAGCACGAACAGGTCGACCCCCTCGGCGCAGTGATAGCCTTCACGCGTGCAATCCGCGTTCGACGTACAGGCGGCCACGCAGCTGCCCGAGCCGAGCAGAGAACTGGAGCAGACCCCGCCCGCGCCGCAGTCGTCGTTGGAGCTGCAGTCTCTCGTGCAGTAGCCGCCCGGGGTGGACGTTGCCGCCAGACCCATGATGCCACCGACGCTCGTCGCGCAGCGCGCGCCGCCGCCAGCACAATCCATATCGCTCGTGCAGGCCTTGCCGGCCACATTGTCGCCGAGCTTGGTCGAATCACCGACCTGCCCCGGGCCGCCATCGCCGGCCTGGTCGCCGTCTCCGTCACCTCCGGCATCGTTCTTGGGGTCTTCCTCGTAAATTCCACCGTCACGCGGAGCGGTGGTGTCCTCGCTGCATGCGCTGGCGAGGAGCAGAAATAGGGCCGAAGCTGGCAAGAGCGGCTTTTTCGTCATGGTCTGCCTTCTGATAGAGACGCGCGGCTGCGCGACAAAGGTACAGCGAATCCGAGGGCGCTTGGCGCGATCCCCCATGGGTCGTCGAAAGCGCGCCCTTCTCTTACGCCAAAATGTGGGGTCCTCGCCAGTGCGTGAGCCCCATTCCCTTTCCCGCGCGGTCAAGCCCGAGCGGGAACCGGAGGGGCCCGACAGCCACCGGCCACGACGCGTGGCATCCTGGCCGAACCATGCGAGATCCCACGCAACGCATCGTGTGCCTCACCGAGGAGCCCACCGAGCTGCTGTACCTGCTCGGCGAAGAAAAACGCATCGTTGGTATCAGCGCTTACACGGTGCGCCCGCCCCAGGCCAAGCGGGACAAGCCCATCGTCTCCGCGTTCATTGGTGGCAGCATCAAAAAAATCCAGGCGCTCGAGCCCGATCTGGTGATCGGCTTCTCGGACATCCAGGCCAAGCTCGCCAGCGAGCTGATCGCCGCCGGGCTCCAGGTGCTGATCTTCAACCAGCGTTCGCTCTCGGAGATCCTCGGCGTGATCTTGACGATCGGACGGTTGGTGGGCGCCGAGGATCGTGCGCGCACGCTCGTGACCTCGTACGAAGCTCGTTTGAGCGCCGCACGCGCGCGCGCGGAGCGACGGCCCCGAAGGCCGCGGGTGTACTTCGAAGAATGGGATGATCCCATGATCACGGGCATCCGCTGGGTCTCGGAGTTGATCGAGATCGCGGGCGGCGAGAATGTGTTCAAGGATCGCGCGGAGGCGAGCCTGGCCAAGGACCGCTTCGTGACGAACGAGGAGGTGCTGGCGAGGGCCCCCGAGGTGGTGCTCGCGAGCTGGTGCGGCAAGCCGTTCGATCGCGCGCGCTTCGAAGCGCGCCCCGGCTACGCAGAGCTGCCCGCGGTGCGAGCGGGGCGCGTGCACGAACTCGACCCGGCGATCATCCTGCAGCCCGGGCCCGCCTGCTTCACCGACGGGCTCGACGAGCTCGAACGGCTGTTGCGCTAGTTCGCGGGCGCCGCGAGCACGCCGACGCTGTGTATCGCTCGTCCCAACAGGCGCCCACGCCTGGCCGCGCGCGCCGATCATTTCCGGCGAAAGTAGCGCAGGAGCGGCGTGACCTTGACCGGCTTGCCACGCACGAAGTGCCAGCCGAGGACAATCCACCAGGCGATCGAAGCGGCCAAGGTCAAGACGACGCTGATCGAGAGCGGCAGGAGGTCATCGAGGTTTCCGGGAAAGACGATCGCCGCACACACCGCCATCACCGACGCGAACAGCGCCAAGGACAGCCTGCTCGTTTCGTCGTGGAGCACCCGCGGCAGCTTGTCGAGTTCGGGCGTCATGGCGCGAAACTGCAGATTGCCCGTCTCCAGATCGTGCATGAACTGATCGATCTGGCCCGGAAAGCGCAGCGCGAGCGCGCCGAGCGTGCTCGCCTCGGACGCGATGTCCCGGAGCAGGGTCGCTGGCGAGAAGCGTTGGCCGAGCGTGCGTTGCACGTAGGGCCGCGCGATGGCCACGATGTTCGCGTCGGGGTGGAGGGCGCGCACGATGCCTTCGAGGGTGGCCACGGCCTTGATCAAGATCGAATACTCGCTGGCGAGCTTGATCCGAAAGTGCTGCGCTGCCTCCGCGAATTCTTGCACGAAGCCCGAGGAGTCGATCTCCGAGATGGTCGAGCTGCTCTCGAGGTACTTGCCGCGGATCCGCTCGATCTCGCCCTTGAGCTCGCTGAGGTTCACGCGCACGGTGGGTGTCCCCATCTTGAGCAGGATGCGCGCGGTGCTCGCGCTGTCGTTCGCGAAGGTGGCCAGCAGCAGCGAGACCACGTCCTCCCGTTGCGCCTCGGTCAACTTCCCGACCATGCCCAGGTCGATCATGCACAGCGTGCCGTCCTCGCCGCACAGGATGTTTCCGGCGTGGGGGTCGCCGTGGAAGAAGCCGTCGACGAAGATCTGCTTGGCGGTGACGCGCACGAGCTCCTCGACCGCGCGCTTGGCGCGATCGCTGTTGGGCTCGAGCTTGCGCATGGGCTCGCCCTCGAAGAACTGCATCGTGAGCACGCCCTTGGTGGAGAGATCCGGATAGGGCTCGGGGACCGTGACCATCCCCTTTTCGTCGAGCTGCGCGCGCATCTGCAAGAGGTTTCCGAGTTCCTCGCGGAAGTCGAGCTCGCTGAGCAGGGCCTTCTCGAACTCGGCCACGATGTCCGTCACGCCCACGAGCCGCATCTCCTCGATGCTGGCCTCCAGGATCTGCGCGCCGAGGTAGAGCAGGTTGAGATCGCCGCGCATCACGCTCTCGATGCCGGGCCGTTGCACCTTGACCACGACGCGGTCGCCCTCATGGGTGGTCGCCAGGTGCGTCTGCGCGATCGACGCCGTGGCCAGGGGCTCTCGATCGAAGCTCGCGAAGGCTTCGTCCAGCGAGAGCCCGAGCGCTTCCTCCACGGCGTCTTTAATCTCGTCGAAGGCCACGACGGGCGCCTTGTCCTGCAAGGTCTCGAGCGCCGCGATCCACTCGGGAGGGAACAGGTCCGAGCGCATGGACAGGATCTGCCCGAGCTTGATGTACGTGGGCCCGAGCGAGCCCAGCATGCGCGTGAAGCGCACCGCCGCCGATCCCTGCACGGGCTCGGTTTCGGGCACCTGCCCGCGGGCGTGCAGCCTACGGCCCATGGGCGTCTTCAGGAGCAACTCACCAAAGCCGTGCCTGACCACCGTCGCCGCGAGCTTGTGGAGGCGTCCGAGGTCGCGCTTGGCCGAGCGGAGCAAGGTGGGCTGCTGATCCGACATGGTCACTTGGTTCCCGCTCCCCGTCTGGCCCCATCGAGGAGCTCATCGAGCACTGCCATGATCGTGGCGCGCATGGCCTGCGGGATCCCGTGTCCGACGCCGGGGAAGCCGGTCATGGTGGCCCGATAGCCGGCGGTTTGCAGCCTCTTTACGGCTTGCTCCCCATCCGCGAAGGGGATCCTGCGGTCCCGCTCGCCATGGAAGGCGAACACGGTGAACCCGGAAGGGGGCTTGCTCGCTATCGATAGACCGTCAGGCAAGGCGCCTGCGATCGGGACCGCCGCGTGCAAGCTCGCTGCGTGATAGGCCGCGAGCGCGAAGCTGAGCACGCCCCCCTGAGAGAAGCCGCTGACCACGGGCTTTCCTACAGTGGGCCGCGCGCTCACCAGCGAGCGTGCGAGCGCGGCCACCGCGTCGGCGCGCTGGCGGATCGTGCGCGACTTTTCCAGCGGCTTTCCGTGGATCGGGTACCACGAGGTCCCGACCGACCACGGGTCCGGTGCGCGCAGCGCGACCACGCGCGCCTTTTCGCGCACGCCCGCGAAGAGCTCGAGAAAGTCCTCGGGCGTGTCGCCCAGCCCGTGCAACACGATGAGCATCGGCAGCGTGTCTTTGGCGCTCGCGCCGCCGCTCGTGCGCTCGATGAAGCGGAGCTGCTCCGGCGCCGTGACGGCCGCCCCCGCTGGCTGCGCACGCGAGCGCGGCGCCTTGGCGACCCAACCGCCGTCCACCAAAGCCCACGCCGCGAGCGCGAGCAGGGCGCCGGCCAGCGCGAGGAGCGAGCCAAGAGCGCACTTCACAAATCCCCGCGCTGGATCGTGGAGCGCCGCGGCGTCGGGTCCGTCAACCTCGGACCGAGGCAATGCCGGGTATCGTCGCAGTGTCCGAGGTCGGCGGAGGCGGCGCCGCGCTGCCCGCGAGGCGGCGCGGCGATTTGTGAAATGCGCTCTGGGCGACCACGGGCCATGCCCCCGATCTCTACCCCGCCGCGAGCCCCTTGACCAAGCTCAGGAAGCCGTCGCGCGTGAAGAACAGAAACAACCCCTCGCCGAACAGGATGCTCGCGCCGTTCTCGAGCGCCTTGCCCTCACCGGCCGCGAGCTTCTGCTTGCCCACCGTGGTCCCGTTGCGCGAGCGCGCGTCCCAAACTTCCCAGGCTTGGGTCACCTCGTCGAAGCGAAAGTAGGCGTGGTACTTGGAGACACTCGAGAGCCGCAAGGAGATGTCCGTGGTGCGCGCGCGGCCCACCCCGATGCGGTCGGGAAAGGGCCCGCCCGGACGCTTGGAGATGGCGTAGACGGCGCCCGCCTTGGCGAGGAGCTCCGGATCTGCGCTGAGCCCCGATTGTGCCAGGCCGAGCGCGACCCTGAGATCCCAACTCGCGCCGATGGTCACGGTCTCGAAGCCGTAGCTCGTCTGAGGACTCGTATTCTCGATGTGCACCAAGACCGGATGCCGCGCGAGCTCGCCCAGGCTCGCGACTCCTTGACGCTCGTAGGAGCTCACCAAGGCCTGCAGCGTGGCGGGAGCTCGTTCGGAGAAGGTCACGGCATGACCGCCTGGGCGCGGTTGGTGGTGGTGCCATAGTCCGGCATGTACATGTACAGGTACGTCAGGATGCCAGGACGCGGCGCCACCGAGAACGAGTAAAACGGCACGCCGCCGCGGCTGAAGGTGAGCGTCGACACGCGCGGTGCACCGCTTTCGCTCGTCTCCATGTTCACGAAGCCCACCTGACCCGAGCCGTCCGTGGCGGTCGCGTTCGCGTCGACGTTGCTGGTGAGATAAAAGAGCGTGCCGGCGCGGTTGGAGGTGGCGGTGACGCCCGCGACCGGCGTGTCGTCACAGCCGAAGATCTGGGCGAGCACGGTGCCCTTGGTGGGGTCGTAGGGCGTGTCCGCCGAGTCAGCCAGCACCGTGATCAGCCCCTCGGGCACCAACTCGAAGGGCACCGCCTCCTCGGTGAGTCCGACCACCGGACGCTGCATCACATAGTCGGTCTCCTGCAGCGGGAAACCCATGGAGTCCGTCGCTCGAAAACGCAGGCTGTAAAGGCGCCCGTTCTCCAGACCGCGCAGCTTGGTGAGGCCCGTGGTTCCGTCGTACTCCAGGATCGCCTCGATCGGCGAGTTGCAGGCCACGTCGAGCGTGGAGCACACCTGGATCTCCAGGTTGGTCACTGGCTTCTGATCGACGTAGCCGCGCAAGATGAACTGGAGCACCGGCTCCTCCGGGACCATGAGCGGCGGCTGCTCGGAGAAGCAATGGAACTGGGCGTTCTTGCAGCGGCCCGCGACGCAGCTATCGCCGGACGTCGTGCACTCCATGTCGCTCGTGCACAGCGCGGGCGCGCAGCTCTGCGCCTCACACACTTGTCCGCCGAGCGCCTGGCACTCGGCGTCCGTGGTACAGGCGACGGCCGTACAGAAGTCGCGCTCGCAGCTGTAGAGGGCCACGCCGTTGAGCTCGCCGCAGTCCATGTCGGACTTGCACTGCTTTCTGTCGGTCTCGAGGATCGCGGTGCAGCCGGCCAGGACGAGCGACATCAGCCCGAGGACGACCCAACCCTCCCTTCCCCGCTGCGCGCGCGGAGCGCGCCCTTTTACTCGCGTTTCCATCAGAACTTACCCTTCAAACTCATGGTTCCGAGCCCCACACCCAAGGAGACGCTCGCCTTCGCGTCCGCGTCGGGGGCGACCTCGGCCGTCCCCTTCTTTCCATCGACCAACCACAACACGAGACCCGTGACGCCCGATGCCAGCGCGGTCGCTGCCAGGATGTCCGTGGTGAGCGCGAGCGTGTCGGCGGAGTCCCGCAGGTCACGCGCCTTGGCTCGATCGACCTCGCCCTCGGGCGGCGTCACCTCCAGCAGTCGGTCGCGATCATCCACCTTTCCCTTGGCCATCACGCCCGTGACGATCGCCCCGATCCCGGTCGCCGCCGCCACGCTCCACATGGCGATCGCGGCCCGCTTCTTGCGCGAGAGGGACGCGGGCTCCGGGGCCGCTACCGGCGCTGGCACGGCCACGACTTGCGGCGCGCTGACCTTCGGGATCAACTCGATCGAGACCTCGGCCAAATCGCCTCCCGCCACGTCGACGATGCGCTCCGCTGCCACGCCATCGGGCATGCGCGCGTACACGCGGTGGCGTCCGACGTTCACGGAAACCGTGGAGGCAAGCGGAGACGCCCCGACCACCTGGTCGTCGACCCGAACTTCGGCGCCGTCGAGGTTCACGCGGATGGCCAGGCGCGCCACGCGCTCACGGAGCGCTCCGAGCGCGGTCTCGACCTCCGTGCGGCGCTCCGGCGCCACCTGACTTCCGCCCTCGGCGAGGTATTGCTCGTAGCTGCGGCTCGCGCCCAGATAGTCCTGCACCTGCAGCTGCGCCTGACCGATGTTGTAGAGCAGGCGATAGTCGGGAGCGATGTCGTAGGCGCGCTGAAACTCCACCAGCGCCGCGCGAAATGCGCCTTCCTGATAGAGCTCCACGCCCCGCCGAAAGTGAGCGCTCGCTTGCTTCTTGACCTCGTCGCTCGGGCCCGCCTCGGCCTCGGGCGACTGGGGCTTCGGGGGCTCTGCCTGCACGCCGGGCGCAAACCAGAGCACGACGCTGACCATCAAGAGAGAGATCGACTTACGCATGGGCGCTATTTCTGCTCCGGCTCAAGCTGCCAAGACCGATTGGTGATCCGGGTGCGTCAGCCCCCAAGCCGCGCGCGGCGGTCGCCCCCCCCTCAGTTCATGTAGGGATCGGTCGTATCGATGTCGGTCCGTACCCGGCGTTGGGAGGGTATCAGACCGCCCGGCGCGATGTCTTCAGACTGCGCAGCACCGGTCGGAGCCGCCGGCTCCTGTGCGCGCGTCGGCTTGGGAGTCGGGGCCGCCACCTGTTCGCTGCTGCTGGGTTCGCGCCGCTTGGCGCGCTGTCCGGGCACGGGCTGCTCGGGGGGCAAGCGATCAAGAACGATGCTCACTTCGCGGTCCCGATCGAGCGGCACCATCACGCGCTTGCTGGCGTACCCCGCGGCGGAGGCCTCCACGTAATGAAGCTTCGCGTCACGCGGGAGCTCCGCGTTGAACGGCAGCTTGGGCAGGCTCGCGCCGTCCATCACCACGTGCGCGTCGGCAGGAGAGACGAAGATGTGCAGGCGGACGGTCTCCACCGCCTGGCTCGGGGACGTGTCCCCCGGCTCGGGGAGCGCGTCTGCGGCCGCAGCATGGGCCGGGGTGAGCTCGGGCTTGCGCTCCCCCTGGCTCGCTCCCCGCTCCGAGGACACGGCGAAAAGGATGGCGAGCGTCAGCGCCCCGCCGATCACCAGCAGCCTGGGTGCATCCAGGAACGACTTTCCCTTTTGATTTTGCTGGACTAGCGCGCTGGGCGGGGCCGCGGCGGCACTCCCCCCATCGTGCTCGTTCGCCCCTGAGGGGCCCGGCTGCCCGCTTGAGGGCGACGTGCCCTGCCCGCCGTCGGTGCCAGGGTCCTCCCCGCCCGCCATCCCGGCGCGCACGCCCGAGCTGCTCTGGCTAAAGTCCGAGCGGCCGATGGAGGGCAAGTCGCGATCGTGCCGGTTGCTCTGGACCGCCTTTTTGACCTGCTCCTCGATCAGCCAACCGATCTTGGCGCGCTCCGCCGCGAACGGCGCGCCGAGCCGCTCGGCCAGCGTCTTGGCGGAGGGGCGCATGCCCATCTTCTCGAGGAAGGCCTCGAGCTCGTCCGCGAGCGCGGCCGCCGTGGGGTGGCGTTGCTCGGGGTCGACCGAGAGCGCGCGCTGGATGATGAACGCGAGCTGATCGGGGAGGTCGGGCTTGAGCTCCTTGGCCTTGGGCTCTGCCCCGGTGAGGCGCCGGTGCATCTTGGTGACGTCCTGGACCTTGGAGCCGCCGGCGAAGCGCTGGCCGGTGACCGCCTCCCAGAGCATGGCGCCGAGCGCGAACACGTCCGCCCGTCGATCGACCGCCTCGCCCCGGATCTGCTCGGGCGCGATGTAGTCGAGCTTGCCCTTGATCACCCCTACCTTGGTCAGGTGCTCCGCGTCCTGGGCCTTCGCGATGCCGAAATCGAGCAGCTTCACGTTGCCCTCGTAGGTGAGGAACACGTTCTGCGGGCTCACGTCTCGGTGCACCACGTCGAGCGACTCACCATGGAGGCCCTTCAACTCGTGCGCGTGGTGCAGCCCGCGCGCGGTCTCCGCGATGATGCGGATCTCCTCTTCGAGCGGGAGACCGATCGGGCCGAGCTTGCGCTGCGCGACGCGCATGGGCTGACCCTCGAGGTACTCCATGGCGATGAAGTAACGCCCGTCGGATTCTCCGATCTCGTAGGTCTGCACGATGTTGGGGTGGTTGAGGCGCGCCGAGAGCCTCGCTTCATCGAGGAACATGTGGACGAACTCCTCGGAGTTGCCGAGCACGTCCTCACGCAGCGCCTTCACGACCAAGAGCTTGTTGAACCCGGCGGGACCCAG
>JBIQKA010000093.1:0-19329 GCA_044507075.1 Myxococcales bacterium
TCTCGGGGCGGAGCTTGGTCGCGAGGCCCACGTCGAACAGCACGAGCACGCCGTCCTCCCGCTGCACCATGTTGCCCGGGTGCATGTCCGCGTGCATGAAGCCGTCCACGAAGCACATCTTCATGGTCGCCTCGCGCAGGGCTGCGGAGAGCGCGCGGTGGTCTCCGTCCTTGGGCAGGGCGTCCACCTTGGTGCCGCGCACGAACTCCATGACCAGCACGCGTTCGCCCGAGAGCTCGCGGTAGATTGTGGGGAAGGCGATGCGCGGCTCGGACGCGAAGTTCTGGCTGAAGAGCTCGTAGTTGTCCGCCTCGATCGAGAGATCGGTCTGGCGCACCAGGCCGCGCACGAACTCCTCGGTGAAGCCCACCGGGTCCGAGAGCCGGATCACGGGGTGCAGCGCCAACAGCTTCGCGCCCAGCGTGAGCAGCGTACCGTCCCGCTCCACCTGGGAGCGCACGTTGGGACGCAGCACCTTGACCGCGACCTCGCTGCCATCAAGCAGGCGCGCGCGATGCACCTGCGCGACGCTGGCTGCGGCCACCGGGCTCTGGTCGAACTCCTGGAACACCTGGTCCAGGGGCTTGCCGAGCTGCTTTTCGACCGCGCTCCGCACCTCCCCGAAGCCAAAGGGTGGCAGTTTGTCCTGCAAGAGGCGCAGCTCGTCGATCATGTTCGGCTCGAACAGATCGGGCCGTGAGCTCATCACCTGGCCGAGCTTGACGAAGCAGGCGCCCAAGAAGCCCATGGCCCTTCGCAAGAGCGATCCCTGCAGCGTCGCCAGCGCCGCGCGCTTTCGGGTGGCGTCGCGAATCAGCGCGATGCGCAGGCGGGCGAGACCATAGTAAAGGGAGAATCCGAGCACTACGAGCCCGACCCACAGGCCGCGCAGCAAGTTCAGCAGGAACCGGGAAAGCGCCATCGTTGGCGCCCACGGTACGCTCTGGCGCCCCTCCGTTCAATCAAAGGGGCCCCGAATCTCCCCTCAAACTGGCCCGCCCCCGCAAGCGCCGACCAGGGCCACAAGACTTGTCCCCCGGTGGGTAGCCATGGCACGGCTAGGGGACTAGGGAATCGCCCTAGCGGGAGAGTCCTGGTTGGTACGTTGCGCGCGTTCGTGGCTGTGGTTGGTCTGTCTCGCGTGGAGCCTCTCGGCGTTCGCCGGCTCCGCCCGCGCCGATCAGGGGCGCGCGACCGAGGCCCAGCGCAGCGATCCCGAGAAGCAGAAACGGGAGCGTTGCGACCAGCTCTTGGCCCAGGGCCAGACGGCGGTCGCGCAGGCCGAGGGCTGTGGCGGGGACAGGGGACCCAGTTGGGCGGGCACCATCGTGAGCTTTGGCCAAACCATGGCCCCCTTTTGGCGCACCTTGCCGAACGATCGAAACGCTTTTTACGCCTTGAGCCTCTACCTCGGCCCGCGGCTCTCGATCAACCAGCGCTGGGCCCTGAACGCGGATGTGACCCTGGGCTACGAGGCCACCCCGCCCGACGACACCACCAAGCGGCATCAAGTCGTCTCCACGGACACGCGGGTCACCGCGGTGGGCAACCTGGGCAAGCTGGGCGGGTTCACGTTCACCGGAGGGCCGCGGATCGTGGTGCCCACCTCGGAGCTGAGCTGGGCGGCCGACGTGTTGCTCGGAACCGGCGCGGTGCTGAACGTCGTGCGCAGCTTCGATGTGCTCGCGGGGCTCGCGATCAGCCTCGGCGGCTCCTACGTGCACACCTGGTCCCAGAACCTCACCCGTGAGATCCGCGGCAGCGCGGCTCCCTCGTGCACCGGACTTCCGCGCGATGCCTCCGTGGCTTGCGCGGCGGGACAGTATCGCGTGATCCAGGACGCGTTTCGCGCGCTGGGGGTGTTCTCGCTGAACGTCACGCCCGCCATCAACCTGCAACTCGCCTACATCTACGGCTGGAACCTGGTCAAACCCTTCAAGGACGCTAAACCTGTGATCGAAATCGAAAGTGGACCAACCACGATCGAAGACACGGGCCCGCTGTCGGACAACCGCATCCGTCGACGTGGCGACTTCCTGCTCGCGATCAGCTATCAGCCGAGCAGCTGGCTGATCGCGACTTTACAGAGCACTACCTCGGTTTGTTACGATCAGGCCTACGGTCGACATGGGGCGCTGGCCAGTTGTGCAGGAGGGCTCAAGAGCAGTGACTTCTGGCTGCGAAATCCGCTCGTGAACGGGTTTTCCACCGTGGCACTGCAGCTCACGGTGCCGCTGGATGCCTTCGTGCGCACGATCCGCCGTGAGCAGGCGCTCTAAGTTCTCCCCTCTGCGCGTGGCTCTGCAATACTAGGAGAGCGTTGCTCGAGATCGCGGAAGGCGAGCGACGCTGCCAGGGCGCTCGCGCGTCCTAGTTTTGCTCGCGGGCGGGACCGCCCGCTTCGACCGAGCCAGCAAAGGTGGGAGCAGCCAGGATGGCGACGAATCTCGAGGAGCTGAAGCGGTATTACCGGCAGATGTGGTTGATCCGCCGCTTTGAAGAGGAGTCCGCGCGTGCCTACGCGCAGGGCAAGATCGGCGGTTTTCTCCACTTGTACATCGGTCAGGAGTCGATCGCCGTGGGCGCAGCGGACGCGATCACGCCCGAGGACTACGTGATCGCCACCTATCGCGACCACGGTCATGCGCTCGCGCGCGGCATGACCTCGCGCGCTGCCATGGCCGAGCTGTTCGGCAAGGACACCGGCTGCTCTCGCGGGCTCGGCGGCTCCATGCACATGTTCGACGTGGAGCACAATTTCCTCGGCGGTCACGGCATCGTCGGCGGCCACTTGGCGTTGGCGGCGGGGGTGGCCTTCAAGATCAAGTATCGCAAGGAGCCCCATGTTTGCCTCGGCTACATGGGCGAGGGCGCGACGAACATCGGCGGCTTCCATGAGGCCCTGTCGCTCGCGGCGCTGTGGAAGTTGCCGGCCGTGTTCATCGTGGAGAACAACGAGTACTCCATGGGCACGCCGCTCGAGCGCACGCTGCCGGTCCGCGACATCACGCTCAAGGCCTCCGGCTACGGCATGTACTCCGACCGCTTCCAGTCGGCCGACGTGTTCGAGGTGCGCGAGAAGATCAAGAAGGCGGTCGAGCACGCGCGCTCCGGCAAGGGGCCCGCGCTGGTCGAGATCCTCACCTACCGTTACCGCGGCCACTCCATGAGCGACCCGGGCAAGTATCGCACTCCCGAGGAGGTCGAGCTGCGCAAGCAGAAGGACTGCGTGCGCGTCGCGCGCAAGACCCTGCTCGACGGCGGGGTGCCCGCGGCCGAGCTGGAGGCGATCGACAATTCCGTGGAAGAAGAGGTGCGCGACGCCGTTCAGTTCGCAGACGAGAGCCCGCCGCCTTCCGAGGAGACGATGCACCAGTTGGTCTACGCCAAGAGCCCCGATTTCGTGCTCACCGACCCTGAAGCACCGCACAGGGTGCAGAGCAACCTGGTGGGGGGCTGACATGCGCACCATCCGTTATCGTGACGCGGTCCGCGAGGCCATGATCGAGGAGATGAAGCGCGACGAGCGCATCTTCTTGATGGGCGAGGAGGTCGGCCACTACCAGGGTGCTTACAAGGTCTCCGAGGGCATGCTCGAGATGTTCGGCGACAAGCGCGTGATCGACACGCCGATCGCCGAAGCGGGCTTCGCCGGCATCGGGGTCGGGGCGGCGATGGTGGGCCTTCGGCCGATCATCGAGTTCATGACCTGGAACTTCTCGGCCGTGGCGTTCGATCAGATCCTCAACAACGCGGCCAAGATGTACCAGATGTCCGGTGGAGCGCTGAAGGTGCCGATCGTGTTCCGCGGTCCCAACGGCGCCGCGCGCCAGGTGGCCGCCCAGCACAGCCACGCCATGGAGACCTTCTACGCGCAGGTGCCGGGGCTCTGGGTGTGCGCACCGTCCACGCCACGTGACGCCAAGGGGCTGCTCAAGACGGCGATCCGTGACGACAACCCGGTGGTGTTCCTGGAGGGGGAGACGCTCTACGGCATCAAGGGAGAGGTGCTCGACGAGGGCGAGGAGGAGCTCATCCCGTTCGGCCAGGCGCGCGTGGCACGCGAGGGCGAGCACGTGACGGTGGTGAGCTGGGGGCGCGCGTACTACGAGGCCATGAAAGCCGCCGAGCAGCTCGCTGGCGAAGGGATCCAGTGCGAGATCATCGATCCGCGCACGTTGCGCCCGCTCGATCACGAGACGGTGGTGCGTAGCGTGCAGAAGACCAACCGTTGCGTGGTGGTGCACGAGCACTGGCCCTATGGCGGGCCCGGTGCGGAGATCGTCGATTTCGTGCAGCGCGAGGCGTTCGATTTCCTCGACGCGCCCGTGCTACGCGTGTCGGGTCGCGACGTGCCCATGCCCTACGCGCTTCCGCTCGAGGAGCAGGTGCTCGTTCGCGCGGAGCACGTGGTCAAGGCTGTCAAGCGAGTGCTGTACGTCGAAGCGGGCGGCTGAGCGTCCGCGAGCCAACGCGAGACCGAAAAAGAGCGCGCAACCAAGCGCCGAAACCTGGAACATCATCATGGCGAAGATCATCGGACTGCCCAAGTTGTCCCCCACCATGGAAGAGGGGACCCTCGTGCGCTGGGTCAAGCAAGAGGGTGAGCCGGTGGAGGTCGACGACCTCATCGCAGAGGTCGAGACCGACAAAGCCACCATGGAGTTTCGGTCGTTCGACAAGGGCGTGTTGCTCAAGCAGCTCGCCGCGGAAGGGGCCACGCTGCAGCCCGATCAGCCGGTGGCCATCTTCGGCAAGGAAGGCGACGACATCAGCGAGCTCTTGGCCGAGGCCGGCGCGTCTGTGGGCAAGGCCGAAGCGGCGCCGTCGCCCGCGGCCAAGCAAGCGGGCGCGCGCGAGGCGCAGCGGGAGCCCGAGACCCGCGAGGCGGAGGAGCGCCCGCACGCCGCGACGGGGCGCGTGCTCGCGTCTCCGGTGGTGCGCAAGATCGCGCGTGAGCGAGACATCGACCTGACCACGGTGCGCGGCAGCGGCCCCAACGGGCGCGTGATCAAGCGGGACGTCGAGGGCGTCCGCGAGCGTGCTCCCGGTGAGGCGCGCGTGGGTTTGCCCGGAACGCCGCTCCGAGGTCCAAGCGCGCCGCCGCCCAGCGCCGCGGGAGCTGTGGGCCAGCGTCTGCCCGCCCCCACCTTGGTCACGCGACCCTCCGCGCCGCTCGCCGGCTTCGAGCAGCTTGCGGGGCGCACCGAGAAGCTCTCCCAGATGCGCAAGACCATCGCGCGTCGTCTCACGGAGTCCAAGCAGACCGTCCCGCACTTCTATCTCACCATCGACGTCGACGCCGAGCCGCTGATCAACACGCGGGCCGAGTTGAACGAGCGCCTGGCACAGGCGGGCGAGAAGGTCTCGCTCAACGACCTGATCATCAAGGCCTGCGCCGTGGCGCTCCGCCTGTTCCCGCGCGCCAACGCGAGCTTTTTGGGCGACTCCATCGTGTACCACGACCGGATCGACATCTCGGTGGCGGTCGCGATCCCCGACGGCCTGGTCACCCCGGTGGTGCGCCACGCAGACCGCCTGGGTGTGCTCGCGATCTCGCAGATCGTGCGCGACCTGGCGACGCGCGCGAAGGACAAGAAGCTCAAGCCCGAGGAGATGCAGAACGGAACCTTCTCCATCTCGAACTTGGGGATGTACGGCATCGACGAGTTCGCCGCGGTCATCAACCCGCCCGAGGGCGCGATCCTCGCGGTCGGTGCCGTGCGCGAGGAGCCGGTCCTCAAACAGGGAGCCGTGGTTGCGGGCAAGCGCATGGCGCTCACGATGAGCTGCGATCACCGGGTGGTGGACGGCGCGGTCGGCGCCGAATGGCTCAAGGTTCTTCGGGGCTTGCTCGAGTCGCCCGCCTCCATGCTGCTCTAGCCGGAGGCCCTCAACGGGGGCACGCCCGGCGCTCGGCCCATGAACGTGCGCTCTTGCGCCCTTTGCTGTCACGCGCGCAGCTGTTAGCCCGAGTGACATGGCGTCACTCGGTACCCTGACTGTCCTTCCGTATTTCGAGGCCTCTGTCTCGGATGCCGAGCACGTCGTGCTCACGCGTAAGTTCATCGCGGGCATGGAGCGCTATTGCCGGCTCTGGCCCGGGCGCGTGAAGGTCGTGCTGCACCCGGCCGAGCAACTCTCCAGCGATCTCGATCACGTCACCGTGAAGCCGCGCGAGCTCCCCTTCGGCGTGGAGGTCGCGCGCTTCGATGATCCGCGCCTTTTGGACCACCTCGCCGGAAGCGCCCTGGTGCAGGGGGGCCCCAACCATCGCACACCGGACCTCGTCCAGCAGTGCGAGCGCCTTGATATCCCCTGCGTCAACGTCACCGAGTACTCCCTGCCGACCCGCCTGCAAATCGCGCGGATCAGCGCGCCCAACCCGCTTCGCTTCCTGCGCACGGCCCTGTGGGAGCTGAACCAGGAGCGGCTCATCTTGCGCGCCGTAAGCCGCGCCGCGGGGCTGCAGTGCAATGGCACCCCGACCTTCACCTGGTACCGGCGGCTTTCGGAGAGTCCCATGCTGTACTTCGATACCCGCACCGAGCTCTCCATGTTCGCGACGCCGGCCGAGATGGATGCGCGCGCCCGTCGGCTCCAGGGCGAAAGGCCGCTCACGTTGGCGTTCTCCGGGCGTTTGATCCCGATGAAGGGCGCCGAGGACTTGATCGAGGTCGCTTCATGGCTCAAGCGCCTGGGCTTTCCGTTCCGCTTCTTGATCGCGGGGGAGGGGAGCTCGGCCCCAGCGATGCGGGCGCGCATCGCGCGGGAGGGCCTGCACGAGGTGCAGATGCTGGGCGCGCTCTCCTTCGCCGAGGGGCTGAACCCGCTCCTGCGACGGGAGGTGGACCTGTTCGTGGTTTGTCATCGGCAGGGCGATCCATCGTGTACCTACCTCGAGACGTTGGCGACCGGCGTTCCGCTCGTTGGCTATCGGAACGAGGCCTTCTCCGGCTTGCTCGCGATGGCCGAGGTGGGCTTCGATGTCCGACGCGATCAGCCTGAGTTGCTGGCGCGGCGCATCGTCGGGCTTCCGCGGGCCGAGATCCTGGAGCGCGCCCGCGCGGGTCTGCGCTTTGCGCGGGAGCACGCGTTCGAGAGGACGTTCGAGCGTCGCGTGGAGCACCTGATCGAGGTCGCCGATCGCTGGCATCGGCGCCAGCGGCTCAGCCTCGCCTCGCCCTTGGAGGCCTGAGCGGGGTGAGCGGGGTCCTAGGTACGTTCGTCGGACTCCAGGTTCACCCACAGCGCGCTGCCGTCGGGCGCCCACTCCTTTTTCCAGATCGGCACGCGCGCCTTGACCTGATCGATGGCGAGCCGACACAGGGTGAAGGCCTGCTCACGATGGGGCGCGCTCGCGGCGACCACCACGGCCGTGTCGCCCACCGCGAGCGATCCCACCCGATGCACGACCGAAAGGCGCGTCCCGGGGTGCGCGCCCATCAATTCGGTCACTACCCGCGCGAGCTCCTTGTTGGCCAGCTCGGCGAAGGCCTCGTAGTCGAGGCGCGCCACGGCCTTGCCCTCGTGGTGGTCACGTACGACGCCAAGGAACGTCGCGATGCCGCCCGCGCTCGCATCGCGTACGGCGTCGATCACTTCGTCGAGGGCGAGTGGCCGTTCGCGGACCTCTGCCAACGGCGCGCGAGCGTGGCTCGGCGTCGCCTTTGATCCGCTGCCGCCCGCGACTGGGGGCATCACCGCGACCTCCGCACCCGAAGCGATGCGCGCGTCCGCTGCCGCGAACTCTCCATCGACGGCGAGCCGCATGCGCGGAAGGTAGGGCTCGAGCTGCGGCTTGCGTTCGCCGAGCCAGGCCTTGAACTGTTCGACATCGAGCGTGTTGTCGTACGCGACCTCTTCACTCGCGCAGCCGGCGAGCTCGCGTGCAGCTGCGAAGTAGACGATGCGAACCGTCATCGAGCACTCTCCTACGACTGCCTTTTGGCAGCATCCGCTGCGGGGTCAACAAGGGGTTTTTGGTCCCGCCGTCAAGCCCTCTCGTCGACCCTCTTCAGGATCGTTCAAACATAATGGTTTCAACAACTTACATCTTGGCCCGGCCCTCTGCTTGACAAGGGGGAGGGTGCGCTTTAGCGTGCCCTTCGTCGCGGCGGCTAAGCGCCCGATATGATTGAGGCTAGCCGTACTTTTCGAGGTCCGGACGGCCGCTTTGCTGGGTCCGTAGGATTTTGGCTTCGGCCGCGGAGGACACGGTGTCACAAAGCAGTGGCTCCTTTCCGTTTCTAGCGTCGCGTTCCCTCTCGCAGGAGCGCCACCGCTTGGTCCAGGCCGGCCCTACCAGCAACACCCGTAGCGGGCGGCGCACATTGGCGCCCGGTCTGGTGAGCGCACCCCGCCTGGCCCGTTCCGCGGTCCGTGTGCCCCATGCCCTGAAGCAAGACGTCAGCGATCAGGCCCTCTCGGCCGCGCCCAACCTCTTCGTCCATGAGGGGGCCCGCCAGCAGCTCGAGCGCTCGCTGCGCCGGGTCCTGGGGCAGCGTATCACGCTTGCTATCACCGACAACCGGCGGACCATGATCACGGCCCGCCAGTCGGGCGGCTCCCTGGAGATCCGCGTCCACCACATGTTCCTGGACGCCGATCCGTTTACCCAGAACGCCCTGGGCCGCTATCTCCGCTATGGCGATCGGGCGGCCAACACCGTCATCGGCGCCTACATCGAGGCCAACCAGCAGCGCATCCGCCCCGCGCGGCGGCGCGATCCGGAGAGCCTGCGCACGGCCGGCCGCAAGCACGATCTGCGCGCCATCTTCAACCGCCTCAATGACACCTACTTCCAGGGCATGGTCGACGCCAGCGTCACCTGGGGCCGGCGCACCCAGCCCCGCAAGACCCAGCGCAACAGCATCAAGCTCGGGACCTATTGCGCGGATCGCAAGTTGATCCGCATCCACCCGACCCTCGATCGCAGCTGGGTGCCGCGCTACTTCGTGGAGTACATCGTGTTCCACGAGATGCTCCACCACATGATGCCCATGCCCGTGCGCGACGGTCGCCGCGCCGTGCACACCCCGGAGTTCCTGCAGAGCGAGCAGCGGTTCCGTCACTACGCGCGGGCCATCGCGTGGGAGCGCGCGCACGTGGGCAGGCTGCTCCGGTCTTGAGCGAGCCGTCGCAGCGGGCGGACGCGCCCAGCGAACAGCCAAGTTTGGAGGTGAAGCAGGCCGAGAAGGTCGCTCCGCCTGCGGTGCTCCCGAGCGCGCGCAGCGCTCTCCTCGCTTTGCTCGGCGCCCCCTGGTCCGTGGTGTTCGGCGTGCTCACGTTGGCCTCCCTCTGGCCCCTCGTCTCGGTGTCCCGTCCGCCGCTTCAGGACATGCCGCAGCACCTCGCGGCCATCTCGGTCCTGCGCCACTTCCCCGATTTGGCGCTCGGCGAGTACTTCGAGCTGCAGTTTCTGCGCACCCAGTACCTCGCCTATTACGGCTTCGCGTACCTGCTCTCCTTTCCGCTCGGCGTCGCGCTCGCCAACAAGCTCCTGTTGTGCGCGGCGCTCGCGGCGCTCCCCTGGACGCTCGCCTGGCTGCTGCGCGAGCTCGGGCGCGATCCGCGGCTCGGCGTGTTCGCGTTCGGGCTCACCTACAACGCTCACCTGGTGCTCGGCTTCTTCAACTTCATCGCCGCCTTACCGCTGTTGTTCGCGGGGCTCGCGCAGGCTGTGCGCTTTCGGCGCGCGCCGAGCCTGGGGCGCGGCCTGTGGCTGAGCGGCACGCTCCTCGTTTGCTTCTACATGCACGTCGTGCCCTTCGCCTTCCTCGGGCTCGGCGCGTTCATGGTGCTGCTCGGCGAGGGGTTGCGCGCCAGCGCGCGCAGGCTGTGGGTGTTCGCGCCGGCGGCAGTCGCGAGCCTAAGCTGGCTGCTCCTCACGCCCGCGGGGAGCTCGACCCTGGCGGCGGCGAGCGGTGCCGAAGGCCAGCGCGGCGCGCAGTTCGCCACGGTGGCCCAGGCGATGCGCGAGCTCCCCATGTGGCTCACCGACGTGCTCACAGGCGAGCGGGACGATCAGCTCTGGGTCCTGTGGATGGTCGCGTTGCTCACCGCGTGCGCCCTGGGCGTGGGCGCGAAGTCCGCGACTCGAAACCCGCAGCCGCAGTCCGACGTTTCGCGCGCTGGTCACCTGACCCACTTCGACGCGGATGGGCTTGGCCTCCGCCTCGCGCTCCTGTGTCCGCTCGCCGCGCTCGCCTACTTCGTGGCGCCCACGGCCTACGACTGGATCTGGCCGATCTCGGCGCGCTTTCCCCTGCTGGCCCTGCTGTTCGCCTGCCTGCTCGTGCCCAGCCCACGCGGCTTCGGCGGGCAGCTCGTGCTCTCGGCGGCCGCCCTGATCGCGTTGCTGAACTTCGCCGAGGTGGGCCGGGCCTTCGCCGCCTTCGAGCGCGAGGAGGTGGGGGACCTGGATCAGGCCCTGGAGGCCATCCCAAAGGCAGAACGCGTGGCGGGGCTGATCTTCGATCGCGGCTCACGCAACGTGAAGTTCTCGCCCTTCCTCCAGTACGCCGCGCTGTATCAGGCCGAAAAGGGCGGGGCCGTGATGTTCACCTTCGCGGACTTCCCGCAGTCGCCGTTTCGCTTTCGCGAGGGGACGCGCCCGCCCCGGGTCCCTCCACGCTGGGAGTGGATGCCCGAGCGCGTCGACCCGGCGCGTGACCTCGCGTGGTACCGGTATGTGCTCGTGCGTGGCGGACCGGGCAAGATCGCGCGCCAGGGGGATGTCTGGCGGCCGATCTACCAGGGGAGACGTTGGCGGGTGTACCAACGAAAGTGACAGCAGGGACGCCGTGAGTGACCTGTGTGTGGGGCGCCCCGCGCGTGAGGGGCGGAGTGGCCGCTTACACCGTGCGAGCAACTTGGGTCTTTGCTACCACGTGAATCTTGAACGCAGGAGGAACCGTGAACAGCTATCCGGCCGAGGCGCGTGACGTCGCGCGCGAACAAGACCCGCGGAGCAGCGTGGCCAAGCTCGGCGGCCGCGAGCGCCACGAGCCGTCCGCCATCGCAGCCGCCGTGAACGCTGTGCGCAGGACCTTCGAGACCGGCCGCACGCGCTCCTACGCGTGGCGCGTCGCCCAGCTCGACGGACTGCTCGCCCTGCTGAGCGCCGAGGAGAAGGCCATCTCCGAGGCGCTGAACGCGGACGTGGGCAAGCCCACCCTCGAGGCCTGGATCGCCGAGGTGAGCGACTGCGTCAACGGCACCAAGTTCATCAAGAAGAACTTGCGCAAGTGGATGAAGCCCGAGCGCGTCGCCACCAGCTTGGCGGGCATGCCTGGCAAGAGCCGCATCGTGCGCGACCCGCTCGGCGTGGTCCTGGTGATCACGCCCTGGAACTACCCGTTCGCGCTGGCCATCAACCCCATCGCGGGCGCCTTGGCCGCGGGCAACTGCGTCGTGCTCAAGCCCTCCGAGGTGGCGCCGGCCACCAGCGCGCTGCTCGCGCGGCTTCTGCCGAAGTACCTCGACCCCGAGGCGATCGCCGTGATCGAGGGCGCGGTGCCGGAGACCACCGAGCTCCTGGCGCAGCGCTTCGACCACATCTTCTACACCGGCAACGGCACCGTCGGCCGGATCGTGATGGAGGCCGCGGCCAAACACCTCACGCCGGTGACGCTCGAGCTGGGCGGAAAGAGCCCGTGCATCATCGATGAGAGCGCGGACCTCGAGGTCAGCGCCCGGCGCGTGGCCTGGACCAAGTTCTACAACTGCGGCCAGACCTGCGTCGCCCCGGACTATCTGCTGGTCCACGCCTCCGTGCACGACGCCTTCATGGCCAAGCTCCAGGAGACGCTGAAGGCGTTCTTCGGCGACGACCCGCAGCGCAGCAAGGACTACGGGCGCATCATCAACGCCCGCCATCACCGGCGCCTGATGGCGCTCTTGCCGGGCAGCGGCACGGTGCTCACCGGTGGGCAGGGCGACGAGGCGGACCGCTATCTCGCGCCGACCGTGCTCACCGACGTGACACAGGACGCGCCCATCATGCGTGACGAGATCTTCGGGCCGATCCTGCCGGTGCTCAAGATCGAAAATCTGGAGCAGGCCATCGCCTTCATCAACGCCCGCCCCAAGCCGCTCGCGCTGTATCTCTTCTCGGGCAGCGACGCCTCTTACGAGCAGGTAGTGTCCCGCACGAGCTCGGGCGGCATGGTGATGAACCACGCCATGATCCACCTGGGCGTGCACACCCTACCGTTCGGCGGCGTGGGCGAGAGCGGGATGGGCGCGTACCACGGCAAGCACTCGTTCGACACCTTCAGCCACAAGAAGGCGGTGCTCAAGAAGGGCTCCTTCCTGGATCCGACCTTCGTCTATCCGCCGTACACCGAGTCCAAGGAGAGCTGGATCCGCCGCTTGCTCTGAGCGCGCGCGGCCGGGCGCGGACTTGAACTGCGCATGGCTCTGCGCGATCATTCTTGCGCAACCATGACGAGTTCCACCGGCGCCACGCTCAAAGTCGACAATCCCTTCACGCTCAACGTCGCCTGTGAGGTCCCGCTCGCGGACTGGGAGCGGATCGACGTGCTCCTGGCCCGCGCCCAGGAGGGCGCGCGGCTCTCGGCGGCGCTCTCGCTCGCGGAGCGCAAGGCGTTGGTCGAGCGCGCCACGCAGATCATGGAGTCGCGCGCCGAGCGGTACAGCGCGGACATCAGCCGCATGATGGGCAAGCCCGTCAAGCAGGCGCAGGGTGAGCTCCGCACCATGGCCGCGCGCGCGCGCACGATGATCGAGCTCGCGGACCAGGGGCTCACACCGATCGAGGTCGCAGGCGACGACGGAATTACCCGGCGCATCGTCAAGCTGCCGCTCGGCGTGGTGCTCGACCTGCCCGCCTGGAACTACCCGCTGCTCACCGCGGTCAACGTGATCATGCCCGCGGTGCTGGCCGGCAATGCGGTGATCGTGAAGCACTCCCCGCGCGCGCCGCTGTGCGGACCCATGTTCGCCGAGGCCTTCGCCGAGGCCTGTGCCGATCCGCGCGTCGTGCAGTCGCTCGATTGCACCCACGAGCTCACCGCGAAGATGGTCGGGGACGCGCGCGTGGACCACGTGGTGTTCACGGGCTCGGTGCTCGGGGGACGCAAGGTGAGCCAGGCCGCTGCCGGGCGCTTCATGCAGATCGGCTACGAGCTCGGCGGCAACGACCCTGCCTATGTGGCCGAGGACGCGGACCTGCCGCGCACGGTGGAGAGCCTGGTCGATGGCGCGATGTACAACGCCGGCCAGAGCTGCTGCGCCGTGGAGCGCGCCTACGTGCACGAGAAGCACTACGACCGATTCATCGAGGAGGCCAAGCAGCTGGCCCAGGCCTATGTGCTCGGGGATCCGCTGGATGAGAAGACCACGCTGGGTCCGATCGCGCAGCCCCATCACCTGCCGGAGCTCGAGGCGCTGGTGCGCGAGGCGGTGCGCGCCGGCGCGCGCCTCGTCTGCGGTGGAGAGCGCACTCAAGTGGGCGAGCGCGGACGCTTCTTCCAGCCCACCATCCTCGCCGAGGTCCCCCCGAACGCGCGCGTGATGCGCGAAGAACAGTTTGGTCCGATCCTCGCCATCCAAAAAGTAAGGTCAGACGACGAGGCCCTCGCGGCCATGAACGACTCCGACTACGGCCTCACCGCGAGCGTGTGGACGAGCGACCTCAGTCGCGCCGAGCGCTTCGCGCGCGAACTTCGCTTCGGCACCGTGTTCATGAACCGCTGCGATCACGTGGACCCGCGCCTGCCCTGGAGCGGCGTCGGTCTGTCCGGGCGGGGGCACAGCCTGAGCGTGCTCGGGTTCGATCAGCTCACGCGGACGCGGGCGATCCACCTGAAGCCGTGAGGGGCCGCTGCCGGACTAACCGCCTCGACATCTCAGGTCGCGCTCAGTCGGCGAACGTGATCGAGCGCTTCGAAACCGTGGTCTCCGTGCCGTCCGCGCTGGTCGTGAGCTTGGTGACCTCGCCGAAGAACTCTACTTCCGCGCCGCTGGGCGCGAACCAGGCGGGGTTGAAGCCAGCCAAGCTCGAGAAGTCCGGGAACTCCACGGAGTGTTGGGCCTCGTCGGGCAGCCACGCAGGGTTGATCACGCCGCGAAAGAAGTGAGATCCCTCCTGCCCTGCCAGGAGGTACGAGAAGCCGTAGGCATAGTGGAGCACGGGTTCGTCTTCGAACACGTACCGCGGACGCTTGTAGGGAGTGGGCGTCGATCCCAGCAAAGGCGCGTAGTAGTCGGGCATGGTGACGACCAGATCACCGCCCGCCTGCGAATAGCGATCGACGGAGCGATAGGTCCCGACGAGCGTTTCGCTGATGGAGAAGCGGTAGCGGTCGCTCGCGCGGCGCTCGCTCGCGGGCACGGTGTGGTAGGGCTGGATGCGCGTGGTGGTGCCCTCTGCCGTGCCGGCATTGAGCGGGAGGCCCTGGGTCGCTCCGCCCATGGTGTACATGGAGTAGGCGTGGGTGTCGGCGGTCGCGTTCTCGATGTTGACCGTGGAGAGCCCGAAGTTCGCGATCAGGTTGGGATCCGCTTCGCCGTTCAAGGTCTGGCCGGTGACGTCCTGGTTCAACGCTTGATCGCGCAGGATCCACCCCGAGAGGTAGCTCGTGGAGCCGTCGGTGACCGCGACGAGCACGTCGAGGGGCTCGTTATGGCGCAGGTTGGCGATGGTGAAGGGCGGCATCCCGGTGCCGACCGCGAGGGGAGGGCCGTCGACCCCGTAGGCGTGGCCGTACAGATAGTAGGTGGCGTTGACGGGCAGATTCGAGAACACGCCGCTCAAGGTGTGCTCGACCACGTTCGGCTCTTCGGTGTGGCAGAAGGTCGTGGGTGCGATGTCGATCGACGTGGTGGTCGAAGGCTCGTAGCGGATCACGCCGTCGGAGCGCGAGTCGTCCGCCGTGGCGCATACCAACGCGACCGCGTAGCGATCGGAGATCACGTCGAACTCGTACACACCCGTGTCGCTCGGCGTGGGGAGCACCTGCCAGGCGCCGTCGCCGTCCTGGTACGCGCCCCAGGTCTGATTGACGAACACGCCGTATGAATCCTTGCTCTGCACCCTGATGTGGTGGACCTGCGGGGCCGCATCGGCCTCCTCGGCGCGCGCGTCGGACTCCACGGACGTGCCGCCATCGAAAAGGGGTGATCCGCCCGCATCCATGTCGGGAGCCGCGCCGATGCCGCCGCCATCGGGTTCACCCGCGCTCGCGAGATCGAGGCCCGCGAAGCCGAGGCTGAAGTGCTTCACCTTGGCGGACACCTGCTTCTTGTCGGTGCTCACCGTGCTCGCCAGCTTCTCGAACACCGACGGATCGTCCTCCTTGGTGAAGTAGACGGCGGCCTTGTCGGCGTGCTCGGGTTTGTCGGTGTTGAAGATGACGTCGACGTCCTTCTTGAACTTGGTCCCCGCAGGTCCGAACTCGTACACCTGCGAGATGGCTTCCTTGCCCTGGGGCACCGCCTTGTCGGTGCTCTTCGCGGTGATGGTGACCTCCTTGTCGAGCGCCCCCTCGGGGATCACCAGGCTCACGCCCTTGGCCTTGACGGTCGCACCGTCCTTACCCACCGTGAAGCTCACGCTGTCTGACAGCTCTTCGCCTTGGTTCGAGTGCTCCCCGTCGGAGCAGGCGCTCAGCGCGCTGGCGCTCAGCCAAAGAGACAGGTGGAAGACTCGCGCGCAGCGCGCCCAGGAAGCGATCGGCATCCGGGAATGGTAGGGGGCCTGTCTCCTGCGAGACAAGGACGGATGAGACAAGGGCGAAAACAGCGGCGTCGACATCACCGTATCTAGATGTGCGATGTTGTCGTCTGGCCGAGAGCAGCGCGATCGAGTCCGTCGCCTAGTCAACCGGCTTCGGGGATGCGTGCGATCGCTTTGATCTCGAAATCGAAGCCCGCAAGCCAGTTTACTCCTACCGCGGTCCAGTTGGGATAGGGGGGGCGCCGATCGTTTTGTCGCGAACAGACAGAGTTGTCTCGAGCTGATTTTCCGGATCGGTATGAAAGGTGGTCACGTCCACCAAGTCGTCGAATGTGCAACCGGCCGCCGCGAGCACCGCGTTCAGGTTGTCGAAGGCCCGCTGGACCTGCTTCTCGAAGTCCGGCTCCGGTGAGCCGTCCTCGCGCGCTCCGACCTGGCCCGAGACGAACAACAGGTCGCCCGATCGGATGGCCGCCGAATATCGGTGCATCTCGTAGAGCGCTTGGCGACCGGCGGGAAAGATCGCTTCACGTTTTGCCATTTGTCATCTCCACAAAAATATCCCAGCTCGCGCGTTTCCCTCACCCAGGAACCCGCCGAGGAAGCTGCGCCGAAATGCTCCGGCGACTTGGTTTACCCCGCGACAGTGGTTGAAGCATCGATTTCGCAGGGGACTGCGACGTAGGCCGACAGGCGTTGCTGCTCCACGCCTGGGTCGCCGAAGAGAGCATCGCCGTTACGGCGGAGTTGCCGTGGCATCCCGCAGGCAAGCTGTACAAGCGCGTGCTTTCGAGCCCGCCACTGGCCGGCACCACAAAGGCCGTGATAGCGCGGGAACTCGCGGTTACGTTCCTTGTATGCGCGGCATGCCATCGAGCGAAATGGTCTCCCTGATCTCGTTCCTCGCCATCCTGCTGATCTTCTTCAGCATCGACATCAAGTCCCGCGACCTCGAACCGACAGATCCCTGGCACGCGCGGCTCTTCGAGTGGACCTCAAGAATCGGCGGGGTCTCCGCGGCGCTCTCGTTGACGCTGGGCTGGATCGACCTCTTCCTACCCGACGAGGACGAGCACATCCACGTGGCGATGGTCGCGATCCCCGGCTCGGTGGCCATCCTCGCCGCCATCGTGCTCGGGCTGGAGATGCTCTGGCAACATCGTAAACGTTGAGGGGTGGGGGCGCGATACTCGTGAAATGCGCCTGGCGGTACGCACTTCTGCACGCCACGAGGTGCAAGAGTTGCACATGGCTAGGCGTGTCCTCGTCCGCCGCTGCGCTACGTGGGTTTGGTGGACGCCGTTGTCGATGCGCTGACGCCGGATGCGCCCCGGAATTGGAAGGTGGGCTGAGGCGAGGGGTGGCGATCGGCGTTGCCTCCTGCGAGATATCCTCGAGAAGCTCGTCGGCACGGCCGCCACGGAGGCGTTCGACTTTCATGCATCGCGCTGCGATCGCATCGCGTCGCGGGTGAATGCAGCAACTCGCCGTGACGCGGGCGTAGCGCGAGCGCTCGCGAAGGTTGCCCGCTCGACATCACGCTCGCGGGAGAAGAGTGGCCCGTATGGTTTCTTCACCACACGGGCGCACACGGATGGCACAGGAGTCGCCCTGGCGATGGTGCTCGGCTCAGCGGAGCCGCAAGGGTCTGCGCGGCGCCAGCCTTCACATAGCGCTTGCGTCCGCGCGTACCGTGATGGGAAAATTCGCAAGCGATGAACGAAGTGCAAACGCTGGTATTGGCGACGATGAGGGAGCTTCGAGAAACGCTGGTGGAGTTCGCCGTCAAGGCGGTCGAGCTGAACCCAGATCAGAACCCGGAGCACTTTCCGCGCCGCGATCTTGAGCAGATGGTGGAAGGCACGTTCGTGGCGGCGCAGGAGTTCTATGTGGGCGGGGAGCGTCCGTTCTGGCAGGACTACCTGGCCACGGTGATTCCGGGAATTCTGGGCGCAGGCTTTCGTTTGCCGCAGGTGCTGCACACGGTCAGCAGTTTTTTTTGTTTGAGCGCCACGGAGCTCGATCGGCGTCTCAGCGATCATCCGAAGCGCAACGAAGCTCGGCTCGAGTTCGTACGCTTCTCCTCGGCCTGGCAGCACGCCATTCTCAGCGTTCCAGAGAGCTAAGCCGAGGTCTCCGCGCGGCGGCCTGCCCTCCGCTGCCATGACTTCGTAGACACACCGCTCAGCGAGCGGCGCAGGCGCTGAGTAGCGGTAGCCGTAGAGCGCGTTTCAGCGTCCGCGTACGAGCGCCTGGATGCGCTCCAAGGCTGCTTTCGTTTCGTGGTTGAGGTAGGTCTGCAAGGTGCGCTCGATCTCGGGCAGCGCTTCCTGCAGGCTCCTCGGCGTGAGAAGGTCCGCTTCCACACCCGCTCTCGCGCAGGCGCGACGCAGGGCATTGCGTGCAAACAGGGGGGAGAGACCACTGGTTTCAACGAGGCGCTCGAACAGATCCATCATCGAAACCTGCTCCGCGAGAGAACTTCCCGCGCGAGCGTCAGCGGCTCGTGGAGTCGTCGTGTCTGGCCGTTCGCGAAGCTCATACGCAGTCGATTCTAGCCAGGACTTCGTTGGCCTTTCTAGTTCCTGGGGAGCCGGGGCCGCAAGATGGCTTGACCCTGCTACGAGCTAGCCCGGAATTTTTTGTCGTGCTGGCTGCTTCGCGCCAGTCCAGCCCGTTGCTGCCGCGATTCGCGCGGAGCGCAGACTTGATGCGTCGCTCATCCGCAATCCACCAAGCGTGCTTGAACGCACGTTTGTGGGCGCTGCTTACAAGTGAGCAACCGCAACGGAAGATGAAACCCGAGCAGATTGGCCTTGAGCCAGGTCGCTGCGCTGCGAGAGGAGCGCAGGAGCGGCCCTACGGTCTGCAAACGCTCCGTGCGCGCGCCGCAAAGGGGGACGCTGGATGGGCTGCCAGAAAGCGGTCGGCTTCCGCACGGGCCAGCTCCCGCCTACCTGCGTCGCACAGCGCGAGGATGCGGGTGAGCTCGCGGGAGTCCGAGAGCTTGCCATTGGGAAAGCGCCTTCGATGCTCTTCGAGCAGGGCTAGCGCACGCTCAGGTTGCTTGTCCCTGAGCGCTCGATGGGCGGGCCTCAGGAGGCGCATCTCGGCTTCGACACCCGCGGGCGAGGACTCGCTCTGTGGTGCCGGCTCCTTGCCGGCTGCGCCGTGTTCCGTTTGGGCGCGCTCGCTCTTCTGCGTCGAAGGCGACGTCGTGCGTTTGGGCTCGGCGCGTGACGACGCGGGGCGCGTGGCTTTTGGCGCGCTCGCATTTGCGCTCGCACTTGCGTCGGGCGCTTCCGTGGCGGTCTCGACGTTCGGTGGCAACTCCGTCACCGTCGGGACCGGATGTTCCGCGACGACCGGAGAAACGCGCGCTGGCGGACGCAACTCATGCTCATTCGTTCCGGTGAGCAGCCAGTAGGCGCTTCCGACGCTGATCACGGCGGCTCCGATCCAGGCGATCTTCGCCAAGGCGAGCGGTGTGCTGGCCATTGGGATCTTCGGGGCGACGAGATCGAACTCTGGGAGCGCGGCGTGTCCATTGGCGATGCGCTCCTGTAGCGCCCTCAAGAGTTGGCGCTGCCTTGCGTCGCTCGGCGCCTCGACCTCACGATACGCCT
>JBIQKA010000287.1:0-2815 GCA_044507075.1 Myxococcales bacterium
AGGCCGTCGATGCCGCCGAGGTCCACGAACGCACCGTACTCGGTGATGTTCTTGATGACGCCGGTGACGACCATGCCCTCTTCGAGGTTCTGCAGCGTGCGCGCCTTGAGCTCGTCGCGCTCCTTCTCGAGCAGGACGCGGCGAGAGAGCACGATGTTGCCGCGCTTCTTGTTGAACTTGATGACCTTGAACTGATAGGTCTGGCCGATCAGCTTGTCCAAGTTGCGGATCGGGCGCAGGTCCACCTGCGAGCCCGGCAAGAACGCCTTCACGCCGCCGCGGATGGTGACGCTGAGGCCGCCCTTGACGCGCGCGGTGATGGTGCCCTCGATGAGCTCGTCGCGCTCGCACGCGGCGCTGATCTCATCCCAAACCTTGAGCTTGTCCGCCTTCTCCTTGGAGAGCATGACGAGACCGTCATCGTTCTCCTTGGACTCGACGAGCACGTCGACGGTGTCGCCGACCTTGACTTCGATCTGCCCGCCCGTGCCGGCGAACTCGTTCATGGGGATCAGGCCCTCGGACTTGTAACCGATGTCGACGACGACAGAGTCCTTGTTGAGCTTGATCACGGTGCCCTGGACGATGTCGCCGTCCTTGAGAGAGTCAGCCTGGGCAATGGAGGCTTCGAAGAGTGCTGCAAAGCTGTCGGAGGCCGCGCCTTCAGCAGTCGTAGTGGCAGTCATGCTTGCTTCTTTTTTCGATCACACCCAGGTCGGAGATAGTCCGGGCGGCGTCGCGCGCGTCAGCACACTCGGCCATTCACAGCGTGGACTCTGAAAAGAGCGCGGCACCCTGCTCGTCCCGTGGCACCCCTGGGTGGCCCCTCGAAAATTGGGCGGAAAAAGGCGCAGCGGGAGCCGAGGGTTAGCACTGCGGTCTTTATGCGTCCAGCGACGCTCTCCCCTATGCTCTGGGCGTGTCTCGCCCTTCTCTTCCGCTCTCTTGGAGCGGACCCGTGCTCGCCGCAGCGCTGCCCCTCGCGCTCTACGTAGCCACGGCCGGGGGCGTCGCCTACTGGCTCGACAGCGCCGAATTCACGGCTGCTGCCGTGGACTTGGACATTCCACACCCGCCCGGCCACCCGCTCGCCAGCCTGTGGGGAAAGTTGTTCACGCTGCTGCCGGTTGGACCGCTCCCCTTTCGGGTCGCGCTGAGCCAAGCGGTCGCCGCCGCGCTCGCGCTCGCCTGTGCGCAGCGCGCCATCGCACGTTCCCTGGTGTTTCTGGGGCTCTCGCACCGGGGTGCCCAGTGGGCCGCCGTGGGGGCGGCCTGGGTTCTCGGCGGGAGCTACGGGTTTTGGTTTCAGGCCGTGCGCCCCGAGGTGTACGCGTTGGCCGCGGCATCGGTGTGTTTCGCCCTCGAGCGGCTCTCCGTGCTGGCCACCTGGGGCGCCGAGGAGCCGCTCGACCCGCGCCCCTTCTACGCCGCGACCCTGGCCATCGGCCTGGGGCTCGCCAACCACCACTTCATCGCCGTCCTGGCCCTGCCCGCGTTCGTGTGGCCCTTCGTCGTGCTCGTGCGCCAACAGGGCGCGCGCGTGGTGCTGGTCGGCCTCGCGACGGGTCTCTTGGGCCTCGGCACCTACGTCTATCTGCCGCTACGGGCCGCGCACCTGCCGCCGATGGATCTGGGGCACCCGGTGACTCCGGGCGCGCTCGCGTGGGTGGTGAGCGCGCGCGTCTACGCCAAGAACATCGGCACCGAAGCGGTGCAACCACTCGCGGAGCGCTTCGCCGATCTGACCGTGATCCTGGTGGAGAACCTGCGCCTACCCGCCCTGCTCGCCATGGTGCTCGGAAGTTACCTGCTGCTTCGTCGGCGCCGCACCTGGCCGCTCGCCACGCTCTGGTTGACCACCGCATTCGTGAACTTGGCCGGCCGCGCATGGCTCAACCCCGTGCGCGCGAACCCCGACGTGCTCGGCTACATGATGCCGGGCTTCGTGGCGGTGGCTGCGCTCGCGGTGTGCGGCCTCGCGCTGATCGGCGCGCAGCTGAGCGCGCATCGTCCCGGCAGCCGGACGCGGGTCGAAGCGACGGTGAGTGCGCTCTGCGTGCTCGCGGGTGGATGGGCGCTCGGCTTTGGTTATCAGCCTGCCAGCCTGGCCGAGTTCCGCGCCCCCGACTTGTTCGATGAGATCCGCTACCGCGCGCTGCCCGAAGGAACCCGGCTGGTGCTGACCACGCCGCAGAGCGTGTTCCGCCACTTCGGCGCGCAAGCGGTGGAGCGCGTGCGTCCCGACGTGACGATGGTGCCTGTGCCCTTCCTGGATTACGGCGAGGCCGGGGAGCAACTCGCGCGCAAGCACCCAGAAGTCGCTCCGCTGATCCGCGCCTATCTGCGCAACCAGGAGCTGGACCGGGGCGCCTTGGCGGAGCTCTCCCGCCGACATCGTGTGCTGCTGGAACTCGACACCACGCTCACGCTTCCTCTCTACGACAAGCTCTTGCCGAGCGGCCTCTTCTACGAACTTTCGCCCCTTGCACCGAGCGACGCCGACTGCGCCCGCGCGGCCACCCGGCGTGAAGCGCTCTTCGACTGGCTCTACGGCGCGCTCGGCGAGGACGCACGGGAGCTGGAGACCCGGCGTCAGCTGCTGTGGATTCACTACACGGACGCGCTGTTTTATGCGCGCCGGGGCCTGCGTGACGAGGCCCGGCAGGCGGCCAAACGCGGGCTCGACCTGGAACCGCAGGCACGTGAGCTCAAGCTGCTCGCCAAGGCGCTCGAGAGCGGCCAGGGGCCGCTCGACATCACGCCCTTTTTGGTCGGGCCGTGAGCGTCGAAGCGGGCTGCTGGAGCGCATTTCATA
>JBIQKA010000288.1:0-2791 GCA_044507075.1 Myxococcales bacterium
TGCTGGCCGAGGTGGTGCGCATGTTGGCGGCCGGCGTCGTGCACGGCGATCTGTCCGACTTCAACGTGCTGATGGGGCCGAACGGACCGGTGATCATCGACTTCCCTCAGTCCGTCGACGCTTCCAGCAACCAGAACGCCCGCAAGCTGCTGTTGCGCGATGTCGACAATCTGCACCGCTTCATGGCCCGCTTCGTGCCGGAGTATCGGGCGCGTCCCTATGCGCAGGAGATGTGGGCGCTCTACGAGCGGGGAGAGCTGTCGCCGGACGCCAAGCTGAGCGGCCGCTGGCAGGCAGCCGAACGCAAAGTAAACATGAACTCGGTGCTTGGGCTGATCGGAGACGCGGCGCGCGACGAACGCCGCAGGCGAGAGAGCCTGGGGCTCAGTATGCGAGGCGTTGCCGCAGACGTGCCGCGTGCGCCGGCGGAGTCCGGGACTTCTGAGAACGCGCCGCGTCCCCTCTCCCGCTATGCGCAGAAGCGCGAGGCACAAGTCGCGGCTCGCCTGCTCGAAGCGGCCAAGCGGCCGCCCGTGACGCAGAAACCCGAGCACGGCGCACGAGCCAAATCGACTCACGACGACAAGCCGTCCTCCCACGTGCGTCGTCGTCGGAAGCGGCGAAAGCGCAGCGCGAACGGCGGTACGGGCGGCCCGAGCGGACGCTGAGCGCGGCTCGTCGAGTGGCAGCGATGCGGCGCGGCCATCTCTCTGGCTCCGCATTGTATCCGGCGGGCCACGTGCGCTAGTGTGCTCGCATGCCTCGTTCTTGCTTCAACTTCGTGACGCTACTCTGGGTCCTGAACGGTGTTGGCTGCGGCGGCGCGCCTGAAGGGCCGGCTGGGTCCTCGGAGGGAGGGCTCCCCCACAAAGATGGCTCCGCGGAGGATGATCTCGAGGGAAGGGCCGGTGACAGCATGGTCGACGCAGCGACGGACGGCGGTGCGGACGCACCGCTGTACAAAGCCTGCCCTTCTCCGCTCCCGGTTCAGCAGACTTACGATGCCGAGCGGGCCGCGCGGGGGCGTGCCCTGCTCAAGGACGAGACGCTCGCACGCGGCGTCCTTCCGGAGGCGGTGGTGCGCAACCTGTGGGTTGCCTGGGGGACCTTTCCGGTGGCCAGCGACCAGGAGTTCTGGAAGCAGTTTCGCAGTCGCTACGGCATGCTCGAGGCGCCGTTCGACAACGGTGGGCTTCCGCTCGGGATGCGCCGCGAAGCTGGCGGTCTCACGTTCGACTGCATGTTGTGTCATGGCGGACGCATCGCTGGGATCACCATGCTCGGTTCGGCGAACGGCACCGTCGACCTGGAGTCGTTCTACGATGACCTCTTGATCATGCGCGATAAGGCGCCCTCCTTCGGCTTCCCAGCGCCACCCGTACCTTACGACCTGGATGGCCTCACCTTCGCCGTCGGCGCGCAGGACGCGTTCGGCTTGGGGTTTCGGTTCGCAGGCCCCCTGGCTTCGGGCGCGAACACCGAGTTTGGCCCACAGAAGCCCCAGGCGTGGTGGTTGCTCAAGCACAAGCAGCGCATCTATGCGGATGGTGCAGGCGACGCGAGCGGCTACCACAACATGGTGGCGACGTTGGTCGCCTTTGGGATCACGCCCAGTGAGTTGGCCGCGCGTGACGGGGATTTCCTCGACATCGCTCATTACGCACGCTCCATCGAGCCGCCTTGTTGGACGCTGAGCGCGCTGGACCCGCAGAAGGCAGCGCAAGGGAAGGAGGTCTTCGAGGCCCACTGTGCGAGCTGTCACGGCGTGCCAAGTGGAGACGAGGCGAGCTATCCGAACATGGTCGTCGACGTGGGAACCGACCCGATTCGCGCCGAGCGCTTCGGCGAGGCGGAGGCCGCGCGTCTCAACCTCACCTGGTTTGGCGATCCACCCTTCGAGCCCACGGGCGCGTATCTGGCGCCGCCCTTGACCGGTATCTGGGCGCGCGCGCCGTACTTCCACAACGGCTCTGTGCCGACGCTCATGGGCGTCCTCGATTCGAGTCAGCGGCCCACCTACTGGCGTCGTGCCGGCGCCGAGGTCAAAGACTACGACGTGGAGCGCGTGGGGTTGCGCTACACGGAGGTGAGCGAGGCACCCGACCCGGACACGCGCGCCGGACGGCTCGTGTACGACACCACGCGCGAAAGCATGGGCAACGGGGGCCATACGTTCGGCGATTCGCTGACCATCGAAGAGCGCGAGAACCTGCTCGAGTACCTGCGCGGACTCTGACTCCACGACACGTTCGGCCTGCTCAACTGCATCGACGGCGTCATCGGTTCGCCCTAGAGCGCATTACACAAGTCCCCGCACCGCCTCGCGGGCGGCGCGGCGCCGCCTCCGCCGGCCTCGGACACTGCGACAATACCCCGGCATTGCCTCGGTCCGAGGTCGACGGATCCGACGCCGCGGCGCTCCACGATCCGGCGCGGGGATTTATGAAATGCGCTCTGGGCTTCCGAGCAGCGCCTCGAACGCCTCCAGAAATTCTCGAGGGTCCCCCTTCTCGATGCCTCCGAGCGCACTCGCCTCGAGCGCGAGCTGCTCGAGCTCCTGCTGGGGCTGGGAGGAGTGGAGGATGATCTGGGGCCTCGGATGGGCGTGCTCGTTCAAGAGGCGAGCTAGCGCTGCGCCGCCTAGCCCCGGCATGCTCATGTCGAGCAGCACCACCTCGGGCTTTTCGTGGGCGATGGTAGCCAGCGCGCCCAGCGCATCGGAGCGCACGACCACGTCGTAGCCCTTCTTGCGGAGGATGGCCGCGACGATGTGGCGCACGATGGGGTCGTC
>JBIQKA010000094.1:0-13209 GCA_044507075.1 Myxococcales bacterium
GCCACCGGGGCGGCCTTCGTGGCCTACCTCGCGCTGCGCTTCGAGACCGTGCGCCTCGGTTACGCGCTCGACAAAGAGAACCAAGAGAACAAGCGCCTCTCGGAGGTCAAGCGGATGCTCTCACTGGAAGTGCAGACGCTGCGGGAGCGTCAACGCGTGGCGGCCATCGCCGAGCGCACGCTGGGCATGGCCCCCCCAAACAAGACGCGCATCGTGTCGGTCGAGGGACGAGCCCCTCAGCGCGCGAAAGCCGCGGGGAGGGCGCAATGAGCGCGAAGCGATCCGGATCCGCGCGCCCGCGCGCGAGCTCCTCCCGTCCGCCCCGCAACAGCGAGCGCGCCGAGCCGAGGGCGGAGCTGCAGACGGCCCCCGGACGCCGCGGGCTGCTCGTCCGCGTCAGCATGCTGCTCGTGCTCCTGACCTGCGCCACGGGCAAGGTCGTCCATCGCGCCTACGAGATCCAGGTGAAGAGCCCGGAGAGCTACGAGCGCCAGTACCGCGAGGAGATCGAGATCGAGGCCAAGCGCGGCAACATCTACGATCGGCGTGGGGCGGAGCTCGCGGTCAGCGTTGAACTCGACAGCGTGTTCGCCGATCCGGTCGCGCTCCGCAACAACCAGCTAGAGCCCGCCGAGGTCGCGCGTGCGCTCTCGCCCGTGCTCAGCATCCCCGAGGCCACGCTGCTGCCCAAGCTCTCGGGCAAGAAGCGCTTCGTCTGGCTCAAGCGACGGATCTCGCCGCGCGAGTCGGGGGCGCTCGCCGAGCTCGGGCTCTTGGGCAAGGGCATCGCCGCACGCAAGGAGCCGCGCCGCTTTTATCCGAACGTGACCACCGCGGCCCACGTGCTCGGCTTCACCAATGATCAAGGTCAGGGCGTGGAGGGATTGGAGCGCACCTTCGAGACGCGTCTGCACGGCGCCGTGGACAAGGTGGCCGCCATCCTCGATGCCCGTGGCGGTGTGGTGTTCTCGGAGGAGCTCACCGAGGGGATGAAGGCACGCGGACACGACCTCACGCTCACCTTGGATCGGGAGATCCAGGTGGTGGCGGAGCGTGAGCTCGAGCTGGCCGTGCGGGCCGCGGAGGCGCGCGCCGGTCACGTGGTCGTGATGGAGCCCTTCACGGGCGAGATCCTCGCGCTCGCCAACTACCCGACATTCAACCCGAACAATCCGGGCGCCGCGGACCCGAGCGCGCGTCGCAACCGGGCGGTCACCGATCGCTTCGAGCCCGGGTCGGTGGTGAAGGTGTTCACCGTGGCCGGTGCGCTCGCCGCTGGGGTCGTCGGCCCGAGTCAGCGCATCGACTGTGAGAACGGCGTGTTGCAGGTGGGCGAGTTCCCGATCCGTGACACGCACCGTTGGGAGGAGCTCACGCCCGCCGAGATCCTCGTCTACTCCAGCAACATCGGCACCGCCAAGATCGGCGCAGCCCTGGGACGCCCGGGGTTGTTCCGGGCGCTGCGTCGTTTCGGGTTCGGTGCGCGCACGGAGCTCGAGCTGCCGGCCGAGGCCGAGGGCCTGCTGCGCCACTATAAGCGCTGGTACGACATGGACGCGGCGACCATCGCCTTCGGGCAAGGTATGAGCTCCACCAGCGTGCAGCTCGCAGCCGCCATGGGCGCGATCGCGAACGGTGGACGCCTGATGAAGCCGCTGCTCGTGTCGCGCGTGACCGATGCCCAGGGCAACGTGGTCGAGGAGATGACGCCGAGCGTGCGTCGGCAGGTCGTGCCCTCGCACGTGGCTCGACTCGTGGGCGATATGTTGACCGGCGTCACGGGGCCAGGCGGTACAGGAGAGGCGGCCGCGATGGAGGGCTACCTCGTCGCGGGCAAGACGGGCACGGCGCAGAAGGCGGACTTCGTGCGCGGTGGGTACGCGCCCGACGCATGGACCGCGACCTTCGTGGGGTTCGTGCCGGCAAACCGGCCCAAACTGGTGATCTCGGTGGTCATCGATGAGCCGGTAATCGAACACTACGGCGGTACCGTCGCGGGCCCCGTGTTCCGCCGCATCGCCGCCGAGGCGCTGCGCCATTTGGGCGTTCCGCCCGCGCAGGGAGGCGCGAAGCTCGCCGACCTCGTGAAGGACCTGCGCGATGCCAAGCAGGTCGAGGGGCAGAGCGCCGTCACCCTCGCAGCGACGAACAAGCCCGGGGAACACAAGGCCGTCGACGCGAAGGCGACGGCGCCGCAGCCCTCGCACGATCAGGTCGAAGTGCCCCGCCTGAAGGGGCTCGGTGCCCGCGCGGCCCTCGTCGCGCTACGACGCGCGGGGCTCGTGGCCAACCTTTCGGGATCCGGCGTGGTCGTCGGGCAAATGCCCGACGCCAAGACCCACGTCGCGCGCGGTGCGAGCGTGCAGCTCGTGCTCAAGGAGCTCGGGCGCGAGCGAGAGCGCGAGCCCAGCAAGGAGCGTGTGGTGACGAGCACGTTGGCCGCGGTGGTCTCGCTCGATGACGAATCGTCAGGGGGAGCGCTGCAATGAGTACCACGCTGCGAGAGCTGAGCGCCCTCGTCCCCGGCTCCCGCGTCCACGGGGACGCGGAGGTGCGGGTATCGGGGGTGAGCAGCGACTCTCGCAGCGTGGAGGTCGGGGATCTGTTCGCAGCGATCTCCGGGGGGACCCACGATGCCACCGAGTTCGCGCCCGGCGCGCTGGCGCGCGGTGCTCGGGCGGCGCTCGCCTCGCGCCCGCTCGTCGAGATCGACGCGCCCACGTTGGTCGTCGACGATGTGCGTGCTGCGCTCGGGCCCATCTCCCAGCGAGCCTACGGTGAGCCCACGCGCGCGCTGCGCACCATCGGGATCACCGGCACCAACGGCAAGACGACGGTCTCGTACTTGTTGGAGAGCGTGCTCGCCGACGCCGGACTCGCGCCCGCCCTGCTCGGGACGGTGGCGCTGCGCGGTCCGGCCGGGGAGCAGCCCGCCCAGCTCACCACGCCCGAAGCCGACGCGATCGCCCGCTTCGCCCACGTGCAGCGGGAGGCCGGCGCGCGTTCGCTGGTGATGGAGGTCTCGAGTCACGCGCTCGATCAGGGCCGCGTGCGGGGGATGCAGTTCGAGGTGGCAGCGTTCACCAACCTCACGCAGGACCACCTGGACTATCACGGCACGATGGAGGCCTACGGCGCGGCCAAGGTCCGCCTGTTCACCGAGTACGCGCCGCAGCACGGTGTGATCATGATCGATCAGCCGTTCGGTCGCGCCCTGGCAGAGCGGGTCCGCGCGGCAGGCGGCGTCCGTGTCCTCACCTGCTCGGCAGATCCCTCGGGGAGCGGCGTAGACTTTCAGGTCCGCGCGTACGCTTCGCTCCGTACGGGGATCGAGGCACGCATCGCGACCCCACAAGGCGAGCTCGCCCTCGCGAGCCCGCTGTTTGGGGCGCACAACTTGGAGAACCTGCTCGTGGTGCTCGGCTGCGCCCACGCGCTCGGGCTCGATCTCGCGCAGGCGGCACAGTCGCTGCGCAGCGCGGCGGGCGCCCCAGGAAGGCTCGAGCGCGTCGAGCACCCGGGCGATGTGCTCGTTTTGGTCGACTACGCGCACACGCCGGACGCCCTCGAGCGCGCGCTGCGTGCGCTGCGGCCGTTGACCCGCGGGCGCCTGTTCGCCGTCTGCGGATGCGGCGGCGATCGCGATCGCACCAAGCGCGATCCGATGGGCGAGGCCGCGGCACGCGGGGCCGATCTCGCCGTCCTCACCAGCGATAACCCGCGCACCGAAGATCCTGATGCCATTCTCGCCGAGATGGAGCCCGGTGCCCGCCGCGTCAGCGCCCGTCTGGACGTGAGTGCGCTCGCGACCGCGGCCCGAGGCTACGCCGTGGTGGTCGACCGCAGGCAAGCAATTCAGCTCGCCCTCTCTGCCGCGTGTCCTGGCGACAGCGTCCTTCTGGCCGGAAAGGGGCACGAGACGTACCAGATCGTCGGCAAGATCAAGCACGACTTCGACGATCGTCTCGAAGCCGCACGGGCGATCGCCGGATTGGAGCGGGCCTGATGGCGACGCCCATCCCAAAGAACAGCGCGCGCTTCACGCTCTCGGAGATCGCGGAGGCCACGGCCGGGCGCCTCGTGCACGGCGAGCCGACCCAGACGATCGAGGGCGTCGCCATCGATTCGCGCGCGGTGACTTCGGGCAATTTGTTCGTGGCGATCCGCGGCGAGCACCACGATGGTGCGCAGTATCTGCCCGATGCCCGCGCGAACGGTGCTCATGCGGTGCTGGTCCAGGAGGGCACGCCGTGCCCTTCGGACCTGGCGTGCGTCGAGGTTTCGGACACCACGCGGGCCCTCGGAGATCTGGCGCGATACCATCGAAGGCGCTGGGGCGGAGTCACCGTCGCGATCACGGGCTCGGCCGGAAAGACCACGACCAAAGAGCTAACTGCCGCAGCGCTCACCGGAATTGGCAAGCGGGTGCTGAAGTCCCTCGGGAACCTGAACAATCAGTTCGGCGTGCCAATGATGGTCTTTTGTCTCTCGGACCTGCACGATACGGCCGTGTTCGAAGTGGGAACCAGCGGTCGGGGGGAGATCGCTCGACTCGGGGAGATCGTGCAGCCTGACGTGGCGGTGGTGTTGCTCGCAGCACTCGCGCACACGGCGGGGATCGGCACGCTCGAGGACGTGGCCGACGAGAAGGCGTCGTTGTGGGGCGCGCTCGGGCCCGACGGCGTGGCGATCGTCAACGCAGACGACGCGGAGTTGAACGCCCGCGTGCGCACCGATGTGACCACGCTCGCATTTGGTCGTGCCGCCGACGCGGACGTGCGCCTGTTGTCTTCGGAGCTGTCGATCTCGGGCACCCAGGCCAAGCTGGAGATCGAAGGGCACGGCGAACTCGAGCTGTGTTTGCCCCTGGTGGGTCACGCCGCGGCCCTCGACGCCGCGGCCGCGCTCGCGGTGGTGATCGCGCTCGAGGGCGGCTCGGCGTTGTCGGCCGCCGCGTCGGGCCTGGGGCAGGTGCGTCAAACCGCAGGCCGCATGGCCCCTTACGCTACGTCCCACGGCGTCCACGTGCTGGACGATTCCTACAATGCCAACCCGCACTCGGTGGCGGTGAGCCTCGAGGCCCTTTCGACCCTGGCCAAGAACGTCGGCGGGCACAGCATCGTCGTGCTGGGGGACATGAAGGAGTTGGGCAGTGACTCGCTGCGTGAGCACGCGAGGATCGGGGAGCTGGCCGTCAGGCTTGGCATCGACGTGCTGATCGGCACAGGTCCCGAGATGGCCCACGGCACGGCGGCCGCCGCCCGGCTTTCGGCCGGGAGGTTGGCGCCGCATCCGACCCGGGTCATCCACCTGCTCGATCCCATGGCTTCCGTCTCGCTGGTGAAGAGCCTCTGGCGTCCGGGCGACGTCGTGCTGGTCAAGGGCTCCCGCTCGAGCGCGATGGAACGCGTGGTGCGCGGCTTGTGTGAAGGGGAGGAGCAGGCGTGATCTATTATCTCCTCTATCCCCTGAGCGAGAACCCGGCGCTCTCGTATCTGAACGTCCTGCGCTACATCCCGTTCCGTGTGCTGGCGGCCACCATGACCGCCATGTTCCTGACCTTCGGCTTGTATCCCTGGTTCATCCGCCGTCTGCAGAGCAAGCAGATTGGGCAGGTGGTCCGGAAGGAAGGACTCGAGAGTCATTTCTCGAAGGCGGGGACGCCGACCATGGGCGGAGCGTTGATCCTGCTCGCCCTGGTGACCTCCACGGTGCTCTGGGCCGACCCCCAGAACGTGATGGTGTGGCTGGTCACGGCGGTCACCGCCCTCTACGGCGGCATCGGCTACATCGATGACGCCGCCAAGATCCGCAAACGCCACAGCGGCGGACTCGCCGGTCGCTACAAGCTCCTGATCCAGTTCGCCGTCGCTTTCGGCGTGCTCGGCTACCTGTGGTACGGCGATGCCGGCCTGCCTTCGGACTGGGTGCAGATTCGCGATCGCCTGAGCATCCCGTTCGTGGCCTTCGACAAGTACCCGGTGAGCTTGCCCTCCTGGCTCTACGTGATCCTCGCCGCCATCTACTTGGCCGGCATGTCCAACGCGGTGAACCTCACGGACGGTCTGGATGGCCTGGCCATCGGCCCGGTCATGATCAACGCAGCCACCTACGGCATCCTCGCCTACGTCGCTGGCTTGGTCTTCTTCGGCAACGATCTGGCCAAGTACCTGCATATTCCGTCCATCGAGAGCGTGGGTGAGCTCGCGATCTATTGCGGGGCGTTGATCGGCGCTGGTGTGGGCTTCCTCTGGTACAACACCTATCCCGCCCAGGTATTCATGGGCGACGTGGGCTCGCTGGCGCTCGGCGGCGGCCTCGGCATGCTCGCGATCTGCACCAAGAACGAGCTGCTCTCGCTGATCCTGGGCGGCATCTTCATCGTCGAGGCCGTCAGCGTCATCACCCAGGTCACCTCGTTCAAGCTCACTGGGAAGCGCATCTTCCTGATGGCGCCCATACACCATCATTTCGAGAAGAAGGGCTGGCCCGAGCCGCGGGTCATCGTTCGCTTCTGGATCATCTCCATCATGCTCGCGATCGCGAGCCTCGCGACTTTGAAACTGAGGTGAGGAGCGTGTCGGTGAAGATCCCGGGAGCACGTGTGACGGTGGTGGGGCTCGGGCTGAGCGGCCTTCGGGCTGCGCGCCTCTTGGTGGCCGAAGGTGCCCAGGTCACGATCAACGACGCGCGCGACGAGGCTGCGCTGGGCGAGCGGGTCAGCGAGGCGAAGCGGCTCGGTGTGCGCCTCGACCTCGGCGGTCACGACGCCGATCGCCTGTCCGAGAACGACTTCATCGTGGTCTCCCCCGGCGTGCCGCCGCTTCCCGCGCTCTCGATCGCCGAGTCGCGCGGGGTGCGCATCTTCAGCGAGGTCGAGCTTTCGTCCTGGTTCGTGCGGGGCACCGTCGTCGGCATCACGGGGACCAACGGCAAGAGCACCGTGACCACGCTGGTGGGCGAGATGTGCAAGGGGATGGGGCGGCCCACGTTCGTGGGCGGCAACCTGGGCACGCCACTCGTGGAGGTGGTGGGAACCGAGGCCGCGGGCGAGCACGGCTTCTTGGTCGTGGAGCTCTCGAGCTTTCAGCTCGAACGCATCGAGCGGTTCCGGGCCCACGTTGCGGTGCTCCTCAATGTCACCGACGATCACCTCGATCGCTACGCTGGCCTCGCGGACTACGCGGCCGCGAAGGGACGCCTGTTCGCCACGCAACACAAGGGAGATCACGCAGTCGTCCCGGCCGGCGACGCGCTGTGTAGCTCGCTGTCGGGGGTGTCCCCGGGGAGTCAGCACCTGTTCGGCGGTCGCGAGGGGACGGTGCGCGTGGAGGACGGCGCGCTCCGGGACGATGTGAGCGGTCTCGTGGTCCCTGTGGCGGAGATCGGGATCCAGGGGGCGCACAACCTCGACAACGCGTGCGCGGCGGCCTTGGCCGCGCGCCTCGCGGGGGTTCCCGCCGAGATCATCGCGCGTGTGCTCCGGGAGTTCACTGGACTCGCCCACCGCATGCAGCACGTCGCCGAGGTGGACGGCGTCACGTACTACGACGACAGCAAGGCCACCAACGTGGGGGCGTCCGTGGCCGCACTCACGGGGCTCGGACGCCAGAACGTCAAGGTCGTCTTGATCGCCGGCGGCAAGGACAAGGGCGGCAGCTACGCGCCGTTGCGCGAGGTGATGGAGGCCCATGGAGCAGGGCTGGTGCTGATCGGCGAAGCGGCCGATCTGATCGCGCAGGCCTTCGAGGGCAGCGCCATGCCGATCGTGCGCGCCAGCAGCATGGGGGACGCCGTGCGTAAGGCGCGCGGACTCGCCGCGTCAGGCAACGCCGTCCTGCTCGCGCCCGCCTGCGCCAGCTTCGATATGTTTCGCTCCTACGCCCACCGCGGGGACATCTTCAAGGACGAGGTCCTGGCCCTGGCTCGGGAGGTCCACCCATGAGCAAAGTCACGCTCACCCGCAGCACCTCACCAGCCCGCGATTCCTCCGATCGTACGCGTACGCGTGCCCGTGCCCGTGCCCGTGCCCGATCTTCCGATTCTCCGCCCACTCCGGTCCCCACCAACATCCGCACGCACCCTTCGTCTGCTCCTCCTGCTCCCGCTTTCTCCCTGCGCGAGCGCGGCGAGAGCCTCTGGAAGAACCGGAGCTGGCCCAAGGTGACGGGCGGGGCGGACCCCATGCTCTTCGGCGCCGTGATCGCGCTGATCGTGCTCGGCGTGGTGATGGTCTACAGCGCGAGCTCGGTGCGCGCCGTGCGGGTTTTCGGTGACGGCCATCACTATCTCGTGCGCCAGGCGGCCTACGCGGCCATCGGCCTGCCGCTGCTGTTGGTCCTGGCGCGCCTCGACTATCACGTCTACCGCCCGTTCGCGAAGCCGCTGCTGGCGCTCGCGGTGGCGCTCTTGCTCGCGGTCATCTTCGGCTTCGGTCGCAACGCCGGCGGCGCTTCGCGCTGGATCCAGGTGGGCCCAATCAACATCCAACCCGCTGAGGTCACCAAGCTCGCGCTGATCCTGTGGCTCGCCGATTCGCTGGCCAAGAAGGCCGATCGCATCCGCACCTTCTCGGTGGGCTTCTTGCCGCACGTGCTGATCGCGGGCCTGCTCGTCGCGCTCTGCATGGCGCAGCCGGACTTCGGGAGCAGCGTGGTCTTGATGCTGCTCACGTTCGTGCTGCTGTTTACGGCAGGTGCGAAGATCGGTTACATGCTGGCCGGCGCCGCCGTTGGGCTGCCGATCGCCTTCTTCCTGGTGCGATCGTCCGAGTACCGCTGGCAGCGCATCATCGCCTTCACCGATCCGCTCAAGTACCGCATGACGGGCGGCTATCAGATCGTCGAGTCGTGGATGAGCTTCGGGGCGGGCGGCGTGTCGGGGGTGGGGCTCGGCGATAGCCGCCAAAAGATGCTGTTTTTGCCGGAAGCGCACACCGATTTCATCGCCGCCATCGTGGCCGAAGAGCTCGGCTTCGTGGGCTTCTGTCTGTTGGTCTTGGGCTTCGTGGTGATCGTCTTTCGAGGGGCGCGCGCGGGCTTGAAGGCGGTCGACGACTACGGAACGTACCTGGCGATCGGGCTCACCATGTTCATCGGGATCCAGGCGGTGACCAACCTGGCGGTGGTACTCGGCCTGCTGCCGACGAAAGGTTTGACGTTACCTTTCTTGAGTTTTGGTGGATCTTCCCTGCTCGTGAACTGTTCGGCAGTGGGCATCCTCCTCAACATCTCGCGTCCCCGCTCTCGCGGCGAAGTCGGCGCGCGTACGGGACATGCCGCGTCGGCGGCTGCTCAGGATGAGCCTGTGCTTGGTGTGAACAAGGGAGCCGTGGTGCGCGAGAGGAACATCCGCACACGCGGGGCTCTCGGTGGGTCAGGTCTGACGGGAGGGGCACGATGATCGAGCGAATCATCCTGGCGGGCGGAGGGACCGGGGGACATCTTTTCCCGGGCATCGCCGTGTTCGAAGAGCTCCGCCGCCGTGAGCCGGATCTCGAAGCGCTCTTCGTAGGCACGGCGCGCGGGATCGAGACCAAGGTGATCCCGCAGCTGGGGGAGCGCCTGGTGTGCCTGGACGTGGGGCCGCTCAAGGGGCGCACGCGCGGGGAGTTCGCCAAGAACCTGCTCGGCTTGCCGCAGGCGGGCGTCGAGGCGGCCAAGCTCCTGCGCTCGTTTCGACCGAACCTCGTGATCGGAGTGGGGGGCTACGCGGCGGGGCCCATGGTGGGCACGGCAGCCCTGCTCGGGATTCCGACGGCGCTGCTCGAGCAGAACGCGCACGTGGGGCTCACCAATCGCCTGCTCGCGCGCGTGGTCGACCGCGCCTACCTGAGCTTCGAAGAGACCCTGCGCTATTTTCCCACAGGACGCGGGCACGTCGTCGGGAACCCCATCCGGCGTAGCTTCGTCGGGCTGGGCAACATGGCGCGCATGGATCCCGCGGGCTTCGAGATGCGCGCGCGCAAGATCCTCGTCATGGGCGGCTCCCAGGGAGCGCGCGCGCTCAATCAGGTCGTTCCTGAGGCGCTCGCGAAGGCCGGCCTTGCGGCCAAGGGAGTCGAGATCGTCCATCAAGCCGGGCACGCGATGTGCGACGCGGTGCGCGCCAAGTACGAGGAGCTCGGGCTCAACGCCACCGTGACGCCGTTCATCGACGACCTGGCCAAGGTGTACTCCTCCGCGGCGCTCATCATCGGCCGAGCGGGTGCGAGCTCGCTGGCCGAGATCTGCGCCGTGGGCCGTCCCTCCATCCTCATCCCATTTCCGAAAGCCGCCGATGATCACCAGTGGCACAACGCGCAGGCGCTCGCCTCCCGCGGCGCCGCGCTGGCCATACGTGAGGCGGAGTTGACGACGGATCTTCTGGCTGACCATGTGCTTCGGCTGCTCGCGCAGCCCGAGCTGCGCCGCAGCATGGCTGACGCGGCCAGGGCGATGGGGAAGCCCGACGCTGCGGCGGCCATCGTGGATGATCTGTCGGCGTGGCTCGGTGGGGGCGCGGGGGAGGCCGAGCTGGGAGGGGCCGAATCCGAGGACCCGAGCAGCGACGGAGGATCGGACGCGTCGTCGCCCGGGAAGCCTCCGATCAAGCGGATGGCCAGCTTTCCACCCGACAGCCTCGGCCGCGCTGCGAGCAGCGCGCGCCGTCGTAGTGGGCGCCGCTCCGTGGCCTGGACGGAGCCCGATCGCTATTACGGTACCAGGGCAGTAGGAGTCTGGGAGTAGGGGACATGTTCCGCGGGCGCGTACGCTCCATTCATTTCGTCGGCATCGGCGGCATCGGCATGAGCGGAATCGCCGAGGTGCTGCTGGCGCACGGTTTTGCGGTCTCTGGCTCCGATGTGCGAGAGTCCGACGTGGTGACGCGCCTGCGCTCGCTCGGCGCCACGGTCCACGTGGGGCATCGGCCCGAGAACGTCCAAAAGGCCGATGTGGTGGTGTTCTCTTCTGCGGTGAAGCCCGATAACCCGGAGTTGGTTCGCGCGCGGCAGGAGGGCACACCGGTAATCCCGCGCGCGGAGATGTTGGCCGAGCTGATGCGGCTCAAGGACGGCATCGCCATCGCTGGCTCCCACGGGAAGACCACCACCACCTCGTTGGTCGCCACAGTGCTACGCGAGGCAGGCCTCGACCCCACCGTCATCATTGGGGGCAAGCTCAATGCGCTCGGGACCAGTGCGGCCCGCGGCGCGGGCGATCTGCTGGTGGCCGAGGCGGACGAATCGGACGGATCCTTCCTCCATCTATCGCCCACCATCGCCACCATTACCAACATCGACGCCGAGCACCTCGATCACTATGGCGATCATGCGCGCGTGAAGGACGCCTTCATCCGCTTCGCCAACCGCGTGCCCTTTTACGGGGTGGTCGTGGCCTGTTTGGATCACTCACACGTGCAGGACATCCTGCCCCGCATCGAAAAGCGCGTGGCGACCTACGGTCTCTCGGCCCAGGCCGACTACCGCGCCAAGAGCCCGGAGGTGAACGGGCTCACTACGTCTTTCGAGGTCGTGCGCCGCGGGGAGTCGCTCGGTAGCTTCGAAGTGCGCATGCCAGGCCTGCACAATGTGCTCAACGCGCTCGCGACCATCGCGGTGGCAGATGAGCTCGGGGTGGACCACGGCACGATCAAGCGGGCCCTCGCGAGCTTCACCGGCGTGCAGCGCCGCTTCACCATCGTGGGCGAGCACGCGGGGATCACCATTGTGGACGACTACGGGCACCACCCGGCCGAGATCGAGGCGACGCTCGAGGCCGCGCAGCGCGCCTACGGACGCCGCCTGGTGGTCGCCTTCCAGCCGCATCGTTACAGCCGCACGCAGCACTGCTTCGAAGAGCTCACGCGCGCTTTCAACCGCGCCGATGTCCTGTTCTTGACCGATGTCTATGCGGCGGGCGAAGACCCTATCGAGGGAGCCGACAGTGCCCATCTCGCCGATGCCATCCGTGCCCACGGTCACCGCGACGTGACCCTCGTGCCTCACATCAACGATCTGGTCGCTGCGCTCGTGCAGCGTGTGCAGCCAGGTGACATCGTGCTCACGATGGGCGCCGGCAACATCACGCACACGGGGCGCGAACTCTTGGCCCAGCTCACCCAAGCGGAGCCCGCGCGTGGCCCCTGAACCTCGGGTCGAGAAGGCCAGACCTCGCAATCGACGGCTTCCCAAGCCGAAGGCGCCCGCGGGCAAGCCGGCGCGCCGCGCGAGCGAGCTCTTGGCCGGCTTCAAGCGGGTGGGAGCGCGCCTGAAGCGCCCCGCGCTGATCCTGGCGCGCGTGCTCGGCGCGTGCATGGCCGTCGCCGGGCTGTGGTCTGTCGGGCGCCTGCTCCAGCACCACCTCACCAACTCGCCCGCGTTCGCGATCGAGACCATCGAAATCGAGGGGCTCTCCAGGGTGGAGCGTGCGGAGCTCCTGGAGGCCTCCGGGATCGACCTCGGGAAGAACGTGTTCGCGCTCAGCCCGGAGGCGGTGCGCGCTCGGCTGCTCGCCCACCCCTGGTTCGCAGAGGCGGCGGTGACCCGCAAGCTGCCCGGCCGTTTCGACATCAAGGTGCGCGAGCGGGAGCCCGTGGCGCTGCTGTTGGTGGAGGCCTGTGGCCCGGAGGAGGGCCAGAGCGAAGATCCGTTGTGCGACGAGCCGAGCTCGCTCTATTTGGTGAGCGAGGAGGGCCACGTCTTCAAGCGACTCGAGGGCGAAGATCCCATCGATCTGCCGGTCATCACCGGGGCCGACCGCCGACGCTTCGGTGCGGGCTCCGAATTTCAGCGCGGCGTGCTCCTCGAGGCCGTGGCGCTGCTCTCCGCCTATCGCAGCGCGGGCCTCGCGCAACGCTTGCCGATCGGCGAGATCCACATCGAGTCCAACGACGCGCTCTCGGTGTACGTCGGCGAGGAGCTCACGCTCGTACGTCTAGGACATTCTCCGTTCGAACAGAAACTGCGCAGAATGAAGAAGGTTTTCGATCGACTCGAACACGAGCGCGCGAGCGCGGAGTACGTCTATCTGGACAACGAGCGGCGGCCCGACCGCGTGACGGTGCGCCTCAGGTGATCGAACGAAGCCTTCGTGAGCGCAACGAACCGCGCGGGGGCGGGGAGGGGACGGAGTATTCGAGCTTCGTTAGCGCGCGCGCCCGCTTTGGGCGCTAAGGAAGCTCGAATACTCCGTCCCCGCTAAGGAAGCTCGAATACTCCGTCCCCTTTCC
>JBIQKA010000094.1:13219-19099 GCA_044507075.1 Myxococcales bacterium
TTGGTGAGCGCAACGAACGGCGCGGGGCGGGGAGGGGACGGAGTATTCGAGCTTGGTTAGCGCGCGGGCCCGCTTTGGCCCAAACAAAGCCCAAATACTCCGTCCCCGCGAACGAAGCTTGAATACTTTGTCCCCTTTCCGTGAACGAAGTGCTGCATATTTTTTGTTGTCTTGATCCGCAGTGTGTATTGGTCAGAGCACGCACCGATCAGACCGGAGCAGAGCGAGAATGGCCGACAGCGTGTTCACGGACAACGAGGTGATTGCAGGGCTCGATCTCGGGTCCACCAAGGTCAGTGTCATCGTCGCGGAGCAGACGGACGATGGCGTGGACATCATCGGCATCGGGTCGGTCCCGTGCGCGGGTCTCAAGAAGGGCGTCGTGGTCAACATCGACGCCACTGTTCGGGCCATCAAGTCGGCCATCGAGCAGGCCGAGACCATGTCCGGCGTGAAGATCAACACGGTCTATGCGGGCATCGCGGGCAGCCACGTCACGGGCATGAACAAGGAGGGCGTGGCCGCCATCGCCAATCGCGAGGTCGCCCCGTCCGACGTGGAGCGCGTGCTCGAGCAAGCCAAGGCCATCCCGCTGCCCGGTGATCGCCAGGTGCTGCACGTGCTGCCCCAGGAGTACATCGTGGATGGCCACGACGGCATCCCCGAGCCCATCGGCATGAGCGGCGTACGCCTCGAGGCGCGCTGCCACCTGGTGACCGCTGCCAGCCATGCGGTCGAGAACATCATCAAGTGCGCCGAGCGCGTGAACCTGCACGTCGCCGAGGTGGTGCTCGAGCCCCTGGCCAGCGCCTCCGCGGTGCTCTCGGCCGACGAACGCGAGATCGGGGCGGTCTTGATCGACATCGGGGGCGGGACCACCGACGTCATCGTCTATGTGGACGGCGCGGTGGTGCACACCAGCGTGATCCCGATCGGCGGCATCAACCTCACCAACGACGTGGCCTCCGGGCTGCGCACGCCGGTCGCCGAAGCCGAGCGCATCAAGATCAAGTACGGCTGCGCCATGACCTCCATGGTGGACGACGAGGAGACCATCGAGGTCCCCTCCGTGGGCGGTCGTGGCCCGCGCGTGCTGCCCCGGCGCGTCCTCGCCGAGATCATCGAGCCCCGCGTCGAGGAGATCTTCCACGCCGTGCGCCACGTGATTCACGAGAGCGGCTATGTGGACCTCTTGTCCTCCGGCGCCGTGCTCACGGGTGGCGCCACCATGCTCGACGGCATCGCGGAGATGGCCGAGCAGGTGATCGGGTTGCCGGTCCGCCGCGGTGGGCCGCAGGGCGTGGGCGGCCTCGTGGATGTGGTGAAGAGCCCGGCGTACGCGACGGGCGTGGGCCTGGTGAAGTACGGTGCCGAACAGCTGCGTCAGACGCGGGTCGTGCACGACGTCATTGCCGAGATGGCGCCCCCCCGCCGCAGCGTGGGCGGACGCATCGGGCAGTGGTTCCGGGAAGTGTTCTGAGAAGATTCTGGACTACCCGGAGGGGGGCATCCCGAAGGGCGGTTCGAAAGAGTGATCGGCGCGCGAAGGGCAAATCGCAAACCGGTCTGGTGATCAGGGAGGAAGGGCGAACGCCCTGGGAGGTCCTCGATGGGTATCTCGTTTGAATTCGACGCGGATGCAGAGCTTCAGGCGCGCATCAAAGTAGTGGGCGTAGGCGGCGGCGGCGGCAACGCCCTCAACACGATGATCCAGAGCGATCTCGAAGGCGTTGAGTTCATCGCGGCCAACACGGACGCGCAGGCGCTCCCGAACAACCTGGCGCCGCTCAAGATCCAGCTCGGCCCGCAGCTCACCAAGGGCCTCGGCGCTGGCGGCAACCCCGAAGTGGGCCGCAAGTCTGCCCTCGAGGACGTCCAGCGCATCCAGGAAGCTCTCGCAGGCGCCGACATGGTGTTCGTCACGGCCGGCATGGGCGGCGGCACCGGCACGGGCGCAGCTCCCGTGGTGGCCCAGATCGCGCGCGACATGGGCGCGCTCACGGTGGCCGTGGTCACCAAGCCCTTCAATTTCGAGGGGCGCCGTCGTCTGCGCAACGCCGATCTCGGCATCCAGGAGCTCGGCGCGGCGGTCGACACCATCATCACGATCCCGAACCAGAAGCTGTTGACCATCGCGGGCGACGACATGTCCATGCTGGAGGCCTTCCAGCGCGCCGACGACGTGCTGCTTCAGGCCGTGCGCGGCATCAGCGACCTCATCGTGCATCCCGGCCTCATCAACGTGGACTTCGCGGACGTGAAGACCATCATGAGCAACATGGGGCGCGCCCTGATGGGCACGGGTTACGGCAAGGGCAAGGATCGCGCGCTCGAGGCAGCCCGCATGGCCATCTCGAGCCCGCTGCTCGATGACGTGGCCGTCCATGGCGCCACGGGCATCCTGCTCAACTTCACCGCGGGGCCCGACGTGCGCCTCAGCGAGATCGAGCACGCCGCGAGCCTCGTGCAGGAGTCCGCCCACGAGGACGCCAACATCATCTTCGGCGTGGTCACCGACACCACCATGGGCGACATGGTCAAGGTCACCGTCATCGCCACCGGCTTCGATCAGCACGTTCAGCCCGTGGAAGAGATGCGCGTCGGCCGCGCGGCGCTGCCGAGCGCCCCGCCCGTACACCGACCCTCCATGCAGCCCCAGGCCATGCGCAACGCGCTGCAGATGCGCTCCCAGGAGCCACGCAATTCGGGCTACGCTCCGAGCGCGCGTGTGAGCGCGCCCCCGGCGCCCCGGATGAGCCAACCCCATCCGGAGCAGGCCATGGTCGCCGCCGGCCGCTCCAGCGGCTTCGGCGCGAGCGCCCTGCACGACGAGCGCGTGCTCGATATCCCGGCGTACTTGCGCCGGGGTAACAACCACCACGAGTGAGCACTGGGGCTTGGGCGCTCGCGGGAGCGTCGCCCAGCCGTCTGCGCTCACGCGCCGGACTCCTCAGTCGCGCTGCACCGAAATGACGCTCCCGTCGTTCGCATCGATGGTCACCTCGTACTCGACGCCGTCGTCGCCGAGAATGTCGACCTCGAAGACGGGCTTGCCGCGCTCGTGATCGCGTTCGACCTCTTCGACGCGACCAGGCACGCGCTCCAGCGCGATCTTGATGGCGGTAGCCACGTCTATTTCGGCGTGGGCGGGGGCGACTTGGCCGAGAATCGACAGGGCAAGGCCGAGGCTCAGGACGGTTCCCAGGATCTTGTGCATCACGTTCCTCCCGTGGTGGGTAAGCGGTCGCTGGCATTCTGAGGGAGCCCCATGAACGCTCCCTTAACCTGGGTCCTGCTCCCTGAACGGGGTCTTAACGAGCCTTGCTTCCGCGGGTTCTCCCGCCCGCCGGGGTGGCGCTAGAATCCGCTTGCGATGTATCTCCTGATCGTCGACGACCACCCTGAGCTCCTCGACCTCGTCTCGCGCGCCCTGCGCCGAGACGGTCACGTGGTGGTCGAGGCGCCGAACCTCGAGGCGGCGCGCGCGGAGCTCCGACTGCGTGAGCCCGACCAGATCATCCTCGACGTGGCCCTGCCCGACGGTTCGGGCCTGGACCTTTGCCGCGAGCTGCGGCGGGCCGGGTGTCAGGTGCCGATCCTGCTGCTCACCGCGCACGGAGAGGTGCCCCAGCGGGTCGCGGGCCTGGACGCAGGGGGCGATGACTTTCTGGCCAAACCGTTCGCGGTAGCGGAGCTGCGGGCGCGGGTTCGCGCGCTCGGGCGAAGGGGGCCCGTGCAACGCTCCCACGTCTGGAAGCTCGGCGCGGTGGAGCTCGATTTCGGGGCGCGGCGCGCGTTGACGGGAGGCGAGCAGGTACCGCTTACGGCCCGCGAGTGGTCGTTGCTCGAGCTCCTGGTGGCGCGCGCCGGCCGAGTCGTGAGTCGCTCCGAGATCCTCGAGACCGTATGGGGCGACAACACCGACGCCACGAGCGCGAGCCTCGATGTGATCATCGCTCGGGTGCGCCGAAAGCTCGGCGCGGACGTGCTGCGGACCGTGCGCGCTCAGGGCTATGTGGTCGGGCAAAGCGGTGAGCGATGACGAACGGGGGCGCTGAGCGGCGCCGCGTCGGGGCCATGGGACCTTCCAGTTTGGTGGGACGCGTGACGCTGGCCGGCGCCGTGGCAGCCGCGCTCGGCGGGAGCGTCTCTGCGCTCTCGGCTAGCGTGACCGCCCGCGAGCTGGTCGCCGCGCATGAGACGACGTCCCTGCGGGCGGCCGCGCTCGAGCTGGCGGACGAGGTGACGGAGGAGGTCTACGGCGAGCTCGACGACGACAAGGACGAAGCGAGCGATGAAGCGAACGACCCGAGGCCGCGACGGACCTTTCCCGAGGCTCTGATCCATGAGCTCGAGGACGTGAAGATCCCCGATGCGCGCGCGGCGGTCTGGCTCGACGAGGAGCTGGTCGCGGGCGACCGCGCGCTGCCGCGGTTGGCCGCGGACGAATGTACGCATTGGCTCCTCTCCGGTAGGGAGCAGCGGGCCTGCAGCGTGCAGATAGGGCGCGTTGGTTTGACGCTGGTGGCGCCCATGGAAGCCGAGCGCGCGCGCGGCAGCCTGTTCTCCCGCGCCTTGTGGGTGGGGCTCACGGCGTGCGCGTTGCTCGGCGCCCTGGCGAGCTTCGTGCTGGCGCGCTGGGCGGTCGCGCCGCTGAGTGCACTGCGCGATCGGGTGCGCGCCTTGCGCGTGGATGACCCGCGGCCCGAGAACCTGGGCGGTCCGGTGGTCCAGTCGGAAGTGGAGGAGCTACGCCAAGCCGTGGTGAGCTTGGTGGAGCGGCTCGGCGCGGCGCTCGAGAGCGCCCAAGCGTTCGCCGCCGAAGCGGCCCATGAACTGCGCACACCGCTCACCACGATCGGGGGCGAGCTCGAGCTGCTCGCCACGTCCAAAGGCGAGCCGGATCCGGCCGCGCTGGCGCGGGTTCGTGCCCAGGTCGCCGAGCTGACCTCGCTGGTACAGCGCCTGTTGGTGTTGGCGCAGCCCACGCGCTTGCCGAGCGAGCTCTCCGAGGTCGTGGACCTGAGCGACGTGCTCGCCGCGGTGCTAGAGGATCTCCCGCAGGGGCGAACCCGCGTGCAAGCAACGTGCGCGGACGACGTCGTGGTCTCCGGGGATTTCGGTCTCTTGCGCGTACTTTTGGCGAACGCGATCCAAAACGCGCTCAAGTTCTCGCAACAATCGGTGGCGGTATCGATCGCGAAGGAGGGGCGAGCCGCCGTCCTCGAGGTGCGCGATCGTGGCCCAGGGATCCCGGACGCCGAGCGCGTGCGCGTGTTCGAGCCGTTCTATCGCAGCCCCGGCGCCAGAGCGAGCGGCGCGCAGGGGCATGGCCTCGGTCTGGCCTTGATCGCGCGGGTCGCGTTCCGGCACGGAGGGCGCGCCGAGTTCATCGATCAGCCCGTGGGAGCGTGTCTGCGGGTCGAGCTCCCGCTCTGGCGGTCGCGGGACGCTTCCCGCGACGGCGACGCGTGAGCGCGAGCCGCGACTACTCGGCGCCGCGAGGCTTACCAGGAACGATGAGCCACCACGCAGGCGGCCAGATCTGTAGCGTACGATCCGTGGCAGCCGCTAGCGCCAGGTTGGTCGCAAGTTGCAGCAGCGCATGACTTTCGAGTGGGATTCGAGAGGAGTTGCTGGGTGGCGCGAGCCCCACCTGGGAGGTTTCGGCGATTTGTTCGGAGTATGCTGCGCCCATGCTGAGCGGCCTCGACCACGTCACCCTGGTCGCGCGGGATCTCGACCAAGCCTGCGCGAATTACGTGAACTTGCTCGGCCGGCCACCTGCTTGGCGCGGCGCGCATCCTGGACTCGGGAGCGAAGCAGCCATCTTTGCGCTCGCCAACACCGCGATCGAAATCCTCGCGCCGAGCGCCTCGG
>JBIQKA010000095.1:0-19098 GCA_044507075.1 Myxococcales bacterium
TTGATCTGAGGGGTGCCCGTGAGCGGCTCCACGATGCGCACGATCTTCGTGGGCCGGAACATGCGATCGAACTGTTGAAAGCGCGGCGCGAAGTCGAGCACGCGAAAGGAGCTGTCTTGGCCGACGAACCGGGTCTCGAGCACGTTCGTGTTGTCGATGTAGCGCTGCACGCCGTGGCTGCCGTCCGCGGGCCCGATGCGGAACGAACCCCCGTTCGGCTCGTTGAGTAGACTCGCGAAGACAGGCTCGGAGTCGAAGCGAGGTAAGCAGCAGAAAACGATCGAGCCCGTGCGCTCCACCAGAGCGGCGAACTGACAGTTGCCGATGACACCAATGTTCTCGAGTTCCACTCCAGAAGCGTAGCAACAGTTTTCTTTGGATATCCAACAAAAACCTGCTGTACTGAACCTCCATGAACCAGGCGCTTCGGTTCGTGGCCATCCTGGTGATCGGTCTGGCGGTTTGTTCCGCGCTCGCGCACGTGGCGCTGTCGCGCATGACGCGTCGCTGGTTCGAAAGCGACCTCGATACACGGGCAGAACTGGTGCTCACGGGGGCCGAGCCGAGGTTGGCGGACGCGCTCGACCGCAACGATCGCGTGGTCTTGCGACGTGAGCTCGCGCGCATGACGCGCACCGAACGTCTGCTCGGAGCGCAGGTCTGTGCTCCGAGCGGGGCGGTCTTGGCGCGCACGTCTGGCTTCCCGGTGGAGCTGCATTGTGTCGGTTTTGCACCCGCGGAAGGCACTGCGTCCAGTGCACCGGCGTTCTCTGGGGTGCGCGAGCTAGCGAGCGGCGAAGCGTTCGTCACCGCGCGCGGCGTGACCGTCTCCCAGCAGCCGGCGCTCGTCATGCTCTTGCAGGACATGCGGCAGGTGGACGTGCGGCAGCAGAAGGCGCAGCAGCTGGTCTGGCTCTCCTTCCTGGTGCTCTCCCTGGCGGCGTCCATCGTCACCCTGGTCGCCATGCGGCTCTCCTGGCGGAGCTGGACAGACGCGCTGCGGCGCCTCGTGCAGGGGAAGGACAAGGAAGCGAGCCCGGAGTTTCGCCCGCTCGTCGGAGACGTGCGGGAGCTCGTGCAGCGGCTCTCGTCCGAGTGGGATCAAAAGGAGCGCGGTGGGCACTGGACCCCCGAACGCTTGCGCAACGTCCTCGGGCAGCTCTTGCACGGAGAGCGCATCATCGTGCTCTCCAACCGCGAGCCGTACATCCACTCGCGCGACGAGAGCGGGCAGATCCGCTGGAGGCACCCGGCCAGTGGCCTGGTGACCGCCCTGGAGCCCGTGGTGCGGGCTTGCTCCGGCGTGTGGATCGCGCACGGCGCGGGCTCCGCGGACCACGAGACGGTCGACGCGCGCGATCACGTGCGCGTCCCGCCGGGCGAGGAGGCGTTCGTGTTGCGCCGGGTGTGGCTCAGCGAGGAGGAGGAGCAGGGCTACTACTACGGCTTCGCCAACGAGGGCCTGTGGCCGCTGTGCCATGTGGCCCACACGCGTCCGGTGTTTCGGGCCGAGGACTGGCAAGCGTACAAGGACGCGAACAAGAAGTTCGCCGACGCGGTGGTGCAGGAGGCGGACACCGAGGATCCCATCGTGCTGGTGCAGGACTACCACTTCGGCCTGGTCCCACGCATGATCCGCAGGCAACTTCCACGGGCGACCATCATCAGCTTTTGGCACATCCCCTGGCCCAACTCGGAGCAGCTCGGGATCTGCCCGTTCCGGGAGGAGCTGCTCGATGGCATGCTGGGGTCGAGCATCCTCGGCTTTCATACCCAGCAGCACTGCAACAACTTCTTCGACTCCGTGGATCGCTATCTCGAGGCGCGCATCGACCGCGAGCAGAACGCCGTGGTCCGCCATCGCCGCAGCACGCTCGTGCGGCCCTATCCGATCTCCATCGCGTGGCCGGTGCACTGGTTATCGGAGCTGCCCTCGGTGGCCGAGTGCCGCTCCTCGGTCTTCGCGCAGCTCGGGCTCGCACCGGACGCGCTACTCGGGGTCGGCGTCGATCGCCTCGATTACACCAAGGGCATCGAGGAGCGCTTGTTGGCGGTCGAGCGCGCGCTCGAGCGCGATCCGGAGCTCGTGGGTCGCTTCACCTTCGTGCAGCTCGGGGCGCCCAGTCGGACGCGCATCCCGCGTTACCAGGCGCTGGCAGAGTCGGTGCACGAGGTGGCCGAGCGCATCAACGCGCGCTTCGGGAGCGGGAGCTATCGCCCGATCATCCTGTGGCGTGAGCACCACGAGCCGGTCCAGGTGTTTCGCTTCTATCGCGCCGCCCACCTGTGCTACGTCAGCAGCCTCCATGACGGCATGAATCTAGTGGCCAAGGAGTTCGTGGCGTCGCGCGACGACGAGCAGGGGGTGCTCATCCTGAGCCACTTCACGGGCGCCGCCCGAGAGCTCACCGAGGCGCTGGTGGTCAATCCGTACGATCTCGAGGAGGCGAGCAGCGCCATCGCCATGGCCCTGCAGATGCCCGAGAGCGAGCAGCGACAGCGCATGCAAGCCATGCGCGGTCTGCTCGCCGAGTTCAACATCTATCGTTGGGCGGGGCGCATGCTGATCGACGCGGCCGAGCTGCGGCGCCGCGAGCGCCTCTCCGACCGCTTGAGTCAACCCTGGCTGACACCGAATCCAACGCAGTATCCGAGCACTTCATGAGGTACACCATGCGCTCGACGGCCTCCCGTCAGGTGCTCGCCTTCATGCGCGCGCTGTGGGCGCTGAACCATGCCCTCGAGAAGAGCTCCAGGCGCATGAACAACGAGTACGGCGTCACCGCCCAGCAGTGCGCGTTGCTGCGCATCGTGGGCCGCTTCCCTGGCATCTCCGCCGGCCAGCTCGCCGAGCTCCTGCGCGTGCATCCGGGCACGCTGTCGGCGGCGGTCAATCGCCTCGAGCGTCGCGGGCTGCTCGAGCGCAGCAAGGATCCGCGTGATCAGCGGCGCGTGCTGCTCGGCCTCACCAAGGAGGGGCGCGCCCTCGACATGCCTGCCTACGACGACATCGGGGATGCGGTAGCGATGGTCCTGCAGGGACTTACGGCCAAGCAGGTGCGCGAAGTGCGACGTCTCTTGCAGGGGCTGACCCAGCAGCTCGAGCCGAGGCGGCCGGCACGGGCGCGATAGGGCCCCCGCCGTGGCGCGCACGTGCACGACGACATCTTACGACGAGGATGAATGCGACGGGCAGGAGTACGGCAAGGCCGCGTGTACGGGCGGCTCGCTAATCGTCGTCCACCTCATCGCGAAAGAGGGCCCGGATGGGCAGGTGGTCGCTCAGGCGCTCGAAATAGGTGCGCGAGGAGCCCGCTTCGGCGCGCAGGTCCAGGACCTCCGCGGGCGCGATCAGCTCCTGGGTGTGCTCGGGGCTCAGGACGAGCAGGTGATCGAGCAGGTTCAGGCTCCGCTCTCCGGACCGATTCAGCGTCGATCCGCCGCCCCGTGTCGCGTCGTAAGCCGTCACCCAGCGCGCGAGCTGTTCGGCGTCTAGGTTGAAATCCCCCATCAAGAGCACGTCCTGCTCCCGGGGCCAGAGGCTCGACACCTGGCGGAGGAGTGCGTCGAGGTGCGCGACCTCCGCCGCGATCTCATCGACCCGGCCCGAGCCATAGCGGGCATGGTAGACGCCGAGCAAGAAGTCGAACCCGGGCGCGTCGTGCACGTGGGCGTGGAAACATCCGAAGGCAGGCTCGCGCAAGAAGCGATCTGCGCCGCTGCCTCCATCGGCGCGCAGGCCGTCTGGCGCGTAGGCGAGGTGGGGCTCTTGGTCGCAGGACCGTACGCGCGCCGTCCTGAACAAGACCGCATAGAACTCCGAAAATGGCGCGTTCACGTTCGGGCGCGGAGTGGAAGTGATGCGCGCCGCCCAGGCAGGGCCCAGCGCGACCATCAGTTCGTCCAGGCCCAGGTGTCCGCCGCCTTGGGTTTGCATGATCTCCAGGACGGCGAGCACGTCGAAGTGGCGGTCGACCAGCTGCGCGAGGAGCGCGCTATCGGTGGGCTGGTCCGCGCTCCCCAGGCGTCGCACGTTCCAGGCGCCAACCCGCAGCGGCTCGCGCGCGTCGGGCTCCGCGACGTGCGCGGCCGCGGCATCGGGTTCGCCAGCGAGAGACGCAGGTTCGACGCCCTCGAGCGCGGGGAGCTCGAGGCAAGCGGACAAAAGCCAAGCGACCAGGACGCTCCATGAGCCTAAGGGCGCGCGTATCACGCGCTTCCTATCGGCCCGGGCGCCCCCAGGTTGCGTGCTACTTGAGCAGCTTGGCGAACAGCTCCGTGACCAAGAACGCGATGCGCTCGCCCTCGGGTTGAATCACGACGCCCAGGCCGAGCTCGCGCACCTCCGGGTGCAAGATGTTGGCGCGGTGTCCGGGGCTCGCCATCAGTCCTTCGTGGATCTCGGTCGCGCTGTATCCGCGCCCGATGTTCTCGAGCAGCACCTGGGCCTTCAATCCCGCCCGCGCCAGGCGATCGGTGGCTTGCCCGGTGCTGGGCGAGTTGTGGGCGACGAAGCGATGGGCATCCATGTCTTCGCTGTGGGCCTGGGCGATGCGCGCGAGGTCGCGGCTCAGCTTGAGGGGCGGCAGGTTCCGCTTGGCGCGCGTCTCAGCGATCAGCTCACGCAGCTTGTCGGTGAAGTCCGCGACGTTCGTCTCGGCCTGACCCTCCTGGTATTCTGGCGCAGCCGGCTCGGCCCCTTCACCCACCATCACTGGAATCACGGCGATCACCGCGATGCCCGCGGGACCCTCCGCAAGCAGCTCGATGCTGTGCAGACCTTCGCGATCGAGCGCGAGGTCGTGACGAATGGTGCGCGCGTCCGGCAGCGTCACGCGCGACGTCGCCCCTTGCGGATCCGTCACCGCCAGCGCGGGCTTGGCGTAGCCGCGCTCGAGGGTGGCGCGCAGCGGAAGCTTGGTGCCGCGCGGGACGCGCCGCGACACGGGCTCGCTCAGGCGGAGGAGTCGCCCCGAAAAAGCCACGGCCAGCACCGTCATGCCCTCGTCCTGAACCAGGGCGCCTCCGCAATGGGTAAGCTTCATGGCCTGCGCCGCTTCGCGCACCGCTGGCTCGATGTTGGCGGTCAACATGTCGGCGCGGGAAGCGCCGGCCAACCACAGTTGGGGCGTCGGTTCCACCAGGCCCAGGCGATGGCCCATGTAGCTCACGAAGGAGCCCCGCGGCGCCGCGCGACCTCCGTCGCTCTGGCGCGCCACGCTCTGTGCGAGCTCGGCCAGCCGTGGATCCGCCGACAAGCCCGCCTTGCGGCAGGCCCTCTCGAGCTCCGCCTCGATGGCCGGAACCGGTTCTCCCGAGACGAGCAGGATGGGCCCAGCGGGCGCCGCCGTGGTGAAGTCCCGCGCGGTCGCGGACGGGAGCGCCTGCGCGCCCACCGGAGCGCCGCCGGAGTGGGTCGATGTAGACGTGCCTGCGTGGGCGCAGGCAGCCAGTGCGAGCAGGGCGAGTACGCGCATATTTCGCATTGCTCGAGCAGCCTAGCAGTGGGGTTGTGTCCTGTCTGTCTGGGGGTAGCTTGTGGCTTCCATGCTTCCCATTCGTGTACGCGGGGCCCGCACCAACAATCTGCGCGACGTTTCGCTCGAGCTAGAGCCCGGCCAGCTGATCGCCGTCGTCGGGCCCTCGGGAGCGGGGAAGTCTTCGCTGGCGTTTGGCACGTTGTACGCTGAGGGACAACGTCGCTTCGTGGAGAGCATCAGCACCTATGCGCGCCAGTTCCTGGAGCGGCTGGCGCGCCCGGACGTGGACGAGCTGGCGCCGGTCCCGGCGGGCATCGCCGTCGATCGCCAGGGAGAGATCCGCACCAGCAGGTCCACCGTCGGGTCGCTGACGGATGTGGCGGATTACGCCAAGAGCCTGTGGTCGCACCTGGCCTCACTCTCTTGCACCGCATGCGGCGCAGACGTTCGGCGTACGAGCCCGGAGGCCGCAGCGGCCAAGGTGCTCGCGCAGTGCACGGGTGAGCGCGTGCTGATTGGCTACCGCACGCAGGTGGCGGGCGCAGAGGACTTTCTGGTGTTGCGCGACGGGCTGGTGCGCGACGGATACCGCAGGGTGCGGGTCAACGGCGAAGTGCACGATCTCGATGGCGTGCGGCCGAGTGACGTGGTGAGCCGCGGGAAGGGCAAGCCCAAGAAAGCCCCGGAGCTCGACGTGATCGTCGATCGCCTCGCGGTCTCGGGGGGCGAGCGCAGTCGCCTGGTGGAGGCGCTCGAAGCCGCGATGGGGCGCGGCGGCGGGTGCGCCAGCGTGATTCGCGAAGGGGGCGAGCGCCTCGAATTCGCCCGTAGCCTCACCTGCATGCGTTGCGGCGAGCACTTCGCCGATCCCTCGCCGGGATTGTTCTCGTTCAACAGCCCGGTGGGCGCCTGCGACGTGTGCCGTGGTTTTGGGCGGGTGATCGGCGTCGACTGGGAGAAGGTGATCGACCCGGACAAGACGCTCGCCGGGGGCGCGATCCTGCCGTGGAAGGGCAAGTCGACCGAGTGGGAGCGCAAGGAGCTGCTCAAGCACGCCAAGAAGACGAAGCTTCCGCTCGATGTCCCTTACAAGAAGCTGAGCGCGGCGCAGCGCAAGTGGCTCAAGGAAGGCGACGAGGAAGGTTGGCCTCACGGCTGGGGAGGACTCGCCGGCTGGTTCCGTTGGCTCGAGACGCGCGCCTACAAGATGCACGTGCGCGTGCTGCTCTCACGCTATCGCAAGTACGACCCGTGTCAGAGTTGCCACGGCACCCGCTTCAAGGAGGCCGCGCGCGGCTACCGCCTGGGCGGCCTGACCATCAGCGACTTCCACGCGCTCAGCGTGCAGGACGCGGGCGCGTTCGTAGACCAGTTGAGCCCCGAGGTGGCCGGCGATCCGGCGGCCGAGCTGCTCTTGCGGGAGCTCTCCTCGCGCCTCTCGACGCTCTCCGACGTGGGCCTCGGACATCTGACGCTCGACCGCGCCGGCAACACCCTCAGCGGCGGCGAGACGCAGCGCGTCGCGCTCTCCACCGCGCTCGGCGCCTCCCTGAGCTCTGCGATGTTCGTGTTGGACGAGCCCACGGTGGGCTTGCATCCGAGCGACGTGGCCCGGCTCACCAGGGTGGTGCGCAGGCTCGCGGACGCGGGGAACCTCGTGATCGTGGTGGAGCACGATCCGCAGTTCATCGCCGTGGCCGATCGCGTGATCGAGCTGGGCCCCGGGGCGGGCGCCCAGGGCGGCCAGGTGGTCTTCGACGGACCTCCAGCGCGCTTGCTCGCGGGGGACACCGTGACCGCCCGCGCGCTGCGCGACGCGGGGCCCGAGCGCGCGCGGGAGCGGCCGAGCCGCGGCGTGCTGCGCCTGATCGGCGCGAGCGGCAATAACCTCAAGGACGTCGAGCTGCACATCGAGAAGGGCCTTTTTACCTGCATCACGGGGGCGAGCGGCAGCGGAAAGAGCAGCCTGGTGCGCGGCACGCTCTCGCCGGCGCTGGCCCGGGCGCTCGGCGCGCGCGATGCGCGGCCCTTGCGCTACCTGAAGCTCGAGGGGGCCAAGGACATCAGCGGCGTCGTGCAAGTGGATCAGGCGCCGCTCGGGCGCACCTCGCGCGGCAACCCAGCGACCTACGTGGGCGCGTGGGACGTGTTGCGCAAGCGCTTCGCGGCCGAGCCCTTGGCCAAGGAGCGCGGGTACACGGCCGGCACCTTCTCGTTCAACGTGGAGGGGGGCCGCTGCGAGGCGTGCAAAGGCCAGGGCTACGAGACCGTGGAGATGCAGTTCCTCGCGGACGTGAGCTTCGGTTGCCCCGAGTGCGGTGGCAAGCGCTTCGTGGGAGCGGTGCTCGACGTGCGCCACCGCGATCACAACGTGGCCGACCTGCTCGAGCGCAGCGTGGACGAGCTGATCCGGATCTTTGCTGGCGACTTCGAGCTCTTGCGCGCGCTCAAGCCGCTGAGTGAGGTCGGCCTGGGCTACCTGCGGCTGGGGCAGCCGCTGAACACGTTGAGCGGGGGCGAGGCGCAGCGGCTCAAGTTGGCGGAGGCGCTGAAGGAGGCCAAGCCACGTTCGCTGATCGTGCTCGACGAGCCCACGGCGGGCCTGCATCCGGCGGATGTCGAGCCGCTGCTTGCCGCGATCGAGCGGCTGCTCGATCGTGGGGACACGGTGGTGGTGATCGAGCACGACATGCGGGTGGCGGCGCGCGCCGATCGCGTGGTCGATCTGGGACCCGGCGCAGGCGAAGCCGGTGGGCGCATCGTGGCGCAGGGCACCCCGGAGCAAGTCGCCCGAGCAGCGAGCCCGAGCGCGCCGTTCTTGAAGGCCGCCCTGGCGCGTGGAGGCCAACGCGCGATCGGGCGGGCGAGCAAGGCGCGCGAGGTCGAGCACGAGCCCGACGCGATCCGCGTGGTGCGCGCGCGCGAGCACAACCTCAAGAACGTGAGCATCGACATCCCCCACGGGCAGTTCGTGGCGCTGACCGGGCCGAGCGGCAGCGGCAAGAGCAGCTTGGCGTTCGGCGTCGTGCACGCGGAGGCGCAGCGCCGCTTCATCGAGACGCTCTCGCCCTACGCGCGTCAGTACTTGCCTCAGCTGCCCCGTCCCGATGTGGATCGGGTGACCGGCATCGAGCCCTCGCTTTCGCTCGAGCAGCGCATCACCCGCGGCGGCGCCACCTCCACCGTGGCCACGATCACCGAGGTCGCCCACTACCTGCGGCTGCTCTACGCGCGGATCGGTCAGCCCGCGGGCAAGGCGCGCGCGTTCATGGCCAAGCAGAGCGCGCGCGAGGCGGCGCGCAGCTTGATCGCGAGGCACGGTGAGCAGGCGAGCTTCCGCGTGTTCGCGTGCGTGGTGCGCGGTCGCAAGGGTCACTACCGCGAGCTCCTCGACAAGGCGCTCGACGCGGGCATCCGCGAGGCCCGCATCGACGGCAGCATGCGCACGCTCGAGCCAGGGATGGCGCTCGATCGCTATCGCGAGCACGACATCGAGCTGTTGATCGCCACCACGCAAGGGGCGGACCTGGAGTCGCACCTGCGCAAGGCCGCGCGTCAGGCCGAGGGCGAGGTGAAGGTCATGATCGGCAGGAGCGAGGTGCCGCTGGTGCTGGAGGAGGGCAGCGCCGGCAAGAGCCGGGTGCTCGATCCGCGGCTGTTCTCGTTTAACACCCGCCAGGGGGCGTGCGAGGCTTGCGAGGGCAAGGGCGTGCGCGTGGTCGTGAAGGGGCGCGGCAAGAAGGCGCACGAGGAGCGTCTCCCCTGTTCGTCGTGCGGCGGAAGCCGACTCTCCGAGCTCGCCCGCAGCATCCTCGTCCACGGGCGCGACATCACCTACTACCTGCGCCAGAGCGTGAGCTCCGCGCGACGCTCGCTGGCCAAGCTCGAGCTTTCGGGCCGCGACGCGCTGATCGGAGACGCTCTGCTCAAGGAGCTCGATCTGCGCTTGAGCTTCCTCGAACGCGTGGGCATCGGGTACGTGGGGCTCGATCGCGCGGCCGACACCCTGAGCGGCGGGGAGACCCAGCGCGTGCGCCTCGCGGCCCAGCTCGGGAGCGGGCTCACCGGCGTCTTGTACGTGCTGGACGAGCCCACCATCGGCCTTCATCCGCGCGACACCGGGCTGCTCTTGAGCGCCCTCAAGGACCTGGTGCAGCGCGGCAACAGCGCCTTGGTGGTCGAGCATGATCTCGAGACCATCGCGGCAGCCGACCTCGTGATCGACATGGGGCCGGGGGGAGGGCGCCTCGGCGGCACCGTGGTCGCGCGCGGCACGCCCGAGGAGCTCCTACGTGACGAGCAGTCCGTGACCGGTCGCGCGCTGCGCTATCGTCCGCCGCGGGGCAAGGGGCGAGCGCTCGCGGACGCGAGCTGGCTCGAGCTCAGCGGTGCCGAGGAACACAATCTCAAGCGCGTGGACGCCCGGATTCCCCTGGCTCGCTTCAGCGCGGTGACCGGCGTGAGCGGATCGGGCAAGAGCACCCTCGTGCGTCGCGTGCTCTTGCCCGCGGTGCGGGACGCGCTCGGACTGGTGAACGAGGCGCCGCCTGGCAAGTTCAAGAAGCTGCGCGGCGCGGAGCGCCTGGTGCGCGCGGTGGAGGTCGATCAGTCGCCGATCGGACGCACGCCGCGCTCGGTGCCCGCCACGTACATCGGCGTCTGGGACGAGATCCGCAAGCTGCTCGCGAGCACGCCCGAAGCGCGCGCCCGCGGCTACGGCCCTTCGCGCTTTTCGTTCAACGTGGCGGAGGGCCGCTGTCCCACCTGCGACGGAAACGGAGCGTTGACGGTCGAGATGTCGTTCTTGCCGGACGCGCTCTTGCCGTGCGACGCCTGCGGCGGCGCGCGCTTCTCTCGCGAGACCCTTGAGGTCAAATACCACGGGCTCTCCGCGGGAGAGATCCTGGATCTGGAGATCGAGCGCGCGGCCGAGCTGTTCGCGCCCGTGCGCAACGTGCGCGGGCCGCTCGCCATGATGGTCGAACTTGGCTTGGGCTACCTCAAGCTCGGCCAACCTTCGAGCACGCTCAGCGGAGGCGAAGCCCAGCGCATGAAGTTGGTCGCCGAGCTCTCCACGCAGGCCCAGGGAGCGACCCTCTACGTGCTCGACGAGCCCACCACCGGGCTGCATCGCAGCGACGTCCAGCGTCTGCTCGGGTTCCTCACCCGCTTCGTGGAGCGCGGCGACACCTTGCTCGTGATCGAGCACCATCCGGACGTCATGCTGGCGGCCGACTACCTGCTCGATCTCGGGCCCGAAGGCGGTGAGGGGGGCGGTCAGCTGGTCGCCGCGGGCTCGCCGCTCGAGGTCTCTCGCGTGAAGGGCAGCCACACGGGGCGAGCCCTCCGGGAGGCGCTCGCCGAGCAACGAGGTGGCGCCCGAGAACGCCCTTCAGACCAGGACGCTCGTTCACAACAGTGAAGGCAAGCGTTCGCGCAGCGCTTCGTAGTTTTCGCGGGTGACGAACAGCGGCTCACTCTCCCGGATGCGTACGCGCGATCCTGGGAGGGGGAACCACTTGCGATCCCACGTGCGGCTGCGGACGGCCCGCTCGTACGCGAACTGAACCGCGACGATGGGCCGGCCGCTCGCCAGCGCCATCTCCAAGGCACCCGGCTTGAGTACGCGCGGAGGCCCGGCGGGACCGTCGACGGCCATCGTCGTTCGGTATCCCTCGCGCAACCACTCGACCACCTGGGCGAGCGCGGCGCGCCCGCCGTGGCCGCTCGATCCGAGGGCGACCTTGTCCACGCCATCCCAGGCCAGAAGCAGGTGCACCGGCCGCATGTACCAGCTCGGATGGTTCATCCACGCGTAGCGCACGCCAGCGCGCGCCGGAAGGTACGTGGCCATGTACGTCGGCAGATGCTCGTGCCAGATGCACTCGATGCGCGATCCCGTGGCGTTCGCCTCGTGCTCCCAAACGGTTCGGCAGCTATGGCGAATCATACTGGTGGTGAGCCGGAGCGCGCCGCCTGCCGTGTAGCCATAGAGGTGGAACGCGGGCCTTAGCCAGCGCGGTACATCGTCGACGCGCATCGCCCGTGATCCTAGTCACCAGCCGACCGCTTGTCCTGCGAGCGCCGCCCCACGCGCGCCCGTAACCAATCCTCGGTTGCCTCAAAGTTGAAAATGTCGCGTCAATCCGACCAGCTTGGGGGGCCGATTCGCAACTTCCCAACGATTCCGTTGACAAGAAGTCATCCGGCCGCCGACAAAGGAGGTCCTTGGCGCTGCTGGAGTCCCCCTATGTTCGTTTCTGTCCTCGTCGTGCGCGGCATTCTAGCCGAATTCCAGAAGCATGGCCTAGACGGTGAGCGCTGGCTGCGCGAGAGCGGGGTTGATCAAGGGACGCTCACCGACATGCGCGCGTCCGTCGACGTGGAAACGTGGAACCGCTTGCTCCGACGCGCCATGGCCGAACTCGCAGATCCTGGGCTCGGGCTCACCATCGGCTTCGCGGACTCCGAGGGGATGCTCCAGCTGCTCGGCTACATGCTGCTGTCCTCGCGCACCCTGCAGGAAGCCTTTGAGCTCTGTCAGCGTTACTCGGCGCTGGTGGTGGACGACCTGCGTGTCGAGCTCGTCCACGTCGGGCAGCGCAGCCACTTTCGCTTCGGCTTCCATGCGGCGTTGACCCCGGAGTCGCTCCGCTTCGGCGAGGAGCTCACCGCGGCCCTTGCGTTTCGGATCGGCAAGCACCACGTCCCCTTCGGAACGCCGCCAGAGCTTCGCTTCCGGCAGCCTGTTCCGTCCTACCGGGCACGCTTTGCGGAGCTGTTCGGCTGCCCGATGCAGTTCTCGTGCGAGCACAGCGAGATCATCTTCGCTCGAGGGCTCCTCTTGCAATCGCAGCCGCACGGTGACGGTAGGGTGGTGGAGACCCTGGCGGGTACCGCCGATCGGCTGCTGCGTGAGATCCACGCTACCCCGGCGCTCACCGAGCGCGTGCGGCTCGTGCTCGCCCACGAACCGGAGCTCGGCACCATCGACGTCGATCGGATCGCCCAAAAAATGGGCCTCAACGCGCGCACCTTGCGGCGCCGGCTCAAGGAGGAGGGCGTCAATCTGCGCACCCTGATCGACGAGAGCCGCATGCGCGCCGCGTGCCTCAGCCTCTCCAACCCGAACGCGACCATCAAGGACACGGCGGAGCGCCTCGGTTACTCCGAACCAAGTGCGTTTCACCGGGCCTTCAAGCGCTGGACCGGCAAGACGCCCGCCGAGTACTGTGCGCTGGCCGAGCAGCGCAAAGAAGAGGAACCAGGACGATGCGGCCCCCGCGTGCCGCGGTCCTCGTTCACGTAACCGTGTCCGTCGGTCGTGCGCGTGCGCGAAGTTTCGGGAAATCCCAGGAACGTCGCTCTCTCCCCTCCGCGGCACTAAACTCGCGCCATGCGCCTGGTGGAAGTCTCCAAGAGCACCTTCAACGTGCGATTCCGGGTCGAGCTCGACGATGGCTTCGCCGTGGAGGCGGTGCATTACCGGGGAGACACGCTGTGCATCTCCAGCCAGGTGGGCTGCGCCGTGCGCTGCCCATTTTGTGCCTCCGGCGCCCACGGCCTCTTGCGGCAGCTCTCCACGGAAGAGCTCTGGGGGCAGATCGAGGCGGTGCGGGAGCGCGGGCTGCACGTCGCCCGCGTCACCGTGAGCGGCGTCGGGGAGCCCCTGCACAACCACCGTGCCGTGCACGAGCTCGTGTTGCGCTGCAGGCAGCAGCGCATTGGCCCGAGCTTGACCACCTCCGGTGGGCCCCTGGAGCGCCTGAGCGAGTGGCTCGCGCTGCCGCACAATGGCCTCACCATCAGCGTCCATGCGGGCTCGGAGGAGGTCCGCGCGCAACTGGTTCCCAAAGGACCACGCCTGGATGATCTGTTCGCGTGTCTGACCGAGCGTGTACCCCAGCTCTCGCGCTCCCGGCGCAAGAAGATCGCCCTGGCCTACCTGCTCGTGGCCGAACAGAACGACTCGGACGCGGAGCTCGCTGCCTTCGCAAAGCGGGCGCGGCCGCTCGGGCTGCACGTGCATCTCTATGCGCACAACCCCGTGCCCACGAGCGAACACCGGGGCGTATCGCGGGCCCGCTACGAGGAGGTCTATGCGCTTCTCGTGGCGCAAGGTCTTCGGGTGCACATGAGCAGTCAGGCGCGCATCGAGCAAAACGGAGGCTGCGGCACGCTGGTGGTCTCGCGCAATCGCCTGCCTCTGGTGAGCTAGCACTACGGCGTCACGGTGCTGCCGGAGGTCACTACCGACTCACCCTTCAGACGAGGTCAGAGCGTTCTTCTTCTCGGGGCGGGCGATCTCAATGCTGGCAATGCCGTCGCTGAAGCCGGTGATGATACGTATGGCCGTAAAGGTTGCGCTCTTTGCGGCACTACCGGGTTACGACTGGATCCCGCGGTCGACCACGCATGCCGGGCCAGGGGGCTGGTCTCCTCATCTCGCTTTCACGTCCACCTCCACCGCACTCTCCGCGAAGCACAAGTGCCCCGGCAAGCCCGTGCCCTCGGGCAGCGGGTCTTCGTAGGACCACGCCACATCGGCGGCGCCATCCCTCATGGACCAGTAGCTCGCGATGCCCTTGTACGGGCAGGTCGTGCGGCGGTCGCTTCCCACGAGGCGTTCCATACGCACGTCTTCTCGCGGCACGTACCAGCGCGGAGGCAGGCCCGTCTCGAACACGGCACGGGTGCGCGTGGAATCGGCGATCACCTCGCCGGCTACCCGTACACGCACGTGGCGACCACTTCTCCGCACGTCCACGCGATGATAGGGATCGCGGGGATGGCCGAGGAGCTTCTCCTCCTCCTCGTATACGGCGTCCACCCGTTCGAGGTAGAAGGCGACCATGTCCGTGAGCAGCTGCACGGCAGGTAGCGGCTCGGGATAGGCCCAGACGGTGTGCTCCGCCTTGTTGCCTGCCACCACCACGTCCCAGTAATGCGCCGTGCCCTTATACGGGCAACGCGTGGTGTGCTCGCTGGGCGAAAGCAGCTCGAAGCGCACGTCCGCACGCGGGAAATAGTAAACAGGCAACAACCCCGTCTCGTGTAGCAGCTTGGGGTGGTGCGTATCAGCCACCGTCTCGCCAGCCAGTTCCACGCGCACGCGCTTTGGCGACTCCTCCACGAAGATGCGGTGAGCGGGTCCCTGAATCTGGTAGTTCGCGTCAGCAGGGTGGGCGCTGAGTGGTCCGTGTCCGAGGGTGAGGCTCATGGCGCTTTCCTTTCTCGAGCTTTCGTCCGAGAGGAACGCACACCCTGTGCCCTCGCGGCGCGCGGGCGCCCGGCGTGTCGTCGTGCTCTCGCTCCTGCCAGACGATGAGGTCGCTACTGACAGTATGCGCTGTAGCCGGGGCCGCCGAACAAGCGCTCGGATGTGTTGAGGGAGCGCCCCGCGTCTCGAGACAAGAGCGCTGCGTTGGTGGGCACGGACCTTTGCTACAACAGTCTGGGACCCACGGAGTCGCTCTACTTCAACCGCGCGGCAAGCCGCATGTTCCTGCCCTACACCGGGACCGAGCAGGAGGACTCGGCGCTCTATCGATCGCGGGTCGGTGTCGGCCGTGTGGAGGACGATGAGATCGTCTCGGAGGGGGCCCTGCACTTACCTGAGCGTATCGAGCGCGCACGCGCCCGTCCCGGCACCGCCGATCAGGTGTTGGCGTTCGGTGCGAACTCGGTCGCCTGGCTCACGCCGGCCGCGCAAGCGTGGCAGGCCACGCCGGTGCTCTCGTATTGCTCGCCGATCGCCCTCTACCGCGTGTCGGATCAGGACGACTACGTCGAGGTCCTTCAACTGGGCTCGCGTTGCAAGCTACGCTTCGGAGCGCCTGAGCGCGGAGGGGATCGAACTGCTCGGCGAGCGGCGCGCTGAGCCCCCGCGTGTCGGGTGCGCGCCTGGCTTGGGTGAGCGTGGACGAAGAGGCCGTGGAGCACGACACCTATGCGATATTCCTGGTGGATGCGCTTCGAGGACCGTTTGGTGGCGACATTCCCATCGCGGCCGCCCCTATCGGCCCCGGCCGCTGCCCAAGTGGCGCGAACCCTTCCGCTGCGGAAACGAGGCCCAACCCGTCGAGAACCACCCGCGCAAGCGCGCCCGACCGTTAGAGGGGGCCGCGGCGTCCGAACTCGCGAGACGCCGTTCTTCTCAGCCATCGAGTCTCCTGCCCCGGAAATACGGCGCCGGCCGCACTGCCTCGCCCGCAGGAGCCGGGCTTGAATGGCATATAGGAGGCTCTCCAGGCAAGGGTAAGCCGCGCCATTTTGGCTGGGCTCCCATTTGGCACCTGCCCAAGCGCCTCCAGCCTGACCGCGGGTTCGGTTTGCCGAGCCCGCCCGGGGGCTGGCAGAGGTCGGCGACTCGCTCTAGATCTCACTGAACGGCTGCCGCGAGCCAGCCGATAGTCGCTCTCCCAGCGGTCGCGGCGATCCGTCGGCAGAGAGCGTTGGCCCTTGGCACTGAACGAGGACATGCACGAGGATCCCAATTTCACGCGGATTCCTGTCGAATCCGTGGCTCTCCCACTGGCCGTACTGGAAGCCGCCGGCGGAAAGCTTTGGGTGCGCGCCGCTTCGCAAGCTTTGCTCATGCAGGCAGGCGCAGTCGACCCGGAGGAAGGCAGCTTTGGATTCGAGCTCACTTCGGGCTCGCTGGAAGACGCGCTGACGCCGTTGGATCGAGGCACGTCCGAGGTCGTCGTGGGGGTGGTGGGACTCGGTACGCGTCGGAGACTGCGCGGAAAGCTCGCGCTTCGCCGCCATGGGAAGGGCTTCGTGGGCGTGTGGATGGGCCGCGAAACGGATTGGCGGTTCGAGCAAATCGTGCAGGAGTCTCCCGACATCATTGTGATCATCGACCGTCAGTACCGCCACGTATTCGTCAACGAGGCGATTCGGCACGCATCAGGGATGAGCCCGGCAGACTTCGAGGGTAAGGATCATCACGAGCTCGGCATGCCCGCGGAGCTTGCGGACTACTTCCAGGGGGTCTATCGGCAAGTGTTCGAGTCCGGACAGGAAGGGACGAAGGAGTTCGAATTCCCTTCCCCGAGCGGAGAGGTCCGCTCGTATTCGTCGCGGGTGGTGCCACTTATCGGGCCGGACGGCTCCTGTGACACGTTGCTGAGCTGTTCACGCGACGTCACCGAGCGCAAGCGTGAGGAAGCAAACCGGCTCGCGATCGAGCGCAAGCTGCAGGAGTCCCAGCGGCTCGAGAGCCTCGGGCTGCTCGCGAGCGGCGCAGCGCACGATTTCAACAATTTGCTGACCGGCATCATGGGCATGACTTCGCTGGTGCAGCAACGACTCGGCGAAGACCACGCCGTGCAATCGCTGTTGTCCAAGGTGCTCCTGTCGTGCGAGAGAGCGGCCGGCCTTTGTACCCAGATGCTCGCCTATGCGGAGCTGCAGCGCGTGGTGGCGGAGCCGGTGAGTGTCGCAGGCCTGATCGAGTTGACGTGCGACCTCGTCCGCGTGTCGATGCCCAAGAACGTGGTCCTCACCGCCGACTTCGAGCAGGGGGCGTGGATCCGGGCCGATCGCACGCAGATCCAGCAAGTTCTGCTCAATCTGCTGTTGAATGCGGCCGAGTCCATCGAAGGTGCCGGTGCCGTTCGCGTGCGGACGTTTCATCCGGATCGTGAGCAACTGGAGCGCGAACTGCGCGGAGCTGTGGTCGCACCCGCCGATGCGACCATCCCGTTCCTCGCGATCCGCGTCACGGATACGGGCATCGGGATGGACGCGCTGACCACTTCACGCATCTTCGAGCCGTTCTTCTCCACCAAGTTCACCGGGAGAGGGCTTGGGCTAGCGGCGACGCTCGGTATCGTGCGCGCCCACGGCGGCGGCCTCACGGTACGCAGCGAGCCAGGTGTGGGCTCCGAGTTCACGCTCTACCTGGCCCTGGCATCGGAGGAGCGGTCCGTTGCGGAGCCGCCGCCCGCGACCGCGTGCTCGGGCGGCCGTATCTTGATTGTGGACGACGAGGCCAGCGTGCGCGACGTGAGCGCGGAAGTTCTCCGCGTCGCGGGCTACGAGGTGACGGTCGCTGGATCCGGGAGCGAAGCGCTCGAGCTGTACGATGGTGATCTCGCGCGCCCCGATCTGGTGCTCCTCGACCTTACCATGCCGGGGCTCGATGGTTTTCAGACGCTTGGCGAGCTGCGTACGCGCGACGCGCGCCTACCCGTGGTGCTCATGAGCGGCTACGCGGAGGGGAGCATCCGCGACCGCGCCGCGGCCGACGCAGCCCTCGAGTTCTTGCAGAAACCGTTTCGTCCGCGGCAGCTACTCGAGATGTGCGCGGGTGCCATCGAGCGCGACCGGCGCGCGCGCAACCAGGGCTGACCATCCGAGCGGCACGGCTTCGCGCGCGCTGGCTTGCCCGCTCAGAAGAGGGGACCGTCGGGCATGCGCCCCGCGTCGATGGCAGCGATCTGCTCGGCGGTGAAAGGGGGCTCGAAAAGCCGTGCGTGTTGTTGTCGCGAGCGGAACACGTCCACGATGAAGTTCATGCGATCACTCAGCCGGCTCCAATCGCGGGCGCGCGAACCACGCAAGCGGTTCGGGGAGTGATCGAGCTCAGCGAGGAGCTGCCGGGTCTTGGGGTTCTCCAGCTTCGTCACGTCCAGGGGAAAGTCCCGGCCGCTTGGCAAGGAAGGCACGTCCTCGCCGAGCCGCATTTCGACGTCTGGCAGCTTGAGGCTCATGAAGTGCTCGGTCGCGAGCTCGCGAAAGACCTCTTCCACCTCGTCGAGGATGCTCGGGGCCGCCCGCACGATCGCCTTGAGCAGGCCGGCCGAGAAACCGTGCCCGCCGGTTTCGAGGTGAGCCGTCACCCGCTCGGCAAGGGGGAGGTCGAGCGATGCCGCGATGGGCCCCTGGAGCCGGATCTGCTCGTGATAGCCCGTGGTCAGGTTTCCGAGCAGCATCCACTCGGCCCGCTCCCGCGGCTCCACTGTCTGCATTGCCTCGTGATAGGCGCGGAAGGCGCTTGCCAGGAGCGCCTGACCACCTCCCTCGGAGGGTCCGGGTCGATAGCGCTGAAGATAAGCTTCGAGTGTCGCCTGATCCCCATTTTCCTTTCCGGCGAAGGCTTCGATGAAGCTGACGTACGCCGGGCCGAGCTCCTCGAAGACGAGGCGATTTCCCTCCGAGAGTTGCTTGGGGACCTCCTTCAAGACTTGCTCTATGGCGACGTGCAGGAATGTGGCTGGCAGCGTCAACAAGGCGCCGAGCTCTGCCCTGTGCGCGTCGACCGACGAGAGAAGACGAGTCGCGAGCTCTGCTTGGCCCATGAAGCGACGCACGATGATCGAGAGATCGGCGCTGCGGATGTGGTGGCCCGCAGTGCGACTCGCCCACACTGCGTACGCAGGCCAAGACACGTTTTCCGTCCCCACGAACGGCGTCATGGCGTGCAAGACGCGGTGATACGTGAGCGTGATCAACAGATTGCGGCGGACGGGGTCGCAGACGGCGATCGTGCTGACGACCTGGTCTTGGAGCGAGCGCATGGGATTCCCCTATGTTCCGCTCCAGAGTAACCTCGATAGGTCATGAGAAGGAGATAACAGACAATAAGAGTAATGCGGACAACGCGCCTGCG
>JBIQKA010000289.1:0-2769 GCA_044507075.1 Myxococcales bacterium
TGGCCGAGAAGGAGTTCATCGGCGCAGGCGGCCTCGAGCTCGACGACGCCATGCGCGTGATCATCGCGGCCTCGGCCGTGCGGCTCGTGCTCAACCTCGACATCGATCGCTTCGACAGGTTGCGCGAGATCGTCGTGTATCCCAACGCCTACCGGCGCCCGCGAGAGGATCCGGTGTTGCTCGGGGAAGCCCACGACTGGGGCGTGGTGGTGCTTGCCTGGGACGCGGTGTGTGAAGGCTTGGCCCGACCGCGTGATGGGCACGACCCCGCGCTGCACGAGATGGCCCACGTGCTCGACCGCGCCAACGGCTCGTTCGACGGCACCCCCGAACTCCACGCGCGGGGCGACTATCGCCCCTGGGCCCTCGTGATGAGCGAGCACTACCTGCGCCTCAAGCGCAATCAATCTCCCGAGAACCAGGTGCTCGACGGCTACGCGGCCACCAACGAGGCGGAGTTCTTCGCCGTGGCCACCGAGACCTTCTTCGAGCGCCCCGAGCTGCTCGAGCGGCGCCTGCCCGAGCTCTACCGGGAGCTCGCGCGCTTCTACAACAGTGAGGCTGGGAAGGAGTGAGCGACGGCGCCGCCCCCTTGGGAGCCCGGCGTCGAGCGCATCACTGGCTCGGGCTTATATGAGCCATGCTATTAGACATTGCTAGCTCACGCTCAGGACGCTCAGAAGATAACGGTGTTCCTCGAAGCTGGCAAAAATCGTGAATTGTTTCATTGGGTAACAAGTCCCGGGCAAGCGGGTGAATTTGTGCGATACCGTGCGACCCTGGTTGAGGGTTTCTGGCGCGCGACTAGCCATGATTAGGCATTAAACTGTTGCTTATTTCACCAATGTCCCTAGGGTTCCTCGTGCCGCGATCGTCGTTTTTGAACCCGCGGAGAAAAGGAACGGGACGAATGGGACTACGCAATCCGGCAGTGCTTCTGGTGGCAGGGCTGGTTCTCCTCGGCGCTGGGTGCTCGGACGCCGACGGCAGCCCAGGTGACAAGGGCGCGACAGGGACGGCGGTGTTGAACCTGGTCATCGTGCCCAGCGACGCGCAATGCATTCAGGTCGAGGTCACACCTCTGAGCGGCACCCCCAGTACACGTTCGTTCGACGTCACGCCGGGGGAGTCCGCCCAGCTCTTGCTCGACCAATTGGAGCCGGGCGAAACCGAGTTCTCGGGCGCCGCGTACGATCTCCCCTGTGCGAGTGTGGTGGCCAGCTCGGTGCCTACCTGGGTGGCCGCGTCCGTCACGGCCACCGTCCTGACCGGAATTCCCGTGGACGTGCGCTTGACCTTCCGTCGTCCCGGCGTGGTCAACGTGTGCGCCGACTTCGTCGACTTCGGGGAGGATGCGGGCGAATGCCCCGAGCTTGATAGCGACGCTGGCGCGGAGGATGCTGGCGTAGAAGATGCGGGCGGTGAAGACGCGGGGACAGAGGAGGATGCAGGGCCGGAGGAAGATGCAGGGCCGGAGGAAGATGCAAGCGTCGAGACAGATGGAGGCGGCGGCGCCGGTGATTTGGACTGCTAGTTGTTCGCGCACTTGGGCACCCCGAGGCTCCGCCTGGCCGTCACCTCGGACGGCGCCGAGACCACGTTCTCGGAGCGTTCGGTGACGCTGCTATAACGTCCCAACCCGATGTCCGTCAGCACATCCTCTTTTCGTCCGCGCGACGCCGCCCAGCTCGTCTTGCTCGCGTTGATCTGGGGCAACTCCTTCCTCTTCATCAAGACCGCGGTGGCGACGATCGCGCCGCTCTGGATCGTCACCATCCGCATGACGCTGGGTTGCCTGTTGCTGTTTGCGATCGCGCGCGCAACGAACCAGAAGGGGCCCCAGGATCTTTCGAGCGTGCTGCAGATGGCCCTGGTCGGCATCGTGGGATCGGCGCTGCCGTGGGCAGGTCAGGCCTGGGCCCAGCGCGCGCTCGACTCGGGGTTGGTCTCGGTGCTCAACGCAGCCACGCCGGTGGCGACGTTGCTGCTCGCGTTGAGCTTGCGGCAGGAGCGGCTCTACAGAAACCGCGTGCTCGGGCTCCTGCTCTCGGTGGCCGGCACCTTTGTGGTGGTGGGCTTCGAGGTCCGCGCGGGCCGCTCTCCCTGGGCGCTGGGCATGGCGGTCCTCGCCACGTTCGGCTACGCCGCCGCCGCGGTACTCACGCGGCACTTCGTGACGGGCCGTATGTCTAACGTGTGGGCCGCGGCCATGCAGCTCGCGTGGGGCGTGGCGCTGCTCGGCCCGATCGCGTGGGTAGCGGAGGGGCCGCCGCCCGCGCCGCATCATCCGCTGGTGATCGGGGCGCTGGGCGCCTTGGGCTTTCTGGGCACCGGGGTCGCGTTGCTGCTGTACTTCCGCTTGATCCAGAGCGTGGGCGCCACCAACACCTCGATGGTGACCTATCTGGTGCCCGTGATCGGGATGACCTCGGGCGCGCTGTTTCGGGGAGAGCGATTCGGGGGGAACGTGTTGGTCGGCGCCGCAGCGATGATCGGCGGTGTGTGGCTCGCGCAGCGCGCACCGCGCGCGGAAGGGCCGTCTAGCGCCACCGAGGCCATCCAGCCCTGACGTGCCGTCTAGCGCCACCGAGGCCATCCAGCCCTGACGTGCCGGGGCGACAACGCACTGTGAATGACAAGCACGGTGGGTGGCGTCGCGCGCGCACGAGAGCACGCAAGAAAACCCGGCTTCGCGGGTCGCAACGCGCTCCTTACGCGCTGGCACGAACGCTGCTCTAGGCCATGGGATGGCCGCCTTCCGCACCCTGA
>JBIQKA010000290.1:0-2764 GCA_044507075.1 Myxococcales bacterium
CGCGCGCACCGGCCCGCTACTTCTTGGGCGCCTTCCCAATGCGCGCGAGCCGCGCCTCGTCCATGAGATACTGCTCGTAGCCCGTGTTGAGATCGTAGTACTTGTCGCCAGCGAGCTCGATCACGCGCGTGACCAGCGAGTCCACGAACTGCACGTCGTGGGAGCTCACGATCATGCTGCCGCTGAACTTGAGCAGGCCGTTGTTGAGCGAGGTGATGGACTCGAGGTCGAGGTGGTTGGTGGGGCCGTCGAGCAAGAGCACGTTGGGGTCCTGCAGCATCATGCGCGAGACCATGCAGCGCACCTTCTCGCCGCCGGAGAGCACGTTCGCGCTCTTCTTGCTCTCTTCGCCCGTGAACAGCATGCGACCCAGAAACCCGCGCACGAAGCTCTCCTCCTGGTTCGGGCTGTACTGCCGCATCCAGTCGATGAGGTTCATGCTGGTCTTGAAGAATTCGTTGTAGTCCTTCGGGAAGTAGCCGAGGTTCACCGAGCGCCCCCAACGCAGCTCGCCCTCGTCCGGCTGCACCTCGCCGGCCAGCACTTGAAGCAGGGTGGTGGTCGCGAGATCGCTGCCCGTGATCGCCACGCGTTCGCCCTTGGCGAGCGAGAAGCGCATGTTCTTGAACAGGGTCACGCCGTCGATCGACTTGCTGATGCCGTCCACGAACAGCACGTCCTTGCCCAGCTCGCGCTGGGTGTCGAACACGATGTACGGATACTTGCGGGAGGACGGCTTGATGTCGTCGAGCGTGATCTTGTCGAGCAGGGCCTTGCGCGAGGTGGCCTGCTTGCTCTTGGAGGCGTTGGCGCTGAAGCGCTGGATGAACGCCTTGAGCTCCTTGATCTTGTCTTCCTTGCGCTTGTTGGACTCCTGGCGCTGGCGCAGCGCGAGCTGGCTCGTCTCGTACCAGAAGCTGTAGTTGCCGGTGAACAGCGTGACCTTCTGGAAGTCCACATCGGCGATGTGCGTGCACACCTTGTCGAGGAAGTGGCGGTCGTGGGAGACCACGATCACGGTGTTCTTGAAGTCGAGCAAGAAGTTCTCGAGCCACAGGATGGAGTCCACATCGAGGTGGTTCGTGGGCTCGTCGAGCAGGAGGATGTCGGGCTCGCCGAACAGGGCCTGGGCGAGCAGGATGCGCACCTTCTCGCTGTCCTCGAGGTCCTTCATCAGGCGGCGGTGTTTGTCCTCGTGGATGCCGAGCCCGCTCAAGAGCGACGCCGCGTTGGCCTCGGCGTTCCAGCCGTCGAGCTCGCCAAACTCGCCCTCGAGCTCTGCGGCGCGCGCGCCGTCCTCGTCGTTGAAGTCGGGCTTTTCATAGAGCGCGTCCTTCTCGCTCATCACCTGGTGCAGCCGCGCGTGGCCCATGATCACCGTGGTGAGCGCGTCGACCTCGTCGTAGGCGAAGTGGTCCTGGCGCAGCACACTGAGGCGCATGTTCTTGGGGATCACGACCTTGCCCTGCGAGGACTCCTGATCGCCCGAGAGGCACTTGAGGAACGTGGACTTTCCCGCGCCGTTGGCGCCGATGAGCCCGTAGCAGTTGCCGGGCGTGAACTTGATGTCGACGTTCTCGAACAGCGTGCGACTGCCGAATGAGAGGGACAAACCTTCTGTGGAGATCATGGCTTCGTGCCTCCCCCTAACTGCTAAGGCCGCGGGAGGCAAATGAAACGTGGGCGGCGCACGGGAAATGGCGCAGCGGGCCTCGAGCGCGCGCAGATTCGTCCACGTTCGCCCACGCGTGGCGGCGCAAGCGCGAGCGGGTGCCCGTTTTCTAGCGTTCCAAAGCTTGTGACTACCTGCCGGCAAGGGAAACCCGAGCGGGGCTTCCGGAAGGCGAGGAAACGCCCATGGCATGTCGAGCAACACGCTTCGAGAGTACGTCGAGATTTCAGCTTCGCTCACGCGGCGCGTCGCTGCACCCCGTGGGCGCGACGACGGCGCTGGTCCTGGCGTTCGTCGGAGGTTGCGCCGGCAAAGACACCCCTCAAGAGCCGATCTCCGAGAACCTCGCGCCCGCCGTGGCGAGCCCGGCCACGGAAGCTTTCGTGCCGATGGGGGTGGGGGCGGGGGGTCTATCCTCGACGGAGAGCACAGACCCGCTCAACCCCGCGACCACGGCCCCGCTTACGGTGCCGGCGACCGAGGACGATGAGGACTTTCGCGAGAACCCGGATGGGACCCGCACGACACGCCACACCTTCGTGCCCAAGGTCTCGCGCACCACCACCGCCCGCATGGCGCCCGTGCCCGGTGAGCGCCCCGCGCCGACGGCGACCGCCGGGCTCACGGATGGGCAGATCCTGCGCGTCGCGGAGACCATGCACGAGACCGAGCTGGCCGAGGCCAGCATCGTGGAGGAGCGGGCCCAGGGCGCGCGCGTCAAGGAGTTCGCCAAGCGGGTGCGCGAGGACAGCGCACAGCTCAAGGAGCGAACCCAGGAGCTCGCCAAGAGCGCACGCCTCACGCCCAGGGAAAGCCCGCTGTCCGCCGACTTGCGCGCCAAGGCCAGCCAGGAGCTCACCGACGTGGAGCTCGCGCGCCCCGAGGAGTTCGATGAGGCATTTCTCGAATCCCAGGTGGAGCAGAACGCGGAGCTGCTCGAGCTGATCGACTCACGTCTGATCCCGAGCGCCACGGAACCTGCGCTCAAGAACGAGCTCAGCCGATCACGGGCCGTCCTGGAACGTCAAACGGAAGAGGCCAGGGAGATCCAGCGCTCGCTGCAGATGCAGCAGGGGGAGCCCTGAGCCGCGC
>JBIQKA010000013.1:0-87034 GCA_044507075.1 Myxococcales bacterium
TGGCGCGCCACGGGAGCGAACGGGAGAAGTTGTGGGCGGCGCGCCGCGAGCTCTCACGGGTCCTGCGCGCGACCGCGCGCTTCAAGCTCGCCGAAGACGTGGTGGTGCCGAGGAGTCAGATCCCGACGCTCCTCGAGTTCGTATCCAAGACCAGCAGCGCGCACGGGATCGCCATGCCCACCTACGGCCACGCGGGCGATGGCAACCTGCACGTGAACTTCCTGTGGAACGATCCGAGCGAGGAGCCTCGCGTACACGCCGCCATCGAGGCCACCTTCCGGCGCGTGGTGGAGCTGCGCGGGACGCTCAGCGGGGAGCACGGCATCGGCGTGCTCAAGATGCCCTACCTTCCGCTCGAGCAGAGCCCCGCGCTGATCGCCTGGCAAAGACGCGTCAAAGCGACCTTCGATCCGGGAGGCATCCTGAACCCGGGCAAGATCTTCGGTACCGCGCCCTTTCACCGGGCGTGCTGAGCGCGCTTGTGCGCCCGGACCGGCCCTTCCGCTTCCACGAACCCGTTCACGACGCGCGCTGCCTGCTTTTGCACCGCCTTCCTGGCGCGCCCCACGCATAGGACGTGCAGGCCCGAACCGCGCACGACGCGCCGGGCCGCAGCGCGCAGATCCTGGGCGGTCACGCGCGCGACGTCGGCCCACAAGCCCTCGAGATCGATGGCGCGCCCGAACACGGCCTGGGTGCCGACGTAGAGCGCCATGTCTTCGGGGGAGTCCACGATGCGGCGCAACGTCCAGCCGTAGCGCGTGCGGGCCTTCTCCAGTTCGGCAGGGTCCACGTCGCGTTCGCAGAGCTCACGGAGCATGCCCAGGATCACTTGCAGGACGTCTGGGACCTTCTCGTGCTCCACCGTGGCACCCACCTCGACGAGCCCTGTCTCCTCGTACGGATCGAGCGCCGCGAATGCCTCGTAGGCGAGCCCACTCTCGTCCGTGAGTCGGCGGTGCAGCCGTGTGCTCATGCCGTCGTCCAGGACGCGTACGAGGAGCTTGAGCGCCATGTAGTCTGGGTCGTCGGGCCCGAACGCGCGCAGGCACACGCGCACCTCGCTCTGGCTCGCCTCGTGGTAGACGAAGCGCAGGTGTTCGTCGTGGCGCGCCGGAGGGGGCTCTGTCACGAGCGTCAGCTCTCCACGCCGAAAGCCACCGAAGCGGAGCCGGCTGTGCTCGATGATCTGCGCGGGATCCACGGCCCCGGTGGCCACCACCGCCATGTTCGCCGCGCCGTAGTGGGCCTGCAGGTGCGCGTGCAGATCGGCGAGCTCGAAGCGGTCCACGTTCTCGGTCTCACCCGTGATCTTGAACCCGAGCGGATGCTCTCCATAGACGAGCAGCCGCGATAGGTTCTCGGCGTCGACCTCGCGACCTTCCGCGTCGCGGTCGGCGAGGATCTCCTCGCGCACGATCTTCTTCTCCAGCGCGAGATCCCCGAACCGGGGACCCGACAAGAGCTCTGCCAACAGGTCGAGCGCGCGCGTGGCGTGTTCGCGCGGAACATGGAGCTGATAGTGCGTGAAGTCGGCGTAGGTCGCCGCGTCGATGGCGCCTCCGAGCCCCTCGGCGGCGAAGCTCAGCTCGTACGCCGTGGCGTAGCTCGGCGTACCTCTGAACAACATGTGCTCGAGGAAGTGGCTGATGCCGTTGGTCTCTGCTCGCTCGTAGCGCGGGCCAACCTTCACGAACACCGAAAGCGAGGCGCTCTGCAGGTGCGCGAGCGGCACCACCACGATGCGCAGTCCATTCTCGAGCGTGGCCTCGTGGCTCTTTGGCGCTCGCAGCGGCGCGCTCAAAGCGAGGCCGTCTCTTCGGAGGCGCTGTAACGGACGGCTTCGGGGTTGATGCGCACGGCACCTTCGCCGTCGGCGCGCGTGCGCAGCTCGCGCACGTAGCCCTCGAGGACCTCTTGGCGCTTGCGGCGCAAGAGCGCATCCGTCAAGCGCTCCTCCTCGGCGCCAGCGAAGGCCTCCTTGTCCGCCTGCTCGCGCTCGGTGAGCTTGAAGACGACCCAGCTCTCGCCGGCCTTGATGGGCGCGGTGGGCAGCGGGCTCTCGAGGCTGAGCTCGAAGGCGCTCTTGACGAGCTCGCTGTTGTCGAGGCCGACCAGCGGGCTGTCACCGCGGCCGAACGGCCGGGTCTCGCGCACCACGGGCGCCTGGGGCTTGTCGCCGCCGGCGGTCTTCTCCGCGGCGAGGCGCGCCTCGAGCGCGTCGAGGTCGCCGCCCTGGGTGAGCTCCGCCAACGCCTTGTCCGCCGCCGCCTTGGCCGCGTCGTTCGCCTGGGCTTCCTGGAGCTGCTTTTCGGCGATCTCGCGCTTGGCTTCGGCGACCGGCACGTCGCCCTCGCGCACGCCTTCCACCTTGATCACATGGTACCCGAAGCGCGTCTCCACCACTTCGGACAGCTCACCCGCCCCGAGCGCGAACTGCGCGTCGTCGAAGGGAGCCACCATCCTGCCGCGCGTGTTGTAGCCGAGGTCGCCGCCCTGCTTGGCGCTGCCAGTGTCCTCGCTCAGGTCACTGGCGAGCTTGGCGAAGTCCTCGCCCTTGAGCGCGCGCGCGCGGGCCGCCTCGGCCTTGGCCTTCGCTGCCTGCTTGGTGGCCTCGTCGGCGTCACTCGCTGCCTTGAACAGGATATGGCGTGCGCGCACCTGCTTCTCAAGCCCGGTGTAACGGTGCTTCTCTTTCTCGTACTCCGCGTCCACTTCGGCCTGGTGATCCTTGAGCCAGGCGTCGATCTCGGCCGCGGTGGCGGGGCCCTGAGCGCGGAAGTGGCTCAGGTCGAAGCGCACATACTTCACCGTCGCCCTGTCCTTCTCGCGCACATAGGCGTCCCACACCTCGCCTGGCGCGATCGCCACCGAGGCCGCCACGGTCTCGCGCATGCGCTGCGCGAGCGTCTCCTGGATCTGGGAGTTCGCGAACTCCTCCACGGTGCGGCCCAGTCGGTTCTGGATGAAGCGCCGCACGTTTTCGGGATCGAAGTTTCCGTCCTTGTCTTCGAAGCTGACCGGCATGGCGCCCGAAGGTATCGAGCTCGGCGCCCCTACCGGCGCGGACACATAGAGGAAGCCCTCCTCGGCGAGCCGCACCATCACGTCGTCTTTGGTGGTGTCGAAGCCGACGTCACGCGCCTCGCGGGCCAACAGCTCCCGCTCGATCAGCCCCTCGAGCACCAGCTCCTTCAGCCTCATCTCGCGCGCCGTCTCGGTGCTGTAGCGGGTGCCGTTGGCGAGCACGTAGGCCGCGCGCATCTCGCCTAGGCTGATGGTATTGCCGTAGACGCGCGCCGCGTAGCGCGCTCCGGCCTCGCTTCCGCAGCCCCGCGACTGCGGGCCGCCGAATTCGAGCAAGAACACTGCGCTCAAGGCGAGCACGATGATGAGAAGACCCACACTCTGAATCGTTTGACGCATGTTCGCCCTAGCCTGGCGCGAGCCCAGCACAGAAGGCGGGCACCCCGGCCCGGCCCGAAAAAGGCGGGAACCATATCGAACCGACCCAGCTACGGCAAGCAGGCCCCGGTTCCCCGACGTTTCGCGGCAGCGGCGCGGTCCGCATCGAAATAGTCTCACAATTTCGAAGGCTTGGTTCTTGGTTTCGGCGGCGCCCGCGCGGCGCGCGCCAGACGCGCGCAGGGGGCCGCCTGCGCGGGCTTCGGTTGGCGAGCGCGCGAAAAAAAAGCCTAAAGCCGGCCATCTTCGGCGGCGCCGGGGGTGTCTCGGCCGGAAGCCGACGTGTTAGCGTCGTTCCCGCGTGCGAACCTCCGCGTTGCTCCCCCGTCTCGTGGCCCTGGCGTGGTGCGCCGTGGCCTGTTGGGCCCATGCGCCCCGCGTTCACGCTGAGCAAAACGCGGCTCCCGGCGCTCGCTACGTGATCAGCGCGCCGGATGCGGCGCGCGCCCGCGCGCTCGATCCGCTGGTGCGCGCCTGGCTCGCCGCCCGCGGCGCCTCGGATGCCCTTCCGCTCTCTGCTCCCGAGCCCGTGTGGCCTTCGGAGGCAGAGGTCCCGAGGTCGAGCCTCGAGGTGTTGACCCACGTGGAGAGCAGCTTGCGGGAAGTACGTGAGCTGTCCGCACGCTTCAACGAGAGGGCAGCCCTGAAGCGCTACGCGGAGGCCGCTCGGCAACTCTCGGCGGCGCTCGAGATCCCTCACGTCCATGCCTGGCTCGCCGAGGTTCAGCTCGAGCTGGGTCTGTGTGCTGCGCAGCTCGGCGAGCTCGGGCTGGCGGAGACGGCGCTGACCCACGCGGCCTCTCTCGATCCGCAGCGCACTCTGCAGGCTGCCGAAGCGCCCCCGAGCGTGCTCGCGCTGGCGCGCAGTATCGAGCGGCGCCGTGCGAATGCCCCGCTGAGCCAGGTCCGCATCGAGGTGGAGCCCGAGGGGGCGAGCCTCTGGTTGGACGAGAAGCCGCTCGGTCAGGCGCCGCTGGAGGTGTCGGCGACCAGCGGTCTGCATGTCTTGCGTGTGGCCGCGCCGGGACATCACACCTACGCGAGCCTGATCGAGCTCGGCCCCGGCCGACGTGGCACCCTCCGCGTGCGGCTCTCGGAGACCTCGGAGGAGGCCGCGCGGCGCGCGCTCGTCGCGGACCTGCACGCGCCCAACCAGGCGCGCGCGCGGGCCGAGCACCTCGCGCGGCAGCGCGATCCCGCCCCGCTGTGGTTCTTCGAGGGGGGCGGCGGGCCCCTGCTCCGGGCCCGCGCGTACCGCTGCGAGCCTGGCTGCACCTTGCTGGGAACTTTGGGCGAGGGTCCCGCGCTCCCCGCGGTGGAGCAAACCGACCCCACGGCGACGCGATCTTGGCTGTACGCCCGACCCACGCCCGCCAGCCCTCCGAAGCACGAAGAGCGCCGCTGGTGGAGACGCTGGCCCGTCTGGACGGCCGGCGCGATCGCCGTGGTCGGAGCAGGTGTGGCCGCCGCCGTGGTGGCGACGCGTGAGCCGCGCGTGATCCGCGAGCGAAGCTTGGTGCTCGATCCCGGCGCGCTTCCTCCTTGACATGAAGGTGCGTGTATTCCGGCGCCGCCCTCCAAGCCTGAGAACACTCAGAATACGTGGCGAAGCACACCTCTTGAGGTAGACTCGAGCGCCATGGCTGAAGACTCCATCGCTCCCCCACCGAACCAGGGCGGAGGATCTGCGAAGTATGTGATCGTGCTCTTGCTCCTGCTCGGGGGAGGTTTGGGAGTCTACTTCGCCACCAAGCAGCCCGATGCGCCTCCGGCGCCTCCGCCTCCGCCCGTGAAGAACGCGGAGCGCAACACGGCCCTCGACGACAACCTGATGGCCATCCCGGAAGACGAGCCGGACGCCGGGACGCCTGAGGAAGCTCCTCAACCGCAGGCGGCGCCCACCAAACGGAAGGTGGTGGCGGCGGGCGATCCATGGGAGTGCGCCGGCGACCTGGCGCCCAAGGACATCACCAAGGTGCTCAACGAGTCCCGGAGCCAGATCCGGAGCTGTTACGAGCGCGAGCTGCGAAATGACAACGCGCTGCAGGGCGATCTGAAGCTGCAGGTCAAGATCGGCAGCGACGGCTCCGTCGCCGCCACCCGCGTGCGCGGAACGCTGAACGACAAGAAGGTGCGCGAGTGCATGCAGAACATCGCCAAGCGCTGGACCTTCCCGGCGCCCAGCGGCGGTTCGTGCGCAGTGTTCGACGCTCCGTACAACTTCATGCCCAAGATGTGAACGGCCGTCCGGGCGAGCGGCTTCGGGCCGCCGCGCCCTGCTGAGCTCTCAGCCCATGAGGTCCACGTGGTGGGGCGGGCGGAGCACGCGTCCAGCCCCGCTGCGCTCGAGCTCGGCCAACAGGGCGAGGACGGTGAACTCGTCCCAGGCGTCACCCACGATCTGAAGGCCCATCGGCAAGCCCTCTGGATCGAGCCCAACCGGGATCGTCCCGGCGGGCAGCCCGGTCAGGTTCGCGAGGAACGTATAGCGGCACATGGCGTTCACGCCGTGTGCGTCGAGTCGTCCCGTACGGTCATCGGTGGAGCTCAGGGGGAGCCCCGTCTTGGCGGTGGTCGGAAGCGCCAGCGCGTCCACTTCGCCGAAGCTGCGCGCGACCTGCACACGCAGGCGCTCACGCAGCGTCTGGGCCCAGAGGTATTCGCGCGCGCTGAGCTGGCCGACCATCAACATGAAGGCCTGAACGTCCAGGCCGAAGGCGTTTCGTTGACGCTCGAAGGTGTGGGAGTGGCAGGCATAGCTCTCGGCGGCGATGGTCAGCGCGCCGATCGCGAGGGCGTTCGGCGCGAGCGGGATGGTGATATCGACGAGCTGGGCGCCGGCCTGTTCGAGCGCCTTGAGCGAAAGCTCGCAGGCGGTGGCGATGGCGCTGTCGGCATCACGCCACTCCTTTTGGTCGACGCCGATGCGCAACCCCTTGACGGACCTGCGCACGGCGCGCTCGAAGCTGCCCGCGGCGTGTGGCGGTGCAGCCAAGCTCAGCGGGTCGCCCGGATCCGCTCCGGCGACCGCGTCGAGGAACACGGCCAAATCCCGCGCGCTCGGCCCGAGCGGGCCCAGGTGATTCAGGCTGCCGGTGAACGCATCGCCCTTGCGCGAGACGCGCCCGAAGCTCGGCTTGAGCCCAAACACACCGCAGATGGCGGCCGGGATGCGGATGGATCCCCCCCCATCGGCGCCCACCGAAACAGGGGTGAGCCCCACGGCTACCGAGATGCCCGCGCCCGTGCTGCTGCCGCCTGCGGCGCGCTCCACGTGATGGGGGTTGCGCAGGGGAGGGCGGTTCGGATTCACCCCGATGGGCGACATGCCGAGCTCGGTCATCGCGGTTTGCCCGACGATGATGGCGCCGGCCTCGCGCAGGCGCGCGACCAGGGTGGCGTCGTGTTGCATGGGCGCGGGGCTCGGGAGCTCGTGCCCGAGCCGCCGCGGCAAGCCGCGCACGGCCAGCTGTTCCTTGATCAGTATCGGTATCCCATCGAGGGGGCCCTTGGCGCGGCCGCGGGCATAGCGCTGGCTCGACGCGCGCGCGGCCTCCCGGGCGCCCTGCTCATCGCGCGTCCACAGGCAGCCGAGCAGCGGTTGGCGCTGGGCCAGCCGGTCGGCCTCGGAGAACACGTGCTCCAGGACCCGCTCGGGTGTCGAGGTGCCCTGCGAGAAGGCCCGGGTCAAAGCTTCGCTCGTGGGAGCCCAGCTCGGCGCGCTCGGCACTTCGAGGGTCTCCACGGACTCGCGCGGGGGCCTCCCTGGCCGCGGGGAGGCCGAAGGTTCGAGGCGCTCATTGCCCTCGATCAGGTCCGGGAGCTTGTTCATCCCCAGCTCGTTGCGCAGCGCATCGGCGCCAAGCGCTGCGATCCGGGGCTGCCTCAGCGCGCGCGCGGCGAGGGTCAGCGGGTGTCCGGAGAGCTTGCCTGTCAAGAGATGTTCGATGGCCATGTGGTTCGAGCGTAAAGTCCACGACAGTTTGGAGCAACGCTCGCGTCTGTCGGGATAGGCTCACGCCAGCGAGAATGGTATAGAGAGCGCCCGGTGGGGGCCGTGGGCTCACACCTGAAATTTGCGCGCGCCTCGGGCCGCGCTTCGGATGAGTCAGGGAGTCGAGCCATGAGCGGCCATAACAAATGGTCCACCATCAAGCACCGCAAGGGCGCGCAGGACGCGAAGAGGGGCAAGATCTTCACCAAGGTGATCAAGGAGATCACGGTGGCTGCCCGGATGGGGGGCGGCGATCCCTCATCCAACCCGCGTCTGCGGCGTGCGCTCGATGAAGCGCGCCTCAACAACATGCCCGCCGAGAACATCACGCGCGCCATCAAGAAGGGCACGGGTGAGCTCGAGGGCGTCACCTACGAAGAGCTCGTATACGAGGGCGTAGGGCCTGCGGGCACGCTGATCGTGGCCGAGGTGATGACCGACAACCGAAACCGCACCGCCGCTGAGCTGCGCAAGCTCTTCGACAAGCAGGGCGGTGTGCTCGGGGCGGCCGGCTCGGCGCTCTGGGCCTTCGACGCCAAAGGCATGATCACCTTGCCGGCCGACGCCGCCACCGAGGAGCAGCTGTTCGACGTGGCGGTCGGAGCTGGCGCCGAGGACGTGCAGGCGGACGAGGAGCGCTGGGTGATCATGACCCCCGTGGACTCCCTCGAAGCGGTCCGCTCTGCGCTGGTGGCCGCGAACCTGCCGGTGACGACCGCGGAGCTCACCAAAGTCGCGAAGAGCGCGAAGATCATCGGGGGCCGCGACGCCGAACTCGGCATGAACCTGGTGGAAGCCCTGGAAGACCACGACGACGTGCAAAAGGTCTACACAGACTTCGAGCTGTCGGACGAGGCGCTCGCGAACCTCTCGTGAGGGGGCCGCGCCGTCCATGGCCCGTTTCAGGGGGCGCTGCTCCGAGGGCGGCCGTGGGGGCAAGTCCGCTGCGCGTGCTCGGGCTCGATCCGGGCAGTATCCGCACCGGGTGGGGCGTGGTGGAGCGCTACGGGCAGAGCGCGCGCGGCGTCGCGGCCGGCGTGATCCGGGTACCCGAGAAGGAGCCCATCGCCGAGCGCTTGCACCAGATCCACGCGGGGGTGGCGAGCGTGCTCACGGAGTACGCGCCGCAGGCGGTGGCCGTGGAGGACATCTTCTTCGCGCGTTACCCGAAGGCCGCGCTGATGCTCGGGCACGCGCGCGGCGTGGCGCTGCTCGCGGTGGCACAAGCGGGGCTCAGCGTGAACGCCTATCCGCCGAGCGTGGTGAAGCGCTCGGTCGTCGGCTCGGGCCGGGCCGAAAAATCCCAAGTTGCGCTCTTGGTGGGCGCGCTCTTGGGGCTCAAGCAGCTGCCAGCCGAAGACGCGACCGACGCGCTCGCCGTGGCGATTACGCATCTGAACGTGCTGCGCATCGGCTGAACCCCGGTGAATCAGCCGAGCAAGCTGTCGACCACGCTCGCAGGCACCTCGTCGCGCCCGCGTCCGCGCCCGATGCGCACGTCGGGCGTCGCCTCGCCGTGGAAGTCGCTCCCGCCCGTGACGTGCATCGCGAGCTCGCGCGCGATCTTGCGGATGCGCCGCCGTGCGTTTCCATCTTGCGCCGGGTGAACCTCCTCGAGCCCATCCAGCCCGTGCTCCCGCAGTTCGCGCGCGAGTCGATCAATGCCGCCCTGTCGCTGGAGGTTGCGCGCCAGCGGGTGCGCCCACACCGCCTTGCCGCCCGCCTCGTGGATCCACGCGATCGCCTCGCGCGGGGTCGGCACCGCCTTTTTCACGTTGGCAGGGCCCGAGTCGCCGAGGTAGCGCCGGAATGCATCGTCCACGTCGCGCGCGAAGCCCTTCTGCACCATGGCTCGCGCCACGTGTGGCCGGCCCGGGCTGGCGTTGCCCGCGACCGCGTAGACATCCTCCGCGGTCACGGAGACGCCGAGCGTCTGAAGGCGCTCGACCAGCGCAGGGATGCGGTTCTGGCGCGCCGCGCGCTGCTCGTCGAGGTGGCGCGCGAGGCCCGCGTGCTCGAAGTCGAAGCCGTAACCCAGAATGTGAAGTTCGAGGTTCTCGAAGCGCGTGGAGATCTCGACGCCCGGCACCAGGCGCAGCCCGTAGCGCTCGGCCAGCGCACGGGCCTCGCCGAGCCCCGCGACCGTGTCGTGGTCCGTGAGCGCGAACACCGATAGGCCCGCGTCACGCACCGCCGCCACGAGGTCCGCCACGGCCAGGCTGCCGTCGGAGCACGTGCTGTGCATATGCAGATCGCAGCGCATCTCTCAAGTTTAGTCGGCTCCGCACCATGCTCACGCTCTTTCCACGGCCCGGGTACGCCGAACCTGAGCTTCTCTTGTATCGAGCGGGTGCGCAGGCGTACTTTCCCGAAATTTCCGTGAGCGCGCGCGACGCCATCACGCGACGCCATCAGGAGGCGCTGTGGTCCTTGCCCCCCCCGGCGCCGCCCAGCACCTCGCGAACCTTCTTGCCAATTTGCTCCACCGTGAAGGGCTTGGCCAGCGTGGGGCCCAACGAGGCGTCGTAGGCTGAGAGCATGTCCTTGCTGTAGCCGCTGATGAACAGCACGCGCAGCGACGGGATGAGCTCGCGCAGTCGGGAGGCCACGACCGGACCGCTGGCCTTGGGCATCACGATGTCCGAGACCAAAAGCTCGATCTGCGGCGCGCCCGTGGCATGCGCGATCGCCTGGTCGATGTTCTCTGCCTCCAGCACCCGATAGCCGAGGTCCTTGAGGATCAGCGCGGTCACTTCGCGCACCTGCGCCTCGTCCTCCACCAACAGCACGGTCTCGCTGCCCATCAATTCGCCGCGCTCGGTGGGCGGCTGCAAGGGTCCCGTCTCCGGCGAGGCCTCCGCGAAGCGCAGCACGAAGCGTGAGCCCCGGCTCGGCGCGCTCTTGACCTCGATGCTGCCGCCCATCTGCGCCACCGTGCCCCAGACCGTGAACAGTCCGAGGCCCGAGCCCTTGCCCACGTCCTTGGTCGTGAAAAATGGCTCGAAGATCCGCTCCTGCACTTCCTGCGGCATGCCCACGCCGGTGTCGCTCACCTCCAGCAACGCAAAGCGGCCCGCGGGGTCCAAGCCCCTCTGGGGACCGCGGTCGCGCAGGGTTCGCAGCGCGATGCTTCCGCCCTCGGGGGCCGCCGCGTCACGCGCGTTCACGACCAAGTTGAGTACGACCTGCTCGATCTGCCCTGGATCGGCGCGGATCAGCAGGGGATCTTCGGTGAGCGAGAGCTCGAGCGAGATGTGCTCGCCGATCAGGCGGCGCAGGAACGTCTCCATGCCTCGCAGCACGACGTTGAGGTCGAGCACGCGTGGTGAGACGGGATCGCGTCGGCTCAGGGCCAAGAGCTTGCGCGTGATGTCGGCGGCCCGCTCGGCGGCCTTGCCGATCTCGGCGACCGGGCCTTGCAGTGGATCGTTCTTGTCGAGCTTGCGCGCGAGCAGGAAGGCGTAGCTCGAGACCACCGTGATCACGTTGTTGAAGTCGTGCGCGACCCCGCCCGCCAAGCGCCCGACGGCCTCGATCCGGCGCGCATCGTTGAGCTGCGCGTAGCTTGTGCGCAGCGCCTCCTCTGCCTTGCGGTGTTCGTGCGACTCCACGGCCAGCGCCACGAAATCGGCGAAGCTGCCGGCGAGCGCGTGGTCCTCCTCCGTCCACTTGCGCGGCCGCTCGACCTGCTCGCAACAGACCACACCGAGCACACGATCGCCCACGCGGACCGTCGCGTCCAGGGACGACACGATGCCGAGCGGACCGAAGTAGTCCTGGAACAAGCACGACACGACCGAGCCCGCGCGGAGGTCGTCGACGGCGATCACCCGCTCGTCGTGCAGCGCCTTGAAGTAGTCGGGAAAGTCCTGGACGCTCAGCGGCGGGCTGAGCGCGGGCTCGGCGAAGCGCGGATCGCACACGTCGGCCATGACCAGCCGCGCGCCATCGCCCTCGAACAGCCACACACTCACCCGGGAGACCTCGAGGCTCTGCGCCGCGGCCTCGGTGATCGCCCGCAAGCCGGCTTTCAGGTCGCTGGTGGCCAGTTGCTTGGCCAGCGAGCGCAAGGCTTCGTTGTGCCTACGCAAGCGAGACTGACGGGCCCGCTCACTTTCGAGCCGGGCCATCTCGGCGCCTTCGCAGACCTCGCGCCTGCGTTGCTGCGCCTTCTTGATCGCACGCATTAGCTCGATTTCGCCCGCGATCGTGGACTCGTCGGCACCCCAGCCGATGGCCTCCACCTCGAGATCGTACCTCGGCCCCACGACCAGCACGATCGGCAACGCTGGCGCGCGTCTGCGCAGAAATCGCGTTATTTCGGGGACCCATCCCGCTTGCCCCTGACCGTCCAGACATGCCAGGGAAAACCGCTCCAGATCGAGGCCGCCGAGGTTTTCCGGCGCGACCTGCGTGAATTCCCAGCCCGCAAGGATGCGCTCCAGGTCGCCGAGCAGCCCGTCTCGTGGGAGGGGGCTGGGGGCGATCAGCAGCGCCTCGGCGATGGCTCGATTCGAATCCATTGCGTGTACGTAATCAGACGATGGCAAGCACTTCAAGCGGACGTCCAACAAAGTGAGCGGATCGCCCTCGGCGCGCGTCTCGCTTGATGTCTTCCCGCCGGCGACTCACAACGAAGCAGAGCGAGAGGAGCCGACACGATGGCAGACCGCGAAGTGGCAACCCTACCGAGCTTCATGCGCGCCCTGTGTATGGGCAGCATCGAAGAAGAGCTGATCTTTCCCTACCCCGCCCTCCAATCCGAAGAGCGGGATACGTTGAAGGGGGTCATCGGATCGGTCCATGAACTGCTCGGGCCGCGCGAGGCCGATTTCCGGCGCTGGGACGAAGCGGGCGAGATGCCGGGCGAGTTCCTCGAGGAGCTCCGACAATTCGGGCTATTCGGGCTGGTGATCCCGGAGGCCCATGGTGGGCTCGGGTTTGGTAGTGCAGCCTACTCACGCACCCTGCAGGAGATCGCCCGCCACGACGCCTCGGTGGCCGTGACCATCGGTGCCCACAGCTCGATCGGCATGCGAGGTCTGCTCTTGTTCGGGACCGACGCGCAGAGGGCCCGCTACTACCCCGAGCTCGCGAGCGGCAAGCGGATCGCGGCGTTTTGCCTGACCGAGCCCGGCTCCGGCTCGGACGCCGCCTCGATCCGGACCCGTGCCGAGCTGGACGGTGACCACTGGGTGCTCAATGGCGAGAAGCTGTGGATCACCAACGGCGGCATTGGAAGCTTCTTCACCGTCTTCGCCAAGACCGAGGGGCATGGGCATGGCCGCATGACCGCTTTTTTGGTCACGCCGGAGATGGGCGGCGTCAGCCACGGTCCCCACGAGGACAAGATGGGCCTGCGCGCCAGCTCGACCACCACGGTCAGCTTCGACAACACGCGGGTTCCCAGCGATCACGTGTTGGGCGACGTCGGGGCGGGCTTCAAGGTGGCCATGAACATCTTGAACAACGGGCGCACGGGCCTCGGCGGCGGCTCGGTGGGCGCGATGAAGAAGGTGATCGCCCTTTCGGCCCAGCACGCCCGCGATCGCAAGCAGTTCGGCAAGCCGATCGCGGAGTTCGGGTTGGTCAAGCAGAAGCTGGGGCAGGCCATGATCGACTGCTACGCGGCCGAGTCGGTGGTCAACCTGGTGGCGCACATGAGCGACGCCAAACAACAAGACTTCGCCGTCGAGGCCTCGATCAGCAAGGTCTTCGCCACCGAGGCGCTCTTTCGCACCGCGGACGAGATGCTGCAGATCGCTGGCGGGCTCGGCTTCATGCGCGAGCTGCCGTACGAGCGCGTGCTGCGCGACTGCCGGATCAACCGCATCTTCGAGGGCACCAACGAGGTCCTGCGCCTGTTCATCGCGTTGACTGCGATGGGCGACGTGGGCAGCCAGCTCAAGGAGCTCTCCGCGAGCCTCAAGGGCGTGTTCAACGATCCCATCAAGGGCTTCGGCGTGCTGTCCGAGTACGCGCGCAGGCAGGCGCGCATCCACACCAACTTCGTCCAGCAACAGCGCTTGACCAGGGTGCATCCGGCCCTCGCCGACCTCTCGCCCATGTTCGAGGCCAAGACCAAGGCGCTGGCCCAGGCGGTCGACCGCATCCTGCGCAAGCACGGCCGGAACATCATCGGCAAGCAGTTCGCCTCGCGGCGTCTCGCCGACATCATGATCGACCTGTTCGTGCTCTCGGCCGTGCTCAGCCGCGTGAGCACGCGTCTGGCGGAGGCGCCCGCCGCCCAGGTCGAGCGGGAGGTCACCATCGCGCGCGCCTTCGCCAAGCAAGCGGAGCTGCGCATGCAGCAGAACTTCGATCGCATCGACGACAACGAAGACGAATTGATCAAGGCACTCGCGGACCACGCGGTGGAGAAGGAAGGCTACGGCTGGGATGTGATTTGAGCGCGACCTCATTTCGTGCTCTGATCGGCGCTTCAGTCTCGTGAACGCACTCGAAGTCTTATTCGTCCTCTCCGCGCTCAATCCGTTTGGCGGGGCCTTTCTCGCGATTCCCCTGGCAATCTTCAAGCTGGGCTGGAACCCGTGGTTCGTCTGGGCGGTGACCATCCCGCTGATCTACGCGCAGGTCATCGTGGTCGACGTGCTCTGGGATCGCCTGCTCGCGTGGCCCCGCGCGGCGCGCTTTTTGGAGCGCAAGAAGAGCGAGAAGCTCGAGCGCATTCTGGGGGGGAAGAACGCGGGGATCTGGCTGTCGGTGTTCGGGGTGTGGGTCGGCTGCTGGCTCGTCATGGCCGCCGCGCGCTTCGCCGGCTACCGCCAGTCCAAGGTGGCGCTCCCGCTGTTGTTCGGCATCAGCTACCTGGTGGCGATCGCGGTTCTCATCTGCCTCTACGCGCCCGAGTGGCTCCCCGAGTGACCCCGCGCGGGCTCTCGCGTGCGGACGTGCTTGCCCCGCGCGCGCCGTGCGCGCAATCTTGGTCCCCGTGACTGAGCCCGCTCCCGAGCCGGTGCTGCGCCCCGCGGCCACCGTGATCCTGCTGAGGCAGGCCCAAGCTCAGTTCGAGGTGCTGCTGATGCAGCGCGCCGCCCAGCTCGCGTTCCATGGAGGCGCCTGGGTGTTTCCCGGGGGGCGTGTCGATCCCGTGGACGACCAGGATGGCGACGCGCTCTCGGCGGCCCAGCGTGCCGCGGTGCGCGAGGCCCACGAGGAGGCGGGGCTCACGCTCTCGGCGAGGGAGCTCTTGCCATTCTCCCATTGGACCACGCCAGGGGGCCTAGCGCGGCGGTTTGCGACCTGGTTCTTCGTGGCGCGCGCCCCGGCCGGGCGCGAGGTGCAGATCGACGGCTGCGAGATCCACGACCACCGCTGGCTCACCCCGCGCGCTGCGCTCGCGCTGCAGCGCGAGCTGGCCCTCGAGCTGCCGCCGCCCACCTTCGTCACCCTCTCGGTGCTCGCGCGCTTTTCAGCCCTCGAGGAGGTGCTCGAGCACGTTCAGGGCGAAACCCCCGCGGTGTTCGTGCCGCGGCCGCGGCCGCATCCGGAGGGGATGGTGTCCCTCTACCAGGGAGATAGCGCCTACGATAACCACGACCTCGAGTGTCCAGGTCCCCGTCATCGCCTCTGCATGTTCCGAGACGGCTGGCGCTACGAGAGGTAGCGCCGGCCAACCTTTGGCGCGCTATCGTCGTTCGGTGAGCAGCGCCGAGGACGAGCCCAAGTCACTGCCTCCCGTCCTGAGCGACGACGAGCGGGCTTTTCGGGCTTCCCTCGAGAAATTGGTGGACTGGTATCGCCTGCGGCAATCGCGGACGCTGTTGAGGGCGTTTTTGCCGGGTCTGTTGTTGCTCCCGCTCGGCAGCGCGATCGTGGCGCTCTCGATGGCCCGGGTGAGCATGTCCGAGGCGCTGCGTCCCGTGCTGACCGTGCTCGGCCTGTTGGTCACCATGAGTGGGCCCGTGTGGGCCATCTGGAAGCTCCTCTGCGCCATCCGCGGCGACCTCTATCTGGCGATCCGGGTCGATGGGCTCGCGGTGCGGCTCGATCCCAAGGCCGACGAGCGCCTCTACCCGTGGGAGCAGATCGGCGAAATCCAGCATGATCCCAGCGCAGATGTGCTGCGTATCGAGCTCGAGGGCGGCGCACCGCTCAAACTCTCCGGGCCGTTCGAGGAGGTGTCGCTCCCGGAGCTGGGCCGTCGCATCCGTGATGCGCGGCGGCTCGCGGTGTGGAACCGTCTGGTTCCGCGGTACCCTCCGGGCGAGGAATGAAGCAATTCCCGGGGTTGTTCGGTCTTAGAGCAGATGGTCTCGCGAAGCGTTTGGAGTCCCATGTCCGTGTTCACCTCGCGCAGGGAAGCGCCCCCTCCGCCGTCGGCGCGAAAGCGCTGGCTTCCGCTGCTTGCGGCCCTCGCCATGCTGGCGCCGAGCGCGTCCTCTCACGCGGAAGGCAAGCCTGCGCCCAAACGTCCCGCGGGTCCCGCCGCGATCGAGCAGTGCGCTCGGGTCAGCGCCAGCGTGCGCATGGAGGCCTACGGCTTCACCCACGTGGTCAGCCTGCGCAACGAGTGCGACCGGCCGGTGTCGTGCGAGGTGTGGACGGATGTCGACCCCACGCCACATCAAACGCTACGCGCGGCGCCCGGCGAGACGCAGGAGCTCGTCGTGCGCCGCGGATCCCCCGCGCGCGAGGTCAACGCCGGATCGCGCTGCCAGTACGACTAGCCTCGCTCCGTGCGACCAGGCATGAAAGGGCGGCGACGATAGCCGGCCCGCCGGTCTGCTCCACGGAATGGCCGGATCTCGCGCGCGCGTAGTAGATTGAGCCACAACGATTATCTGGAGGAGACATGGGTAACAGGCTGGGCCAAATGGCGCTCGTGCTGGCGGCTTCGGGGGCGCTCTCGCTCTCTACCGCTGGTTGCAGTCACACGCCGAAGGCGGTGCGCGGCTCGGACACGCCGGGCCTCGATCATGCGGCGATGGGCACCGGGCTCGACCGCCGCGATCTGTCGCAGATGCTGCGTGAGAACATGCAGGCCATGAAGGGTTCGCGCGTGTATCAGGTGTGGGCTTCCGAGGATCGACCGCCGGTCAGCGTGCTGCCGATCCGCAACGAGACCAGCGAGCACATCGACAGCGCGCTCGGCGCGTTGATCACGGAGGTCGAGACCGAGCTCGTGAACTCGGCGCCCGTGCGCGTGATCAGCCTCGAGAACCAGAAGCAGCTGATGGAGGAGATCCAGCGCCAGCAACACAGCCAGGGCGCCTTCGACGCCTCCCAGGTGGCCAGCTGGGGCAAACAGCTCGGCGCGCGCTATGTGATCACGGGCAAGGTGTTCTCCACCGACGAGCGCGCACCCAACGCCCGCCGCGTGCAGTATTACCTGTTCATCCGCGTGATCTCGGTCGAGACCAGCGAGGTGATGTTCCAGAACCAGGCCGCGGTCACCAAGGCCATCCTCTAAAGTTGCCTTAGCCTCATGGTCTCACGCGTCGCCTTTTCCCTCGCCCTGCTCGCGCTCTGCGCGTCGGGCTGCGCAGGTCACGCCGATCGCACCAGGGCGGCGCGCAGCGCGCTCGACGCGAGAAACCCCGAACAGGCGCTGAAGATCTACAACGACGAGCTGAAGGTGAAGAGCGGCTCCGAGCTGCCCACCGAGGTGAGCGGGGACAACGCGATCCTGTTGCTCGATCGCTCGACCATCTCGCAGTCGCTCGAGCGCTACGAGGACAGCAGCCGCGATCTAGAGGTCGCCGACAAGCAGGTCGAGATGCTGGACTTCAGCCGCTCGACCTCCCACGAGATCGGCCGCTACCTCTTCTCGGACGACGTGGGCCCCTACAAGGCGCGACCCTACGAAAAGCTCCTGGTCAACACGCTCAACATGGTCAACTACCTGGCGCGCGGGCGGCTCAACGGCGCCAAGGTCGAGGCGCGACGCCTGGCCGTGATGCAGAAGTACCTGGGGCAGGCGGAGGACGAGCCCACTGCGGCGTTGCTCGGACCCGGCAGCTACCTCGCGGGCTTCGTGTTCGAGATGGCGGGCGACTACGACGAGGCCCTGCGCTACTACGACGAGGCGCTCCGGGCCGCCGACTATCGTTCGCTCGCCGAGCCGGTGAAGCGGCTGTTCGAGCGCGCGGGCTACCGCTCCCCGAGGCTCACCGAGCTGGCTGCCGCTGCGCCCGCGGACGCCTCTGCGCCGGGCGAGACCGGGGAGCTCTTGATCGTGGTCAGTTACGGGCGCGTGCCGGCGCTGCACGCCGAGCGTGTGCCGATCGGCCTGGCGCTCACGTACGCCTCGCTGTTCATGGATCCGGCGGGCTTTCAGGCGGCGCGCCGCCTGGCCGGGCAGGGCCTCGTAACCTGGGTCAACTACCCAGAGCTCGATCCCTCGCCGCGCGGTTATCCGGCGCCGCAGATCAGCGTCGATGGCCGCGCCTACTCGGTCGATACGCTCACCGAGGTCGATAGTTTGGTGCGAGCCGCCTACGAGAAGGCCAAGGGGCCCATCTTCGCCTCTGCCCTCACGCGCTTGGTGGCGCGCGGCGCCATCGGGGCGGGCGCGGGGGTCGCCACGGGCCGCAGCAGCGGCTCCAGCGCGCTCGGCATGCTGATCGCGCTGGGCACCCAGGCGGCCTTGACCGCGGTGGACACGCCGGACACGCGCTCCTGGGCCACGCTGCCGGCGCGCATCGGCATCGTCCGGGTGCGCCTTGGTGCAGGAAGCCACAGTGTGCGCGTCGCCGCCCAGGGCGTCGCACGGGATGTCACGGTCGAGATCCCCGCCAATGGCTTCCGGGTGGTGAACCTCACCCAGCTCAGCCAGAATTGATCCACGAGGAGCAACATGACCCGCGCAGCCTTTGCTTCGTTTCTGTGTCTCTTGTCGGCGATCGCCATGGCGGGCTCGGCGCGCGCCGAAGCGCCGCCCGAGACGGTCACCGAGATCGACCCCATCGACATCCCGCCCGAGCACGATCCGCTCGCACACGCCTTCCGTAGGCTCGACGACCGCGGCGGCTTCTATTTGCGCCTCTCGACCAACCTGGGCTTTCAAAGCACGCGGCTCGGTCCCGCCCCCTGGCAAGGTGAGGTCGACAACGTGCGAGCGCGCGGCTTCGGGACGGCGTTCGGCGTCGACATCGGAGGCTTCTTGCAGCCATGGCTCGCGCTCCATCTGGACGCGACCGTGGGCGTGCTGTGGAACGGGGACATCGATCGCGATCTCACGATCGACAGGGGCTACGATGAGAGCGCGCGCATCCTCGCGTACGGCGCGGCTCCGGCGCTCACGTTCTTCCTTCCGCACACGTTCTTCATCAAGACCGCCTTCGGCGTGGGCCTCGCTACCATCAAGCGCGGCGGCGTCGATGACACCACCAAGCCCGGGTTCTACATGGATCTGGTGTTCGGCAAGGACCTGTACGTGGATGATCATCTGTCGGTCGGCATTCAGATGCAGATCATCTACATGCGCCTGAACAACCAGAACGAGGCCAACGAGGCGCGCGTGCAGCAGTACCTCTGGGGCTTGAGCCTGGGCTTCGACAGCCTCTGAGGCTGGTTCAGACCTACTTGCTGGCATCGAAGGCGCCCTCGCAGACCTTACCGTGAGCCCACGGAACGCAAGGTGCGAGAGGTGTGGAGATGTCCCCGCGACCGACACGGTCACGAAAATACCCATGGAACCGCCTCAGCCCAACCCTGCACAATTGGCGACGGGCGAGGTGGTCCCGGCCGAGTCGGTGGGCGGGGCCTCGCGAACCAAGGGGAAGAGAAGTGCAACAGACGATGCGCATGGGCTGCGTGATGGTGTCGTTCTGCGCCTTGCTTTTGGGCGGCTGCGGCCTCGCTGATGCGATCAGAGAGCTGAAGTCGCTGAGCGAGCTCGGGGTAGACGACGGTGCGAGTGAGGGCGTGAGCATGTCGCTCGAGGTGACGCCCGACAAGGACGCGGTGCTGGAGCTGCCGACCGGGGCCAAGCTGGCGGTGCCCAAGGGCGCGGTGGACGGCGCGGTGACCCTCTCGATCGCGCGCCCCAAGGACGCCGAGGCCTTGCAGTTCGTGAAGACCGTGTCGAGCACGGACAAGGTGTCGTCCGCGCCCTACGTGCTCACGCCCCACGGGACGCAATTCAAGAAAGGCGTCGAGGTGACGCTGCCGGTGGCCAAAGATCGAACCAGCGAGAAGCTGGTGGTGGCCTGGCTGAAGGATGAGAACGACAAGGAGTGGAAGACACTGGGCAAACCCAAGGTGAAGGACGGCGTCGCCACGATCGAGGTCGATCACTTCAGCGTATTGGTGTTGCTCGAGCGCGATAGCGCCGCGAACGGCGCCCCCTCCGTCATGCCTGGCGAGGATCTCGAGCCCGACACGCTCGAGCCCGTCGACGACGGATTTGGCAATAGCTTGGGAGGGGACCCGAGAGGCGACGCGGGGCCCGGGGCCGTGGACACCGGCGGCTTCCGGGGAGACAGCGACCTGATCGGAACCTGGGACGTCACGATCGAAGAGGAGGGCAAGACGCCCGACAATTGCACGGCCGAGATCCTGGAGGACCTTTCCTTCACCGTCACCTGCGATGATGGCCCAAGCAATTACGGGGTGGACTGCGACTACGACATCAACCTCGCGCTGGTGTCCGGCACGATCGACGTCGGCACGGGGAGTATCCAGGGGTTCCAGATGGAGCAGTTCACGGGTGTGGGCTGCGCGTCGTACGATCTCAGCGTCGGACAACTCTCTTCGAGTCAAGAGCTGGACGCCGAGCTGACGCAGATCGAGGCCGGCCTCGGCAAGCTGGGCGGGAAGTGGACCGCGTCGTTCTTCGACTGGGGGTGCCCCGGGGGCGGACCGTGTGAGCCTGCTGAGCGCACGCGGAGCGAAGAGGCCCCGGTTCCCTGTGACTTCGAGCTCGCCGATACGGGCGCGGTCCACGTCACGTGCACGGACGGGCCCCACGAGGAAGGTGGTGGGTACGATGTGGACGGCGGCGTGGTCGAAGGGAGCGTCCTCGACTGCAAGACCGAGAACACGATCGAGGGCGCCCTCGGCAACGGCGTGCTCCAACTGAGGCTGAGCTCGGTTGACGTCGGCACGGAATGCGACGCCTCCGAAGGCGCCGTGATAAAGCTCCGCGGCGAGCGCCGCTGAACAGGGAGCGCCTCGCGTGTACGCCCCCACCGGCAAGGGCGTACACGCGCGCACTCAAGAGGAGCCAAGCGAATCACGAAGGCGACGGGGGAGCTTCCTGCCCAGTGGGCCCGCTCGCGTGTTCGCGGCCGACCTTTCCGTCAGCGGCCTTCTGGCTCCAGAACTCCGCGCGTGCGATCCCGAGTGAGGTCGGATCGAACGTCGGAGCGAGCCCGGCGCGCCGCTGCCTTTCGTAGTCGCGCAGCGCGATGAGCGCGGGCCGATGCACGATCAGGATCGCGATCAGGTTGAGCCACGCCATCATGCCCACGCCGAGATCCCCGAGCCCCCACGCGAGGCTCGCGCTCCGGACGGCGCCGTAGGCGACCGCGGCCATCATCGCAAGCTTGAGCCCCAGGGTGAGCCAACGCGGCGCCGCGTTGCGGGTCAGGTACTCGAGGTTGGTCTCGGCCAGGTAGTAGTAGGCGACGATGGTCGTGAACGCGAAGAAGATCAGGGCGAGCGCCACGAAGCTCGCGCCGAAGCCTGGCGCGATGGTCTCCACGGCCGCCTGGGTGTAGACCGGTCCCCCGTCCACGCCGGGCAAGTTGGCGAGGATCAACGACCCGTCCGGGTGCTTCACGTTGTACTTGCCGGTGGAGAGGATCATGAACGCGGTCGCAGAGCAGACCAGCAGGGTGTCGATGTAGATCGAGAACGCCTGCACGTAGCCCTGCTGCGCGGGATGGGAGACCTCTGCCGCGGCTGCGGCGTGGGGACCCGTGCCCTGTCCCGCTTCGTTGGAGTATACGCCGCGCTTGACGCCCCACTCGACCGTGAGCCCCATGAGCGCGCCGAAGGCCGGCTCGAGCCCAAAGGCGCTCTTGACGATCAGGCCAAAAACGGCAGGCAGCTGCGCCGCGTTCACCGCCATGATGACGATCGCCATGACCAGGTAGAAGAAGGCCATCGCGGGCACCACAATCTCGGCGAAGGCCGCGATGCGCGTGACGCCGCCGAAGATGATGGCGCCGAGCGCGAGCATCAACAGGAGGGCGGTGATCTCGGTTGGAGCCCCCCAGGCCGTCTTCACGCTGGCGGCGATCCCGTTCGCCTGCACCCCCGGGAGCAGCAGGCCCGTGGCCACGACCGTCGCCAGCGCGAAGAGGACGGCGTACCACCTTTGGCCGAGCGCCTTTTCGATGTAGTACGCAGGTCCGCCGCGATATCGGCCGTCGCTGTCCTTCTGCTTGTAGATCTGCGCGAGCGTGCACTCGATGAACGAGGTCGAAGCCCCGAGCAGCGCGGACATCCACATCCAGAAGACCGCTCCGGGCCCGCCGAAGGTGATGGCCGTGGCGACGCCCGCCAGATTCCCGATGCCCACCCGCCCCGAGAGCGACATCGCGAGCGCTTGAAATGGAGACACGCCAGCCTGGGACTTGGTCCCCGCGAACATCAAGCGCAGCATCTCAGGCAGGCCGCGCAGCTGCATGAAGCGGGTGCGAATGGAGAAGTACAGCCCGGCCCCCAGGCACAGATAGATGAGCGCCGCGCTCCAGACGATCGAATTGAGGTGCTCCACCCACTCAGCCACGCGCATGTCTACGGTTCCATCTCCATGCCGGCCCGCAGCATAGCCCGGGTCCGGGGCTGAATCCGAATCGAGGAGCCAGAGCAGAATGCAGGCTGCGAGGGACAGCGTAGAGTCATGGCCAGGAGCGCCGCACGTTCATGCGTCCCGGTTCCCGAGCGCGGCCACGGAAACCGGGCGCGACGACGAAAGGCGAGCGCGGGGCCCCCTCAGTCGGCGAAGCTCTCGACCAGCACCTTCAGGAAGTCGTGCTCGGTGACGATGCCGACCAGGGTGCCATCTTCGGTGGTCACGGGCAGGCATCCGAACTTGTGCTTCACGAGGCGCTGGGCGGCCTCTGGGATCGGCGTGTCGGGCCTGACGGTCTCGAGGTCCCGCGTCATCACGCTCGCCACGAAGGTGCGCTCGGCGCGCTGTTCATCGATCGACTGACGCAGGCGCTCGGGGGCGTGCTGGCTCTCCGAGAAGCGGAGCATGTCGCGGTGGCTCAAGAGCCCCACCAGCTTTTTCCCGTCCACCACGGGGATGTGACGCAAGCCAAAGGCCTCCATGCCCTCGCGGATGGACTGCATGTTGTCTTCCTCGCGCACGGACACTACCCGACGCGTCATGATGTCTTCGACTTTGCTTGCCTTGCCCATACCGGATCTCCTTCGCGCGCGCCCAGCCCTTCACACGATGCGAAACGCCCTGTGGGAGCGCTGGTGGCGTTCGCTTGCGCTCGCATCTGCCGATAATGTACGTACCCGAGCGGCTCTTGTCAGCGTGCTCGGCAAGCCGCGCGGGTCCGATGGGGCACATGCTCACCTCTGACAGCGCGGGCAATAGTGTGTGCTGCGCGCCGCCAGCACGACGCGCTTGATGCTCGTCTGGCAGCGGAGGCACGGTTCGCCCGTGCGCGCATAGACCCGGCGCTCGTCCTGATAGGCGCCGTCGCTGCCGTCGGGCTGCACGTAGTCGCTGATGCTCGAGCCCCCCGTCTCGATCGAGCGTTCGAGCACCTGTCGCACGCGCGCGGCCAGCTGCTCGCACTCGGGGCGGCTCAAGCTGCGCGCAGCGCGCCCAGGGCGGATCCCCGCGAGAAACAGCGCCTCGTCCGCGTAGATGTTGCCCACCCCGGCGAGCACTTGCTGGTCCAGGAGCAGCGTCTTGATCGCGGCCTTGCGCGAGCGTGAGGCTTCGAAGAGCCGCGCGCCCGTGGCGCCGAGCGCATCGGGGCCGAGCTTGTCGAGCCGGGGATCGGTGGCGCCCTGCGGGAGCCAGCGCACCTTGCCGAACTTGCGCACGTCGCGGAACAGCACCTCTTCGCCGCCGTCCGCGAAGCGCAGCACCAGGTGCGTATGGGGGTCCGGCTTGAAGAAGGCCTGCACGTCCGGGGCGAGGGCGGCGGCGGCAGTGGCGCGCAGTAAGCGCGCGCTGCGGGCCGACGCGGTGAAGAGCTGGCCGGTCATGCCCAGGTGGAGCAGGAGGCGCGAGCCGTCATCGAGCGAGGCGAGCAGATATTTCCCCAGCCGTTCGAGCGACACCACGCGCCTGTGCGAAAGCTTGTGCGCGAGCTGCTTGGGCGGGGTCAGGAAGAAGTAGCTCGCCTTGGTGGTGATCACTTCGGCGATCGTGCGGCCCACCAGTTTGGGTTCGATCCGGCGTCGCGTGACCTCGACCTCGGGCAACTCGGGCATGTTCGACGCTAGCACCAAAGTCGGAACGGGAGCTCCCCGGAATGTAGGCGCTCAGCATGCATGTCGTCCCGCCTCTCGCGCTCCTGCCGCAGGAGAGCTCGCGTTGTCGCGCCGGGGTTGCGCCGCCCCCAAGCGCAGGGCTTTTCACGACGGCTCGAGCGAGCTGCCCTTGTCCTGCTCGAAGCGAGCCCGACCTTCGCCATGCGCGCCGAAGCCGAGCTCGCGCAAGTAGGTGTGATCCAGGCGGCTCTTCGAGCGCGAGAACTGGCTGCGCGCGAGCAGTGAGAGCCCGCGCGCCACGGCCACGGCGCGCCGCGCCGCGCTCGGGCGCACCTCGGGGACGAACCCGAGCTCCTGCCCCTGACGCCACACGCGGGCCTGAACGTGGTTTACGAAGGCGTCCAGCCGTTCGAGCACCGGGTGCCCGGGGGCGCGCTGCTTCAGGTGCTCGACGGCGAAGGGGACCAGGTAGAGCTGCAGCTCGAGCAAGCCATAGAACGCCTGCTTGAGCTCGGGTTGCTCGGCGAGGATGCGGCGCGTCTCCTTTTCGCCCCACGCCACGTGCTCCTCCTCCTCGCGGCAGATCACGCGCAGCTTCTTCTGGATCGCGGGCACACGCGGATCGTGCTCGGGCAGGGTCTGCAAGAGCACGTCGCGGAAGATGTCGAGCACCATGCCCTCGCCGAGCGCGTGCTCCATCAACACCTTGAGCGGGTAGTAGTCGTTGTGCGCCGCGAGCGCGCGGATCACCCAGTGCGCCGGTTCGGGCTCCAGATCGAGCGCCCGGAACATCTCCGCGAACAGCGTGAGGTGGTTCAGTTCCTGGCGGGCCTGGCGCGCGTAGAAGTGGGCGGCCTCCAGGCTCTGGGCGGCATAGAGCGAGCGACCGCAGTACACACCCGTGGCTTCGCCGTACAAAGCCTGGGACAGGATGAAGCGCAGCACGTCGCGATCGCGCGGCTGGTCGAGGTCGAACCGCGCGCCTTCGAAGTCGAATCCCTTGCCGTCCTGCATGCCTCGAGCGTAGCGCGCGTCCCTCGCTCCGAGCACCCGTGGGCGCCCGGGAAAGTGCCGAAAATCGTGGCCGCCCACCCGTGCGGCGCTCTAGGCTTGCGGGTGACGTGAGCGATTCTCCACAGCCCTTGTGCGTGCCCGAGCAGCTCGACGAAGCGCTCCGCTCTCGCATCGCAGGCCACCTCTCGAGCCATGCGCGCGCCTGTGTGCCGCTCAGGCGCGACCAACGCGCCGCGGCGGTGGCCCTGACCTTGGTGCCGGGCTGGCAAGGGGAAGCCTGCTTCCTGCTCACCCGCCGTCCCGCTGACCTGCGCCGCCACGCAGGGCAGTTTGCGCTCCCGGGAGGGCGGCTCGACGCCGGAGAAGACGCCGTGCAGGGGGCCCGGCGCGAGCTCGCGGAAGAATTGGGCGTCTCGCTCGACCCGGGCTGCGTACTGGGATTGCTCGACGACTTCACGACCCACAGCGGGTTCGTGATCACGCCCGTGGTGCTCTGGGGATCCGAGGCTCGCACGCTGGCGCCCGATCCGCGCGAGGTCGCGATCGCCTATCGCATCCCCCTCAAAGAGCTGTACCAGCCCCGACTCCCGCGTTTCGTGACGGTGCCCGGCCTGGCGGCGCCCCTGATCTCGCTGCCCCTGCTTGGGACCCACATCTACAGCCCGACGGCGGCCATCGTGTATCAACTTCGGGAAGTCGCCCTCGAGGGGCGCGCGGTCTCGGTGCAGCATTTCGCCCAACCGAGCTTCGCCTGGCGCTGAGCGTCCACCGCCTTGACGGCAGCTCGCATGACCGCGGTCAGCCGTGCTACCTCAGTGGCTGATGCCGCGTGAGCCAGAGGGATTGAGCGGGTGGGGCCGCACCTTCCTCCCCGGGAACGAAAAGCGCTCCGAGCAGCTGCTCTCCGTGACCCAGGGGGCGAGCCTCACGCGTGGCCTCGGGCGCTCCTACGGGGATGCCTCCCTGCCGGCTGCGGGCGTGCTCGAGGTCGCGGGGACCACCATGGCCGATCGTGTCCTCGGATTCGACGAAACCACGGGGGTGCTGCGCGCCGAAGCCGGCTTCTCCTTGGCCGAGTTGTTGCGGCTCTACCTGCCGCGTGGGTTCTTCACGCCGGTCACGCCGGGCACCAAGTTCGTCACCCTCGGCGGCATCGTGGCCTCGGACGTCCACGGCAAAAACCACCATGTCGACGGCACCATCGGCAGGCACGTGCAGGGGTTCAAGCTGCAGCTCGCCGACGGGAGCGTGGTGTGTTGCTCCCGCGAGCTCGAGCCCGAGCTCTTCCGCGCCACCCTCGGCGGTATGGGGCTCACCGGGCACATCCTCGAGGTCGAGCTCAAGCTGGTGCGCGTGCCCTCGCCCTACATCGTGCGCGAGAGCTACCGGATCCCGAACCTGAGCGAGTTCTTGAAGGCGCTCAAGGACGCGGGCAAGCGTTGGCCTTTCACGGTGGGCTGGATCGACACCGCCATCGGCGGCAGCGCGCTCGGGCGCGGGATCCTGTTCGTGGGGCGCTGGGCCGAACCCGCCGAGGCGCCCGCGCACTATCCGAAGCCCAAGCTCGCGATCAAGGCGCCTTTTGCGCTGCCCTCCGGCGTGCTCAACAAGGCGACCATCCGCATGTTCAACGCGGGCGTCTATGGCAGCCACTTCCGCAAGCACAAGAGGGACGTGTGCGACGCGGACACCTTCTTTTACCCGCTCGATCGCATCTTGCGCTGGAACATCCTCTACGGATCGCGCGGCGTCACCCAGCACCAGAGCGTGATCCCAAACGAAGCGGGACCGGACGGAATCCGGGGGCTGCTCGAGGTGCTCAATCGCATGGGCGTGGCCTCGTTCCTCACCGTGATCAAGGACTGCGGGGAGGAGGGCGAGGGCCTCTTGTCGTTCCCGCGCCCCGGCATGTCGGTCGCGCTGGACCTGCCCATCCGTGACAACACGCAGGAGGTGATCGATCGCCTCAACGAGCACGTGATCCGCTGCGGAGGCCGCATCTACCTCACCAAGGACGGTTTCACGCGCGCGGAGCACTTCCGCAAGATGGAGCCACGGCTGCCCACGTTCTTGGCCGAGAAGCGGCGCTGGGACCCGGAGAACAGGTTGAAGAGCGCGCAGAGTCAACGCTTGTTCGGGGATGGTGCATGAAGGCGGTGGTTCTGGGGGCAGGCAAGGGCATCGGCCGCGCCGTGGCGCGTCTGCTCGCGGAGCGTGGCGCCGAGCTGCACTTGCTCGGACGCGACATCGAGGACCTCGAGCGCAGCGCGCGCGATCTGGAGCAACGCGGCGGCGGCAAACGCCCCGTGCTCACCAGCTACTGCGATCTGAGCGACCCAGCCGACTTCGAAGCGGCCCTGACGGCGGCCGATCGCGCCCTGTCGGGCTTCGACACCGTGGTGGTCACCGCGGCGCTGTTCGGCACCCAGGCGCAGCTCGAAGAGGACACCGCCTTCGCCCAGCGCCTTCTGACGGTGAACTTCGCGAACACGGTCACGTTCTGCGAGCTCGCGCGCAAGCGCCTGCTCGCGCGCGGAGGAGGCACCTTGTGTGTGGTGAGCTCCGTCGCGGGGGAACGGGGACGCAAACCCGTGGTGCTCTACGGGGCGAGCAAGGCCGGGCTCTCCGCGTATCTCGAGGGGCTCGATCACAAGTTTCACGCGCAGGGCCTCAAGGTGGTCTGTGTGAAGCCCGGGTTCGTGAAAACGAGCATGACCCAGGGGCTCAAGCCGCCGCCCTTCGCGGGCACGCCCGAGCGGGTCGCCTCCGACATCGTGCGCGCCCTCGATCGCGGCACGCCGGTGCTCTACACGCCTCGCATGTGGGCGCTCGTGATGTGGGTGATCCGCTGGTTGCCGCGCTTCGTCATGCGCCGCATCAACTTCTGAGGGGCGCGGGAAAGAGCGCGTTTCCGGTCAGGGCAGCCAGCGGAAGCCCAAGAAGACCTGATCGTAACCGCTCAGCAGGCCGCCGATGTTCATGCTCTGCATGCCGTTGATGCCCGGGTTCGGGCCCTCGAAGATCTGCGCGCCGGCGTCCAGGTAGAAGCCTTCCTTGGCCTTCACTTCGATGTGCGGCACCAGGATCAGCGAAGGGCCCACCATGGCCACGGTGGTCACGTCGAAGCGCACGCTGCCGTTGAGGACCGCGTAGCTGATGGCTGCCATGCCGCCCATGAACGTGCCGGTGCCCGGGATGAAGCCCCACCAGTCGCGGCTCTTGTCGTAGGGCAACGCCAACGCGTTCATCCAGAACATCTCGCCCACCAGCGCGAAGGTCTCGCCCTTCAGCCACTCCACGTGCAGCGCGCCCTGCACCATGGGCACGCCCTTGCGGATCCGCTCGTCCGTGACGTTGCTCGGCGTCCAGTCACCATCACTTTTGACGGGGTCGACGATCTGCTCGCTGACGTTGGGCATCGGCAGATGCTTCTTGTCATCGGTCGCCGCGTAGAGGTGCCGGGACGGCGAGAACGCGAGCTCGAACCCAACGGATACTGGTGAGATGTCGAAACTTCCGTCGACGCCGATCAGGTAGTAGCGGCTGTAGTCGATGTCGACGAGATATTGCCCCTCGCTGAGCGGCTCCGCGGCCCGACCCAGCACCTCACGGTCCTTCGGGTTGATCATGAGATCGTTGACCAACGGCGTGTAGTAGATCTGGGGGAGCTTCTCGAGCGCGGTGCCCGCGCTGAACCCAAACTCCATGGCGTCGCCGCGAAAGTTCGAGCGGATCTGCGCCTGGGGCGTCTTGAAGTCTGGCGCCGGCCCGACGTAGCGCATCCCCGACTCGCTCATCTTGGTCTGCCAGGACGGGTCGACCAGCGAACGCAGGTTGCCAGGCAAAGTGCCCGTGCCGCCGCCGCCCACCACTTGGCCCACGTATTGATCGCGGTTGGGGCGCGAGAGATGGGGCATGAACCACGGCAAGTAGACCATCTGGATGGTGGCCCAGGCGTTGAGGTCCCAATCCAAACGTACGGCAGGCTGGGCGAGCTTGTTGGCCGCCAGGTCGAGGCGTGGCTGCGGGCGCAGGTCGTAGGCCGCCAAAATGTCCGTCGGGGAGTACATGTCCATGCGGCCGAGGGAGATGGCTTGCTGGCCGAAGCGCAGGTGCACGCCGTCGCCCAGTGTGGCGTCCACGTAGGCCGCGGTGGCGAAGACGTCGACCTCGAAGCGATCTTGGTCGAGCGCGCGCTGGGGCGGGTCGTAATCGCGGAGCACGGGGTCGTTCTGCCCCGGGAGCGCCCAGAAAAAATCGAGCCGGCTGCCCAGCATCAGACGCAGCTTGCGGGAGCGCCTCAGCTCGACCTCTCCGCCGAACCTGAGCCGGGTTTCATAGGCGTCCTCCAGGTCGCCCTCTTGCCGCATGTCGGCCGCGAACTGGCCGAGCATCTCGAGCCGCGCGAGACCTGTGTTGGCCAGCGGGTCGTAGTCGTCGTCCCGGACCTCGGTGGCCGAGACGGTCGGTGCCCTGGGCGGAGGGTCCTTGGGCTGCTCCTGGTACACGGGGCCCCAGCCGAAGTCTTCCTCGGGCTCGGCGGGGGTACTTGGTTCGCTCGTGCTCGGCGCGTACTCGCTGTCGGAGTCAACCAACTCCGGGTCGAAGATCACTTCATCGCCGTCCTGGGCGGCCGCCTGGGGAGCGCCGGACGCGAGCGCCAGCGCGAACGCGGCAAAGGCCGCGAGCGAGCGCGCGCGGCCGTTTCGGGCGTCCTTCATGCCGGAGCCCGCACTTGCTGGATGGAAGCGGTCGATCCGGGATCGGTGAGATCAGCGAGAAGCATTAAGCGAACGACCCAGTCGAGCGCGCTCGGTGCGCGCTAGCAACACGTCGCTTTACCCATGCTCGAGAGCAGTCGGGGTAAAGGCCGTGTCCGGAATGCTGCTGCGTGGGCGCAGATTGTCCACGACAAGCTCGGTGGTGTGACCCGTTTGTTTATTGACCATCTGGGCCTCGACGATGACCGGCCGGCCCTCCATCGTGCGGATGCGCTTCGTGTAATACGTCTTTAGCAACTTGCCGCTCTTATCGTAGAACCGAATGCGCAACGGAAGGAAGTTGTCCTGACGGACCCAGGTCTCGATTTTTGAGTAGGCGGAGCTCGCCGGGTCCTTGGGGGTCGACTCGATGACGTAGGTCTTGACCCCACCTAGGTCCTCATCGGGCAGGCGCTTCTGCTTCGAGGCGCGCGTGTCGCGGCGTTCGAAGTCGGCGTAGCTGAAGTCGCTGCCCATGAAGCTGCCCTCGCGCTCGCGGCCCACGATGCGGCGCGTGCGCTTGAGGCCCGGCAGATAGATGTGCTGCTCGGACTCGCCGCTCTTGCGCTCGAGCATAAGGAACGCCGTGCCGGCGACCTCCTGCGGCGCTCGGAAGCGGACCACGCTTTGGAGCTGGCCATCCTTGCGGCGGCGCAGGTTGTCCATGATGCGTTGCTTCTTCGCGCCGGTCTTGTCGATCAGCGTCATCCGCACGGTGGTCTCGGCCTCGTCCCAGCCGAAGGGATCCTGGGCGAGCATGCGCTCGGAGATCTCCTCGGCGGTCTTCGGGGCCTGAGCGCGCGCGGGCGTGAACGAGATCGTGGCGGTGAAGACAACTAGACCAAGTAAACCCAACAGAAACTGATGCCGCATGATGCCTCCGCGCAACCGCGACGCATCTTGCACGGCTCACATTCAGGGGTCAACGCCCTGGACCCGCGTTCTGTCCGCGAGGCGCTGCGGCCGGAAAGGCGACCCCGTTCTCGTACGGCGCCTGTGGCTTGCGATCGACATCACAGCCACGTGCAAGCTTTCCGCTCGGATTGTCGGCGCACGGCGAGCATCCACCTACAGGTGGCGATCTTGGCTGTAAAGCCCACAATTCCAGGCAAAATTTGGTATTTTTGGCTGCAGGATCTCTTGACGTGATCCGCCTGTACCCCCGAGGATGATGGAGTGGGCGCGCAGAGGTCACTGCGGTCATGGTGCGGAAAGGACTTTCGAACCAAAGCTTGGCCAAGGTCTCTGCGGAGGCGGTTTCGGACGAATGCCGCCCTTCGGTCCACTTCGCCTCAAAATTCTTTGCCGTGAAAGACCACTAAAGGGAGTGGGGCGGCACCACATGTGTGGGGCCGCTCAGTTCCTTGATGGCTCATCGCTCGGGCCAGGCACCAGTTCGGTGCTCGCTAGAGGCCCATGCACGTTCTGCATCTTGCTTGTGGCGCCCCCGCCTGCTTCGACTCGACGAGTCTTGAGAGGTCGTAAATGAGTCTCGAAAACTGGTTGCTTTTGCTTACCTCCTTGGCAGCCGTGATCTGGCCTGCGGTCGCCGTGGGGGCCTACGCGAGCTACCGCCGCTGCCGCTCATTGGTCCCCGAGCGCCACGTCGAGACTGTTGGCACCAGCAAGAAGAACCTCACCAAGCTCAGCGTGGTCATTCCGGCGCGCAACGAAGAGGCGGACATCGAGCACACCATCCGCTGCGTGCTCAATCAGCCCGGCGTCGAGGTCGAGGTTATCGTCATCAACGACCACTCCACCGACCGCACGGGCGAGATCGTCAATCGCCTGGCCGCCGAGGATCCCCGCGTGCGCGCGCTGCACGACCCGCCCCTCAAGGACGGCTGGCTCGGCAAGGCCAACGCCATGCAGTACGGGGCCCAATTCGCCACCGGCGAGTACATCATCTTCACGGACGCCGACATTACGCACAACGAGGGCAGCTTCGTGGCGGCGCTCCACGAGATGCAGGATCACCGGTTGACCCTGCTCTCGCTGATGCCCCAGTTCATCTGGAAGTCCATCTGGGAGAACGCCGCTGCTCCGGCATTTCTGCTCGCCACCACCAACTTCCTCAGCGGCCCGATCCACGAGCCGGAGAGCGAAGACGCCCTGGCGATCGGCGCCTTCATCATGGTGGACGCCGAGGTGTACCGTTCCTTGGGCGGTCACGAGGGCGTGAAGGCCCAGATGCTCGACGACGTGATGCTCGCGCGTTGGTTCAAGTCCCACGGTCAGCGCGTGGGCTTCCGGGTGGCGCCGCAGTGCCTGAGCGTGCGCATGTACTCGAGCGCTCGCGCCGTGTTCTACGGCAGCATCAAGAACTGCTTGGCCGTGTTCGGGGAGAACTTCTGGCTGGCCATCCCGCTGGCGTTTACCTTCGCGGTCGGCGGCGTGTCCGTGCTTTCGGCGCCCTTCGTCGGGCTCTTCACGTGGAACCTCACGCTGCTCGCCCTCGGCCTGTTCGTGTACTTCGAGGTGTGGCTCGCGGTGGTCTTCGCGAGCTCGTACATGAAGACCGACCTGCTCAAGCTTGCGGCCTTCGTGGTGGGTGCGCCGCTCTTGCTCGCTGCTTCCTGCGTGGCCACCTACCAGGCCCTGTTCTACGGCTCGGTGCTCTGGCGCGGCCGCGCCATCCGCGTCACCGAGTAGCGGCCCGCGGGCTCGCGCCGTTCATAGCTGAATCGCGAGTGTGCGCTCGACGTGCACCCCCGAGGGGCTCGGGCGGGCCTGGATCGCGTAGGCCTCCACGCCGACGCCCACCGCTTCGCGCAAGAGCCGCCCGTAGACCGGATCGATCTCGTCGGCGGGCGCGAAGTGGCTGCAGTCGCTTCGTTGGACGCAATACACCATGGCCGCGCGCTGCCCGCTTCGGACCACGTGCATGAGCTCCTCGAGGTGCTTTTGACCGCGCTCGGTCACGGCATCGGGGAACGCCGCGACCCCGGCGCGCACCAGGGTGGTGTTCTTGACCTCCACGTAGACGCGTTCGTCTCCGCTGGGCAAAACGCGCGCGCGCCCGCGCGCCGCCCGCTGGGGCAGATCCGGAAGCGTCCCGCCGCGCGAGAGCAGGAGGTCGATCCGGCTGCCCTGCGCGCGCCCGTACGGGACCTCGCGGTAAGTCCGCGGGTAGCCTTCGAGCGCAGGCAGGAGCCCTTTTTCCAGCGCCTCCTCGACGAGCGGCACGGCCAGGGCCGTGTCCACGCCGACCCAGCTCTCGCCCAGCTGGATGAGCTTCCAGCCGAACGGCAGGGTGCATCGCGGGCCCCGTGCCGCCATCAACATGACCGGAGCGCCCACCTCGAGGCAGCCGAGCAGTGTCCCCGTGTTGGGGCAATGCGCCACGACGCGCTCGCCGCCTTCCAGCTCCACATCGACGAAGAACCGCTTGTACCGGCGCAGGAAGCGCCCTGCGACCAGGGGGCGATCGAACTGCATTTGTGAGGGGGTGTAGCGCAGGATGAAGCGAGCGGGTCGCGCTCCACCGCGCGTTTCCGTCATACTGGGAGGATGAGTGGGAAATTGGGGGGGAAAGCCCTGGCGCTCACCTGTCTTCTGGGGTGTGCCGGGACCTTGCATGTCGAACCTATGCGTCCGGGGGACAGCGAGGGGGCGCCGCGACTCGAGGCGCTGCCGAGTCTCGACGTAGGCGATGCCTCGTTGACCAAGGAGATGCGGATGGCGCGCATGTTGAGCCAGGAGAGCCTCAACTTGCCGCACCCTACGCTGCCGAGTGGCCGCACCGCCGAGGACCTCCAACAGTGGAGTGAGACTGTCCTGGGACCGTGGCTCGAGCGCAAGCAGGAGCGGGCGGAGGCGGCCCGTGCCGAGCTCGATGCGGCGGCCGAGCAGAACCACCGGCAGCGCATCATGGCTGGGGCGCTGGTCGGGCTGGTCTACGAAGACGTGGCGCAGGGGCTGCTCAGGGTGCCCGCCCCGATCGAGCTCCGCTCCGAGCCCGAGATCCTCGCCATGTACCAAGAGCTATTGAGGCAGCAGGCAGCGCCCTACCTCACGCACGCCAGGCTCGGCTACGACGCCTGCGCGGCCAACGCGCGGTCGATGTCGTCGCTCGGGCACTGGTCCGACTTTTGCGTCGCGCGCTCCCAGCAGTTGCCCGCGGCGCCGACGCTCGCGCCCGGCGAGTCCGAGACGAGCGTCACCGTCACGCGGGAATAGCAATCTTTACGCATTTTTACGTTCGTCCGGGCAGACGCGTGACGGCCCGGATCTAGCCTCCGAGGGGCGGGCTCCGCGGGGGGCCTGCCCGGGGAGAGAATTCCATGGGACCTGGCAAGAAGAGGCGGCTTGCAGTCGACTTGCGGCCGATCCCGGCATGACGTTCGTGCTGATCGTCGACGACGACGCGCGGCTGGCCGAGATGCTGGCGAGCTACCTGCGCTCGCGCGGCTACGAAGTGGCGCACCGCCCCGATGGCGAGAGCGGGCTGCAGGCCATCGAGAACCTTCAGCCGTGCGCGCTGGTGCTCGACATCATGCTGCCGGACCTGGACGGCCTCGAGGTGCTCAAGCGCATGCGTTCCCGGGGCTCCACGCTGCCGGTGCTCATGTTGACCGCGCGCGGCGAGGACACCGATCGCATCGTGGGGCTCGAACTCGGCGCCGATGACTACTTGCCGAAGCCCTTCAACCCGCGCGAGCTCGTGGCCCGGCTCTCGGCCATCCTGCGTCGTGGCCGCGCCGCGACGAATCCGGGTCCTGCCGGAAAGGACGTGTTGCGCTTTGGCAACCTCGAGATCGATCGCGCCGCGCGTGAAGCGCGCCTCGAGGGAAGGGTGTGCGCGATCACCTCCCATCAATTTGCCCTGCTCAATGTCTTGGCCGAGCGGGCGGGCCGTGTGCAGTCGCGGGATCAGCTGATGCAGGCGCTGCGCGGCGAGGACCTGGAGGAGTTCGACCGCTCGATCGACGTGCACATCTCGCGCATCCGTGCGGCGATCGAGGAGGACCCGAAGCAGCCCCGCCGCATCCGCACCGTGCGCTCGGTGGGCTACGTGTTCGCGGCGTCACCGGGCAGCGAGGGTGAGACCGGATGAGGTACAGGCTCCAGTGGCAGATCTTCACGGCGCTCGCCATCACGGGGGCGCTCTGTGTGGGGTTGGCCATCCTGGTGAGCTCGTTGTTGTGGGAAGAGCGCGGCTCGATCCCGCGCTTCATGCAGGGGCTCGGGAGCAGCGTGGTGGATGGCCTGCCGGAGGACGACCCGGTCGCCTATCAGCGTGAGCTTCGGACCCGCGCCGAGCACCTGGACGCGTCTATCAGCGTGTGGGACGCGCAGGGCAAGCTCATCGCGCACACGGGGCCTGCGCTCTCGCTGCGCGCGGATCTGGCGCGCAAGCGGGGCATCTACGACTTCAGCGAGCACACGCTGTGGGTCACGCTGGATCAGGGGGGGACGTTGGCGCTCAAGCTCGAGCATCCCTCCGCCCGACCCACCTCGTTTCGGATCGCGCTCTGGGCGCTGTTCGTCGCGCTCTTGCTCGGGAGCCACCTCGCCGCGCGGCGCATCACGCGGCGTCTCAAGGTGTTGGAGGAGGGAGTCACCAAGTTCGGCCATGGCGATCTCGAGGCCCGCGTCACCTTACCGGGAGGCGACGAGATCGCGCGCCTCGCCGACGCGTTCAACCACAGCTCCACGCGCATCGCGGGGCTGGTCACCCAACAGCGGCGCCTGTTGCAGAGCGCCTCGCACGAGCTGCGCTCTCCGCTCACGCGTCTCGCGATGGCGCTCGAGCTACTCTCCGAGCCCGGGCAGAGCAGCGGCGAGCGCGAGCGCTTGCGCGCGGATGCGGCGCGCGACATCGAGGAGCTCGACCAGCTGATCGGCGATCTCTTGCTCTCGGGCCGGCTCGCGGACTCCGGTCTGCCCAAGGAGTTTGGCTCGGTGTCGGTCGCGCCGCTCCTGCGTGAGGAGGCGGTCCGTGTGGGGGCGGCGCTGGAGCTCTCGGACTCTACCGAGCTCTACGCGGTGCCGGGCAACCCGCGCATGCTGCGCAGCTTGATCCGCAACTTGCTGGAGAACGCGCGGCGTCACGGAAAGACGCCCATCCGCGCCGCGCTGCGTCGCGAGGCGGGCGGAGAGCTGGTGCTCACGGTCGACGACAACGGCTCGGGCGTGCCCGAAATCGAGCGTGAGAAGATCTTCGAGCCCTTCTATCGTCCGAAGGGGCATCGCGAGACCCAGGACGGGGGCGTCGGCCTCGGCTTGTTCCTGGTCAAGAGCCTGGTCGAACACCACGGGGGCCAGGTTCGCTATGTCCCGCTGCCGCACGGCAGCCGCTTCGAGGTGCGGCTGCCGGCTTGAAGGAACGCCCGCTACTTGGCGAGCCACTCCGCGGGCAGCGGCATGATGTTCCAGGTCCAGGTTTCGCGCGGGTTGTCGCGCTTGAGGATGGTCTCGCGCACCGGCTTTCCATCCTTCCACACGTAACGCCGCAGCTCGCCCTGATCGTCGGCGGCCACGTAGAGCTCGTCCTTGCCGTCCTCGTCGAGATCCGTGAGCAGCGCCGCGTGCTCGAAGCCGGAGGAGTTGGCCTCGATGTTCTCCACGGTCCAGGGATCGTTCTTGCTCTTGCCCGGCCGCAGCAGCCACACCCCGCTGCGGAAGGCGGCGGCCACCATCTCCTTCTTGCCGTCTCCGTCGATGTCGCCCGCGGTCAGAAAACGACAGAAGCGATCTTGGATACGCGCTACCACCACGCCCTTGTCGGCGGGCGTGTCCGCGTCGTAGCGGCGGATCTCGACGGGTTCCACGATCTTCACGTTGTCTCGTGAGCCCTCGGTGAGCGCCTCGACTGCGACATAGAGCTCGTCTCTTCCGTCGCCGTCCACGTCCTTGACCAGGATCTCCTTGGCGTGGCGTTTGCCGAGATCGGCGACGACCTTGCGGCCCTCCTTCAGCTTCGGTACGTAGCGCACCACGCGCCCGCTCTGGGCGCCTGCATCCAGACGATTGGGCTCGCTGGGCGTAGCGTAGATCTCCAGGGCGCCATCGCCGTTGAGATCGCCGAGCTCGATCTCGTGGATGAACGTGTCGGGCTCGCGGTCGAGCTTCAGCGCCTCCCACTTGCCGGTTGCGCCCTGTTTGAGGAACGCGACCACCCCCTGATCGTGCGTGGCCACCGCGATGTCCGCGATGCCGTCGCCATCCACGTCGCCCACCTCCGCATCGCGCATACGGTCGAACTTGCCGCCGAAGGCCTCGGTCCACAGCGTCTCTGCCTGCAAGCCACCGTCACGCCGCCAGCTCTTGACCGCGGCCTTCATGCCGCCGAGCGTGATCAGCGCGCTGGGCTTGCCCTTCGTGTCCAGGACGAAGGCCTTGTGGAACACGTTGCTCTCGGGATCATCGAAGGGCTCGACCTTCCACATCCCCTCCTGCGGCGTCAGGAGCTCGGCCCGTGCGGGCTGCGGCGTGGTGCCGGCAAAGCGCGACAACGCGAGCACGAGGCCGCGCTTGGCGGCCGGCCCGGTCGTCGCCGGCGCCGCCTGCTTGGGTTCCGCGGTCTCAGGTGCCTTGGCCTGATCGCCGGCAGGAGCCTCGGCCTTCTTTTCGCCTCCGCATGCGGACGAGAAAGCGAGGGTCATCAGGGGCAGCGCCCAAAGAAGGGGCCGGCGCGGGCGAAGTCCGGGGGCCCAACAGCGAGATCGCAGCATCATGGTTCAAGCGATTAGCGCACCTCTATGGCCCCGTCCAAGAACGTGCGAGGAGGCTCCTGTTGCAGGTCCACCACCAGGCGCGCATCGCCCTTGGGCGACAGCTCGACCGCGACCACGTGGCGCTGTCCGAGGGGCGGACAATTCAACTCCACCCGGTGGACGCCGGGGCGGAGCTTGAGCTTGCGCAACGGGGTGGTGCCCTGGGCCTTGCCATCGATCGACACGTTGGCCCACGGGAGCGCATTGACGCTCAAACTGGCACGAGCGAGCACGTCCCGTGCGCCCACGTCCGCACGGGCATCGCTGGCCAAACCGGCCGCCGCAGGAGGCTCTGCCTGGTGCCCGTCGGGCTGCGCGTCCTCGGGGGCGAGCTGGCGCGCCTTGGGCCCATGCTCGGCCGCGGCCGTGGCGCGCGTTGGATGATGATCGAGCGCCTGCGCGGCGCGCACTTGCGAAGGCGGCGTGGGCGGCGCCTCCAGAGCGCCGCGCCGGTACGCCATGAGCAGGGCGATCGCCATGGCCAAGAGCGCCAGCGTGGGCCATGTCCGCAGCATCCAGCGTGTGAGCGCCGGGCTATGGGAGCCCGCTTTTTCGCGTTCGCGCTCGGAGCGCCGCGGGCCCGTGGCCGTTTCTGGCGCGTCCTGCGCACGCTCTCGCTCGCGAATGCGCCGGGTGCCGGGCTCCTCAGGGGAGGCTTCGGCGTGCTGGGCATGGCCGGGCGGCTGCGGCATCGGCGCGAGGCCGGAGGAGCGCATGATCTCCGTGAGCACAAGGCTTGTGGCGATGCTCTGGGTCTCCACCCGCGCGGTGGCCGTCTCGGGCCGTGCGGCGGCGCGATCTTCGCCCTGTCTTCGCGCGTGGGCGGCGCGCTCGCGCTTGGTCCGCTGCGCTTGCTCGGCCCGCACGGCCCGTGCTTGCATCTCGTGAAGCACGCCCTCCGGCCGGGTCTGCGCGAGAAACTCCCGCAGCCCGCGGGCCGCGGCCCGGGCGTCGGGGCGCTCGTCCGGGGATCGGGAGAGCAGGCTCGTGATCAAGCGAACGAGCGGCGTCGGCTGCCCGCTGAGCCGCGAGAGGTCGGGCGCGTCGGTCAGCGAGGCGCGGGGTGTCTTCGCGAAGGCGGGCGCGCCGCTGAGGCATTCGAAGAGCACCGCGCCTAGGGCGAAGAGATCGCTTTCGGGCCCCAAGGCCTGTCCTGCTGCGTGTTCCGGGGACATGTAGCCGGGGGAGCCGAACAGCTCGCCGCCGAGGACGCGCTCGCCCGGGCCGGTCTCGTGGATGGCGATGCCGAAGTCGAGAAGCCGGCCATGGCCCGCGTGATCCACGATAATGTTCCGCGGGGTAATATCGCGGTGAAGAATGCCGAAGCGGCTGTGCGCATAGTCGAGCGCCTCGCAGATTTGAGCGCCCAGGTGGGCGGTCAGCGCGGGCGAGAGCGGGCCTTCCTCCAGCATGCTGGCGATGGTCGCGCCCTCCACGTACTCCATCGACAGGTAGTACGTGCCCTCGGCCGCACCCAGCTCGTAGACCTGCACGATGTGGGGGTGGCTGAGGGCGACCAGGGTGTTGGCCTCGCGCACGAACAACTCCACGAACTTGGGGTCTCGCGCGAGCTCCGGGCGGATCTGCTTGATCACCAGCTGCTTCTCGAATCCGCCGAGACCGCGCAGTCGCGCGCGGAACACGCGTGCCATGCCGCCTTCGGCGAGCTCTTCATCGATCAAGTACGGGCCAAGCTGGGTGAGCACGGTGGTTTGCGGCAGAGCATATCGCGTCCCACGCGGGGCGCGCGAACTTGGTTCTCGACCTGGGCTTGCGCCATGGGGTTGCTCGTCGCATCGAGCGGTTGTGGGAAGACCCGCCATGAGTCCCTCGAGGGGCAGGTGTCTCTGCGTTACTTGCCTGGTTGCGCGCCCGAGGTCCTCGATCAACTCACCGTCGAGGCGCTGGGCGATTTTCCCGCCCGTGATGACACCATCGTTTCGTTCGATGCCCGCACGGGCATCGGCACGTTGACCTCGCTGCCCCTGGACACCCGGCTTTTTCGCATCCAGGTCAGCACCCCGAGCTATCGCGGTGCCGCCCTCGCGCAGGCGGACGCGCAGGGCTCTGCGCTTTCGCGCTTCGAGCCTGTGCTGGTGCTGCCCTCCGGCGTGGTCTGTCAGGTGCCCCATGTGGCGCCGCCTGCGTTGCAGGGGACGGCGCTGACCGTAAGCGGGCGCTCGGTGTTGATCGCCGGCGGGGTGGAGGCCGGCCTCGCTGCCGCGAACCAACTGGTGCGCCTGAGTGTGGAGGATCAAATCGCCGAGCGTCTCCCCAAGGGGCTCTTCGTGCCGCGCGCCGGGGCGTGCGCCGTCAGCTTACGGGGGCCCGCCGAAGAGGCGTGGATCATCGGAGGGGCGCCGAGCCTCTCGCCTGACACGGCGGCCTTGAGCTCCCTCGAGCGCTTCGACCCGGCGCGGGAGGAAGTCGTGGGTCTCGGTCGCCTCGCGCGCCCGCGCGTCAACGCCCGCGCCCTGACCTTGCCGGATGGCTCGGTGCTGCTCGCGGGTGGCGAGAGCAGCGTCGGAGCGGGCGGCTTGCGCACGCTCGAGCGCATCGATCCGGAGCAGGCCGAAGGCACGGAGCTGGCTGCGGAGCTGCCCTGGGCGGGCTCCCTCGAGGCGCTGCTCCTGCGTGACGACGGGGTGGTGGTCCTCGCGGGGCGTTCCGCCATGGAGCCACAACTTGCGCTGTTCGATCCCAAGAGCGAGCAGATCGTCCCCATCGCCTCCCCGCAGGTCCCGTGGGATCCGGCGCTCGCGCTGGTCTTGCCGGGAGCCCGCATCGCGCTCTTCGAGATCGCGCGCGACCCGACGTCCGGGACCGTCGAGACCACGGGCGCGCTGTGGCTGCTCTTGCCCGATGGCACGCAGGTTCGGGTGAGCCAGTGGTTCTCCTCCTTCTCGGGGCTCACCGACGCCCGCGCGGTCACGCTCGACGACGGCCGCATCCTGCTCACCGGCTCCTCTGCGGGCGTGCTGCGTGCGCGGGTCCTGGACCCGGGCCGCGGCGATGTCCGCGTGCGCCCCCTGGCCGCGCTCCCGATCGCGCTCTTCACGCGCAGCGACGGCAGCGCGCTCGCCCTCTCTGCCGACGCCGTGCAGGTGCTGCGGGAGAACGCGCGGACGCCCTACGACAACCCGGGTGGCACCTTGCTGGCCGACGACACCGCCGAGTCGAGCGCGCTCACCTTCGACGCGCCGGGTCGCTTCATGCGCGAGGGAGTGGGGCTCGTGGCCGTCGCGGCCCTGGCGCGCTTCGACGTCACGCAGCTCCGCTACGAAGACGTGCGCATCGTCGCGCGGGTAGAGGGACCGGGTGAGCTCCTCTTGCGGCGCGCCGACGGCGGTGAGCTCGCGATCGAGATCGGGGGAGCGCGCGTGGGCCCGCCGTTTTGCACGCTTTCGGCGATCCCTGGTGAACCGGTGCATCTGGAGCGGCGAGGCGAGAGCGTTCTCATCACCAGCGCGCGCGAGGCGCGGCGCTGCCACCTCGATGGCCTCACCGGGCCGATCGCGCTCGCGATGCAGGCGCGCGAGTCCGGCGTGACCTTCGCATCCCTCGAAGTCACGCGCTTCTGAGCGCGCAGCGCGCCTAATTGCTCGCGCGCAGCGCGCGCGCTTGACCGCCTTTGATCTCGAGAGCCTGCACGGGGCCGCCGTAGTGGCGCGCGAGCCCGACGTCGATGCGCCAGACCTTTCCGTCGCAGGCCGCGTTCACGCCGGACTCCTGGACCGTGTGGCCCACCACCATGCGTTTTGCCTTCAGCTCGTTCAACACCTGCGCGAGCTCCGAGCACGCGGGATCCTCGGGCCCCGAGTAGGCGCGCGACCAGACCGGGCTGTCCTCGCTCGCCATGATCGGCGGAAGCTGTGGCAGCGTGCCGAGCATGAACGAGCGCACCTCCTCGTTGATGCGCGAAAGGCCGTAGCGGACGTGCTTGAGCAGCACCCCGCCGTGCACGAACACGGTGTCGCCCACCTGCACCACCACGGGCCGCTCGGCCAACATTCGCGCGTACGTCCCTCCTGGCCGAAACGCCGCGATGCGTCCGCCGAGCTCGTCGAAGGTGGCGACGCTGCCCGGCGCCACGTAGCGAAAGTCCCCTGTCACGTTCATCAGCTCGTGATTGCCCGTGAGCGCGATCAGGGCGCCCCCGGCCGCCTTGGCCTGCTTCTTCAGGCGCTCGATCAGATCGAGCACGGCGCGATCGTCGTCTCCGCGATCGATCTGGTCTCCGGTCTGGACGAGCACCGTCTTCTCGCCGATCCAGCGGTCGTTCTCGTCGATCAGGTTGGCGAGCCGCAGGACCGCGCGCGTTCGCTCGAGATCTCCGTGGAGGTCTCCGATGGCGATCAGGGTGTCGGCCGGGGAAAACGCGTAGGAGCCCCGCTTGAGCTTCGCACGCGCGTCGCGGCTCGTCTCCGATGTAGCGGGCGCACGGGCCCGCGTCTCGGCGGGCACCTCGGGTGGTGCGGCACAAGACGACAGGAACAGGAAGAGCGCAGGACCGAAGAGAGAGACGAGGCGGCGAGTCACGACCCGGAGAATACACCTCGCGTTCGCCGAACGCTCTTCTTCCGCTACCGTCGCACCCCCGCGGTCTTGTCCAGGAGCAGAACAACGTCGTTCTCCGCCGGCTCCCGCCGCAACGCGGGTGGCAGATCCGAGAACAACCGGGTCACGCTGGTGTTGTACCAAAGGCGGTCAACGAGCTCGGCCATGCCCGGGACGGCACTATCGCGGACATTTTCGCGGTAGAACGCGATCACGTCGGAAGGGATTCCGTGCGCGTTCACGTCCGTGCGAAGGGGCACCGCACCGTAGCGGTAGCAGAGGTCTTGCATGCCGCGATCGTTGCGCGTGAGCGCGATCATGGCCGGTACGGTGCTGCCCATGAAGCGCTTCACCGCGATGCCCGCCAACACCTCGGAGATGAAGGGGCCCCCGTAACCCCGTCGCCAATCTGGGCGCACCGTGAATTGCCCCGCCATCATCACCGGGCCCTTCATCTCGTGGCGGAGCCTGTCGAGAACGTCTGCGGGATAGTACTTGAAGGACGAAAGTTCTCGGTGGGCCCTCAAGTTGAGATCGCGGAAGTCGTACATCATGAGCGCGATCACCTGATCCCGCAGGAAAATCGCGCTCACCTCCCTTTGGGTCACGAAGGTGTCGCTGTGTAGCTCGATGTCTGGGTCCACCTCGGCAAAGGTGGTCCGCCACATGTCCAGCCAGAAGGCGTATGCCTTTTCGTAGTCTCCCTCCGTGCCCTGTTCTGGACTCCTTGCCTTGAGCAAGACGTGTCGTAGCGATCGAAAGGTCCTTTCGTCGAATTGATTGCGCATCTCGCCCTCCCCCCGGCTCTTACTGGTTCACGCAGGCCTTGAGCGTTTCCCTTCCGTTCGTCTCCGAAAACAGCACGAGTTCGTCGACGCTCGAATTGAAGCTGTGCTCGAGGCTCTCTGCCGCCGCGCGCAGCATGCAGACGAAGCTTCGTTGCGAAGCTTCATCCACCAAGTAGTGCTCGAGGACAGCCGCGGTCGCGGCCCAATGTCCATCGTCGCCGCCATCGTGATGCACGTGGGAGGCCAAGAACGACATCGCCCGCTCTGGCCGGCTGACTCCCCAGGCGAGCAGGAGCTCACGCAACGACGCCAAGAACTCCGGGGGAATGTGGGCCGACAATCCCTCCGCGGCGAGCGGCGACGCCATGAAGAGGATGGGATCTTGATAGAACGCGATGGCGGCTTCCTGCACCGCCATGAACACCTTGGTCGCGGTGTTCGGCACGCGGTGGTGCATCACGTAGTTGGGGTCTTCACCTAGCGCCCGGAGGTCGTTTTCGAGCGAGACCTCGTGGTTGATCTCGCCGTTCAAATGATTGATCAGGTGTCGACGGAGATCGCGGTCATCGGCGCAGCCGATGGCTCGTCCAAGATGCGGCGTCGTCTGACGCACGTGCTGATGCATGTTGCTCAGCGACTGCACGTATTGCTCGCGGGTCATCGTTTGGCGCAAGACGGCCTGGGCCCAGCTCCCCTCGAAGAAGCTCTCTCTTGCCCAGGAACGCACCGTGGAGATGACCTCGGGGACCAAGCTCTTGCGCAGCACGAGCCACTCGTCCGCAGAGCACGCCTGGGCCACCTGGAAGATGGCGAAGTCGAGCATCTGCACGGCAGCCATGTGAGCTTGCCCCGCGCGCACATCCGGCGCCGCCGACAACTTTGTCATGCGCATGGCCTGAGCGAGCGGCGCTTCGAGGCTCGGCACGTGGGCAACCACGGTGTTGCAGTTCCAAATTCGGCCCTGCTGGAGCGCTCGGTACAGCGCTGGATTGACTCCTGGGTGAGGCCCCGCGCCGGCCCCTCGGACCCACACGGCCTCGATCACGAGCGAACGCTCGAGCGCAGCGTTTGAAAGCTGGGTCACCTTCGCGAAACGACTTTGCGGTCCGCGGGCTACCCACACGATGGATTGAGGTTTGCCGTCCAGCTCCCACGCGAAGGTCTCTCCCCGCGCTTCGGCAGGCCCTCCCACCAGCCAACATCCCCCGTTTGAGTTATCTGCGTAAGACGGTTTTGTTTCCATGGCTATATCGTGTCAGACCTGCCGGCACGACCGCCACACTAAAATATTACGTTGGCAAGAGAGCTGACGTCTAAAAACTGCGATTTTTTGAGTGGAAATGCGCGCTTGCGCACGCTTCCCATGGGAGGTCGCACACGTTACAGGACGCGGCTCGCCGTCCCCCCAATGTTGGTTAGTTTACGATGCGCGTCCCGGAGGAGAATGCTCAGGACGCGTCACGGACCGCTTGGATCGCGCCTTGGACCCGATCCCAACTCAGCGGGGCATCCACGATCCGCGCGTGGGGTTCGAGCCAGCGCCGCGCGGCCTCTACCGTGGGTACCACCGCAAACGTCTGCACCTGGTTGGTTCGGGTGATCGAGAGCAACCCGGCCATGATGGCTGCCAACAGCCGCGCGAGCCGTGTGTCCCAGATGTCGACGGCCATGACGATGTCGCTGGAGCAGGCGCGAATGTAGTGGCGCAGGGCGCTGCGCTCCTTGGCATTCGGGAGCGCCAGATCGCTCGGGCCCACGTTGACCATCACGAGCGGCAGTCGCAGCCGTTCGGCAACCATCTTGATGATGGCCCCAACGTCGGCGGCGCTCTGCTCGAAGATGCGCTTACGCCACTGCGATATCACGACGTTTCCGACGCGCCCGATCACCAGTTGCTCGTCGTTTCGGTAGAACACGAGCTCACCGCGATCGGCCGCCTCTTCACAGGTCATCACCGTGGGGGGCGGATAGCTGCTGTGCACGGGCGGCGGCGGAGCGCTCGAGAGCCTTGGACCCACGCGCTCGCTGCGTCGAAGGGAGCGCGAGACCTCGTCGATGGCGCTCCGATAGCGGGAGTAGACGGTACCTTCGGGCTCGCCGATCAGCTCGGCGACTTCTCGCATGGCGAGCTCGCCGCTCCCGTACAGCGCGAGAACGTCCAGCTGCTCCTCGGTGAGCTGGGCCAACGCTGCCATGCTCTTCTGTTCGTCAAACTCCCGCTCGATATGCTCGTTCTGATCCGGCTCGATCGGCAGCTCGAACTCACCCTCGCCCTTGAGTATCGGGGTACGCGCGCGGGTGCGCCGCTCCCCGGCCGCGATACGCCGGCAAACCTGGCTCAACCAGGTTCGCGTCGCTCGCTCATCCGAGAAACTCGGCGAACGAGCCAACGCGACCAGCCAGACTTCCTGCGTCAGGTCCTCGAGATCCGCCGCCGACACGCCATATCGCTTCAGCTGCGATCGGACGAAGCCCTGGTACGAAGCCAGCCCCCGCTGAGGTCGATCTGCTGCAGCAACCACACCATCAAGTGTAGTTCAAACGAACAGGCTTCGCTCGTTATCGACCGGCCAGCCGGCCAACTCAAGCCAATGCATGGCGGATATGGTCCTTGAGCTGGGCTGGGCGGAATGGCTTGCTCAAAAAGCTGCTGGCCCCAAGCCGCAGCACTTTCATGCGCGCGCCGTCGCCCTCGCTGCTCATGATGATCACGGGCAAATCCGGGCGCTCTCGGCGCAAGCGGGCGAGCAACGCGTCTCCTCGGAGGCGCGGCATGTTCATGTCCATGAGGACGGCATCGACTGGAACCTGGCGGAGCTTCTCGAGCGCTTCCTGGCCATCACACGCTTCGGCTACGCAGTAGCCCCAGTTGGCCAGGAGCGTCGTGCACAAGCCGCGCAGCATGGGCTCATCATCGACCACCAGAATCCGCTGCATGTGTTCTTGAACCAGCATCAGCATCTGTCTGGTGGAATGCAGTTCGAGGGGCCGATTCCTGAGAAAAAGTGAGTCGAAAAGGCAGGCTTTTTGCTGGCTCATGCGGGCCGTCGCGCGCGGCCCCGATCGGCCACATCGAGATCGTCCATGAAGCCTGGCTCGAAATGGCCAAATAATCAGGCGTCCGAGAGCCAGCGTCGAAGCGCGCTCGCGATGGGGCCGCGCGCGGCGTCCTTTTCGTCGAGGAGATCGCTCGCTTGCCGCTTCAATTGTGCGGGGGCGTGCGGCATGGCGAAGGAGCGGCCGGCGTATTCGAACATGGACAGATCATTCAGCCAGTCCCCCACCACGGCCGTGTCCTTTCGCGCGATGCCGAGTTCTTCGGCCAGCTTCGCCAGCGCGGAGCCCTTGCTCGTCCCCTTGGCCAAGAGGCGAACCACCTGCGTGCCGTCGAGGTCGAACCGAAACACTTCGACCAGCTCGTGAAACGCGCCGAGGCTCTCGACCACGCCGCCCACCGCGTCTTCTTCACCGATGCCCACCAACATGATGGCGTCGTCGTTCTGTTCGAAGGCGCCGGCACGAAGGTCGCGATGCACGGTCACGTCGTGGGCCCAGCCTTGCACGAAGGCGTGGTGCTCTCGGCCGCGGTGACATGCGTGGATCGCAGCCGGGGTAAACACGAAGCTCGCGAGCGACGCGCGCTGAAAGAGCTCGAGTAACGTGACCGAGAGTTCGCGGTCCACGCCACGCCGTTCGAGCACGCGCTCGGTCTTGCTGCACGCCACGACCCCGCCGTCCGCGCAGACCAGGGGAGCATCGAGCTCGAGCGCCCGTGCGATGTGGTGCGTGCGGCTGGTGAGCCTGCCCGTGGCCAAGGTAAACACGATGCCCTGCTCGCGGGCCTCGCGGATTGCCGCGATGTCGTCGGGGTGGATGGTGTCGCCGGGGCTGAGTAGGGTTCCGTCCAGATCGGTGGCAAACAGCTTCGTCGGGCGTTCCATGCTCATTCGTTCGCGTAGCCGAGGGCCTTGAGGCGCTCCTGCGCGGCTTCGTCCATTGCCAGGTCCACCTCGCGCGCCTTGAGCGCGCCGGTGCGCGCTTGGGCGCTCACGCTCTCCAGTTCCTCTTCGGTGCGGCTCAGGAGCGCTGCCTCGGAGGAGGCGACGTTTCGAGTCTCACCGGGGTCACTCTCGATCTTGTAGAGCTCCCGCTCGGCCAGCCCGCGGGGATTGCCCGGGTTGGCGGTGATCAGCTTCACGGCCGCGTCGGCCTGACGCGTGCGAACGCTGGACAGCACGTTCCCCTCGTGGCTCTCCTCCGCAAAGGTTTGCTCCTTGCCGCGGAACAAATCCACGCCCTGCACGGCGTCGGGAATCTGGAGCTGCTTGAGCGCCAACAACGTGGGCATGATGTCGACCGATTCGACCCAGTGCTGCACGGTGGTTCCCGCGCGCTCTCCCCTGGGCAGCTTCAAAAACAGCGGGACGTGCAGCTGTTCGTCGTAGAGCGTGGTGCCGTGCCAGAAGCCGCCGTGGTCCATGAACTCTTCGCCGTGGTCGGATGTGATCACGATCGTCAGGTCGTCATAAATCCCGCGCGCCTTGAGGTCCTTGACGAGCTGACCGAAGTGCTCGTCCCAGAAGGTGATCTCGCCATCGTAGAGCTTGCGCAGACGGTCGGCCTCGGACGGATCGGGCCTCACGTTCGCGGCGCGCGAGTAGCCGACGCCGTTGTAGGGATGCTCGTAGTAGGGGTCGTGGGGATCCATGTAGCCCACGAACATGAACCAGGGGCCCTGCTGGTTTTTCTCGAGGAAACCCGCCACTTCGCGGTTCACCACGGCCGCATCCTGGTAGGCGCTGCCGGGCTCGGTGCGGCCCAGGATCGCGCGCGCCTTCTCGTCCACCCGGCGCAACACCTGCAGCATCGAGAGCTTGGCCGAGGTGTCGCTGGCGCCGAACAAAAAGCTCGGCGGCAGGTAGCGGTAATCGTCGAAGCCCTGGTGGAAGTTGAAGAAGGGGGCGACGTTGTAGTTGGTGGCGATGCCGAAGGTCGCGTAGCCGGCGCTGGCGAAGCTCTCCGCCAGGGTCTCGGCGGCATCCGGCAAACTTGCCGCCTTGGACATCACGCCATGGCTCGAGGCGTAGCGGCCCGTGAGCATCGAAGCGAAGCTCGGCCGCGTCCAGGAGGCGTTGGCATAGGCCTTTTCAAAGCGCACCGCGTCCTTGGCGAAGGCGTCGAGGTGCGGGGTCTTGCCCGCCTGATAGCCGTAGCCCGGGAGGTGGTCGGCGCGCAGCGTGTCCACCACGATGAACAACACATTCCCCGAGTGTTCTTTCGCGCCCTTGGTTGTGGCAGCCCTGGCTTCCTCTGACGTGCCGCGGGCGAGCCACGGAACGGCGGTCAGCGCGATCGCGGCGCCCAGCAGCGCGAGTGAGCCGAACGGGCGCAGGAGCGTCCGCAGCGGGCCCTTCTCGGTGAGCGCGCGCAACCCGAAGAAGAGCAGGGCGTACACCGCAGCGGCAGCCGCCACGGCGCCCGCGAGCACCAAGAGGCCGTTCAGGCTCTTCCAGACCAGCTCCTCCTGGTACACGTCGCGCTGCACGCGGAAGGCTCCGATCACCACCGTGAACAGGGCCGCGATGGCGCCAGCGAAATGGGCGAAGGCGCGGGGCTCCGCGATCTTGGCCCGCTGCATGAGCCGGCCGCTGTAGGCCAGCGCGCCACCGAGCAAGAGCCCTCCCAGCGCGCAGCCCACCGCGTAGATGGTGGCGCCGAAGAACCAGACGTCCGGCTCGGCCTGTCCGCGCGCCGCCGCGGCGATCGCCCACGCTTCGCCGAGCCCCACCAGCAGACCCGCGAGGGAGCCCGCGCCAAAGCCCAGCGCAGCGCCGTGCGCGATCACGGGCCACTCGTGCTCGGGCACGCGCTCGATTTGGGTGGCGGTGCGCTCCTCGCGCTCGGCGTCGTCCACGCGGATGTCCGGCTTGTAGTCGCTCTTGCGCGTGAGCAGAAAGAGGCCGCCGAGCGACGAGATCACCATCTCCACCGTGAAGCCCACGATGGGGATCAGCACAGCCACGTCCGCAGAGACGCCGACCGCCGCGTAGAGCAGCACCGCCGCGCCCTCTCTGAGGCCCGCGCCGTTGATGGAGATCGGCACGTGCGCCGCCACGTTTTGGATGACTGACACGAAGAACAGGACGGTGATCGGGAGATCCACGCCGAGCGCCTTGCCCGCGCAGACATAGATGAAGGCGTTGAAGGCGTGCGTGCCCACGGCGAGCAAGGTCGTTTGCCCGAGCAGGGCGCCCTTGCCCTCGTAGGCGCACACCGAGTCCACCATGCTCTGCACGCGCTGCATGACCGCCCTCGGGAGGCGCTCGGCCACCAGGCGCACCACGCGGGGCTTCCACAGGATGGTGAAGGTGACGGCGATCAGGCCGCCGAACAGCACGGCCAACATCGCGATTGCGCTCGCGCCGATGTAGCGCATCCCGAAGAAGGCGCTGACGAAGGCCACGATGCCGACGGCCAGGTTCCCGAGCACCATCTCGATGCCGATGCTGGCGACCGCGCGCGCGTTCTTGCCGGTGAACCGGACGATGTCGTAGATGCGGTAGCCCGCCAGGCCCAGGCCCCCGGGAGTCACGGCGCCGAAGAAGCGGCCGATCATGAAGGTGCCGAACAGGTGCTTCCAGGGCGCGTGGATGCCTTGGCCCACCAGGAGACGCTGCCAGCGCACCAGGCTGCAGCTGATGGCCGTGCCCAGCGACAGGGCCGAGGCGGCAACCCAGGGGGCGCGCAGCTCGGCCAGGTGCGAAAACAGCGTATCAGCGTCCTGCCGCTGGAGAATCTTGCGGAAAATCAGGAAGATGATGCCGGCCGAGATCGTGAGCCTGACCAAAAACCAGAGACGCTTCTTGAGCGCGGACGCCATGGGGTCATGCACTAAACCGACGCACAGTGGCGGTCAAGTTAGCGGGCCCGTGCTCGAGCGTTCCCTGTGAGCCCGTTCGGGAGCTTTGGAGCGCGCTCGCGGGCCATCCCGTGCGCAGCCCCCGACCGTGGGCTCGAGGTGGCGCTTTGTCTCAGGAGATCATCTGCGCCAGGTAGTTCTCTTTGCCGATGTCCTTGATGATGTTCAAGTGCGCTTCGAGCTCGTCGGCGCTGTGCTCCTCGCCCTTGAGGATGCCATCGAGCAGCTCGCGCGTGCCGTTGTCGCCCTTGGCGCGGCACAGCTCGATGGCCTTGTTCAAGCGTGCGATGGCGCCGGTTTCGAGCGCCAGGTCGAGCTGGTGCTGCTCCACGGGGTCCTCTCCGACACGCACCGGGTTGTAGCGCTGCATGTTGGGCACGCCGTCGAGGTACAGGATGCGGGCGATGATCGCGTCAGCGTCCTTCATCTCCTCGATGGATTCCTTGCGCTTCCAGTCGTACAGCTTCTTGTAGCCCCAGTTCTCGCACATCTTAGCGTGGATGTAGTACTGGTTGATGGCCGTGAGCTCAGCGGTGAGGATCTCGTTGAGCGCGTCGAGGATCTGGGGATCGCCCTTCATGGTGTGTTCTCCTGACAGGCCAGCGGCTCTCAACTGAAAGCGTGGTCGCCGCTGCGAGCGCAGCCAGCGCGCTCGATGGTGTCCTGTCCTTGAAGGAGACGATACGCAGTAGGCGTTCGGGCTTCAAGCGAAGAACCTCAATCATTTCAGGGAACTGAAAACCCTTTTCATCAACTCGCGCGCAGGCTGGATGGGGGCCCCCAACTTCGTCGTGCGTCGCACGCAGGAGGCGGGTAGAGCTTGCGCCATGTCGCGAAGCGAGCATCTCCGTGGGCAACTCGAGCATTACGAACCCAGGGACGACCAGGAGCGGTCATATCGAGAGCGCATGCTCGCGCTCTCGAGGGGGGAGGGCTATGCCTTTTCGCGCTCCCATTTCGTTCCCGGACACTTCACGGCCAGCGCGTTCGTGCTCGCCCCGGATGCGGACGCGCTGCTCTTGATTTTTCACGGCAAGTTGCATCGTTGGCTCCAACCTGGCGGGCACGTGGACCCCGAGGACGCCGACATCTTGGCCGCGGCTCGGCGCGAGGTGTTCGAGGAGGTGGGCATCCGCGATCTTGCGTTGGCCACCTCAAGCGTATTCGACCTGGACATCCACGAGATCCCGCCGATAAAGGGGGATCCCGCCCACGCGCATTTTGACGTGCGCTTTCTGTTTCGGGCACGGGATCTGGCGTTTCGTGCGGGGAGCGACGCGAAGGCCGCGCGTTGGGTACCGCTGGCTGAGATCGACGAGGAGATCTCGGACCGGAGCGTCGTGCGTGCCCTGGAGAAGCTGCGTGAACGACCGCTCCGTTGAGCGAGGTGAACTGTCGAGCTGGGTTGTGCTCGCGCTCGCCTGCGCGATCTGCTGCGCGCTTTGCACGGCCGACGCGGCGCGCGCCCAGGCATCGGCGGGGGAGGACGCCACGCTTCAGGCCGCTCAAGCTGCGCTCCTGGGAGGCGATCCGTTCGGCGCCGACATCCGCGTGCATTACTACGAGATCCTGCGGCGCTCCCCGGGCAAGGCTTTCCTGCTCGATCTCGCGCTGCCTGGTGCGGGCAGCGTGTACACGGGGCTGTGGGGCAACACCGTCGTGGCCGCGAGCCTGAGTGTGGTCGGCGCGGGGCTGTGGATCGCGGGTGCCGCGCGCGGGCGTGACGACCTGGGGTGGGCAGGCGTCGGGACATTCACCGCAGGCCGCGTCTATGGCTTGGTGAGCGCGCCTCTCGGAGCCAGCCTACTGAACGCCGCGTTCCGCAGGCATTTGGGGCTCACGTGAGCGGCGGGAGCGGCGGGGACGGAGTATTCGAGCTTCGTTAGCGCGCGCGAGCCCACGCGTGAGCACAAGAGCGGGGCGGCATGGTGGTCGCAGCGAGCACGACTGTGGGCCGTCCATCCTGTGCGAAGGCTCCGTCGCGCACGGATTCTTCAGGGCAAGGTTGTCCGCTGCGCACGGAAGAGCGCACGAGCACGTGCGCGCACGACGCCGACTCACGACATCGTGCCTTGGCCCGTGTCTTGCTGTGTGAGGCGCGACGTCAACGCAAGAAAGGCGAAGCTTCCATGGACAACATTTTGGATATGACCAGTCTGGCGTTCGGTGGCGACACCGTGAAAAGGCTGAGTTCCGTGCTCCACGAATCCCCCACGGCGACCCAGCGCGGCGTGGAGACGGCCCTTCCGACCTCGCTTGCGAGCCTGGCCGCCTTTGCGTCCTCGGAGTCGAAGGCCGCGGAGCTCCTGGGGGCGTTTCGGGGCGGCAACTATCCGCACGCCGACGCCAGCGAGATCACCAACATGGTGGGGGATCCCGCGGCCACCACGCGCCTTGCGCAATCGGGCTCGGGCTTTTTGAGCCAGATGCTCGGTGGCAAGTTCAGCAGCATCGTGGAGGCGCTTGCGGGCCAGGCCGGTGTGAGCCGGTCCTCGGCGACGACGTTGCTCGGGTTGGCGGCGCCGCTGGTGCTCAACGCCATCAGCAAGGAGACGCGGTCGCAGAACCTCGACGCCCAGGGGCTGTCGCGCTTTCTGGGAGATGAGGGGCGCAAGGTTAGCGGGCTCTTGCCGGGTCCGCTTTCGAGCGCGCTGAGCGCGGTTGGTCCGGGCTTCGGCGGAGCGGCCGAGAGCGCGCCGCATCGTGTGCGCGAAGCGGGTACGTACGTGACCGAGCGCGTTCCCGTGCAGGCGCAGCGCGAGCTTCAGCCTCGCACCAATCCCATGTGGTTGATCTTGCCCCTCGCGTTGCTCGCGCTGCTCGGGCTGTGGCTGTTCAACCGGGCGCGGTCGAATGAACAACGGCGCATGGAGCAAACGCCAGCGGAGCCTTCGTACCAGGAAGCGCCCGGTGGAAATGCCCCCGCCGGGGGCCCAGGCGAGCCCGCTCCGACCCCCTAAATGCGGCTTGCTTGCGTTCATTCGAGCACAGGCGGTCGCGCAGGGCCTTCGTAGACGTACCTTGTCGAAGCCCGCAAGGACCACTATGCCACTGCATCGTGCAAATCGGCCACATCCGTTCGGTGCATCGCTATCCAGTCAAGTCCATGGGCGGCGAGTCGCTATCCAACTCCCGAGTCGAGCTGGACGGCCTGCTTGGTGACCGCGCCTATGCGCTGCGCGACGAAGAGGCCGGCGAGATCCGTGGCGCCAAGAAGCTGCCCCTCCTCATGCAGTGCATGGCCCGCTTTCTCGGTGAGCCCACGCGCGCAGCGGCGCCCGCCGCACTCGTCACGCTACCTGACGGCACGGAGACCCGCACCGACGCCCCCGAGATTTCAAGGCAGCTCTCGGCCTTCCTCGGCCGCAGCGTGACCCTCCACCCGCGGCGCCCCGCCAGCGACAAGCAGCACTACCGGCGCGCCGTCCCGGGCGCCGCGGTGGCGGGCTTTCTTTCGCGCTCGCGCACCGTGCGCAAAGCGGTCGCCCGGATCGCCGCCGCAGGCTTCCCCGGGACGGATCTGCGCAGCGACTTCGGGCGCGAGATTGGCGAACCGATGCCGGACCTTTCCGTGTTTCCGGCGGAGATCTTTGAGTACGTGTCGCCCCTGGGGACGTACTTCGACGTCTTTCCGATTCACGTGATCACCACCGCGTCTTTGCGTGCACTGCAGGCGAAGTACCCGGCAGGCGACTGGGATGTGCGGCGTTTTCGCCCGAACTTCGTGATCGAAACCGACACCTCAATCTCCGGGCTGGTGGAGGAGGGGTGGACGGGACGCGTGCTTCGCCTAGGCGAAGTGGAGCTCGAGTGCACGGTCGCGACGCCGCGCTGCAGCATGGTGATGCAGGGGCAGCCGGGGCTAGCGAAGGACACGCGGATCTTACGGACCATCGTGAACGAAGCTGAGCAGAATGTCGGAATCTACGCGAAAGTCCGGAAGGTGGGCGAGGTTAGCGTCGGAACCGCGGTGGAGCTGCTCTAGTTATCGCGCTTCCGCCCCCCAAGCACCTCGCGACGGTGCGTCGTCGAGATCCCGGCTGGCACTGCGGGGCGCACGACGATGACATGACGTCATCTGCTTACCGAGCGTGATCCCGAAAGAGGACGCTGTTATCGACGGCCGACGACGCAGGGGACACGAGGTGCGCTGCTGAATCATTGCCAAACGGGGCTCCCGCGCTCGGCCGCCGCGTGGCAGGGTTGAAACATGGGTCGACGATCATTGCGGCGCCGGGCGCGGGCATTCGGGCGCGCGGCGGCGTGCGCGGGCATCGTTTCCTGGGCCGAGAGGCCCCCAGCCCTCGGAGGAGACCATGACGGCGCTCAAGATCGAATCCAGTGCATTCGCGGCTTCCGCGTCCGTACCGCGCAAGTACACCTGTGAGGGGGACGACGTCGCTCCGCCGCTCGCCTGGAGCGGCGTTCCCGAGGGGACCAAGAGCTTGGCGTTGATCGTGGACGATCCCGATGCCCCCGACCCGGCTGCGCCCAAACGCGTGTATGTGCACTGGGTGGTCTACGACCTGCCCGCGAACACAAGGGGGCTGCCCGAAGGGGGAAAGCTCCCTGCGGGCGCACGCAGCGGCAAGAACGACTGGGGACGCACCGGCTATGGCGGACCGTGCCCGCCGATCGGCCGACACCGCTACTTTTTCAAGCTGTACGCGCTCGACACGGAGCTCGGAGACTTGGGGCAGCCGAACAAGGCGGCGCTCGTGTCCGCCATGAAGGGCCACGTGCTCGCACAGGCGGAGGTCGTGGGCACCTATCAAAAAGAGGCGCGCTAAGCGTCCCCATGAGTGCTCAGCAAATGTACGCGACGCGTGCACGCAGCGTGCGTGCTCGCCGTGGAAGGGGACGGCGTGAGGGCATCGTCACGGGCCTCGAGTTCGCAGAGCCCGTGCAGTGAGCAAGTGGTACTACGCGTTCAGGGCATCGCGAGCGGCCCGCAGGACGTCGACATAGCTGATCATGCCCACCAGCGTGTCGGTTGCCGGGTCCATCACGGGCAACGCGCCAACTTTCTCCTCGACCATCAGGTCCACCACCTCGGAGAGCTCGGCATCCGGCTCCACGGTGAAGATGTCAGCGCTCATCACGGAAGTGAGCGGCGCCCGTAGGCGTGCGGCCAGCCGCTCGAAAGTTTCGTGATCCTTCACGCGCGGCAAGCTGAATTGGCGCAGATCGCGGTCACTGACGACGCCCACCAGTCGCGATCCATCCTCCAAGACTGGCAGGTGACGGATGTCGTGTTCGCTCATGAGCTCCACCGCCTCCGCCAAATTGCTTTGCACGTCTACGACCACCAGGTCGCGACTCATGATGTCGGCAGCAATCATGACTCCTCCCAGAGATTCGTCTGCTCGGCCCAGAAAACATCCCGCACCTCACGCGCGGGCGCAACATCGGCAAGGTGAGCGTGACTTCGGTAATGACGATGCCAGGCGGAAGCGCATCCTGAATATCAAAGGCGATCAGCGCACGGCGCAGGAGTCCGCTTCGGGTGACGCCCGCAAACATGAACTCGCCCTTGCCGTTGCTGTTCGAACTTTTACTGTGGATCGTGGTATCCGCGCTGGGCGCGATGACTGGTGGGGATCTCACGATGGGTCTTGTCGGACGAACCGCTGCGCTCGTACGCGGGCGAGCTTAGTAAGCTTGAAGAGTCCGTCTCCAGGTCGCGCTAACGAAGCTTGAATACTCCGTCCCCGCTAACGAAGCTTGAATACTCCGTCCCCCTCCCAGAGCGTGTCGGTGCGTGGCAGGTGGGAGAGGTCGAAGCTGTCGATGAGTTCGGGCGCGGAGATGCGCGTGCCTGCGGGGACGAGGCCGGCGCTCGCGGCGAGCCAGCCCACGAGCGTCTCCGGTTGCACGCCGCGTGCTCGGTAGTCTGCCACCGGCGGCGCACCGAACCGCTTGGCCAAACGTTTTCCGTCCGAACCGAGCAGCAGTGGCACGTGGGCGAACGCTGGAGGGCGCGCGCCGAGGGCCTCGTATAGGGCGAGCTGCCAACCCGTACACCCTGCCAGATCCGAGCCGCGCACCACCTCCGTGATCGCCATCGCGATATCGTCGACCACCACCGCCAGCTGATAGCTGATCAAGCCGTCCGCGCGATGCAGCACGAAGTCTCCGCGCGCCTCCGGCTCCACGTTTCCCATGATCAGGTCCCGAAAGCTCGGCAGCGCTTGGTCCACCCTGAGCCGAATGGAACAAGGCCCTTCGGGCCGACGCGGCCCCGCTCGACAGGTGCCCGGGTAGGGCGGCCCGAATTCGGAGGGGCCATGGGGGGCGCTCGCCACGATCTCCTTGCGCGAGCAGCTGCAACGAAAGGTCTTGGCCGCGCGCTCCAGGGATTCGAGCGCCGCCTCGTAGTGCGTCGCGCGCTTCGACTGCACGTAAGGACCCCAGGTCCCGCCCACATCCGGGCCTTCGTCCCATTCGAGCCCCAGCCAGCGCAGATCTTCGAGCATCGCCTCGGCCGCCCCAGGGATCACGCGGGGACCATCGAGGTCCTCCACCCGCACCACGAAGTCGCCGCCCTGTGAACGCGCGCGCAAGTACGCGAGCAACGCGGTGCGCGCGAGGCCCAAGTGCAACTGACCCGTGGGCGATGGGGCAAACCGCCCGCGGTAGCGCGGACGGGGCGGTGTCGGATCCATGCTCGGAGGTTTTCCTACCATGAATCAGGGGCCCCCCCGAGCCGCACCGGGTGAGACGGCACGGCCTCGACCGCCGGTGAGCCCGAAATGACCGCCGAGTATTCCGAGACTTTGCGCCAGTGCGCTTATACTTCCCGCCATGGCGAGCACGTTGGAGGCGCTCAGCAAAGTGGAGTTGTTCAGGGGGCTCGCTCCCCATGGACTCGAGCGCGTCGCGTCGATCGCCAGCGAGGAGAGCCACGGGCTCGGTCACACCCTGTTTCGCGAGGGCGAGGTGGGCGACAAGCTCTACGTCATCCTCGAGGGCAAGGTGCGCATCTCCCGCCAAATCGCGGGCATGGGCGAGGAAGCGCTGGCGGTCCTGGGCAAAGGCTCGGCCTTTGGAGAGATGGCTCTGATCGACGACGTTCCCCGGAGCGCCGATGCCATCGTGCACGAGCGGGTTCGCCTGCTGGTGATCTCCAAGGAGGCCATGCAGGACCTGCTCTTCATCCACAAGGAGCTGGCCTACGAGATCCTCTGGAATATCGTGCGCATCCTCTCTTCCCGCCTACGCGAGACCAACGACAAGATGACGTTCATGTCGGTCTCGGGGAAGTTCTGAGGGCTCGGCGCCGCGCGCCCAATGCGTGCACGGCACGCCTTCGGCTTCGTTCGCGGTAAACCGCGCTCTGATCCCGGCGGAGCTGCCGAAAAAATAACGCGGTGCGTCCAGCTCGCACAGGCCTGCAGTGGGGCCAAAATGCCGAAATGAGCGCCTTCACCAGTCCAGCTCACTTGGGCTAGCCAACGCGCCCCAGGCTAGCCCACAAGTGAACGTATGTAGACCACGGACGCACTCGCGCCCCAGAGGGTGAAGCGATCAGAGATGCCCACGGTGGCCCAGCCACCGCTCGGCTTCGATGGCCGCCATGCAGCCGGTGCCGGCTGCCGTAATCGCTTGGCGATACACGTGATCCTGCACGTCCCCCGCCGCGAAGACGCCCTCGACGCTGGTGGCCGTGGTGCCTGGTTTGGTCTTGATGTAGCCGTTGTCGTCGAGGGTCAGCTGGCCCTTGACCAACTGCGTGTTCGGAATGTGCCCGATAGCGACGAACAGGCCCTGGGTTGCGTGAAGCGTGACCTCGCCCGTCTTCACGTTCTTGATGCTGAGACCCGTGACCGTGCCGGCCTTCACGTCGTGCACTTCGGTGACCACGCTATCCCAGAGGAATTTGATCTTCGGGTGCTTCTGGGCGCGTTCCTGCATGATCTTCGAGGCCCGCAGCGCGTCACGCCGGTGGATCAAGGTCACGCTCCGGCACAGGCCTGCGAGGAACAGGGCCTCCTCGAGCGCCGTGTCGCCGCCGCCGACCACGCTTACGTCCTGGTCCCGGAAGAAGAAACCATCGCAGGTGGCGCAGGCGCTAACGCCTCGGTTTTGCAGTTCTTTTTCGCTCGGAAGCCCGAGCCAACGGGCGCTCGCCCCAGTCGCCAGGATCACGCTCTTGGTCTGATGAGTCTGGCCGTCTGCCGTCAGCGTGAAGGGCGAACCCTTGGAAAGGTCCAAGCTTTCTACGTCGGCTAGCTGAAAGCGCGTGCCGAACCGCTCGGCCTGCTTGCGCAGCAACTCGACCAACTCGGGCCCCTTGATGCCCTCGGGAAATCCCGGAAAATTCTCGACTTCCGTCGTGATCATGAGCTGACCACCGGTCTGCCCTCCCGCGATCACGCCCTCGATGAGCAAAGGCTTCAAGTTGGCGCGTGCGGCGTAGATGGCGGCGGTCAATCCGGCGGGACCAGAGCCGATGATGATCACATTTTCCATTTTTTCCTCGGGGACCGACCTTACCCAAAGCACGCGATCACGCAATCAACGCTGCGCGTCATGAACCGCGCACATGCAGTAAGCGTTTCCCGGGTCCCTGCTTGAGGTTGCCCTGTGGGCTAGCCGCACAGCCCACCGCCATGAAGCCCCTGTTTGAGGGGTGTTGATAACAATGGGAGTGGCAATTTGCCACAATGACTAGCTTGCTTTGGTCTGAGTTTAGGTACGCGCTGATCTCACCTTTGGGTTGACAGGGCTCCCATCACAGTTCTCAATAGCTCAACAGCGCTATTCAGTCCCGGGGGGCGGGACGGCGTAGCGCAGAACGGGGGAACCAGTGCTGCCTTTTCAGTTCCTAGATATGGTTGATGGTCTTACTCGGTTGGATCCTGTCCGTACCTACCCGGTGCGTGCGGGGGAGCTCGTCGCCCGCCTGTGCGGTGCCGACGGTTACATCGTTGAGCTCGAGGGCGGCGAGACCGTCACGAGCGAGGCGACGGGAGAGGGGCGTACTCGCATTGGGCTGCCACTTCGCTACGGGCGTCAGACGCTCGGGCAGGTGGTCTTGGTGTTGCCCGAGGGCAAGGATCGGCTCGAACCGCACGACCTGCGCACCGCCCGTTGGGCTGCGCGCATCATGGGTCGCTGCCTGAGTTACGCGGCGCGGATGCGCCACGAACCCAGGAAAAATGGGCTCGAGGATGTTAGTGAGGCGCTCCACAAAGCGCCGCTCACCCCGCGCGAGCGCGATGTGGTGGCCCTGCTCATGTCGGGAGCTTCTACCCGTCAGATTGCGTCCGAAACCCACCTCACGGTGGGGACCGTTCATACCTACCTCAAGCGCATCTATCCCAAGCTCGGCGTGCGGTCGCGTGTGGAGCTCGTGGCGCGCATGATCGGCACCGACGGCCTGGTCTTTGGCGGCCAGGATGGGGTTAGGGAAGCTCGTGGCCACGCCTCTGCCCCGATCGCTCCCGTCCCCGCAGCCACGGCTTCCGACTCGATGAACTGACCCCTCGCGCAGGAGCTTCCGTTCGCTCCTGCCTCGATCGCTCGCTTCGCCACTGGACCGCTTCACGAAGGGGAACACGCACCACGAGCGTGCGTGCAGACAGCAAAGAGCCGACGTTCCCAGGCTGAGAGCTCTCTTCGTGCTAGTCGTGCGCCATGGCAAAACCCGAGAAGCGTCTCACCCACCTCGATTCGCGTGGGCAAGCGCGAATGGTGGACGTGGGCGACAAAGCGGTGAGCTCGCGGACCGCCGTCGCCCGCGCCCGCGTTCGCATGCTCGCCAGCACGCAGCGTGCGCTCCGGGACCAGACCACGCCCAAGGGCGACGTGTTGGCTACCGCGCGCATCGCGGGCATTCAGGCGGCCAAGCGCACCTGGGAGCTCATCCCCATGTGTCACCAAGTGCAGCTCACGTCGGTGAAGCTCGAGCTCTCCTTCGTGGGCAAGCGAGGGCTTGCCATCGAGGCGCGCGCGCAAGCCAGCGATCGGACAGGCGTGGAGATGGAGGCATTGACGGCCGTGAGCGTGGCCGCGCTGACGGTCTACGACATGTTGAAGGCCATCGATCGCGAGATGGTCATCGAAGAGATCGCGCTGCACGAGAAGACCGGGGGCAAGAGCGGAGATTTTCGCCGACGCTCGCGCGCAGCGCGCTGAGGGGCTTGGGGGGCGCGAGCGCGGCAAGGCGCAGGAAGGAGCGTGGTCGAGGCCTGGGTCTGCTAGCTTCGCGCTGTGTCGGGTCGTTTCATCCGCTGGTCGCTCGCCCTGATCTACGTGGTGTGCACGGCACCCGTCGCTTCGGCGAGCGCGATCGACTGGCAAGTCGTCGCGGGCTGTCCCGACGAACGCGCCGCCCAGAAGCTCGCCGAGCGCCTCGGCGTGCCGCTTCCGGTGGGCGACGCCGGCGAAATTCGCGTGCGGATCACGCGCCAGGCGCAGCGGCGGTTCGCGGCCGAGATCTCGCTGCCGGACGCGGGCGCGCGCCGGATCGAGGGAGAGGACTGTCGTAAGCTGGCGGAGGCTTCCGTGCTGGTGATCGCGATCGCCCACGATCCGCTGTCGGTGGCGGAGAGTTGGTCCCGCGCCGGCGAGCCAGCGCGCGCGGACGCGCCGACGCCCGGCGGGCTGACGGCGTATCTCGCCGTGGAAGCCGGGGCGGACGTTGGTTCTTTGCCGCAGCCCACCGGTGGCGGAGGGCTCTTGGTCGGGCTCACGTTGCCGCATGGGCTGCGCGCGGAGGTGGCGGGCTATGCCTGGCTGCCGCGCAACACCCTGAAGGGACCGACTCCCACCGCCAGCGCTGAAATGGGCTTGTACACTGGGGCGGTGCGCGGGTGTCTGGAGCGCGCGTGGGGGCGCGTCATGGTCGGGCCTTGTTTGGGGGTCGAGTTGGGCGCCGCCTGGGGTCGGGGGCTTGATGTCGAGCGACCGCGTCGGGTCGCGGGCCTGTGGTCGGCGGGTTGGCTCGGGCTCGTCGTGCTTCCGCGGGAGGATGCGCGCTTTCTGCCGATGGCGCGCGTGGAGGTGGGCACCCCCCTTGAGCGGCCCATCTTCGAGGTTCGCGGGTTCGGTGAGGTGTTTCAAGCAGACCGCTGGCTCATTCGTGCGTCTCTCGGGCTTCGTCTGGCTCTTTTTTGAACGGTTTACCCGCGTTCGCGCCATGAACGGGGGTGCGTCTCCGAACGTCCAGCGCCCGGGCGCTCTTTGCGGTGCCTCCTTCCGTCTCGCCTCACCCCGTCACGTCCCTGCTCCCTGTGCTCGCCTTCGATGTCGTTTACGCCCAACATGCGGCCTTCGTCTTTCGCGTGTTGAAGGGGATGGGGATCGCCGAGCGCTCCCTGGAAGACGCCGTGCAGGACGTCTTCGTCGTGGTGCACCGCCGGCTGCCCGAGTTCGACGGGCGCCACAAGGTCCGCACCTGGTTGTTCGAGATCACGTTCCGTGTCGCCTGCGAGTACAGACGTAAGCAGCAGCGGGCGCGAAATCAGGAGGTGTTCACAGAGGCTTTCCCTGCGGTCACCGCCACGCCAGCGGACCAGCTCGAAGAGCGCGAGCTCCTGAACGCGGTGGCGGCGACGCTCGACAAGCTCGACGACCAGAAGCGGGCGGTGCTGATGCTGGCGGACATCGAGGAGCTGTCGGTCCCCGAGATCGCGGAGCTCACGCAGACCCCCGTGAACACCGTGTACACGCGGCTGCGGCGCGCGCGCGCCGATTTTCAGCGCGCCTGGTCGATCGCGCGCAGGAGGGACCGATGACCGATCTCTCACCGGACGCCAGGCATGCGCTGCGGCTTGCGCGCCGCGCGGCCGAGCCGGGCGCGGAGCAACTCGAGCGCGTCGGGCGGAGGCTGCGCGCTTCGCTGGAGGGCGGCGAGGCGAGCCATCCGCACGAAAGGGCGGACATGCCGGGCCAGGTCCGTGGCAGCGAGATGCTGCAACCTGCGGACGCGGCGACCCGGAGCGCCACGGCTTTGGCCAAGCTCACCACCCTGGCGAAGTCTCTGACGCTCATCGTTTCGGCGCTGGGTGTAGGCACGCTCGCAACCTGGATCTGCTTGCGGCTCGCCGCGCCCGCACCCGTAGCTCCCATCCAAGATCGCGCGCGTGCAGTCGTGCCCGTCCCGTCGAATCCTGGGGTTTTGCGCGCGCCGGTCGTCACTCAAGGTTCGCGGAGCGGGGAAGCAGCCTTGGGCTCGGTGCCAGGCTCCGAGGGCATGGAGGGCGCGGGCGTTTTCACCGGAGACGAGGGGCCGGCGCCCGATGCCGCTGCGGCCCTCCCGGCATCTCGGGTGAAGCGTGGGCGCCGTCACCGGGAGCACGAGACGGTCGCACCGCGAGCGTCCGCGGGTGCTGCGCCTGAACCGCCTCCGGTCCAGAATGCGGATTTACCGGAGCCCGCCTCGGAACGACCGGTGGAACGGACGACGGCAGCGCCCGCGGCCGAGCCTCCTGTGCGCAACCTCGACCATCGTGGCGCCGCGCGCGGGCCATACGAGGCGACGGCTGGCGCACGCAGGGAGCAGGCGCGGGTCGTCGCCGCGACTCCGTCTACGCACGCCGAAGCTCCCACGAACGAGTCGCTCGCCGAAGAAATCCCTGTCATCGCGCGCGCACACGCGTTGCTCAAGGCCGACCGGGCCGGGCGCGCCCTCGCGCTACTCGAACGGTATTTCCAAAAGTTCCCGCACGGCACCTTGCACGCCGAAGCACGCGCGACCCGCGCTCTCTGCTACTGCCAGCTCGAAGCCAAGGACAAGGCAAGGGCCGCGGTGCGCGAGCTCGCTGCCGACCCCGCCGCAGCACCTCACCTCGCGCGTGTTCGCACCGCGTGTCGGGCCCTGCTCGAAGACGCAGATATGTGAATGGATTGGTCGCCCCGGGCGCATAGAGGGACATGGATCTCCTTTCGCTTCCGGGATCGCTCCGGCTGGCCACTTGGGTGAGCTTCATCCTCATGAGTGGCGGACTTGCAGCTTGTGGCGCGGAGAATCGGCTCGTGGTCGGGGATCTTCCTGACGGCGGCGGTGTCTCCGAGCGCGACGCAACGCGGGATCCGGATCGCACGTCGGAAGGTGACGGCGACGGCGAGTCCGCGATGCTCGTGCTGCGCTTCCAGGCTGCGGGGGAGGTCGTGGAGAACACCCTGCAGTTGTCTTGCGGTGACGACGCGTGCGTCGAGGCCGAGGTGGTCATTGAAGGGGGCACGCCTCCTTACGAGCTCCGCTGGGCCGACGGCGTGACCGGAGCGAAACGCGAGGTGTGCGCGGGGGACGGCTCGTACGGCGTGCGCGTGGAGGACTCGGGCGATCCGGAGGGGGAATTCGGAACGCCGCGACTGTCCGCCGAGGCGACCCTGAGCGTGCAGCGCGCGGCGTGCTCGGACGGAGGCGGGCCCGATTTCTGTCGCGTGGTCACGACGGCGACGAAGATCGCAACTTGCGAGTTCTCCGGCGAGCAGGACATGTACGCGGAGCTTGGCGCGATGTTGCGTGCCGGGCGGAACTATGAATTCCGCTACGATCTGACGCTCCTCGGGTTCGGTCACTTCGGCGTCCATGCGTCGGACGCGCTGTGTGTGAGCGCGGGACCCGAGCTCGCGCGAGTCGAGTATGCCGATGGCTTGGTCATCGGAGGAGCCAAGCGCACCACGCACACCTGTCAAACGCTTACGCAGGACACTTCGACGCTCTTCCTCGAGCAGTCGGAGGTTGTCTGGGGCGGAGTGGTGTTCAATGCCATTACGGTATGTGAGGGCTGCCCGAGCGAAGGCGGCTAGCGCTAGCGAGACCTCACGCGCTGACCGGAGCCTTCTTGCCCTTGCGCAGCGAGCCCAGCACGGCTTGCAGATCACGTTTGGAGATCTCGCCCGTCGCGAAGCAGCCAGCCAAGTAGACCAGGCCGCTCACGACCAACACCGCGGGAGAAAGCATGGGCGTCTGCGGAAATTGCTTGGCGGCCCAGTAGGCGACCGCAGCGGCCAGCGCGCACCGCACCAAAGACAACAGGGGAAGCCCCGCGCCCAGCAAGCGGTGCATGGCGTAGGTCGAAAGTCCGAGCGCGGCCACCGGCCCGAGGCTGGTGGCTAACGCGGCGGCGCCGAGCACGTTTTCGCCGAGACCCACCCAGCGCACGAACATGCGGTTCGCGGTCAACACGATCACCAGGGCCACGAGGCCGATCATCGCGGAGAGCACCGGCTTGCCCGCGCTGGTCAACACGGTGGCGACGATCACGAACAGGGCGAGCGCGACCTGGCCGAACACCAGCACACGCAAGGTGTTCGCGCCCTCCGCGAACTTGGCCCCGAACACGAGCTGGATCAGGCCGTCGGCCGCGCCGCTCAGCGGAGCCGCCAGGGCGAACAGCACGATGATCGAGAAGCGCAGGGCATTGCGTATGTGCACGCGGGCGGTCGCCACGTCGCCTGCCGCGGTCGCGCGTGAGACCAGCGGGAACACGACGAAGGTCACCGAGAGAATGATCTGATAGGGGACGAAGGCGAAGTTCTGGCCCGCGCGATACAGGCCCACGTAGCGCGACGCCTGCTCCGCCGCCGCGGCCAGGTCCATGCCTGACTCCAGGCCGAGCTGCGCCGAGGTGTTCTTGAGCACCCACACGTCGAGCAAGAGCACGCCGTTGAGCGTCAGCTGGAAGAACACGATCGGAAGCAGGAACGAAAACCAGGTCCAGGCCGGAAGCCGTGGACCGGATTGGCCCGTCCCGGCGGTGAACAGCGCGACCAGGGTGATGGCCAAGGCCGCCCCTGCGAAGCCCGTGAGCGCGCCTGCGGCACCAAAGCCCAGGCCCGCGGCGCCGACGATTCCGAGCGTGCGCAGGGTGGAGAACGTGATGTCGAGGCCCGCCTGTTTGTGGAACAACCGTCGTCCGTTGAGGCTGCCCACCACGGTGGCGTACAGCGCGTAACAAAGCGGCACGAAGGCCGCGATGCGCAAGAGCAGCACGAGCTGCGCGTCATAGGCCACACCCGCAAGCCAGGGCGCGCCCAAGAACAGGCCCGACGCGAGCACCACGCCCACGCCCAGCTGCAATTGAAGCGCCTGCCGCAGGCGTGGTCCGGCGAGTGTTTCATCCTCGCTCACGCGCTTGGATACCGACTGCACGGTGGCCGCGATGAGCACGTTGTTGACGATGCTCACGAAGCTCATGGCCAGCGAGTACTGCCCGAACGCCTCCGGCGATCCGAGCAAGCGCGGCAAGCCGAACTGCACGATGAAGCCCGAGAGGATGAAGTAGAGCTTGGCTGCGGTGATGAGGGCCAGGCCGCGGCCCGTACCAGCGCTCTCGGACATTGGGGTGCGGTTGTGGCGTGTGCCGCTCCCACCGTCAAGAAACGGTCCCTGAAAGGCGTTCGGTCGCGCGCGAGCTCAGGCTCGGGCGGGGAGCGTGCGTAGCGGCCGCCTCCCGGGGGCTACCTGCGAGCGGTTGTACGAGCACCGCGCGCCCGAAAATCGGTCGGTCCTCCGGGGTTGACGGAGGCTACCCGCTGGTTACGTTGGGCCCAGAATTGGGGCTTGCGGCGGACCCTCCGGGAGAAACCCGTCGTAATCACTGCGGTTGAGCAGGGCTACGCGGTCGCCAGTGTGCGCCGCCGGGCGGAGGAAGGATTCACATGGGTAAGATCATCGGCATCGACCTGGGTACGACCAACTCGGTCGTCGCGATCATGGAAGGCAAGGACCCCAAGGTGATCGTCAACGAAGAGGGCGATCGTACGACCCCCTCCGTGGTTGCCTGGACCGAGCAGGATGAGGTGATCGTCGGACAGATGGCCAAGCGCCAGTCCATCACCAACCCCGAAGGCACCGTGTATTCCGCCAAGCGCTTCATGGGGCGCCGCTACGACGAGGCCATGGAGGACGGAAAGCGCACCCCGTACAAGGTGGTCAAGCGCGACAACGGTGACGTGGGCATCGAGGTCCACGGCAAGGTCTTCAGCCCGCCCGAGGTGGGGGCCCACGTGCTCCGCAAGCTCAAGAAGGCGGCCGAGGATTACCTCGGTGAGTCGGTCACCGAGGCCGTGATCACGGTCCCCGCGTACTTCAACGACTCGCAGCGTCAGGCCACCAAGGACGCCGGCCGCATCGCGGGCCTCGAGGTCAAGCGCATCGTCAACGAGCCGACGGCCGCGGCGTTGGCCTACGGGCTCGACAAGAAGAAGGACGAGGTCATCGCGGTCTACGACTTCGGCGGCGGCACCTTCGACATCTCCATCCTGGAGGTGGGCGACAACGTAGTGCAGGTGATCAGCACCAACGGTGACACGCGCCTGGGCGGCGACGACGTCGACCAGCGCGTCATCGATTACCTGGTGGCCGAGTTCAAGCGCGATCAAGGCATCGATGTCTCCAAGGACAAGATGGTGCTCCAGCGCCTGAAGGACGCCGCAGAGAAGGCCAAGATCGAGCTCAGCTCGAAGCTCGAGACCACGGTGAACCTGCCGTTCCTCACGGCGGACGCCTCCGGTCCCAAGCACATGAACCTGCGCCTCACGCGCGCCAAGCTCGAGCAGATGATCGACGACCTGGTGCAGCGCACCCTCGAGCCCTGCAAGAAGGCGCTCGCGGACGCCAACAAGAGCCCGGCCGAGATCCACGAGGTGGTGCTCGTCGGCGGCTCCACCCGTATCCCGATGGTGCAGGAGGCGGTCAAGAAGTTCTTCGGCAAGGAGCCCCACAAGGGCGTCAACCCGGATGAGGTCGTGGCCATCGGCGCGGGCGTCCAGGCGGGCGTGCTCTCGGGGGACGTCAAGGACATGGTGCTGCTCGACGTCACCCCGCTCTCGCTGGGCGTCGAGACCCTGGGCGGCGTGATGACCACCCTCATCCCCCGCAACACCACCATCCCCACCCGTCGTGAGGAGGTGTTCTCCACGGCCGACGACAACCAGACCAAGGTCGAGATCCACGTGCTGCAGGGCGAGCGCGCCCAGGCCCGTGACAACCGCACCCTCGGTCGCTTCCACCTGGAGGGCATCATGCCTGCTCCACGGGGGGTGCCGAAGATCAAAGTGACCTTCGATATCGACGCCAACGGCATCCTCTCGATCGTGGCCAAGGACGAGGCCACCGGGAAGGACCAGCGCATCACCATCACTGCGGGGAGCGGCCTGAGCGAGGCCGAGATCCAGAAGATGGTGGACGAGGGCAAGGCCAACGAGGAGGCCGACAAGAAGCGCCGGGAGGAGGTCGAGCTGCGCAACAAAGCCGACCAGCTCTGCTGGACGGTGGAGAAGGCCCTGGCGGAAGCCAAGGACAAGCTCCCGGCCGACAAGGTGGCCGACATCGAGGGCAAGGTGAAGGCCCTCCGCTCCGCCCTGGACCAGGATGACGCGGCGGCGATCCGTAGCGGGTTCGAGACGCTCGAGAAGTCCATGCACGAGCTCGCCCAGGTGGCCTACCAGGCGGCCGGGGCGGGTGCGGCGGCGGGCGGACCTGCGCCGGGTGGGGCGGCCCCCAAGGACAAGGACAAGAAGGACGACGGGGTGATCGACGCCGAGTTCGAAGATTCGAACTGATCCCTGGCGATACCCACCTGGCGACCCGAGCGCCGTGCCCTGCCCAATGCTACGAAGCACGCCCAGAGCGAGGCTCGTAGAGGCTGAACGTCCGATTCAGCTCGATTGGGCTAGGCGCGGCGCCGCCAATTTCGCGTGAATTCGCTCATTTTCGGGGACTTGGGTGCTGGCTCGTTGCGAAATGCCGCCGAGCGAGTACCGATAGGCCCCGAAAAGGCGGGCCCAGGCTTTCCCAAAAACAGAACGAAGAGAACGGTATGCACGACCTCACCAAGCAACGAAACATCGGGATTTTCGCCCACGTGGATGCGGGCAAGACCACGACGACCGAGCGCATCCTCAAGTTGACCGGCAAGATCCACAAGCTCGGCGAGGTGCATGACGGCGCGGCGACCACCGATTTCATGGTGCAGGAGCAAGAGCGCGGCATCACCATCCAGTCCGCAGCGACGACCTGTTTTTGGAAAGGTCACCGCTTCAACGTCATCGACACCCCCGGGCACGTGGACTTCACCATCGAGGTGTACCGTTCGCTCAAGGTGCTCGACGGCGGCATCGGCGTGTTCTGTGGATCGGGCGGCGTGGAGCCGCAGTCCGAGACCAACTGGCGCTACGCGAACGACTCCAAGGTCGCGCGCCTCGTCTATGTGAACAAGCTCGACCGCGTCGGCGCCGATTTCTATCGTGTGGTCAAGCAGGTCAAAGAGGTCCTCGGCGCGAAGCCGCTGGTCATGGTGTTGCCCATCGGCAGCGAGAACAGCTTCGTGGGCGTGGTCGATCTGCTCACCCGCAAGGCCTACATCTGGGATGACACGGGCATTCCCGAGAACTTCAAGATCGAGGATGTTCCCGCCGACATGAAGGAGCAGGTCGAGAAGTACCGCGCGGACCTGATCGAGACGGCTGTCGAGCAGGACGATGCCGTGATGGAGAAGTATCTCGAGGGCGTGGAGCCCGATCTCGACACCCTCAAGGCATGCATCCGCAAGGGCACGATCAACCTGTCGTTCTTCCCGACGTTCTGCGGTTCGTCATTCAAGAACAAGGGCGTGCAGCTCGTGCTCGACGGTGTCGTCGACTTCCTGCCGAATCCCATGGAGGTTCCGCCGCATCCCGAGATGGACAAGGAGGGTAACCCCACTGGCGAGTTCGCCATCGTGGACCCCAACCGTCCGCTGCGCGCGCTCGCGTTCAAGATCATGGACGACCGCTTCGGCGCCCTCACCTTCGTGCGCGTCTACTCGGGCAAGCTCGAGAAGGGCGCATCCGTGTTGAACACGGCCACGGGCAAGACCGAGCGCGTGGGCCGCATGGTGGAGATGCACGCCAACGATCGCACGCTGATCGACGTCGCGCAGGCGGGCGATATCGTGGCGCTCGTCGGCCTCAAGGACGTCAAGACCGGCCACACGCTGGCTGATGAGAACAACCCGGCGACCCTGGAGCCCATGGTGTTCCCTGATCCGGTCATCGAGATCGCCGTCTCGCCCAAGGACAAGGGCGGCGCCGAGAAGATGAGCGTGGCGATCGGCAAGCTGGTGTCCGAGGATCCGTCGTTCCGCGTCGAGGTCGACGAGGAGTCCGGTGAGACCATCCTCAAGGGCATGGGTGAGCTGCACCTGGACGTCAAGATCGACATCCTCAAGCGCACCTACGGCGTGGACGTCGTGGTGGGCAAGCCGCAGGTCGCGTACCGCGAGAGCGTGACCAAGATGGTCGAGGACAGCTACACGCACAAGAAGCAGACCGGTGGCTCCGGTCAGTACGCGAAGATCGACTACCGCATCGAGCCCGGTGAGCCTGGAACGGGCTTCGCGTTCGAGTCGGCGATCGTCGGCGGTTCGGTGCCCAAGGAGTTCATCCCGGCCGTCGAGAAGGGCTTCCGCGTCTCGGTCCTCAAGGGGCCGCTCGCGGGCTACCCCGTGGTGGACGTGAAGTTCACGCTCACGGACGGCGGCTTCCACGCGGTGGACTCTTCGCAGATCGCCTTCGAGATCGCGGCCAAGGCTGGCTATCGCCAGTCGATGATCAAGGCGGGCCCGCAGCTGCTGGAGCCGATCATGAAGGTGGACACGTTCACCCCCGATCAATACGTCGGTGACGCGATCGGTGACCTCAACCGTCGCCGCGGCATGATCAAGAGCCAGGAGTCGGGTCCCACCGGCGTGCGCATCAAGTCCGACGTGCCGCTGAGCGAGATGTTCGGCTACATCGGCGACCTGCGCACCATGACCTCCGGTCGCGGCCAGTTCTCGATGGAGTTCAGCCACTACGCTCCGTGCCCGCGCAACGTCGCCGAGACGGTGATCGCCGAAGCCAAGGCGCGCGAAGAGGCCAAGAAGAAGAAGTGAGCCCGGCTTGGGCGCGCAAGTGAGCCCGGCTTGGGGACGGAGTATTCAAGCGTTAGTTAACGCCCCACGAGTGGGACCCACGCGCGTTAACTAAGCTTGAATACTCCGTCCCCAAGCCCACCCCAGCGCCTAAGCTTGTGCGATGAAGCAGACTTGGCCGGCGCCCGAGCGCAACAAGGAGCCCATTCTCGAGGTGCTCATGCGCGTGTTCCCGCGTAGCGGCTGCGCGCTCGAAATCGCGAGTGGGAGTGGACAGCACGCCGTGCACTTCGCGCGCGCTCTCCCCGAGCTGGTGTGGCAACCGAGCGACGTGGATCCCGAGAACCTGGCGAGCATTCGCGCCTGGGTTCACGAGGCAAAGCTGCCGAACCTGCGCGACCCCCTTCGGGTCGACGTCTTGGAGGGCGATTGGGGCCTCCCTGAGCGCTCCGTCGACGCCGTGTTCAACGCCAACATGGTCCACATCGCGCCCTGGGCGTGCTGCCTCGGGCTCATGCGGGGCGTGGGACACACCCTGCGTTCCGGAGGGGTGTTCGTGCTCTACGGCCCGTTCAAGATCGATGGCGTCCACACCTCAGAGAGCAACGAACGTTTCGACGCGAGCCTACGCGCGCGCGACGCCTCCTGGGGCGTGCGTGACCTCAGCGCGGTCAGCGAGCAGGCCGCTCACCATGAACTCGTTCTCGTGGAGCGCGTACAGATGCCCGCCAACAATCAAAGCCTCATTTTCCGACGACGGTGAACGCGAGCGACGCTCCGCGGCAATTTGACGCGGCGCTCGCGGCTACTGTGGGCGCCCCGCTGGCGAGAAGTTTTCGAGCCGATTGTCCTGCGGCAGAAAGTCGTTGGGCGTCTTGGGTGGAGGCGGCGCCTGACAACGGTTGAGCCCTTCGTTGCACATGGTGTTCGCTGGGCAGCCCTGGTTACACGTCCTTGCTTCGCAATAGCCCGTGTTCGTGTTGCAGTAGCTACCGTAGGGGCAGCCCTGGAACCTGCAGCCCGTGCTGAGCTGGGCCACCGCGGCCACCGCGGCGGTGGTGGCGGCAGCCGTGGAGCTCCCGCTGTTCATGGAGGCGGTGTTGCCCGAGCTGGCGCAGCCCGCGCCGAGGCAAATCGCCAAACACAACGGCAGCGCTCGCAAAAGCGGAATCACTCACAAAAGATAGCACGGCTGTTCCAGGCGGGCTTGGCTTCCCGCTCCCCGGCTCGCTCGAGCGCCGGGATGTGGCATCATCCTCGCCTCCATGCCCACGATCGACATTCCGAGTTTGGGTACTGCGGTGTTGTGCGCAGTCCTGGTCGCTTCCGGATATGCGTTCGCCGTCTCGGTGGCCAGCGGCCGGGGTCGCACGCAGCTCTTGCCCGCTGCACGTCATGCGACCTACGCGACGTGTGCGCTCGTGGGGCTGGGCGTGCTTCTGCTCGCCTACTCGTTTCAGGTCCACGACTTCCGCCTGCGCTACGTGGCGCGCTACAGCGACCGGTCCATGCCCTGGTGGTACCTGGTCACCGCGCTCTGGGGAGGCCAGGACGGCTCGCTGTTGTGGTGGACGTTCCTGGTCGCGATCTGGACCGCGCTCCTGACGCGCTCGCTCAAGCACCGCTACCTCGAGCTTCAGCCCTACGTGCTCGCCACGCTCGCCAGTGTCATGGGCTTCTTCACTGTGCTGATGCTGTTCGCGGCCAATCCGTTCTCGGTCTCCGCAGCCAACGTGCCGCTCGACGGCGAGGGGTTGAACCCGCTGCTCCAGAACTACTGGATGATGATCCACCCCCCCACGCTCTACGCGGGCTTCGTGAGCTGGACGGTACCCTTCGCGTTCTGCATCGCCGCCTTGATCACGGGCCGGCTCAACGACGAGTGGATCATCGCGGCGCGCAAGTGGACCATCGTGGCCTTCGTGCTCCTGGGGTTCGGCCTCATGCTCGGCTGCCTGTGGAGTTACGAGGAGCTCGGCTGGGGCGGCTACTGGGCGTGGGATCCCGTGGAGAACGCCGGTTTCATGCCCTGGCTCACGGGCACCGCGTACCTGCACTCGGTGATGATCCAGGAGCGCCGCGGGATGCTGAAGGTCTGGAACGTCTTCTTGATGTGCCTGACCTTCATCCTGACCATCTTCGGCACCTTCTTGACCCGCGCCGGATTGATCGCCAGCGTCCACTCGTTCGCGCGCAGTGACATCGGCATCTACTTCGTCTGGTATCTGGTGTTCCTGTGTGTGGTGTGCCTGGGGCTCATCCTCTATCGCTTGCCCCTGCTCCGCGCCGAAAACCGCATCGACTCCATGCTCTCGCGCGAGTTCGCGTTCCTGCTGCAGAACTGGGTGCTGCTCGGGATGATGGTGTTCGTGATGATCGCGACCACCTTCCCGCTGATCAGCGAGGCGATCCGCGGCGAGACCGTGACGGTGGGCCCCGGCTTTTACAACAAATGGATGGTGCCGCTCGGCCTGGTGCTGATGTTCCTAACCGGGGTGGGCCCGCTGATCTCCTGGCGTCGCGCCACCGGCAAGAACCTGATGCGCGCGTTCCGCAACCCCGTGCTCGCGGCGGCGGGGATCTCCGTTCTTCACGTCACCTTTGGTGCGAGCCTCGGCTTTCCACCCTATGTCGCGAGCGAGGCCATCTACGACACCATGACCGGCCGCGTGCTCGCCGCCATCTACGGGGTGTCGCCGGGCGTGAGCGTCTTCATGTGCTCGTTCGTGATCGGCACGATCGCGCAGGAGTTCTGGCGCGGCACCCGCGTGCGCATGAAGAACGCAGGGGAGGGCGTGTTCAAGGCGCTGTTCGAGCTCGTCACCCGCGCCAAGCGCCGCTACGGCGGCTACATCGTGCACGCGAGCTTGGTGCTGATGTACCTCGGCTTCACCGGCGCCGCGTACGACGTGGAGAAGGAGGCCAACCTGAAGCAGGGCGAGCGCCTCACCGTGGGCTCCTACGAGCTGCGCTACGACCGGCCCCGCATGGAGGTCGACCCCAACAAGCGCATGATCTTCACCGATCTCACCGTGTTCAAGAACGGCGAGGAGGTGGGCACCGTCTCGCCTGCCAAGTTCATCTACCGGACCCACCCCGACATGCCCACGACCGAGGTGGCGATCCGCTCGACGCTCATCGACGACGTCTACGTGATCATGAGCAAGGTGAACCCCGAGACCAAGACGGGCATCTTCCGGGTGATCGTGCGCCCGCTCGTGCTCTGGATCTGGATCGGGAGCGTTTTGCTCCTCGTGGGCTCCTTCATCGCGATCGCACCGTCGGTCAGGGAGCTGCTCGAGGGAGTGCGGGATCCGTTCTCCGCCAGCAGCGCCGGGGTTCGCCCCGCGCTGGCGAGCTGGCTCGTCTGGTTGGTCGTGTTCACGGTCGCGCTCGGCGGCGCCACTGCGGCCTTCGCGCAGGACTCGAGCTCGTTGATGGCCGGCCACGTGGAGCTGCACAGCGCGGAGGAGCGCCAGCTCTTCGAGCGCGTGCTCTGCCAGTGCGGCGGCTGCGCGCGCCTGCCCCTCTCGAACTGCATCTGCCACTGGGCCGAGGACAAGCGCGTCGAGCTGCGGCGCGCGCTCGCCGATGGCAAGAGCGTGAGCGAGATCCAGAATGCTTACGCCGAGCAGTATGGCGCCAAGGCGATCGCGATCCCGCGGGATCAGGGCCTCGACCGGGCGCTGTGGGCGGTGCCGATCGCGGCCTTCGTCGTGGCCGCGGGCGGGATCGCGTACCTCGGGCGCAAGTGGGTGAAGCGCAATCAGGAGGCCCAGTCCCGCGTGGCCGCGTCAGAGTCTGCCCCCGCCGTGGACGACATCCTGGATCGCGAGCTCGACGCCGAGCTCAAGAGGTTGGACGAGACATGAAAGCGGTGCTGCCGATCCTATTCATCGTGCTCGCCGGGGGCACGCTGCTGGTGGCGATCGGGTTCTTGTGGGGCAGCCTGCGGGCTTTGTTCGGCGGCCACACCGGGCTGTGGGTGACGCAGAGCGAGGCGGTCCGCCGGCGCGCCGAGCTGCTCAGCGAGAAGGACAACATCCTGCGCAGCCTCAAGGATCTCGAGTTCGAGCGCGACGCGGGCAAGATCGCCGAGGAGGACTACAAGCGCCTCGAGGCCGAGTTTCGCGCGCGCGCGCGCCGGGTGCTCAAGCAGTTGGACGACGACCTCCGCGAGCATCGGGCCAAGGCAGATGCGTTGATCGAGAGTGAGCTCAAGAAGGCCAAGGCCAGCGCGCCGAAAGAGGCCTCGCTCGAGGGAGAAAAGCCGTGACGAAGCCTGGTTTCGTTCGTGCGCGGACGCGCCGCTTTCGCGCCCCGGTCGTGCTCGCGCTAACGCTCCTGTTCTCCGCCGTCGCCCACGCACAACCCACCGCGGAGCCCGAGGCCGCCGACGCCCATCATGGGCATGATCCGCACAGCGCGCTCGCGCCGCCTGCGCTGCCCAGCGCGGAGCCCGCCCCCGAGCTCGCGTCAGGCACTATCGTCGTGGAGGTCAAGGACCCGCGCGGGCAGCCCTATCCCAACATGGAGATCGTGCTCGGCGTGATGGCGAGCCTGGGTGCGCGCTCGGAGCAGCGCGCAAAGACCGGCGCCGATGGCCGCTACACGTTCGAGAATCTGGCCGTGGGAACCCAGCAGGCCTATCGCGTCAATGTCGTCTACGGAGGGGCCAAGTTCAGCTCCACGCCGTTTCAGCTTCCCCAGGATGGCGGCTACCGCGTGCAAGTGCCGCTGCGCGCCACCACCCAGGACGACGCCATGATTTTTCAGGTGATCGGGCAGACGGTGGTGGAGCTGCGGGACGATCGCCTGCACATCATTCAGCAGGCGCGGATCGCGAACGCGGGGGAGAACGTGTTCGTGCTACCCCAGGACGGCTTGCCCGTGCGTCTGCCCGAGGGGTTCACCGCCTTCAGCTGGCAAGACCAGATGACCGATCAGCGCGGCGAGGCCAAGTCCGGCGAGGGGTTCCGCCTGCGTGGGTCGCTCCCTCCCGGCTCCGTGACCCTGAGCTGGTCCTACGATCTCCCGCGAGAGGGAACCCGCGCGCGCATCCCCGTGGAGCAGCCGTTTCGTACCTTCACCTATCGCGTCATCACCGAGGCTTCTGACGAGATGCAGCTGCGCGTGAGCGATTTCCCGCAGGCGGAGCGCGTGAAGGACAACGGGCGCGATCTGCTCTTCACCCAGGTCCAGCGCTCTCCGCAGGACGCGCCGCTCAAGTCCTTCACGATCAAGTTGGAGGGGATTCCGGGGCCGGGGCCCGGGCGTTGGATCGCCACCGCGCTGGCCTGTCTGGCGGCGGCCATCGGCCTCTCGCTAGCCTTCAAGACCGGCAGCGACGGCGGCGAGCGCAAGGCCCTCATTGCTGCGCGCAAGCGTGAGCTTCTGGCCCTGGCGCAGCTCACCGAGCAGGAGCTCGCGCGCGGGGAGATCGGACCCGAGTACAGGGCGCGCCGCATGGACGAGATCGCCACCGAACTCGCGCTGGTCCTGCGTGACGAAGAGGCGCTCTCGTAGGCTGCGACCGCGCGCGTCCCGGCGCCCCGCGCGTTCGGCTCATCCCCCCTGTTCGTACCATCCTGTCCCTCGCGTGCTTGACCTCCCATGTTATGGTGCGCGCCTGTGCAGGGGGGTTCGCGCGCAGCGAGTTCATTGGGCGTCGGGAAGGCGACTGCACTGAAACGTAAGAGAAGAGGAACACCATGGCGGAAGGTCTGAATCGGGCGATCTTGGTGGGCAATCTGGGCATGGACCCGGAGCTCAAGTTCACGCAGGGCGGCCAGGCCGTGCTGCGTATCCGCCTGGCCACCACGGAGTCCTATCCGGGCAAGACGGGCGAGCGTCAGGAGCGCACCGAGTGGCACACGGTGACGGTCTGGGGCAAGCGCGCAGAGGCCCTGAACAAGATCCTCTCCAAGGGCCGCACGATCTGGGTGGAGGGTCGCATTCAGACCCGAAGCTGGGAAGACAAGGACGGCAACAAGCGCTACTCGACCGAGATCAACGCGCAGAACATCGGCCTCATGGGCGGTGGTGGCGGTCCCCGTGGCGGTGGCGGTGGCGGTGGCGGCTACGGTGGCGGTGGCGGTGGCGGCTACGGCGGCGGTGGCGGCGGCTACGAGGGTGGCGGCGGCGGCTTCGACAGCGGACCCGACTACGAAGGTGGTGGCGGGGCCGGCGGCAACGACGACGACATTCCGTTCTGAGTCGCATGGCCCGCGAGCGGATCGATCGGGTGCTCGTGGCGCGCGGCCTGGTCCCGAGTCGGGCGCGAGCGCGTGCGCTGATCGAAGCGGGCAAAGTCCGCGTCGCGGGCCAAGTCGTGCACAAGGCGAGCGATCCGGTGGAGCCCGATGGGCCGTTCGAGGTCGCGTTCGATCACCCGTACGTATCCCGAGGTGGGCTCAAGCTCGAGGGAGCGCTGGCGGATCTCGCGCTCGACCCCGCGGGGCTCGTGGTCGCAGATATCGGCGCGTCCACGGGCGGTTTCACAGACTGCGTGCTTCGGCGTGGGGCAGCGCGTTGCTACGCCGTCGATGTCGGACATGGGCAGCTCCATCCGTCGCTCGCAGGCGATCCGCGCGTGGTCTCCATGGAGGGTGTCAACGGGCGCTACCTCGGGGAGCGCACGCTGCCTGAAGCGGTCGACTTGGTCCTGGTCGATGCCTCCTTCATCAGTCTGACCAAACTCCTGCCTGCGCTCGTGCGTCTGCTCGTACCGCGCGGGCGCCTGCTCGCGCTGGTGAAGCCGCAGTTCGAAGTGGGCCCCGAAAACCTGGGCAAGCGGGGCGTGGTCAGTGACGACGCGCTGCGCATGCAGGCGCTCGCGCAGGTGCGGTCTCTCGCGGAGACACTTGGACTTGCCTGCCTTGGACACGCCGAGTCGCGCGTCCCGGGCCCGGAGGGCAACCGCGAGATCTTCGTGCTGTTCGCGGCAGAGCGCGCGCGCTGAGCCCGCTGCGCGGAGCGTGCTTGGTCGGTCACCGGACAGCATGGGGCGCCCGAGGGGGGAAGACCCCAAGCGCTCACAGGCATCGCAGGAAGACCTGCGCCTTGAGGTCGGTCTCGGCCGTCTCGGCCTCGGGATCGCTGTCGGCCACGATGCCGCCTCCCGCGAAGTACGCCACCTGCCCTCCGTGCGTGACGGCGGTGCGAATGGCGACCGCGAGCGAACAGCCGCCCTCGCGATCGATGTAGCCCACGGCCCCCGTGTAGATCCCGCGCGGGAACTCCTCGAGCGCGTCGATCAGGCGCACCGCGCTCTCCTTGGGCGCTCCAGTCACACTCCCTGGCGGAAACGTGCCCTCCAGGAGCGCCCGCAACGAGAGCGTATCCCGCGCCGTGGCCTCCACCGTGCTCACCAGGTGCGAAAGGCCCGCGAAGGGCACGACGCGCATGAGGTCCCGGATCCGCACGCTGCCCGCCACGGCGACGCGGCTCAGATCGTTGCGCATCAGATCGACCACCATCGCGTGCTCGGCGTGCTCCTTGGGGTTGGTCAGCAGCGCTTTGGCCTCTGCCTCGCCGTCGCCCTGGCGCGCGATGGTGCCCTTGATCGGAGAGGTCCAGAGCGCCCGGTCACGCGCCCGAAAGCGCAAAAAGCGCTCCATGCTCCGGCCGAGCACCGCGTGGTCTGTGCTCTCCACGAAGTATCCGAAGGGCACCGGGCTCCGCTCGCGCATGCGCAGGAAGAGCCCGAGCGGGCTGCCCCGGAAGGGGGCGTGATAGCGCCGCGCGAGGTTGACCTCGTAGACGTTTCCTTCTGTGATCTGCTCGAGCGCGGCACGTACATTCTGCGCGTGGCGCGCCGCGGCTCCGACCTGCAGCGGCCCGACCTCGAAGGCGAGCGCGTCCTCGCGATCGCGTGGCGACGCGCAGGGGCGCGCGAGCAGAGCGTCCAAGGCGGCGCAGCTTTCTGGGCCGTCGCCCACGAGAAAGCCAGCAGAGCGTTCATGGTCGAACATGAAAAGCGCGTCGTAACGCGCGAAGCGCACCACGGGCACAGGGAACGCGAGCGCGCGTCGGGGGCCGAACGCACGCGCGTCGTACGCCACGTGCCCGATCCAGGCGGGCACATCGCCCGGGCTGTAGCCGTGGCCCGGCGCGAGGCTTGCGCGCCGATCCGAGGCGTTTTCGAGGTCATCCAGCGCAGCGAGCGGGGAGGGGTCGTTCGCGTAGCGCTCCACCACCGCGATCGGGCGGCAGCCCACGAAGGAGAAGCGACCCTCGTCGCCGTGAGTCAGGCCACCATCCAGCCACGCGAGTCCTGGTTCGCTCTTTAGCCGCAGGGCCGCCTCGAGCGGAGAGAGGCCGAGCTGACACGGGGTGAGGAACACCTACGGGATGTACCCAGGTCCCCAAGTCGTGTAAAGGGAGGGGCCAGCGGGTTACACTTCCACGGAAACGCCGTGCTTCCTCGCATCGACCGCTACGACATCACCGACGAGATCGGCCATGGAGGCATGGCGACGGTTTATCGCGCCCGCGACACGCGGCTCGATCGTTGGGTCGCGGTCAAGGTCATGCACCCGCACCTGCGCGGTACGACCCAGGCGCGGGTGAGGTTTTCGCGCGAAGCCCGTGCGGTCGCGCGGCTCAAGCATCCGGCGATCCTCGAGATCTACGATTACAGCGGGAACGAGTCCGAGAACGCCTACATCGCGACCGAGCTCCTTACGGGGCCCACGCTGCGGGGGTTTTTGGACAAGGTGGGCGTGGTCCCCGCCGAGATCGCGGCCGCGATCGGCGTGGAGCTGGCGCGCGCGCTGTCCGCGGCCCACGCCGAGGGCATCATCCACCGCGACGTCAAGCCCGAGAACGTGCTCTTGCACGAGTCGAAGATGGTCAAGCTCACGGACTTCGGCATCGCGGACATGCTCGATCCCACGATGTCCGCCATGACCGCCACCGGGCAGATCCTGGGCTCGCCCGCGCACATGGCGCCGGAGCAGGTCGAGGGCGGCGACACGGACGCACGCAGCGACATCTTCGCGCTCGGCACCATCCTGTATTGGCTAGCCACCGGCAGCCTGCCGTTCACCGGCAAGAACCCGCACCAGGTGCTCAAGCGCGTCGTCGACGCCACCCCGACCGATCCGCTCGTGTTGCGCCCCACCATCGGCGGGGCGCTGCGGGAGATCATCGTGCGCTGCATGGCCAAGACGCCGGCGGACCGCTACCAGACCGCGGAGGAGCTGGCGCTCGATCTCGAGCGCTACTTGCGCGAACTCGGCATCGACGACGGGCGCGCGATCTTCGAGGCATACCTGCGCGATCCGGAGGCGGAGGCCCAGCGCCTGAACGGCGTGGTGCTGGAGGCGCTGCTTAACCAAGCGCGTAAGGCCGTGGCAGCCCGCGACCGCGCTCGGGCGATCCCGGTCCTCGATCGCGTGCTCGCGCTGCAGGACGGTCACCCGGAGGGGCTGCGCCTCTTGGCTTCACTCGATCGGGCGGCCAAGCGGCGCATCTACGGGCGCGCTGCGGTCTTCGCCCTGATGGTGTCCCTGGTCGCGACCCTGTGGGTCGCCTTCGTGCCCCGTTCGGAGGTGAGCGGAGATCGCGCCGCAGCCAGCGCGCCGAGCGAACCGGCGCTCCAGCCCGAGCTCACGAAGAACCCGGAGCGGCGCAGCCCGCCTGCCCCCTCGGCCGATCCCAGCTCGCCCGATCCCCCTCTCGCCGCGCGCTCGCCCGATCTCCAACCGGCCGCGGCTGCCGCCGAACCCGTCCGACGCCAGGCGGCGGTCGCACGCGCGTCCCGCGAGCGCTCCGCGGCCGTGCCCGGGGGACCGCGTACGGTGCGCTTCGACCCCGATCCGGCAAATGTGAGCATCAGTGTGGATGGCCAGCCGCCGCGCCACTTCGGGCCCTCCTTCCGCATGATCGAGCTCCCCGCCGGCCCCCATAGCTTCCGCTTCATCGGCGCCCACGACTGCTGCGAGGAGCGCGTGGTGGAGATCGAGGTTCCGCCGGGCCCCGGGGAGACGGTGGTGGCTGCCAAGCTTCCCTTCCGCCCGGCGCGTGTGTACGTAGTGAGCGACGTGCCTGCCGACGTTCAGATCGACGACGGGGCCGCGGTGGGACGCACGCGGAGCTTGATCAATGTGCCCATCCTGCGCTCGTACAACGAGCGGCGCAGGATTTCCGTGACAGCTCCGGGTCGCGAAGCCTATACAGGATCTATTCAGCTGCGGGCGGGGCAGGTCACCCAGCTCGACGTGGTCCTCAAACCCAGTGCAGCTCCCTGATTTGCGCAATTACTCGCTTCTCGCTCGCCCAGGCCCAAGGGCATCGCTTGACTTGCGGGTTGCGCAGCGCACGCCCGCGCGCAGATTCGGGCGCGGCCTGCGCGCCGTGGTCGTGATGTGGGCGCTCGCGGGAGCGCTGTGCGCCGCGAGCGTTTGGTCCCTGCCAGCGCCGGTGCGCGCCGATGATCTGTCGGACTTCGAGGCGGCGCGCTCTCTCTATGACCAACAGAGCTACGCGCGCGCCGTGGACGCCTTTCGCCTCTTGGTGGGGACCGAGCCGCCGCGCTTGGCCGATCGGCTGTTGGTCCTCGAGTCCCGCAAGTACCTGGCCGCGAGCCTGCTCTTCATGGGCGCCGAAGCCGAGGCGCGCACCCAGTTCCGCCTGCTCCTCCAGCAGGAGCCGAGCTACGCGCTCGATCCACTCGCGTTTCCGACCGAGGTGTTCACGCAGTTCGAGCAGGTGAAACAGGCCCTGCGCAAGGAGCTGGCCGAGCGCATTCGGGCCGAGGAGGAGGCGCTGCGACGGGCGCAGGAGGCCGTGCGCGAAGCCGAGCGCCTGCGCACCGAGAACCTGGCGCGCCTGCGCTCTCTGGCCTCCTCGGGAGAGAGCCGCGAGCGCAACAGTCGTTGGATCGCCAGCGTGCCCTTCGGGGTGGGCCAGTTTCAAAACGGGGACAAGGGCCTCGGTACCGCCCTCGGCATGTTGCAGGGGTTGGCGGCCGTCTCGAGCGTCGTGAGCTACGTGGCGCACCAGCGCCTTTCGGACGATCAGCCGAGCTCGACGGAGATCCGCTCGGCCCAATCCATCGAGACCGCCTGGCGCACGGCGAACATCGCTTCGTTCACGGTGTTCGTGACCCTGGCCCTGGTCGGCATCATCGACGCGCACGTGCGTTTCGTGCCGGAGCGCGTGCACTATCAGCCGCGCAAGCTCCCACCCGATCTCGATCGCTGGCTCCGCCAACAGCACAAGGCGGCCCCTTCGGCGAGCGGCGGCGTCCCGGTGCTCCGCTTCTAAGGGCCGTCGCTCAATCGGCGAGTGAGATGGCGACCGCGTGCTGCACGAACCCGGACACGCTCAAGGGACCGCCGCGACCAGCCTGGTCAGCGTCTCAGCGCGCGGGGCAAGTCCCGCGGTAGGCGTGGCGCAGCTCCTGGTCGAGCGTGAAGTTGGTGTCGACCGAGTAGAAGATGTGCGGCTCTCCCGAGCTATCGAAGAGCAGCCTCAGGTTTCGCTCCGGTTGGCTCGCCACCGCGACCACGCGCTCCGAGCTCCACTGCCCCGCCGAGCGCTTCGAGAGCGTGATGCCGGCCGGCGTGCGGTGCGCGATGGCCGGTTCGCCGTCGGGCGCGTACACGATGCGCGGCTCGAGGGGCTCCTCTTGGAAGCCTGCCTGATCCTGAACCCAGGCCTCCTCCGGCAGCGCGTCCGGGTCGTTCACCGGCAGCACGCGCAGCGTCTGCATGAGATCGAAGGTGTCCGTGTAGGCGACCAAGAGCTCGCCGCCGCCCTCGGTCAGGTGGGCTTCGTAGGCGGAGGGCAGGGCCTCCTCGTTGCTGTGCAGGGTCACGCCTGTGCGGACCACGGCGTGATGGCCGCCGCCGTACCAGACGTGCACGTCGTGGTCGCCGTCGATGCCGACCGTGGGCGCGAATTGGTTCTGGCCCGCGGTGCCGACGGTGACCGGGCCGAGCCAGCCTCCGGAGGCGTGGCGTGTGAGCTTGGCGGTCGTCGTGCCGAACGCGTTGTAGACGATGACCGGCTCGCCGCTCTCGTCGAGTGCCTGATTCAATGTCACGCAGCCGTCATCGATCAGGGGCGCGCTGAACGCGTCGATGTCTGCGAACAGCTGGTTCTTCATGCAGGCCGCTACGTGCAGCGCACCGTCCGCGCCCGCATGGATGGCGACACCGGAGGCCTGCCGTTCATCGAGCATGGTGTGTGCCCAGGCGCCATCGAGGTTCCGCGTATGCAGGAACGTGCCGTCCATGAACGACGGGACCGAGGTCAGCACATAGATCTCGCCCTGGAACTCGGTCGCCGCAAGGCTCTCGAAGCGCCCCGAGGCCACGACCTCCTCCACCCAGCCTGGGCTCGCGCCGGGCTGGCATGCGCCCTCTCCGAGCGAGGGCGGGCTCGCTCCCCACTTCAGGGGCTCCCACGCCTTGGCGCACTGGTTGAACGACAGCGCACTCGGCTGCACCCCTGGGCACGCGCAGATCCCGTAGAACCACTCGGGTTGCCCCACGCATACCAGGCCCGGCTGACAATCCGTGTGATGCAGGCAGTCTCCGCCAGGCCCCTTGGGCGCGGCCTGGCAGTCGACGAGCCCGAGACAGCAAGCCGCGCGCTTGGCGGCGGCGGGCAGCGCGACGCCGCAAGTTCCGTGGTCGTTCACCAGCCAGGGCATCTCGCCAGGTCCATCCTCCCAGGTGGGGATGCACAGACCGGGCCCGCCGGACGCGAACTGCGCGCACCCGTCGGCGTCGTAGAAGCAGGCACTTGTGTCATCGCACGCGTTGAACGGATCGCTGTACATCTCGACCTCGAGGTCGTCGCAAGGCAGCGACCTCCAGGACCCGTAGGTGTCCTCCGAGTCTTCCGCGAACACTATCTCGGAGGGCAGCACGGCGGGCGCGCGGCTCTGGCAGCTCGCGTGGAGCGGCGGCAGCTCCGCTGCGGCATCGCCAGCGTCCCCATCGAGCGGCCCGCCGTCGGGGAGCACGCCCGAGTCGTCCTCGCGGGGCGACTGCTCTGCATCGGGCACATCACCATCGGGCACATGGCCATCGACCCTCGGCTCCGGGGCGGGCGAGCGATCCTCCTCGGAGGACATGTCATCGCCCGTCTCCGCCTCCATCGCCGCGTCCGGCATGGGTGGGCCCGTGAAAGTGGACTCGAAGCAGGCGCTCGCGAGCAAGGTCAGGGTGGGCAGGGAAAGAGAAAGACGCATCAAAAGGGGTCCGATTGGGTCCAGAGGGGGCACTCGGTGAATTCGTGCTGCTCCGTCTCCGGGCACATGCAGGTGGCGAAGCGTCCGAGCGCGCCGGTTTTGCACATCAGGCCCGGCTCGCAATCTGCGTGTCGCGCACACAGGCCCTGGGGCCCGCTATTGCCTGGAAACGGCCAGCTGCGGCAATCAAATCCCTCGATTTGATGGCAGCAGGCGTATCGGTGCAGGCGATTGTCCCCGCAGAACAGGCACGCCTTGGAGGCCAGGGCGATTACGCCATGGTTCGGGGTGTCGTCGCAGAACAAGGGACTCGGCTCCTTCACGCACAGGCCCACGTCGGCGTCGTCCGCGCTGCGGAGGCAGCCTTCGCAGCGAGCGCTGCGGCCATTCAGGTCCAACGTGCAGGTCTCATGGCCCGCGACCTCCTCACAGCTCAGGTCCCGCCACCAGTCGAAGCTGGGTCGTCCGCGCGCATCGGTATCCACCAACAGGGAGGTGAGATCAGTCGCGGTGCTGGCTTGCTGACAGCTCGGGTGGCGCAACGCGCGCGCTGCATCGGATCCATCTCCGCCATCGCTGAGCTGCTCGGCATCCGGAGCGCCCTCACCCTCGACGGCTCCGTCCGACGGAGTTACCTCAGCGTCGTGGGCTGGCTCGGCGTCGGCGCGCTCGTGATCGGGTAGGTCCCGACCTTGCGCCAGGGGAACCCCATTGATGTTGATTTGGCAAGCGCTTGCGACGAGGGCCAGCAAGAGTAAGGCATTGCCTCGCCATCCGGAACCTCGTCGGCGGACGGACCTCCCTTCCGCGCCGACACGCTCCGACCGAGGACTTGTGAAACGCGCACTACGTGAGTCCTGCACGCGAGACCTTCCTGAAGAACACAGGGGTGTGAGAGATGGAGACGCTCGTGGTCCGAATGTGAAGAGGCTGGCATGTGGTGATCGCGCCGGCACGTGGTTCGGACCCGCTCGCCCCGACGTGCTCCTCCTCCGCTGCCTCGCCTTCGTCTTCATGCTCGCCTCGGCGTTCGTTCCGTCCACTACCTCGGCCCAGGAGGGCGCCTCGGCACGCTATGAGGAGCTCGTGCGCGCAGCCATCGCGGCACAGGAAAAGGGAGACTTCGCGCGCGCTTACGAGCTCTTCGCCTCCGCCCACGCGTTCTACCCGAACGCCAGGACGCTGCGCGCCATGGGGGTCGCGGCGTTCCAGGAAGGCCGCGTGATCGAGGCCATAGGCTACTTGGAGGCCTCGCTCGATCACCCCGAGCGACCCCTGGACGCCGAGCTCCGCGACGCCGTCGAAGAGCTGCTCGCGCGCGCCCGGACCCGCGTCGCGGCCTATCGTATCAGCGTCGAACCACCGAGCGCGCTGCTGTCGCTCGACGGCGGCCCCCCGATGGCGGTGTCCGCAGCGCCACGATGGATGCTTCCCGGCACGCACACGCTGGACATTCAAGCCGAAAACTACCAACCCCAGCACTTGGAGCTGAGAGCCACGCCCGGCGCCAGCGAGGCACTCCACATCTCGCTCGCACCCAGGCCCACGTCCGCGGCGCTGGTCGAGGCTCCGATCGCGGGCGCCGGCAAAGACGCCGAGCGCGTCCAGGCCTTGTCCGCGCCCGTGCTCACGCCGCGCGCGCTCACGAAGATCCGACGCCGCCGGATCGCGAGCTTCATCCTCCTGGGCACAGCGGGGGCTGCCACACTCGCGGCCAGCGGGCTCTGGTTCGGTGCCCATCGCCGTGTGGAGGTGATCGCGGACAGCTGCCGAGAGCACCCCGCCGGCGGCTGCACGATTGAAGAGCGCGACCATGAGCTGCGCAAGGCCCGGCTGTCCACGTTCGAGGCCTCGACCACGGCCGCGGTGGTGGTGGCGGGGACCAGCGCCGCGGCCGCCGCCGGTCTGTGGCTATGGAACCGGACGAGCCTCACCCCACGGGTGGAGGCCTCTGCACGCGGAGCCAGCCTCGGCCTCAGCGGCCGGTTCTGATTCTGAGGTGCACCGCCCCCCGGCTATTCGGAACTCTCGAGGGCGAGCTTTCGAAGCCGCGCCTTCACGAGCTGAAAGCGCTTGCGGAGGCGGGCCTCTTCACGGGTGAGTTCGTCCTCGCTCGGCAGCTCTCCCTCGTATCGCAACACGATCGCGACCTCCCGCCAACTCAGCCCCTTGTCGATGCGCAAGGTGAGCAAGGCCTGGTCTTCCTCCGAGAGCTCGCTTCGCAGCCGCTCGATCAACTCCAGCCGCCGCTCAGTGGCGTGACGAGAATCGGGCGTGAGTGGGGCTACCATCAGGGCCGAAGCGCGGCTGATGGCCGACAACTTCAACGCCTCGTAGGGGGTGGCCTGACCCCGGGCGCGGTAGCGATTCACGCTGCGTCGCGCCACGGCGTAGGCCCAGGTCCTAGCCGAGCACTCCCCGCGGAATGCACGCAGGCTGCGCCACAAGTCCTCGGCGAACCAGGTGAAGGCCTCGCGAGCCCGGCTCTGATCCCGGAGCTGCGCCTCCATCCAGCCCAAGAGCTCGGGACCGTAGCTACGGATGGTCAGCGTCAGCGCTGCATCGTAGTCTCTCGCCTGAAGTAGCGCGCGGAAAGCGTCTTCGTCGACCATGGTGGGCTCGAAACGCTGTCCAAGATGTCAGCTCGTCATGGGCGATTCCACCCAGAATGGCGGCAGGTTAGGGTGAACGGGAGCGATCGAGAGCGCGAGCCCTCCGAGGGGTCGCAGGAGTCGGTGGACTCGCTCCTGCGGGCCGTCGCCCACGTGCGCTCACCGGACTTGCAGTCGTTGCCGACCATCGACGTGCCGAACGGCAGCCCCGCTCCGAGCGTCGAGATCGGGGAGCACGCTCCGCACCTGTTGCCCAAGGTGGGGGACGTCATCGACGAACGCTACGTCGTGGAGGCAGTGCTCGGGATGGGCGGCATGGGGGTCGTCTACGCGGCGCGTAACGTGCGCACCGGCAAGGAAGTCGCCATCAAGTACCTGCGCCAGCTCGAGGGCAGCAAGCGGCAGCGCGAGGAGCGAGCTGCGCGCTTCGTCCGCGAGGCCAAGGCTGCCGGACGGATCCGCCACGCCAACGTGGTGGATGTTTACGACGTGCACGGCGAGCGCGCGCCGTACCTCGTGATGGAGCGCTTGCACGGCGAGTCGCTCGGGCAGCGCATGAAGCGAGGGGTCCTGCCCCCCGGGGAGGCGCTGAACGTCGTCCTCGGGGCCATGCGCGGCGTGGCCGAGGCCCACAAGCAGGGCGTCGTGCACCGGGACCTCAAACCTGACAACATCTTCCTCGCGCGCACCGGCGAGAACGCGGCGCCCTTGCCCAAGGTGCTCGACTTCGGCGTCTCACGCCTCGTGGACCGCGAGGGCGAGGAGGCTCGCCACACCACCATCACGCGCAACGGCTATGTGATCGGCACGCCGGTCTACATGCCGCTCGAGCAGCTGCGCGGAGAGAGCAACGTCGACGCGCGCGCGGACATCTACGCGCTCGGGGTGGTGCTGTACGAAAGCTTGAGCGGCGAGCGCCCCTACCAGGCCAAGAACGATCACGAGCTCTTGATCAAGCTCGCCACCGAGGCGCCCACCCCGCTCGCGAGGTACCTGCCCGAGGTGGATCCCGCGCTCGACAAGCTCATCGCCAAGGCCCTGGAGCGCGATCCCGCGCGCCGCTACCCGGACGTCGACAGCTTCATGCAGGCGATCGAGCGCTGGCTCGCGACGCCGTACGCCCTTCGGCCCCGCGCGAAGCGCCGGGGCCTCTGGATCGGCGGGCTCGTCGGATTGCTGCTGATGGCCTTCCTGATTCGCAAGTGGCGCACCCCGGTCGAGGCCTCCCCCGGGGCCTGGGACGCGCCCACCGCCGCGTCGGTTCCAAGCGGCGCTTCCGCGTCCGGCCCCAACATTGCCGCGGAGCCCCCGCGCCCCGCCCCCGCCGAAGCCGCCATCGAGGTCGCTCCCACGCCGGGCGGCGCCCAGGAACGTCCCGCCCTCGGGAGCCGCGCACTCGCGGAACCCCCTCCGACTGAGCCCAAGCGCCGCCGGCGGATCGCTCCGCGCCCCCCGCTCGCGAGCCCCACGCGGAGCGAGCCCCCGGTCGACCGGGCCACGCAGATTCTCCCCACCGACTTCTGACCTGAACGGATCGACAGCTGGGACCATGCTCCTGGGGCCGCGCACTTCCGGTCCAACGCCCGCCGCGGGGTAGCAAGCCTGATCTAGGAAATGGCGTACGAGTCTTGACAGTGGGGGCTCGATCGCTAATCTTCCGCCTCCCCGACACCGGGGGTGCGCCTTTGTGCGCCAAAACATTTGCTCGCGCGCGGAGGAAACCGCGCATCCGACGCAAAAACTGAGGAACGATGCCGACTATCAACCAGCTCG
>JBIQKA010000096.1:0-18566 GCA_044507075.1 Myxococcales bacterium
CCGAATCGGACTCGACGCTCGTGGCCATGTTCAGTCGTGTGAACGACGACCTGACTCCCGGCTCGCTCCGGACTGTTCGTGCGCGGGGCTCATCGCGAACGAGTGATCGCGCAGGGGGCACCTTCGCGGGTAATTTGCACATCTGCGAACTCGATCGGGGCGGCGCTCGCCTCGCGCGAACCGCTCGCCGGACCCCCGTACTCAGGCGACGCTCAGACCACCTCGAACAGGCCGGCCGCGCCCATGCCGCCGCCGATGCACATCGTGACCACCACGTACTTCGCGCCGCGGCGCTTACCCTCGATGAGCGCGTGGCCCGTCAGGCGCGTGCCCGACACGCCGTAGGGATGGCCCACGGCGATGGCGCCGCCGTTGACGTTCAGGCGGTCCATGGGGATGCCGAGCTTGTCCACGCAGTAGAGCACCTGCACCGCGAAGGCCTCGTTGAGCTCCCACAGGCCGATGTCCTCGACCTTGAGGCCGTGACGCTGCAGCAGTTTGGGCACCGCGAAGGCCGGACCGATGCCCATCTCGTCGGGCTCGCAGCCCGCCACCGCGAAGCCGCGGAACACGCCGAGCGGCTTGATGTTACGCTTGGCGGCCAGGGTTCCGTCCATCACCACTACCGCCGCGGCGCCGTCCGAGAACTGACTGGCGTTACCGGCCGCGATCACACCGCCGGGCACGGCGGGCTTGATCTTGGCGACGCCTTCATAGGTGCTGTCGGCGCGGATGCCTTCGTCGCGGTCGAGCACCACTTCCTTGGTGATCATGCCGAGCGCCTTGTCGGCCACGCCAGCGATGGTCTTGAAGGGAACGATCTCGTCGTTGAACTTGCCGGCGGCGAGCGCGGCCGCGGCGCGCTGCTGGCTCTGCGCGCCGTACTGATCCTGACGCTCGCGCGGGATGTTGTAGCGCTTGGCCACCGTCTCCGCGGTCTGCAGCATGGGCCAATAGATGGCGGGCTTGTTCTCGCGCAGCCAGCTCTCGGTGAACATGTGCTGGTTGATCTGGTTCTGCACGCAGGAGATGGACTCCACACCGCCGGCGACCATCACCGGAGACTTGTCGACGATCACGGCCTGCGCAGCCATGGCGATGGTCTGCAGGCCCGAGGAGCAGAAGCGGTTCACGGTGGCGCCCGAGACGCTCACCGGAAGGCCCGCGCGCAACGCGATCTGGCGCGCGATGTTGCTGCCATCTGCGCCTTCCGGGAACGCACAACCAAAGAGCACGTCGTCGATCTCGCCGGGCTCGACGCCCGCGCGCTCGATGGCGGCCTTCACCACGTGGCCACCCATGGTGGCGCCGTGGGTCATGTTGAGTGCACCACGCCAGGACTTCGCGAGGCCTGTGCGTGCGTAGGAAACGATCACTGCATCGGTCATCTTGAGCTCTCCAAAAGGTGAGAAGGAAATCTTGGGATTTGCGGGTTTCGATTCTCAGCCGTTGAAGGACTTACCCTCGGCAGCGAGCTTCTTGATCAGATCGGCGGGCTCCCAGAACTTGTCGCTTGTCTGAGCCTTGTAGGATTCGAGCGCGCGCGCCACGCGGTACAGGCCCTGGCTGTCCGCGTAGAGCATGGGGCCACCGCGGAACAGCGGGAAGCCGTAGCCGGTGAGGTACACCATGTCGATGTCGGAGGCGCGCTGCGCGATCTTCTCCTCGAGGATGCGCGCGCCCTCGTTCACCAGCGCGTACACGCAGCGCTCCAGGATCTCCTTGTCGCTGATCTTGCGCGGCTTGATCCCGTTCTGCTCACGAAACTTCACGATCAACTCATCGGTGAAGCTGTCCGCGATGGCATCGCGACGGCCCGCCTCGTAGCGATAGTAGCCGGCGCCCGTCTTCTGCCCGAAGCGGTTCTGCTCACACAGGCCGTCCGCCACGTGGGGCTTGAGCGATTCCGGATGCTGCGCAGCGCGCGCCTTGCGGATCTGCCAGCCGATGTCGAGGCCCGCGAGATCGGCCACGCGGAAGGGGCCCATGGCCATGCCGAACTTTTCGAGCACCTTGTCGACCTGCCAGGGTGTGGCACCCTCTTCGACCAACAGATCCGCCTGGCGGAAGTACGCGTGCAGCATGCGGTTGCCGATGAAGCCGTCGCACACGCCCGCGACCACCGCGGTCTTTCTGATCTTCTTGGCGAGCTGCATCACCGTGGCCAGCACGTCCTTGGCCGTCTTCTCGCCGCGTACCACCTCGAGCAGCTTCATCACGTTGGCCGGGCTGAAGAAGTGCAAGCCCAGCACGCTCTCTGGGCGCTTGGTGAAGCTCGCGATCTGGTTGATGTCGAGCGTGGAGGTGTTGCTCGCCAGGATCGCACCCTGCTTGACCACCGCGTCGAGCGTGGTGAACACCTTCTGCTTCACCTCCATGTTCTCGAACACGGCCTCGATCACGAGATCGCAATCGGCGAGGTCTTGGTACGCGAGCGTGGGCTTGAGCAGCCCCATCGCCTTGTCGAGCTTCTCCTGCGTGAGCTTGCCCTTCTTGAGCGAGTTCTCGTAGTTCTTGCGGATGGTGCCCACGCCCTTCTCGAGCGCCTCGGGCTTGACCTCGAGCAGCGTCACCGGGATGCCCGCGCTCAAAAAATTCATGGCGATGCCGCCGCCCATGGTGCCCGCGCCGATGATGCCCACCTTGTTCACGGGCCGGGTCGGGGTGTTCTCGGGCACGTCGGCGATCTTGGAGGCCGCGCGCTCCCCGAAGAAGGCATGGCGCAGCGCCTTGGACTCGTCGGTCTGCACCAGCTGGGCGAACAGGTCGCGCTCGATGCGCAGGCCCTCGTCGAAGGACTTACCGACCGCGGCGGCCACCGCGTCCACGCACTTGAGCGGCGCCGGGAAGTTCTTGGACATCGCGCCCACGGTGTTGCGGGCGAACTGGAAGTAGCCGTCGGCCTCGGGGTAGCTGAGCTTGATCTCGCGCACCTTCTTGAGCGGGCGCTTCTCCGCGACCACCTTTTCTGCGAACGCCACGGCGCCCTCGAGCAGGTTGCCCGAGAGCACCTCGTCGAACAGCTGCGTGCCCTGGAGCTTCTGCGCGGGCACGACCTCGCCCGACACGATCATGTTGAGCGCCGCCTCCACGCCCACCACACGGGGCAGGCGCTGGGTGCCGCCCGCGCCGGGCAAGATGCCGAGCTTCACTTCGGGCAGCGCGATCTGCGCGTCGGCAAGCGACACCCGGTAGTGACAGCCCAGGGCCAGCTCGAGACCGCCCCCCATGCAGGCGCCGCCGATGGCCGCGATCACGGGCTTGGGGCTCGCCTCCACGATCTCGATCACGGTGTGCAAGTTGGGCTCGGCGAACGCCCTGGGCGTGCCGAACTCCTTGATGTCTGCACCGCCCGAGAAGGCGCGCTCGGAGCCGATCAGCACCACCGCCTGGACCTTGCTGTCCGCCCGCGCCGCGTCGATGCCCGCGACGATCTGCGTACGCAACGCGTGGCTCAAGCCGTTGACCGGGGGATTGTTGAGCGTGATGACGGCCACGCTGCCTCGCAGTTCATAGGGCGCTGACATGCTGTCTCCTCGTATTCGTGGTCGAAGCGGGCGCTTCCGGCCCGCGCGCAAAGCCGTGGACCCGTCACGCGCGGACGCGACGGGCCTCGCACTCGATGGGCCATCCATGGCCCGCTTCTGAAACCGAACGTTCGTTCTATATTTTAGGTATGGTGTCGCGCCTTGGGCAGGCGCGCAACTCGTCGAGACGGGCGGCGGACGCTGCCGGGTGCGCGGCGCTCACGGGCGCCTTTCAGGGCTTTTCTGTGGGGCTCATTTCGCTCTCCCGAGAGCTCGCGCCGGTGGTTCGCCTGGCGCATCAGGCCCCCCTAGACTGGGGGGTCCGTGTTCTTCCAGCTCTCCAAGCTCCTCGACCTCTTCTTCTCGCCCTTCTGCGTCTCCCTGCTCTGCGCCCTGGTCGCGGCCTACTTCGCTCGGCGTGGACAGGCGCGTCGAGCGTGGAGCTTGGGGGCGATCGCGTTTCTCTTGTCCTACCTGTTCGCGACCCCCTTCGTCGCAGCCGAGCTCAGCGCCTACGCCGAGCGCCACGATGGCACTCCATTTCGCCCCCAGCAGAAGTACGACGCGGTGATCGTGCTCGGAGGCTTCATGAGCCTCGAAGACAATGGGCGTTTTGCGCTGTCGGAGAGCGGCGAGCGCGTGATCCGCGCCTACGAGCTCTTGCGCATTGGGCAGGCGCGGCTGGGGATCATCTCCGCGGGCGGCACCCGCGGAATGGTGGAGGCGGATGTGGCGGCGGAGTTCTTGAGGCAGCTGGGCATCGACCGGGAGCGATTGTTGTTGGGGCGCTCTAGCGTGAACACGCGGCAGAACGCCCAAGAGGTCGCGGACATCGTGCGCGCGAACAAGCTCGAACGCCTGTTGCTCGTGACCAGCGCGGCGCACATGCAGCGGGCGCTGGAGTGCATGCGCGCAGTCGGCCTCGAGCCGGACGTGCTCCCTTGCGACTACCGTCGGGTTGCGTACGGCAGGCAGCTCTGGAGTCTTCTCTACCCGCGCGCGAGCTTCTTGAGCACCTCGGAGCAGGTGCTTCGCGAGCTCTTCGGGCGGGTGGTGTACCGCGTGATGGGCTACGCCAAGGCTTAGAACGGAAGGTCAAGGCGGGGGCGTCGGGGCGAGCGCGAGCGTCTCGATGGCGACCTCGGTGAGGGCGAGCGTGACCTGGACCAGGCGCGTGCCTTCGAAGCGCAGGGTCGCGTCCTCGATGCGCGCGAGCTGCGTGCTCCCGCTCAGGGCGTCGCGACCGACGGGGAGCGCGTGGAGCGTGGCGGTGACCTTGTCCGCGTCGATGCGCAAGACGCCCTCGCGCGGTGGCGACTCCGGATCGTGATGAATGGTGCCCTGCATGTGCAGCGCCCCCACCACCAGCTCGCGCAGCGCGGCGTCCATGGGCTCGGCCTGTGGGCGCAGGCTGAGGTTCGTGTCGATGTTGGCGAGGGTCATGTGGCGCAACGCGAAGCGCGAACCGCCGTTCGAGCTCGGATCCGGCGGGGGCTCGCTCTGGCGCGCGCTGGTGCCGCGCACCGTGGGGAGCACGGCGAGGCGCACACGGTTGCGCTCGGCGAGCAGGTAGTCCTCGGGGCTCAGGTCCCAGAACACCAGCGGCTTGCCGCGCCCTCGCACGCCCACGAGCGGGATGCCCACCTCGAGCACGAGCGCGCCGTCGCGCACCGCGAAGTCGAGGAGCGAATCTTCGAGCCGCGAGAGCCCGCTCTCGAGCACCCGGTAATCGACGCTCCCATCCTCGATGGGAACACGCAGCTCGTGGGTAGCACGGCGGCGTCCGATGATCGGCACGGCCAGATCCAGCTCCACGTCGACGTTCAGGTTTCCCGAGAGATGATCGAGCAGGGCCCGATCCCAGAGGGGCTGTGCAGAAGCGGAATCCGAAGGACGCGGCGCGGGTGCGGGCGCGCCCTTGGCGGGCTCGTCCTTCGCGAGCGTCAGGTTGCCCTCCACCCGCGCGAGCTCGCCGCTTCCAGCCTGTAGGGCGCCCGCGTGGTACTCCACGTCCGAGAGCGCGACGCCGGTGCCGCGTAGCTGCATGCTGGCACGCGTGAGCTCGAGCTCCGAGGCTTGTGCGTGCCGGAAGCTCAGCTTGAATGAGGGATCCCCCCAGCCGATCTTGAGGGCCTCGCTGTGCAGCTCGGGCACCATGATGCGCACGGCGCCCGCGGACTCCACCACCAGGTTTCGGAAGGTCGCGCGCGCGGCCTGCACCGTGCCCGCCGAGCCCCGTAGATCGAGCGCCAGCTCGTCGGCCTCGAGTTGCGCGCTGATGGTGAGCGCACCGATGTGCACGGAGAGCTCGGCGGCATGGGTGCGCCACGACACGATGCGCCCGGTCAGCTCGCCCGTGCGCGTGCCGAGCGCGGCGGTCAGGCCTTCAAACTTGGTCTCGCCCTTGGAGAGCAGCGTCAGGCTACCGAAGGTGAGCTGCATCAGATCGAGCAGCACTCCTGGCGCGCTGACTTCGTCGATCTCGAAACCTTGTGAGTCCGAGAGGAGCTTGCCGGACAAGCGCTCGGTCGCGCGAACCACGACCTTGTCCCCGAGGTGCTTGTCTCGGGACAAGTCCACGACGAGCCCGGCCATGGCTAGCTGCCCAAGGTCAATGTGCATGTCGAAAACGTGCCATTCCGATCGAGGCGATGCCAGGAAGGGGCGCCAACGCTTCCCACGCGAAAGGGGGCACACCCCCAATCCACGGGGAGGGGCGCCCCCCGTGATCGCTCAGTCCTTCACGTCGCCGCGAGCGAAGATCGAGGCCACGAAGGCGAGCACGTCGGTCGCGCTGGCCTCGTTGTAGCCGTAGTTCTTGATCAGGCGACCCTTGATGATGTCGATCTTGTCCTGCGTCTCCTTGTCGATGACGTTCGACACGAAGCTCGACAGCTTGATCGAGTCCTTCTGATCTTCGAACAACTTCATCTCGAGCGCGCGCCGCAGGCGATCGTTGGTGTGGTACTCGAACTTCTTGCCCTCGAGCGCGAGGTGGCCGATGTAGTTCATGATCTCGCGGCGGAAGTCGTCCTTCCTGCTCTCGGGGATGTCGATCTTCTCTTCCACCGAGCGCATCAGGCGCTCATCCGGCTCCTCGTCGCGACCGGTGTAGCGGTTCTTGACCTTCTCCCGCATCACGTAGGCGCGGATGTTGTCCACGTAGTTGGCTGCGAGCCGCGCGATGGCCTCCTCGTCGGCGCTGATGGCGCGCTGGACCTCGTTCTTCACGATCTCTTCGTACTCGCCCTTGACCACGCCGATCAGCTCCATGTAGCGCTTGCGCTGCTCTTCGTTGCTGATCAGGGAGTGGCTCTCGAGCCCCTTCTCGAGCTCGTTGAGCACCATGAACGGGTTGATGTACCCCTCCACTCCGTCGCGCACGAGCGCGTTCGAGATCTTGTCCTGCACGTAGCGAGGCGAGATGCCGTCGAGGCCCTCGCGCGAGGTCTCCTTGCGCAGCTCCTTCACGTTGTCCTGGGTGAAGCCGGGCAGGTTCTTGCCATCGTAGAGCTTGAGCTTCTGGAGCAGCGAGAGCGAGTGCTTCTTGGGATCCTCGAGCCGCGTGAGGACGGCCCACATGGCCGCCACCTCGAGGGTGTGCGGGGCCACGTGCTTGCCGCGCAGGCGCTCGGCCGAGAAGTCCTTCTGGTAGATGCGGATCTCCTCGCTGAGCTTGGTGATGTAGGGGATGTCGATCTTGATCGTGCGATCGCGCAAGGCTTCCATGAACTCGTTGGAGAGTAGCTTCCGGTACTCGGCCTCGTTGGTGTGGCCGACGATCACCTCGTCGATGTCCGTCTGCGCGAATTTCTTGGGCTTGATCTTGTGCTCCTGGGTCGCACCCAAGAGGTCGTACAAGAACGCCACGTCGAGCTTGAGCACCTCGACGAACTCCACCACACCGCGGTTGGCGATGTTGAACTCACCGTCGAAGTTGAACGCGCGCGGGTCGCTGTCCGAGCCGTACTCGGCGATCTTGCGGTAGTTGATGTCGCCGGTGAGCTCGGTGGAATCCTGGTTCTTCTCGTCCTTCGGCTGGAAGGTGCCGATGCCGATGCGGTCCTGCTCGCTCAGGGTCAGGCGCTTCACGCGCACGTGGTTGGCCATCACCTTGCCCCAGTCGCCGCCGTACTTCTGCATCAGGCGCTGGAAGATGAAGCGGCACGCGGGGTCGAGGTTGCCGTCGATCTTGCAGCGATGCTTGTCGTTGCCGAGGCGCAGCGACGCCATCGCCTTGTCCCGCCACTCCGGGGGGATCAGGCGCAGGGGCTCTTCGTGCATGGGGCACGGGAACACACCCTCCGCGTCGACCGTGGAGGTGAGGCCGGTGCCCTCCAGGTTCACCCAGCTGAAGGTGTAGAGCGCGCCCTCGGGCGTGCGCGAGTAGGCCTCGATGCCCTTCTTGAGCAGACGCGCGATAGTGCTCTTGGACGAGCCCACCGGGCCGTGCAGGAGGATCACGCGCTTCTCGGGACCGTAGCCCTGGGCGGCCGCCTGCAGCACGTGCACCAGGCGCATCAACGGGATGTCGAGGCCGAAGATGGCGTCGCGACCGCCGTCGATGGGATCGGAGAAGAAGGGGTAGCGCTTGAGGCGCTTTTTGTTGTCGATGTACTCCTCTTCGCCGTAGCGCATGATCATGTCGTACAGGCGCTGGAAGGCGTTGCGCGTCACCTGCGGGCGCTCGCGCACGATCTGCAGATAGTCTTCGAAGCTGCCTTCCCAGTGCAGGTCGCGATACGACTCGTAATCCTGCAGTGAGGCGATGCGGGCAACCATCTCGTTCATGAGCGAATACCCCCGGAATACATGGTCTTGGCCTTTAGGCTACCACAAGAGGGAGCGGAGGGAGGGGCCGATGTCCGCGCGTTTTCGTGACCGGGTCGAGCCGCAGATGCCCGCCTTGACGCGGTGTGTGCCGAGACTCGCGCGATGCACATGTGTGCCGTGCGAGACCGCGCATTTCGGCGGCAGCTTTCGGTTCGGGCCTGCTACCCTCGCTGGATGCGCTCGGACCTCGAGATCGCGTTGCGGCTGGACTTCATGCTGGCCCAGGCGGCCGGCACGGCCCGGCCACTGCCCTCGCTCACCCCTGAGGACGCAGCCAGCGAACGCGCACGTCTGATCGCGTGTCTTATGCGCGGCGAAGTCCCCGTGCCCGCGTTTCGAGCCCAACGGCAGCGTCTCGCTTCGGACGCGTATCGCCTGATCGACGACGCGCGGCGGCTATCCCTCGAGTGTGTCATCGGCGAGCTCTATCGGGAGCGTTTGGACGAGCTGGAGCTCGACCTCGCGATCCTCGAGGCCTGGGGGGATGCCAAGGTGATCCGTCCCCTGTGTGCTCGACGTTACGGACGGGGCTTGGAGCGCGTGGGTCACGTGTCGACCATGCCGGGCACGCCGGGGGACGCGCGCGCGCTCACCTTGCTCGACCTGGCGCGCGAGCTTCTGCGCACCTTGCCCCGCAATGAGCCACCTGCGGCCACGCTGCCCGCGCTGGCCCCGAAAGGTGTGCCTTCGGTGGCGACGATCATGGACCGGGCCATCCTCGGCGTCGGACTCGACGCCGCCGTCCGCGTGGAGCCTCGGCTGTCTTCGCTGGCCGCCACCGGGGAGCGCACGGTGTTTCTGGCCGATCGTCTGTTCAGCTTGCGCGAGGCCCGGCGCCTGACGGCGCACGAGGTCTTTGGCCACTTGGTGGTGGCGGCCAACGCGCGGGCGCAGCCGCTGCGTTTGCTCCAGGTGGGGCTCAAGGGGGCGTTCGCCGATCAAGAAGGGCTCGCGCTCTACCTGGAGGAGCAGATGGGCTTGATGTGCAGTGAGCGTCTGCGGACGCTCTCGGCCCGGGTGGTGGCGACCGAGATGCTCCACGCTGGCGCGTCCTTCGGTGACACCGCGCGCGCCATGCACCATGAGCACGGCTTCTCCGCGGAGTCTTCGGTGTTGATCGCGGAGCGCACCTATCGTGGCGGGGGGGCCGCCCGGGACGCGGGCTACCTCGGGGGCTATCTCCGCGTGCGCGCGGCGATCGCAGCCGGAGAGACCAACGTGGAGGAGCTGCGGCGCGGTCGCGTGTCGCTGAGCTCGCTTCCGGCGCTGCGGGAGCTCGAGCAGCGGGGGTGGATCCGACCCTCGACCTATCGGCCGAGCTTCTCCCTCAGCCGCAAGTTGATATTGGGCGGGACCAGCGCGGAGACATCGCCTCCGAGCGACGCCGCCTCCTTGACGATGTTGGAGCTGACGTAGAAGTACGCGTCGTTGGCCATCAAGAACACCGTCTCCATGTCCTTGAGCAGGTGCCGGTTCATGTTGGCCATCTGCAGCTCGTACTCGAAGTCGGCCACGGCACGCAGGCCGCGCAGCACGACCTTCACGTTCTTGCGGCGGCAGTAGTCCACCAACAGGCCATCGAAGGAGTCGACCTCGATGCGTGGCTCGTCGCCAACCGCCTCGCGGATCATCTCGATCCGCTCCTGGACCGAGAACAGCGACTGCTTCTTCGGATTGGAGAGGACCGCGACGATGAGCTTGTCGACCACCACCAGGCCGCCCCTGATGATGCTCACGTGACCGTTGGTGATCGGATCGAAAGAACCAGGATAGATCGCCACGCTCATCGCACTTCGCCTCTTGGTTGGATTAGGTGGGACGATCCCACTTAAAGATCTCCACGGCGGTGTCACCGTAGCGATAGCTCGCCAAAATAGAGAAAGGTTCTGGCAAGCGCACCTGCCCTTTCGCTGCATGCTCTAGCAGAAGGACGGCGCCCTCGGCCAGCAGCCCGCCCCGGCAGAGCTCCGAGAGCGCGAGCACGGCCTGCTCTACCTCGCGATAGGGAGGGTCCGCGAGCACGAGATCGAAGGGGCCGAGCCCCAGGATCGCGCGTTGGCCCTTGGCCTTGAGGACGTCCTCGCGCAGCACCTGCGCGCTCGTCTCCACGGAGAGCTCCCGGGCGGCCCTGCGGATGTGTTCGGCGACGCGAGCGTCCCTTTCCACGAACAGCGCGTGCGTCGCGCCCCGGGAGAGCATTTCGAAGCCCAGCGCGCCGCTGCCCGCGAACAGATCGATCACGCGCGCGCGCTCGATGGCGCCGCGGGCGTCGAGCGCCGAGGTCAGCGCCTCGCGGACGCGCTCCGAGGTCGGCCTGGTGACGTTTCCAGGCGGGGGGGCGATGCGGCGACCCCCCAAGCGTCCGCCCACGATCCGCACTGGTTCAGAACTGCACGCTGGCGCGCAACATGGCCTGACCGCGGCGGTAGCTCGGTCGAAGGCTCACGGTCGTGCTCGGACGACGTTTGGGGGCAGTGACGAGCAGGTAGGTGCCGAGACCTCCGAAGGCGATCGCGCTGCCCAGAAATACGTACTGAAGCACCTCGAGCGTGTCGGCCTCGTCGCACAGCGAGCGGGCCTTGGACTCGAGGCCCGCGGCCGACGGCTGGGTCTTCGCCAGGTTCCCAGCCTCCGCCTCCAGGCACACGTCGGAGACGCTGGGGGGAAACTGGGCGCGATAGTTGGCGAGGTGGGGGTCGTCGTTGATGTTGCCGAGCCGCGCCCAGCTGTAGATCGTCGCGCCCGTGAGGCCGACGGCGAGACCTATCGAAGTCCAGCCGAGGATCTTCTTGAGCGAGCTCGGCGGCTTGTCTTCGGGGCCCTGCATGCCGGCGAACGCCGAAGCGGGCTCAATCACGAGGGGAGCTTGCGCTGGCTTGAGCACCACGCGCAGCGTGGCGGTCGCGTTCTCGCCGACCATCACCGGTACGTCGCGCACGCGCTCCTCGATGGGATCGTGAACCGTGATGTTGTGCTTGCCCGCCGTCAGATCGGAGAGCAGCAGCTCACCGCGCGTGTTGAGCTGCCCAACGGGCGCGCCATCGAGGCTGACCTCGGCGCCGGGGCTGTCGCCCACGATCCGCAGGGAGCCGACCTTCCGCTTGCCCGCGAGGCGCTGCACCAACTGCAGCGCGCTGGGGCCGAGCGCGCTGCCCGACAGGCGATCGGCGGGGAGCTTCTGCTCGAGCGAGGACTCCACTTGCCCGCTGACGGCGTCGAAGTTGAACAGGGCCAGCTGGACCTCGGAGCCTGCGCGCGCCGTGGTTCCGTAGATCAGGCGATCGACCTTGAGCGTCCCCGCGATGTCGGCCATGCAGCGGGCGTCGGGTTCGTCGCAGCCGTGGGCGAGGCTCATCTGCGCGAGCGACACGTCGCGATCGCTCACCCGGTAGCCCTCGATCTTGCGGGCCCCCTGGCGCAGGGCTGCGGAGATCTCGCGGGCCTGGTCGTCGTCGCCATCGAGGGAGCGGACGCCGAGCACCACGACCGTGCTGTCGGCGGCCACGGGGAGCGGCGCGAGGCCTAGCGCGAACAGCGCAGCAATAGCCAACCACAGCCACGACAGCTTCATGCGTCCCCTCGTACCCACCATTCGACTCCGCACCATAACTGTCGTTTGCCTAACCTCGCAATGTTTTCAGGCCTTGCTCAGAGGGGCGGGATGTGTCCTGCTGGGCCCCGATGCGGACAGCTCAGGTCGACGTGTGCGGATGTTTCCCCACAGGGCGGCACTACCCAGGCATCTCCGAGTTCATGGCGGAGTGGTTGGAGAAGGTGGAAGGCGTCTTCCACGGCTTCGACCCCAAGCTCCCCTGGGCGGAGTTTCCGATCGCCGTCATCGACTTCGAGACCACGGGGTTCGATGAGCACCACGATCGCGTGGTCGAAGTGGGGGTGGTCTGTTTTCACCGTGGGGTGCTCACGGAAAAGAAGAGCTGGCTCATCCAGCCCGGCATGCCCATCCCCGAATCGGCGGTCAGCGTGCACGGGATCACGGATGCCATGGTCGCGGACGCTCCGCGCTTCGAGCAGATCGCCCACGAGCTGAAGCAGGCCCTCGTAGGCCACCTGCCCGTGGCCTACAACGCCACCTTCGATCGCAAGTTCATGCACGCCGAGATGGCGCGCGCCGGGATCTTCTCGGGCGATCTCCCCCCTGCCATCGATCCCAAGACCACCTGGATCGATCCCTTGGTCTGGACCCGTGAGCTGATGGCGGAGGCCAAGAGCAAGCGCCTCGCCGACATCTGCGAGCTCCTGGGCATCCCGCTCAACGACGCCCACCGTGCGTGGGCTGACGCCGAGGCCACGGGCAGGGTGCTGCTCGCGCTGGCCGACCGCATGCCGCGCGGTTATGCGGAGCTCGTCCGCGTGCAAGACCAGTACTCGGCGCGCCAGGAGGCCGAGCTCGCGGACTGGCGTCGCCGTCGCGGTTAGCGCGCTCGAGGTGCGTCAGCGTGGAATTTCTTGGTGCAGCGCGAGCAGCATCGCGATCCGCATGTTGCGGGTGCGCAGCTCCTCGCGCTGGGCCATCGCCCGTTCGAGGAAGGTGAGCCCCTGCTCCGGCAGCCCGCCTTGAAAGAGCCAGACCGCGTAGGCCTCGGCGCTGCGCCTGCCCCCCGCGTCGTAAAATTCCTGCGCTGACTCCGAGCGCGCCGTGGGCGGCAAGCCACGCCCGTGCAGCGCCAAGAAGCCGTGGAAGGCCTGGCGTTCCACGCGGGACAAACCCTCGTCCCGGGGGCGACCATGGACGAGGTTCCAACGAACCTTGTAGGCGGCGCGCACGGTGAGCTCGGGGGCGATCCAGGTCCCCTCCTTCGCGCGCAGACCGCTTTCCGCGAGCTGCGTCGGGAAGTGTCCTAGCAGCCCCGTCCGCTCCGCTCCGCGCGGGGCATCCGCCCGCTCGAACAAGGCGCTCAGCGCGCGCTCGGTAGCCTGCACGCGCAGCGTATCCCGCTGCTCCGCCGTCAGCGCGTCCGAGAACAGGTGCAGCCGCCGCTTCCGGTCGGCATCGAAGGTCTCCTGCACGTCGGCGAGACCCTGGGCCAGGTAGAGCGCGCGCAGCTCGGGCGCGTGGCGGTGCTCCACGTCGCGCGCCGACACCGCGCGATCGCGGGCCAGCGCCTCCCGCACCGCGGCCGGTTCCAGGGTCAGCGCGGGCAGGGTATTCGGTTCGATCGCCCGCGGCAGCGACAGCGCGATCACCGCGCAGCTCACGGCGGTGGCGAGCAGCGTGAAAAAGCCCGTGAAGGCGCGATCACGTCCTGCCTGCGAGCCTGTGCCGAGAGCCAAGATCCTCAGCTCGGGCGGTGATTTTCGGCGGGCTGGCCTTCGGCGTCCAGCACTTCTTGGCCCTTCTTGCGACCGCGGCGCAGGGTGCGCGCCGACAGGCTCAGGAACGCCTCTGCCAGCCCGATCACGACATAGCTCGTGAGCAGCCAGACCAGCGCGAAGGCGGGCTTGAAGCGCAGGGCGATGAAGGCGGTGGAGGACACGCCGAACAGCACGAACAGCACCGTGCGCAGGGAGGGTTTGAGATCCTTGAAGGAGCGGAAACGGATGGTGCTCACCATGCAAGCGGAGAGCACCAGCACCACGGCCAACACCAACATGGAGAGCTGCGGAAGGTGCCCTCCTGCCGAGTGATTCGCGAGCACCAACGAGACCACGATGCCCGCGGCGCCCGGGATCGGGAGGCCGAGGATGTACTTGCCTGGCTTCTTCGGGGCGCCCGAGTCATTCGTGGCGAGCACGTTGAAGCGGGCCAGGCGGATCACGCCGGCCGAGACGAAGGCGAAGCATGCGATCAGGCCGAGCACGCCCATGCTGGCGAGGGACCAGCGGTAGAGCAGGCACGCGGGCGCGACGCCGAAGCTGATGACGTCGGCCAAGGAGTCGAGCTGTACGCCCAGCGCGGACTGGGTCTTGGTCAGGCGTGCGACGCGGCCATCGATCGTGTCGAAGAACATGGCGTACACGATCAGCAGCGCGGCCCGGTAGAAGTCTTGCTCCGAAGCGCCCGCGCCACAGAGCAGGATCGCGCTGAAGCCGCAGAACACACTGCTCAGGGTGATCAAGTTCGGCAGTAGAAACAGGCTCTTGCGCAAGTTTACTCGCACGTTCGCGCCTCCCTGTAGGCAGCAAAGAGGTTTGAGCCTACAGAACGGCCCGGTGGCTGTCCAGGTTGGCAGGCCCCAGGCCGCACCTACCGGCGAGCCAGCTCACAAAATCTATGATGCTGGTCATTCGAATAGGTGTCAAGGCGACTTGGGGCGCCGCCTGGGGTGCTCGTAGATGCTGACGATCGGCACCCCGTCATAGGTGAGCACGTGTGCGGGTTGGACGGAGCCGAAGGCCTGCCAGGCCTGGAAGTCGACCTCGGCCATGTGGTGCTCGTGATGGACCAGCACGAAGTCCGCGTCCGCAAGGCTGCTGGCGGCCCGGATATTCCGCGGCAGCCGACCGTCCTTCTTGAGCATCTCGAAGGCCGTGGTCGTGGTGTCGTTGAGGTAGACGGTCCCGCCGTGGGGCATCCGTTCGCGCAGATAATCGCTGACGCTCCCGGTGGTGAAGCCCCAGTACTGTCGGTTCATCCCGAGGTCTGCGGCACCCGGCACGCCGCCCGCAGGCAAGGTGTAGTGCGAGAGGCCGAAGCGGTGGCTGTGCGCAGTCTCGGCGAAGCTCGGCGCGAGCAGCACGGTCATCGAGACGATCGCGACCGGGGTGGTGTCCACGAGCCCGCGGCTGATCAGTCGCGACTCGATCGAGACCACCACGTAGAGCGCGGCGTAGCCGGCGAACAGGCAGAGGAAGGGGTAGGCGGTGAACCAGTGCTTGGTGCCGCCGAAGATCGGCGTGGTCGGCAGCAGAAAGACCGCGAGTGGCGCGAGCGCCGAACCCAGCCAGAGCACGTCGGTGGCGCGCACGTCCGCGCGCAAGCTGCTGCGGGGCATGAGGCGCGCCGCGAGCCCGCTCGGCAACAGCGCGCGCGCGCGCACCGCGACGCCAGTGAGCGCGAGCGCAGTGATCGTGAGGGGCACGGTGAAGAGCGTCATCACGAAGGCGTAGCTGGTGGGGAACGGCGGGCGAAAGTAGTTCACGCCGAAGTACGCCATGTTGTAGTAGACGTGGTGCAGGTGGAACTTGGCGTAGGCCACGACGCGCGCGGCGGTGTCGAACCAAATCCAGGGCCAGCTCAAGAAGAAGATCAAAGGCCCGAGGATCGCCATGCTCAAGAGCCAATACGGCGCGATCACCAGGCGCGGACGCTCACCGCGACGGCGGCGCAGAAACTCCTCGGTGGCGGCCCAGATCCAGTGGACGAGCAACAGGCCCGGCACGATCCAGGCGTTGTGCTTGGTGGCCAGCGCACAGCCGAAGGCGACGCCGGTCATGATCGACCAGCGGCGGTTCACGAGCGACCGCCAGTAAGCGTAGATCGTCCAGGTGATCATCAGGACGATCGGGATATCGAAGCAGTTCAGGTGTGCGTGATAGAAGATGCGCGGCAACGTCGCGAACGCGAGCGCAGCGAACATGCCGACGCGGCGGTCGGCGCCGCGCGCACCGAAGATGTAGATCAACCAGAGCGTCAGCGCGGCGCTCACCATGCCGAAGAAGCGGTGCGCCATGGAGGGGCTTGCAAACAGCGGCTCCGGGCTGAGCCCCACCGCCTCGCGCAGCTTGGGATAGCCTTTTTGATCGACGAGCCACGCCCACGCGAACAAGGTCTTGGGGAGGGCAGGGTGTTCGTTGTTGTAGGACCAGTAGCGGTCGACGACCTCGCGTTTGGTGGCCTCCGAGGGGTCCTCGAGGAAGCGGTCGTACCAGGTGCCGTAGCGCTCGGCGGCGATCACGTAGAAGCTCTCGTCGCGCGACATGGCGAGCTCATTGGAGGTCGCCATCAGGACCACGAGATAGGCGAGCGCCATGAAGGCGCCGAGCAGATGATCGCGCAGCCCCACGTGCGTGGGCGTCGAGAGGATGCTCATGGCCCCTCCCTGCGCCGCGCGTCGCGCACGCTGCCCGACCAGCAGAACCAACGATTGCGTGGGTTCTTGGTGGTCACTTCCACGCGGATTTCGCCGCGGCCGTTGGGGCTGTTCTTGCGGGCGCTCGTGGTGTCCACCTCGTAGCGCGCGAAGCCGTCGCCATCGCGGTGCACGAACCGCGCCGCCTCTGCTCCGTCGATCAGCACGCGCATCGTCACGGGGGCGCCGTTCTCATCGCGCTCGCGGTGATAGTCGACGCCTCCGTACAGCACGAGGTGGGTGCCCAGGTTCACGTCCTTGAAGGTGACCCCGACCGGCCGATTTCCGCGCGGGTGCTGCCAAATGCAGCGCCGCGGGGCGAGCGAGAGATCCTCGAGGACGGTGCTGCCTACCCACGCGCTCGGGGTCTTGGCGTCGCACACGAAACGCTGACGTGGCGGCATGGGCCCGAAGCCGAGTCCGCCGCGCCCGTGCACGGGGGCCCGCTCCACCCAGGAACAGTCCACCGTGCCTTCGCGCGTTTGGTGGCTAACGCGCGCGCTCGGCAGCGCGTCGACGAAGTCGAAGACAACGGGCGATGGGCCGAGATCGTAGCGCGCCACGCTCACGCGGCCGAACGCTTGCTCGAAGTCGGGCGCGCGGGCCGGCGCCTCTGCGGCGCGCTGGCCGCGGATGGAGAGTACCCACAAGCGCTCGAAGGCGGACAAGTCCGCCCTGCCGGCCAGCTTCGCGCTCATGCGGTCGCCCAGGTGAAGGCGCAGCAGCGGATCCGCCCAGGCCGGGGCCACGGTGATGGCGTCGTTGCTCTCGAGCTGGGCGCGCACCAGCGCGGCGGCGGCGATCCAGTCGTCTTCCGGGGGGACGCGGGATACGCGCACGGTGAGGGCGACCACCTCGGCGATCGCGAGCCCGAGAAAGACCAGCCACCAGGGGCTCGCCCAGCGTGGAGCCGGGATGACCCCCGAGATCGTGGCGTGCCCGACGCGGAACGTATGGGTGCTCGAGATGGTCAAGGATTCCCCCGACTTGGGGGCTTCGCGTTCGATCTCCGGGCTCATTCGGGCGGCATCCTACAGCGACTCTTGTCGGCGTCGATTCGTTTTTGCGACCATGATCTGGCGGCCTGGCCCTATTGGACGGCGAAGGCGCGTGCAAACCTCGTAAGCAGCGATGATTGACGTCGAGCCTCGGCTCGCCCTACGTAAACGGACGAAAGCAGCGTGAACGCCCCGAGCTCGAACCTCACACGTGCCTTGATGGAGATCGAGCAGGCCGTTCGAAGCGACCAAGTCTTGACCGATCGGGACGTTTGCGTCAGTTACGGCCAGGACGAGAGCGAGACCCCAGCGCGCGCACCCGACGCCGTGGTCCGTGCGCGCTCGGCGGACGACGTGGTCGCGGTGATGAAGGCCTGTTCGCGTCATGGCGTGTTCGTCACGCCGCGGGGCGGAGGGACCGGTCGTACGGGCGGCGCGGTGCCAGTGCACGGCGGCATCGTGCTCGCCTTCGAGGGCATGAATCAGCTGGAAGAGATCCACCGCGAGGATCTGGTGGCAGTGGTGGAGCCCGGCCTGGTGCTCGGATCGTTGCACGCGGCCGTGGAGGCCGAGGGCCTGTTCTACGGGCCCGATCCGAACTCGCTCGCGAGCTGCGCGCTCGGCGGCAACCTGGCGGAGAACGCGGGCGGTCCGCGGGCGTTCAAGTACGGAGTGACCCGCGACTGGGCGCTCGGGCTCGAGGTGGTCACGGCGGACGGAACGCCGCTCTCTCTGGGCAAGCGCACGGTCAAGGGCGTCACGGGCTACGATCTCGCGGCGCTGATGGTGGGGAGCGAGGGCACGCTTTCGGTGATCACCAAGGCCACGCTCAAGCTCCTGCCCAAGCCGGAGACGGTGGTCACGCTGCTCGCGCTCTTGCCAGACGTGCACGCGGCCGGGCGCGCGGTGAACGCGCTGCTCGCGCTGGGCATCGTGCCGCGCTGTCTCGAGCTGATGGACGGGCACACGCTAAGGCTCGTGCGGCCGAAGGTGGCGCTCACCATTCCCGAGGCCGCCCAGGCGGCGCTCTTGGTGGAGCTCGATGGGAGCGCAGCGGAGTGCGAAGCCGGCCTCGAGCGCGCCGGCAACGCCGCGCTCGAGGCGGGCGCGCTCGAGGTGCTCGTGGCGCGCCACGGGAGCGAACGGGAGAAGTTGTGGGCGGCGCGCCGCGAGCTCTC
>JBIQKA010000014.1:0-83762 GCA_044507075.1 Myxococcales bacterium
CGCTGAGCCGCGCACGCGCACGACGACGGCTCACGGGGACGAGCACGAGCACGAGGACGAGCACGAAAGCGCCGGAACGCCTCGCGCGGGCCTCGACGTGCCCAAAGAATTAGGGACAGCCCCTAAAGCGCATTTCACAGATCCCCGCACCGCCTCGCGGGCGGCGCGGCGCCGCCTCCGCCGACCCCGGACACTGCGACAATACCCCGGCATTGCCTCGGTCCGAGGTCGACGGATCCGTCGCCGCGGCGCTCCACGATCCGGCGCCGGGATTTATGAAATGCGCTCTGGAGACGAGTCAGAGAATGAGCTTGTTGTTGCCTGCCCCGAGGGTGACCTTCTTCGTGTAACCCGGTCCCTTGCCGAGCGGCTTGACGAGCAGCGTGTGGGTCCCCTCGCTGAGCGTGAACTTGCCCGGCGTGGTGCCGAGCTTCTTGCCGCCCAGGTAGATCTCTGCCCAACCCGAGGGCGACGCGATCAGCAAGGTGGCGCGCCGCCGCTCCCGCGCGACCGGGGTCTTGGGTTTGACCGACGCCACGGGCGGTGACGGTACTTGCGCGGCAGCGATCGGCGCTGGCGCGGCCGGTGCGTCGTCGGCGGACGGCGGCATCGGCGCGGACGGCGGTGAGGCGACGATCTGGGTCACCTGCGGCACAGGCGCCTTCGGCAAGACCAGCTCGACCGTGCGTGGCTGCACCTTGCTGCCGATGGTCCGCTTGTAGACCACGAGCGCCGAGAGGCCCAACACCAAGAGGCCGAGCGCCACCAGGCCTACGCCGAGACGGCGCTGAATGCGCGCGGTGCGCAAGGACGGTGTGGGCTGCACCAAGCTCGGCTGCGGGCGCGCGTGACGCTTGGCCGGCCCACGGGTGGGCTCCTCGTCTCGGCTGTCCTCGGGCGCTTCGTCCTCGGGCGCTTCGTCCTCCGGCGTGCTCGTGCGCCCTTCTTCCTCGACCTCGGGCGGCTGCTCCGCCAGCAACATCGCGCGTTTTTGCTCGAATTGCTCCGCGAACAACCGGTGCATCCAGGCCGAGAGCTCGGGGCTGCCGAGCGGCGTGGACTGCGCGGCGACGAAGCGCGAAAGCGCGAGCCCCATCTCGCGCGCCGTGGCGTAGCGCTGGCTTACGTCCTTCGCGAGCGCGCGATCGACGATGGCAGCCAGCTCCTCTTTCACCGTCGTGGACCACGGCGGAAGCGGCTCTCCGACCACTGCTCGCAACGTCTCCGTGTCGCTGTCACGCCGGAACAAACGCTTGCCCTCGAGCGCCTCACGGAGGATCACGCCCAACGCCCACACGTCCACGCGCGCGTCGAGCTCGCCGCCATTGATCTGCTCGGGCGCCATGTACGCGAGCTTGCCCTTCACGACGCCAGCGCGGGTGGTGGTCAGGCGCTCCGAGGCGCGCGCCACGCCGAAGTCGATCACGCGCACCGTTCCGTCGTAGGCCACGAAGATGTTCTGCGGGGAGACGTCGCGGTGAACGATCTGAAGCGGCTGTCCGTTCTCTCCGGTCGCGATGTGGGCCGCGTGTAGGCCCTCACATGCCTGCGCGATCACGTAGGCGGCCACCACCGGGAGCATATCCTTCTGCTCGTCGTCCTTGGCGCGCGCGAGGAGCTCGCCCCAGGTCTCGCCATGGACGTACTCCATGGCCAGGTAGTACGTGCCCTCCGCCACCCCGAAGTCGAGCACGCGACAGACGTTGGGGTGGTTGATGCACGAGGCGATGCGGGCTTCGTCGAGGAACATATCGACGAAGTCCTTTTGGTTGGCGAAATGGGGGTGGACGAGCTTGACCGCGGCGGGCTGACTGAAGCGTCCGAAGGCCTCCTTGCGCGCGAAGAACACCGCTCCCATGCCACCTGCGGCGATCGGCTTGCTGAGCCGGAAGTTGCCGAGCACGCGCCCCTGCATGTCCTTCCACATGGCCAAAAGAGGCGTGTTCGTTGCGGCCGTGCGCCCGCCCTTCGAGGCCCCGCTGTGCGATCCAGAGCCGCTGCCCGTGATCGACTTGCGCCCCCCGTCGCTGACGCTCTGATCGCTCGCGCTCTGCCCAATCGTGCGCTGCGTGCCGCTGGCGGTCTGGCTTGACGGCGGCGGAGGCGGCGGGATGCGAGCACCCGACGCAGCAGAGCCTGCTCCGCTACCCGACTGGGCGCGCGACGGATCGGATGCGCTCGAGTTTCGGGAAGATGCCACCTGATCCCAGTGCGACTAGCGTGACGGATGCGCGCGGAGAAAAGCGAAACCCCGACGCTTTTGTCGCATCATTGCACGCGCTCTCGCGATTCGGGCAATGACCGTGGCGACCCCTCGGATACGCCGCTTTGACAACGAACGGAGGAGTCGACGTGCGCGCGGGCAGGAAAGTACCTACCAGGTGCGCGCAGCTCAGCTCGAACGCACCTTCAGAGAACGCGCAGAGAACGCACGAGCCAGCGCTCGTCGCGGCGCACGAGGTCGTAGATGACCGTCTGCTCGTAGCTCGCGTCGCCCATACGCGTGGTCACGGTGGCCTGGTTGCCATCGACCCGGATCGCGTGCTGCAACAAATCTTGGTCACGCGAGTCGAACACATTCAGCGCGCTGCGTACGGCGTCTGCCAGCTCGCTGCTGTCGCCCTCCGAGTACATGTGGGTGGCTCCGTCTGCCGAGAACTTCACCGCCGTCAGGCTGGGGTTGACGTAGCCCAGAGCGCCGTCGATGCGGGCGTCGGGCTTATCCCGGGTCACGTCGTCGACGAAGCGCTCGAGTTCTTCGCGCGGCGTGGTTACCAGGGCGTCGGCCGCCACGGCCACACCGCTCAGGCTCAAGGCAGCAATCAGTAGGGTCGTTCCGATGGATCGCACGGAGTGAAGGCATTGCAGCGCATGTGCCACGCCTCGCCCCATGGGATTCGTCAATGATTTCCTGATCTGAAGGGCTGCAGAAAGGTGGGTTGGTTCGCTCTCGATGACAAAGTGACAAGAGGACGTGGCCGGCGCATGTGGGCCGCTGCCAAGCTGACAGCGCGCCATAGAGTTGAGCCCTGCTCCCCTTTCTGGACCCCTTCGCCGCGCGCCTCCGGCGGCCGCGCCCCTAGCCGCGCTCGAGCGCCGCGCGCATCGGGTCCACAGGTGCGGGCAGGTGCGTCCACAACTCGAACGCCATGGCGCCTTGGTGAAGGAGCATGCCGAGTCCGTCCACGGTGCGCAGGCCTAACGATTTGGCGCGCATGAGCACACTGGTCTCGCGCGGCTTGTACACGAGATCCACCACGCTGGCTCGGCTCGGCAGACGCTCCATGGGAAGCTGGGCCGCGAAGCCCTCGGGATCCGCGGCGCTGGCCAGGGTCGCGCTGGTGGACTGCACGAGCAGGTCGCTGTCGGCCATGGCCTCGCTCAACGGGAGCGGTGAGAGGTCGCATGCCACGAGCGGGCAAGACTCACACAAGCTCGAGAGCGACTCCACCAACTCGCAGGCCTGCTCGAAGCGCCGCGCGGCCACGCAGATCCGCGCGGCTCCTCGCTTCGCCAAGCCGGCCACGGCGGCGCGGGCCGCCCCGCCCGCTCCGACCACCAGGACGTGGCTGCCCACCACCTCCACGCCCGCCTCTTCGAGCGATCGCGTGAGCCCCGCGGCGTCCGTGTTGTGGCCGATCAGGCGTCCGCCCTCGCGCACGATGGTGTTCACCGCGCCGATCGCGCGTGCCTCCGGCGTGACCTCGTCCAAGAGCGCGATCACCGCCTCCTTGTGCGGAACGGTCACGTTGGCGCCGCGGATGCCGAGCGCACGCAGCCCGCGCACGGCATCTGCGATGTCGTCCGGATGCACGGGAAACCGCACGTAGGTCGCGTCGAGCCCGCGCGCTGCAAAGGCCGCATTCTGCATGGCCGGAGAACGAGAATGCTCGACGGGCCAACCAAGGATGCCATACGTGGCGCTCACGGCGCGAGTGTCCCTCAGGACCCACGCTTCGGCAATGGGCTCGACGGCGGCCCTCCCCCCCGGGCTAACCCGAGCGGCGCGCCAGCACCTCTGCGCTGAGCTCCCCGTCCGACAGCCGCACGCGCAGGCGATCGCCGGGCTCGACCTCGCTCGCCGAGCGCAGCGCGCTCCCGGTACGTTCCGAAAAGGCGATGGCATAGCCGCGCGAGAGCACGCTGAGCGGCGAGAGCGCTTCCATGCGCCCCACCAGGAACGAAAGGTGATGGCGTTCGCGCAGGATCCGCTTTTCGGTGCTCTGCTCGAGCGCGCGCTCTGCGGCCTCGATGAGCCGGCGCGGGCGCGCGAACATGCCGAGTCGCAACAGATCGAGCCGCGTGCGTGCCCGCTCGAACGCGGCACGCTGCGCCGAAAGGCGCGCGCGTGGATCGCGTGGGACGAGCCTGCGCTTGTGCTGCTCCAACAGGGCCTCGCTGCGCGTGAGGCGACGCTGGATGGCGCGCGCGAGGCGCTCCTCCAACCCCGAGAGGCGCTGCTCGGTGCGCCCGAGGAGCGCGCCCGGATGTTTGAGCTTGGCGCTCGCGCGCGCGAGCAGCAAACGCTCCTGCGCGATCCGCGTCTCGGCGCCGCGGCTGAGCCGTCGCACGCGGCTGTCGAGCTGCTCCTGGAGATCTCGATGCTGAGGCACGCTGATCTCGGCGGCGTTGGAGGGCGTCGCCGCGCGCACGTCCGCCACCAGATCGGCGATGGTGGTGTCGATCTCGTGACCGATGCCAGTGACCACGGGTACACGGCTTGCCGCGATCGCGCGTGCCACGTTCTCGTCGTTGAAGGCCCACAGGTCCTCCGCTCCCCCGCCGCCGCGGGCGAGGATGATCACGTCGACCTCGGGCACGCGTTGCACCGCGCGCAGCGCGACCACGATGGAGCGCGGCGCCTCGCTGCCTTGCACCAGGCAAGGCGAGACCACGATGCGCATCGGGAAGCGCTCCTGGGCCACGCGGATCACGTCGTGCATGGCGGCCCCTTGCTCGCTGGTGACCAGGCCGATGCAGCGGGGCAAGAGCGGCAGCGCGCGCTTGCGCGCCGGGTCCAGCAAGCCTTCGGCCTTCAGCTTCTCGAGGAGCCTTCGATAATGCGCGTTGAGCACGCCCTCGCCGGCGGGCAGCGCCGTGCGCGCCTGAAATTGGAACGCCCCACGCGGCTCGAACAGCGTCAGCGTGCCGCGCAGGCAGACGCGCGCGCCGTTCTCGAGCGTGGCGCGGCTGCGCCGCACGTCGCTGCGGAACATCACGACCCGAAGCTGCGCGGCCTCCACTTCATCGTTGAGCGTGAAGTACAGATGGCCAGAGGCAGGTCGCGAGAGATCCCCGATCTCGCCCACCACGCGCAGATCGCTCCAGGAGTGCTCGAGCTGCAGGCGCACCGCGCGGTTGAGCCCCCCGACCGTCAGCATCTTTTCTTCGTCACGAAAGCGCACGGGCGGACAGAGCCTACTTCAGGGGACCCACGCGCGCCTCCTGCGAACGCTCCATGCTGTGCTATCGCCTGCTCGTGCCCCAGGCAGTGCTCGGTCTCGGCAGCAACCTCGGCGCGCGGCGGGCGCTCCTGCGCTGCGCGAGCACGCTGCTCGCGGCTCAGCCCGGCCTCACCGTGCTCGCGCGCTCGGCGCTCTATGAGACGCCTCCGCTCGGCCCCCCACAGCCCGACTATCTCAACGCGGCCCTCCGGATCGCGTGGCGGGGCGGCCTCGAGGGGCTCTTGCGCGTTTGCCAACACGTGGAGCAACTGCTCGGCCGCGAGCGCCGCGAGCGCTGGGGCCCTCGCACGATCGACATCGATCTCTTGCACTGGTCGGAGGGCGCCGTTCACACGCCTTGGGTCGACGTACCCCACCTCGGGCTGCGCGAGCGTCCGTTCGCGCTGGCGCCGCTCCTGGACGTGCAGCCAGAGCTCGCGCGCGAGTATGGCCCGATCCTGTCGCGCCTCGGCGGCGCACCGACGCGCGCCAACCCCGGCTGGCTGGATCTCACGCGCGCTCCCACGAGGGATGATGGCTTGACGCCGGCCGACGATTCGCCGCGCAGCCAGGTGCTCTGCTCTGCCACTGTGCCCACCGAGACGCCACAGGACGAACTCGCCTGCCTGGCCGTGAGTGCAGTGGGCGCGTGTGCGCGAGCGCCTCGCCCGGCACGCGCGAGCCTCTTCTTTGCCAGCTCCGAGCCACCGCTCAGAGATGGCACGAGCTTTCTCGTGGCCCGCGTCGCGGCGCTCGCGAAGCTCGGCTTTTGCGCGTGCGACGCGGCAATTACCGGCACAGACGAGGGCGGCACCCGCGGCTATGTGATCGGAGAACACCGCGCAGCACACGACGCGTGGGTCCTGCCGCGCGTGCTCGTTCAGCCCGCGAATGGGCTAACACGGACCCTGTGGGCTTTCGCCCCGACGGAGCCATGAGATTCTGGTTTTGATTCAAAAAGATCCGTTACGATACGTGGGCTTGGCTCGCGGAGGACGCGGGGCAGGCAAGCTTCGGAGGAACCCGAATGTCCGACACGCGCAAAGACAAGCGCGCACCTGTATCCCTCAAGGTCCGCTTCAAGAGTGCGACTGTTGACGAGTTCATCGAGCACTACTGCAAGGATGTCTCGCGCGGCGGAATCTTCATCAAGTCGAGCCAACCGATGCCGGTGGGGACGCTGCTGAAGTTCCAGTTTCAGCTCAAGGACGAGTCTCAGCTGATCAAGGGCGTGGGCCGCGTAGTGTGGACGCGCAACGAAGATCGCGCCGGGCCCGATCGCCCGGCGGGCATGGGCATCAAGTTCATCAAGATGGACAACGAGAGTCGCGTGATGGTCGATCGCATCATCGCGGCTTCGGAGGGCTCTGCCGGCGCGTTCGAGGAAGGTCGCGAGACCGACGTGGCCGACAGCGTCACGCCTCCGCCTCCGTCCAACAACGACTCGGGTTTCTTCCCGGACGTGGGGCCCGCGGAGTTGCCGCCGCCCGAGGATCGCACCGCGGTCCGCGAGGCGGCCGGCTTCTTGGCGCAGGCCTTCTCCGAGGTGGCCGACGAGGCCGCGGCCAAGGAGGCGGAGCAAAAGGCCGAAGAAGCCCGCGCCCGCCAGCAACAGATCGAGGCCCAGCGCCTGGCCGAGGCCGAACAGCAGCGCAAGGGCTCCGGTGACCCGCTGCCCTCGATGATCATCGATCCAGGGCTCAACGGACCGCCCAAGGCGCCCGCTGCCGAACCGGCTGACGCGGGCGAGGCGCCGGCAAGTGCGCTGCCGAAGCCCTCTCCCCTGCCCCCTCCGCCCAAGGTTCCGGAGCCTGTTGCCGCCCCGAAGCCGGCAGCTCCCGCACCCGCTGCGGTGCCCGCTCCACAGGCCGTGGGCCCTGGCGCGGACTCCGGCTCCTCGCTGTCCCGGCCCCCGGCGGAGAAGAAGAGCCCGGTGCTCCCCATCCTCGCGATCGTCGCGGTGCTCGCGGTCGCGGGCTTCGTGGCCATGCGCGGCGGCCCCCAGGCGGCCAACGAGCCCACGCCGGCCAGCGCCGTGGAGGCGTCCCCGGACACCCCCGCGCCGAGCGAGCCCTCTGCAGCCGCTCCCGCCCCCGAGGAGCAGGCGGCCCAGCCCAGCGCGCCCGAAGAGCCCGAGGAGCCGGCGGCACCCGAGGAGCCCGTCGAAACCGTCGCGATCCGCGTGTCGACGCAGCCCCCAGGGGCGGAGGTCTCCGTGGGGGGCGTGGTCAAGGGCGCATCGCCCGTGGTGCTGGACCTGGCCAAGGGAACCCCGACGACCATCGGCGTGAGCATGGCAGGGTACGCTTCGAACTCCGAGGAGATCACGCCGGAGAACGCGAAGACCGTGCGCTTCGCGCTCAAGGTGCTGCCCTTCGTCTTGCACGTGGAGACCACGCCGCCTGGCGCCACCGTGATCGTCTCGGGCAAGCGCGGCGTCGCGCCCGTGGACCTCACCTGGACCTCGCCACCCAAGACCGCCCTCAAGGCGACCGCCAAGCTCGCGGGTCATCAGAACGCCGAGGCCCAGGTGGCGCTCGAGTCTTTCTCGCAAGGTGAAGACGCCATGCGCGCGACCGTTCGCCTCACCCTCGAGCCGAACCCGGAGAAGCCGGTCGCCGCCCCGGCGACGACGGCCCCGGTCGCGGCCAAGCCCAAGGCACCCGTCGTCAAGTTGAAGACGGACGAGGACTCCGCGCCGAGCGAGGAGAGCGCCCCCGCGGCAGCGAAGCCCGCCGAACCCAAGCCTGAGCCGGCCCCGGCGCCCAAGGCCGAAGAGCCCAAGGCAGAGCCCAAGCCCGAAGCGCCCAAGGCCGAAGCGCCCAAGGCCGAAGAGCCCAAGGCAGAGCCCAAGCCCGAAGCGCCCAAGGCAGAGCCCAAGCCCGCCGAGCCGCTGCCCGACAACCCCTTCGGTTGAACGCGGTTTCAACGTGTCCCGCAAGACGCCCGCCCTCGCGCGGGCGTTTTGCCTTGGGAGAAACGCGCTCGGTTCAGCGACGCTTGAGCGCGCGCGTGGACACGCGCGGCCCAAGGTAGGGTGCAGGTCGTCGGTTCCGCGCGCCCGACAAGAGCACGTAGCCGACCCCCGCCAAAAAGCCGCCCACGTGCGCAAAGAAAGCGACGCCGGCACGGCTCGGCGCCGCGAGCGCGCCGAAGCCCGAGAACACCTGAATCACGAACCAGACCAAGATGAAGAAGAAGGCGGGCACCTCGAACAAGAACAGGATCACCAAGGTGACCACGCGCGCGCGGGGGAACATCACGATGTAGGCACCGAGCACGCCCGAGACGGCCCCGGAAGCCCCCACCAGCGGCACCTGGCTCGAGGGATCGATGAGCCCGTGGGCGATCGCGGAGACGACGCCGGTCAACAGGTAGAACACGAGATAGCGGGTGTGTCCGAGGATGTCTTCGACGTTGTCCCCGAACACGTGCAGAAACCACATGTTCGAGGCGAGATGCCCGAGTCCGCCGTGCATGAACATGCTGGTGAACGGGGTGGAGAGGCTGGGGCCGTAACCCGAGAAGAGATAGTCGGGGATGACCGCGTGCTGGAGCACGAAGCGCTGCCCCTGCGCCGCGGTGAGCACCAGGAACTGGTAGACGAACACCGCGAGATTGGCCGCGATCAACAGGTAGGTCACGAACGGGGCGTGTCGTGTGGGGTTGATGTCGCGCAGCGGGATCACGCCGTGGACGTATCACAGACAGCGGAACAGCGCAGGGACGCAATCATCCCCAGACCGGGTATTTGGTGCTAGACCGCGACGATCATGCGAGCCGTCGATTTGCTCGGCCCCGAGGGCCCACTGGCGCGAGCCATCGAGGGCTACGAGCATCGGCCGCAGCAGCTCGCGATGGCCGAGATCGTCGAGCGCGCGCTCGCGGAGCGCGGGATCGCGATGGTCGAGGCGGGCACCGGCACCGGTAAGACCATGGCTTACCTGGTGCCCGCGCTCCTGTCGGGCCGGAAGGTCGTGATCTCCACCGGCACCAAGACCCTTCAGGATCAGATCATGCAGCGGGACTTGCCGCTGCTCGAGAGCTACTTGGGCGTACCGGTCTCCGCGGTGCTCATGAAGGGGCTGAACAACTATCTGTGCCTGCGCCGCTACGAAGAGTTCGTGCACAGCCCGGACGCAGACCTTCCACAGTTCGCGAGGCACTTGCCGCTGTTGCGCGCGTTTCGCGCGGGGACCCACAGCGGGGAGCGCTCCGACCTGAGCGCGGTGCCCGAGGACGCGCCGATCTGGAGCCAGGTCCAGAGCAGCTCCGAGACGCGCATCGGCGCGCGCTGCAGCCACCACGAACGTTGCTTCGTCACCAAGATGCGCCGCGCGGCCGAGGAAGCGCAGCTCGTGGTCGTCAACCATCACCTGTTCTTCGCGGACCTCGCGCTGCGCGACGCGCCGCAGGGCGGCGGCGCGCTGCCCGACTACGACGCGGTGATCTTCGACGAAGCCCACCAGATCGAGGACGTGGTCACGGAGTTCTTCGGCGTGCGCCTGAGCACCGCCCGGATCGAGACGTTGGTGCGCGACGCCGAGCGCGCCTTCCGCGCGGCCAAGGTGTTCGAAGCGAATCAAGATCTCGGGCCCGGAGTGCTCACGGCCGCCAGCCTGTTCTTCAGCAGCTTGCCGCGCGGGCGCGAGTCGGAGACCGGCCGACGCAGCTTGCCGCAACATGCGCTCGAGGCCTCCACGCGCGAGCACGTGTTTCGCCTGGATGGGGCGCTCGAGGCGCTCGAGTCCGCGGCCAAGCTTTCCGCGCCGGCGGCCGAGGCCATCGCGCAGGTGGCGCGTCGCACGCGGCGGGCCCGGGACGACTTGAACCTCATCTTCGAGGGCAAACAACGCCACGTGACCTGGGCCGAGACGCGCGGCCGCAGCGTGTCCATCGGGGCGAGCCCGGTGGAGGTGGGAGATCTCCTGCGGGAGCGCATCTTCGAGCGCGGCGGCGCCGCCGTGCTCACCAGCGCCACCTTGAGCACCGCCGGCGACTTCAGCTTCGTGAAGCGGCGCATCGGCATCGACTTCGAGATCGACGAGCTGAGCCTCTCGTCCCCGTTCGACTACGCAAACCAAGCCGCCCTCTACATCCCGCGCGACGTGCCCGACCCACGCGACGCGCGCTACGTGGAGGCCGCCCGCAAGGAGATCCTGGATCTGATCGAGATCACGGGCGGGGGCGCGTTCGTGTTGTGCACGTCGCTGCGCATGATGCGCGAGCTCCACGCGGCCTGCGCGCCCGAGCTGCGTCGAGCCCCGCTGATGCAGGGCATGGCGCCCAAGGGGGAGCTGCTCGAGGCCTTCAAGGCCCAGGGGGACGGCGTGCTGTTCGCGAGCGCGAGCTTCTGGGAAGGGGTGGACGTCCCCGGCTCGGCGTTGCGTCTGGTCGTGATCGACAAGCTGCCCTTCGACGTGCCCAGCGATCCGCTGGTCGAGGCCCGCTGCAAGCGCATGGAGGAGCGCGGAGAGAACGCGTTCATGGGCTACCTCGTGCCCCAAGCGGCGCTCTCGTTGAAGCAGGGCTTCGGGCGCCTGATCCGCACCCAGACCGACCGCGGCGTCGTGGCCGTGCTCGATCGTCGCCTCTCCACGAAGGGCTATGGGCGCGTCTTCTTGAAGAGCCTGCCCGAGGCGAGCCGCTGCTACTCGCTCGGCGAAGTGCGCGCCTTCTGGGAGGAGCCCACGTGAGCTCCCTCTTCGTCGCAGCCCCGCTGCTGCTCACACGGCTCGTATGGGGGCTCTCCCTCAGCGCGCTGATCGCGCTGTTCGCGCTGCGCCGCAAGTCGCTCTCCCCAAGCGGCGCATGGGGCGCGGTCTGTGTGGGCACGCTCATTTACCTGGGCGGCGGGGGCGGTTGGTTTGGGGTGCTCGTGACCTTCTTCGCCACCTCCACCCTGCTCGGCAAGGTGGGCAAGCAGCAGAAGAGCGCGATCAAGCGCGCGTTCGAGAAGGACGATACGCGCGATCTTTCACAGGTGTTCTCCAACGGCGGCGTGGCGGCGCTCTGCGCGCTCTTCGCCTTGCTCTCCGGGGGCGGCCCGACCTGGTCGGGCGCGTTCGTGGCCGCGCTCGCCACCGCGAACGGCGATACCTGGGCGACAGAGCTCGGCGTGCTCTCGCGCGGGGAACCGTTTTCGTTGTTTACCTTGCGCCGCGTGCCCCGTGGCACCTCGGGGGCAGTGTCGCCCCTGGGGCTACTCGCGACCCTGCTCGGTGGGCTCGTCGTCGGACTTGCGGCGGCCCTGAACGCCCCCGCCTTCTCGCACGACGCCCCGACGCTGATCGCTGTGGGCGCGCTCTCGGGCCTGCTCGGGTCGCTCGTGGACAGCGCGCTCGGGGCCAGCATACAGAGCGGATTTCGCTGCGATACGTGCGGGCGCGACGCGGAGAGCCGAACACACGCGTGCGGTCGTCGCACACGTCATGTGCGCGGTTTCCTCTGGTTCAACAACGACGTAGTGAACTTGGCCGCCACCGGGACCGCGGCCCTCGCGAGCTGGTCCTTCTTTGCGCTGAGGTGAACCAGCCCGCGCGGGCGCCCGTCAGTGCATGACCTATCGGGCTTGCTAGATTGTAGGTAGGTCTGTCGATGAAGTGGGTCCCAAAGCTCCGTAAGGTCAAGCCGGTGCCGCTCTCGGCGGCGGCTCTGTCCTTACTCTTGTCCGGCTACTTCGTGAGCGCGGGCTTCGGGCACCTGAATACCACGCCCCTGCAAGCGGAGGACGAAGCTCCCAAACAGCCCACGAAGGCCGTCGAAAGCACGCCGCGGGCGAGCACGGAGCAGATCGCGCGGGCGATCCTGGAGCGCAACATCTTCGACTCCACCGTCGGCAGCATGGCCTGGGAAGATCGGCCAACACACACCGAGGAGCCGAGCGAGGACACTGAAGAAGAGGACGACGAGAGCGACGAGCTCACCGAGGCGCCCCTCGCAGACTGCACGGGCGACCTACGACTCCTCGCATCCGTCGTGCCCAAGGATCCGATGCGCGGGGTGGCCGTCATCCGCCGTGGGTCGGCGCCATCGGTGCAGATCCTGGTCGGCACCACCGTGGAGAACGTCACGCTCCTCCTGCTCGCGCCGACGCACGCATACATTCGCGACGGCGACAAACCCGTGTGCCGGCTGCCGCTCTTCCCTGCCGTTTCGTCGTCCGCCCCTCCCCCGCCCGTGGCGAGCGAGCCGCCGCCGAAGAAACCCCCCCGGCGCAGCAAGAAGGCGCCGCTCTTCTCCGAGGAGGATCACGCCGCGGGCATCCAGGAGATCGGCCCGGATACGTACCGCGTGAGCCGCGACATGATCACGCGCGGCATGGCCGACGCGGCGGGCGTGGTGCGCGGGACCAAATTTCACCCCCAAACCGGCCCAGGAGGCGAGCGCAACGCGGGCGTCAAACTGCAGGGCGTGACCCCAAGCTCCACGCTGAGCAAGCTGGGCATGCGCGAAGGGGACGTCCTGCGCACCCTCAACGGCCTGAACCTCTCGACCCCCGATGGCATGCTCGGCGCGTATCAGCTCTTGCGCGAGCAGAAGAAGGTCACGCTCTCGGTGCTGCGCGATGGCCGCCCCAAGACCCTGACCTATCACTTCGAATGAGCCGCGGGGCCCCGCGCCTCGCCCTTGCGACGCGCCTCGCGTTTGGTGGCTCGCTCAGCGCGGAGGGCGAAGGTCGGCGGGCAGCCCGTTCGTGGGCGGACGCTCGAGCGCAGGCCGCAGAGAGGACTTGCCCTCGACAGGAGGTGGGCCCGCGTCGGCGCCGGCATCGGGGTCTTGACGCGAGGACTTCTCGTCCGAGCAAGCACCGGCGAACGACGAAAGGGCCAGCGCGCAGAGCGCGACCAGGACGCGCCGTTTGGCGCGCGAGGAGCTCCAGAAGGAGCGCGGGGAAGGTGTGCTCATGGCCTCTCCTTCCCTGCTCAGTACTTGACCCAGATCTCGGCCCCTGCCGTGATCGCGGTGAGCGGCGTAACCCCCTCCTCCGCGGCGATCTGGGCCTGCGTGGTCTCGTTCGAGCTGTAGGCGCTGTCGCCCACCCACACGATCTGCGCGTCATCGAAGACGCTGAGGTCGGTGAGGTCCTTGGGCGCCACGAGCTTGTTCCAGCCGAGCTTGCGGGCCGGCATGACCGTCACGTGCGGCGCCTCCTCGGCCTCGGCCGGCATGTTGGTCGGCGTGAGCGTCCAGTGCGACGGCTCCGTGTCCACGCCCTCCGCCGTGCGGCAGTACTGCACGGTGGGGAAGTACAGGGTCTCGAAGGGCGTCTCCGGCACCTTGATCCGGATCTTGAGCTCGTAGAATTGGTCGTCGCCGGGCCGATAGTCCTCCTTGGTGAACACCACGGAGGTGGGCACGCCGGCTTCGTTGGTCTTCACGTCCGCGTAGCCGAAAAAGTTCGGCAGGCCACGCGCCGACGTGACCTCGGCCGGCAGCGTGATCTCGACCTTCACCGTGTCCGAGCCCGCACAGCCATGACCCACGTTGAAAGTGAGGATTTGGTTGCTGCCCGCGAACGCGGGGCCAGGGATCGAGACATGGGCGAGCGCGCTCGCGCTCGAGAACAGGACGGCCGCTGCGGCAACCGAGCTAGCCAGACCAAGCTTCTGGGACATGGGTAAACTCCTTGAAACAGGTGTGGACAGACAAGCACATTGGGCGCGCTTTCAAATGCGGTCATTTGTCGCGGCGGCCCCTTCCACCTCTTGAACGCGCGAGCGCGGCCAATTGTCGCAGGGGGGCAGGTCACTTCCATGCGGCGCGAGGCGCGGAGTAGATTCTCGCCATGAGCCGTCTTGGCGCACATTCTCATGGCATTTTGTGGCTATCGCTGTCCGGGCTGGTTGGCTGCGGGGACTCGGGCTGGCCAAAACAGCCCATTTCCATGGATGCCGGCAGCGGCTCCTCCGAAGGTGGCTCCGAAGGTCCCGCGGCCTGCGACACGGTGCTGCCCACGAGCTGCCCGACTCCCCCGGTGACCTACGAGCAGCACGTGAAGCCCATCATCGAGGCGCGCTGCCTCCCGTGTCACCACGGCCGGGGCGAGGAGTGGCCGCTCACCGACTACCCGCACACCGCCGACTGGGCGAGCGAAATTCGCGCGGTGATCGCCGACTGCTCCATGCCGCCGCCCGAAGAGGGCATCGAGATGCCCACCAGTGAGCGACAGCTCATCCTGGAGTGGGTGCGCTGCGGCGTTCCCGAATAGCGGGCGTCGGCGGTGCCGGGGCCGTGCCCTCAGCTCGGTCGCGCGAGGTGCACCGCGAAGCGCTCTTTGGGGTCCATGAACGTCTGCACGCGCGCGAGGCCCGCCCCCGCGAACAGCGCCTCGAGCCGCTCGCGGTCGTACTTGTGGCTCGACTCCGTATGGATGCGCTCCCCTGCTGCGAAGGACACGCGCATGTCGAGCCCGTCGATCGCGACCTCCTGCGCCCGCGTGCTCTCGAGGTGCATCTCCATGCGCGAGCGCGCTTCGTTCCACACGGCCACGTGGCGAAACGACTCGAGGTCGAAGTGCCCGCCGAGCTCGCGGTTGATGCGCGCCAAGAGGTTCTTGTTGAAGGCCGCCGTGACGCCCTGCGCGTCGTCGTAGGCCGGCAGCAACACGTCCGCGCTCTTCTTGAGGTCGGCGCCCAAAAGCAGGAGCCCCGATTCGCCGAGCGCCGCGCGCACGTCCTGCAGGAGCGCGGTGGCCTGAAGATCGTCGTAGTTGCCGATCGAGCTCCCCAAAAACCACACGAACAGCGAACCCGGGAGCTCGCTCGCCGCGCTCAGCGCCTCTTCGTGACGCGCGAGCAGGGGCCGCACGGTGAGCAAGGGCTCCTCCCTCGAAAGGCGCTGGGAGGCCTCCACCAGGGGATCGTAGGAGAGATCGGCGGGCACATACAGCGTGGGGCCCTGGCGCTCCGCGAGCGCGTGCAAGAGGATCTGGCTCTTGGTGGCGGTGCCCGCGCCCAGCTCTAGCACCTGGAGCGGGCGGGTGACGAGGGCGCGGGCGCGCGCGGCGATCTGGGCGGCATCGGTGTCGAAGATCGCGCGCTCTGCGCGCGTGAGGTAGTACTCGGGAAGCTCCGTGATCTTTTCGAACAGCGCTGAGCCACGCTCGTCGTAGAGCAGAAACGCGGGCAGCTTCTTCTCCGGCGAGGAGAGGCCGTCCCTCACGGCGGCTCCGATCCCTTCATGGGCTTCGTTGGCGAACACGAGAGGCTCCTTTTTCATCGACCCCGGTGACCTTCGAGCGAGCGGGCGAGGCGCACGCCCGTGACCTGAAAGCGCGTTCGAGCAGGCCAGAAGTTGCGATAGCTCGCGCGCATGTGCGCCCTGGGCGTGAAGCAGGATCCGCCGCGCAGCACCAGCTGATTGACCATGAACTTGCCGTTGTACTCGCCCAGTGCCCCGGCGCTCGGCGTGTACCCGGGATAGGGCGCGTAGCTCGAGGAGGTCCACTCCCAGGCGTCGCCGAACAACTGCTGCGGGTGTGTGGCGCAGGTCTCGGCCGAAGGGAGCGGTCGCAGCGCACCGCTCTCGAGGAAGTTGCCCCGTACGGGCAGCTCACGCGCCGCGAGCTCCCACTCGGCTTCGGTGGGCAGACGCGCGCCGAGGTAGCGCGCGAGGGCGTCGGCTTCGTAGTAGCTCAGGTGCGCGATCGGCTCATCATCCTGGGCTTCACGCAGCCCGTCCAAGCCGAACACGCGCAGGGCACCTCCTCGATCACGATCGGCGTAGAGCGGCCCCGTGATCCCCTCGGCGCGCACCCAGCCAAAGCCCTCGGAGAGCCAGAGCGAAGGCTTCGCGTACCCCCCTTCGGCCTCGAACGCCTTCCACTCGCCCACCGTGACCAGGCGCTCCGAGAGCTCGAAGGGGTCGACCCACACGCGATGTCGCGGCTCTTCGTTATCGAAGCGAAAGCCCGCGCCCGCCTCCGCGCCGAGCTCGACCAGCCCGCCTTCGTAAGCGTGGAAACGGTTGGGCGCCGCGGGCTGAGTCGCCTCGGGTGCTGGGGTCCCGCGATATGCCGGATAAAACGGGTGCGCGGAGAACGCGTGCAGGATGTCCGTCAAGATCAGCTCTTGATGTTGCTCCTCGTGGGCGAGCCCGAGCTCGACCAGGGGCGAAACCTCCAAGGCCTCCTCCGCGGAGAGGCCCGTGAGCCACTCCGTCATGCGCCCGTCGATCACTTGCCGATAGCGGGTCACTTCGTCGGCGGACGGACGCGACAAAAGCCCGCGCCTGGGCCGTGGGTGACGCGGACCGAGGCTCTCATAATAGCTGTTGAACAGGAATCGATAGTCCTCATCGAACACGCGATGGCCTCGCGGCGAAAGCACGAAGGTTTCGAAGAACCAGGTCGTGTGCGCGCGGTGCCATTTGGTGGGGCTACAGTCGGGCATCGATTGCAGCCCCTGATCTTCGCTCGACAGTGGGGCACAAATGCGCTCGGTCGCGCCGCGCACACCACGGTAACGCTCGAGAAGCTCGATTGTTCGCCGAGAGGAAGTCACCGAGCTCAATTTACGCAAGGGATGTGCCCGAGCGCGAGGTGATTGTGCTCCGGGTGACGTCCGGAGGTGCTAGATGCAAAGGAGTGTTCGCGCGCTTGCCATGGCTTCCTCTGGTGTGCGCTGCCGCCTGCCATCACGTCGGGGAGGTCAAGCCGGTCCCCGTCAGCGTGCAAGCGAGCTCACGGTGCAAGGGCGACGCCCCGCTGCCGCGTTCGCTCGCTGCCCTCCCAGGCGCGCGCGCGTCGTGGGTTCCCGATCCCGCGGACGGCGCGCTGCTGTACGTGCTCACCGTCGGGCGAGCGAGCTCCGCGCCACCGCTCGTGATCTTCCACGGCATCGGCGACAATGGCGTCGAGGATTTTTTTCCTGCCTTGCCCGTGCTCGGCCGTGCGCGGCAAGTGATCGCGCTCGACCTGCCGGGCTTTGGGCGCTCCTCCTATCACAGCGACGATCTGGGGCCCGACCGATTGATCCGCGCGATGGAGGCCGCGCTGCGCGCCTGTGACGCGGACGCGCGCGCCGTGGACGTGCTCGGTCACTCGAGCGGCGCGCTGCTCGCACTCTTGTTCGCGGGCAAGCACTCGGATTGGGTGCGGCACGTGGTGATGGCCGCGCCGATCGGCATCTTGCGGCCCGAGGTGCTGCTGCCCGCCCAGCTCGCCACGCAGCTCACCGACATGCACGACGATCATCCGGTGGCGGCACGGGCCTTCTTGACCCTGGCCGACATCGCGGTCCAGCTAACGCGGGCGTTGACCCCGTCTTCGCAGGCCCTGGCCGACAGCGGGCTGATCGGCCGCCGCCCCGGCGTGCTCGTGGCGACCTCGCTGCTCGACTACAACTTCGGCGAGCCCCTCGCGAAGGTCCACACCCCCACCTTGGTGCTGGTAGGCAAGCGCGACCGGGTCGCGCCGCCGCGGGTTGCGCGCGTGCTCGAGGGGACTTTGCCCGAAGTGCGCCTCGAATACGTGGCCGGTGCTGGGCACGTGATCATGGAAGACCGACCCGACCAGTTCGCAGCCAGCGTGGAGCGCTTTCTAAGGCAGCCGTGGATCAAGCCCCACCCTCCCGAGCACGAGGCCGAGGGCCGCATCGCGGTCTGCCGCAAGCAGAGCAACATGGTGATCCGGGGGCGCTACGAGGAGGTGGTGCTGGACGATTGCCACCACGCCTGGCTCGATCGCGTCTCGGCCGGCCGCGTCACCGTTTACCGCAGCGAGGCGCGCTTGGACCAGCTCGAGGTGCGGGAGGGCTTCACTGCACAGGACTCGCGGCTCATCTTCACGGCGGGAACGCTGCGCGGGCGCACCGCGCTCGCGCTCGACAACTCGCAGATCGACATGGCCGGCACCACGCTCGAAGGGAGCGAGTTCGCGATCGTCTCCCGGGGCAAGAACCGACTCGCGCTCTCCGTCACCACGCTGCGCAGCCCCAACACGGACCGCGTCGTGCACCGGCTGTTCGAGCTCCACGACGGCGACGTCCGCTGACCCGCGGTCCTTTCGCCCGACCGTGCCGCTGTTTCGCGCGACCCTTCACACTTCTTCACACCCTCCCCCTCGGTCGAGCAACGCTCCCGTCGTAGGGTCCGGGTTGAATAGGCGGTCGCCCCACCCCATTCTCGAGCTAGCCTTGCCGAAAGCGTGCCGCCCGGCACGCGAGCCAGACCACGAGGAGCACGATGGCCAGCGATGATCTCGTTCTGACGCCCCCCGAGCCCGTTGCCGCCGTAACGCCGAGCAAAGCGACCGGTCTCGTCCCACTCAACGAGGGTCAGAAGTCCCAGCTCGCAACCCGCGCGGAGTCCTTCATCGACGAGCTGATCCAGCTCGACGCCAACAGCCCGGAGTTTGGCAAGAAGGTGGAGCAGCTCACGAGCATGGGTCGGCGCGAGATCGCCGAGGCGGCAGGCCATTCCAATCGCTTCCTGGAGCGCCCGGTGAAAGCGATGGGCTCCGAGGGCAAGGTGGGCGCGGACCTGGCCGCGCTGCGGCGCACGGTGGAAGACCTCGATCCCGGCAAGCAAGGCAACCTGCTCGCGCCCAAGAAGCTGTTCGGGCTCGTGCCGTTCGGCAACAAGATGCGCGACTACTTCGACGGCTACAAGTCCGCGCAGTCGCACATCGCGGCCATCCTCACGCGGCTTTCGAGCGGCAAGGACGAGCTGCTCAAGGACAACGCCGCGATCGACGTGGAGCGCCAGTCGCTGTGGGCCGCCATGGGGCGGCTGGAGCAGATGATCCACATCGGCAAGTCGCTGGATCAAATGCTGGAGGCCAAGGCGGCCGATCTCGAGCATACGGATCCGACCAAGGCCAAGGCGCTACGCGAGGGCGCGCTCTTCTACGTGCGCCAGCGCCTGAACGACCTGCTCACGCAGATGGCGGTCTCCGTGCAGGGTTATTTGGCCCTCGACCTGGTCAAGAAGAACAACGTGGAGCTGATCAAGGGGGTCGACCGGGCCTCCACGACGACCGTGGCGGCGCTGCGCACCGCGGTCACGGTGGCGCAGGCGCTCACCAACCAGAAGCTCGTGCTCAACCAGATCACGGCGCTCAACACGACCACGGCCAACATCATCGAGTCCACCAGCGCGATGCTCCAGGATCAGTCGCGCACCATCCACGAGCAGGCAGCGTCGTCCACCATCCCGATCGAGACGCTCCAGAAGGCCTTCCAGAACATCTACTCCACCATGGACGCCATCGACTCCTTCAAGGAGAAGGCGCTCAGCAGCATGAAGACCACGGTGGAGGCCCTGAGCAGCGAGGTCGAGAAGTCCCGGGGTTACATCGCGCGCGCAGAGGGCGCCGCGCAGGCGCATGGCGAGCATGCCGAGCCCTTCCGGCTGACCGAGTGAAATGGCGAATATCGATCGCATCATCGAGCAAGCGACCGCCCTGGTAAAGCAGCTCTCCGAGGAAGCCCACGAGCGCACCCGACGAAAGCGTCGCCGGGTCCATCGGCTCCTTCAGCGCTTCATCCGGCTCCTCGCCTGGATGGCGCTCTCCACGTTCTTGATCGTAGTCGGGATGATCAGCACGGGCTTCTTGCTCGGAGCCCGCGGGCTCACCATCCAGGCCCTGCTCACCCTGCTCCTGATCTTGCCCAGCACTTGGGCGGCCATCCTCTACTTCGGCCTCAGGAGGAGGCCTCCCCCGCGCGCCCTGCCGAGCGCCGACATCAAGCAGCTCCCTGCGCGCACCGAGGCCTGGCTCGATGAGCAACGCTGGACGCTGCCCCAAGCCGCACAAGCGAGCCTGGGCAACATCCTCGCGCGCCTCGAGGGCATCCACGCGCAGGTGCAAGCCCTGGATCCCGAATCGCCCAAGGCCTTCGAGGTGCGGCGGCTGATCGGCGAGGAGCTGCCGGAGCTGGTCGAAGGCTACCAGAAGGTCCCGCGCGCGCTGCGCGATCGGCCGAGCCACGGCGGGCAGAGCCCCGACCGCCACCTGCTCGACGGCCTCACCACGATCGAAGAGGAGATGAACCGGCTGGAGGGCGACCTGTCGGAACAAAACTTGCGCGCCCTGGCCACCCAGCAGCGCTACCTGGAGCTCAAGTACAAGCGTGACCGCAAGCTCGAGTAGCCGCCAGCGCGCTATGCTGCGCGCGGATGTCGTTGCCCGAGTTCTCACCCCCCGTCACCGCCCCGTCAGCGCTGCTCACCACGCTGCGCCAGCAGGGCTACGCCGTCGCCGATCGCGCCTGGGTGCTGGGACTCGCAGAAGCCCGCGAACACGAGCTCGATGACCTCGAGCGCGAGTGGGAGGGCATGCCGCGTGATCCTTATCTGAAGGACGGGGGGCAGTACCGCCGTCGTCGTCACGCCTCCTTCGTCATAGGTCCCAGGGGCAGCGAACGCGTCGCCCACCGCGCGCACTTTCAATCCTCGGCGTACAACGCGCTGCACGGCGGCATGCTGCGCTGGTTCGAGCCGATGGGCCTCGCCCTCGTCGAGCATCACGCGTTCGTTCAGCTGCTGACCGGGCTCGGGCGCCTGTTCGACGAACTGCGCCCGGCCGCCGATCCGCGCTGGTTCGTGGAGGCGCACCAATTCCGCATCGACACGGAAGATGGCATCGGGCGCCCCACCCCGGAGGGCGCCCACCGCGACGGTGTGGACTTCGTGGCACTCTTCTTGATCGCCCGTCGCGGGATCCAGGGCGGCGAGACGCGTGTCTTCGACGCCTATCGCCCCGAGGGCCTGCGCTTCACACTCATCCAACCCTGGTCGGTGCTCATGCTCGATGACGCGCGTGTGGTCCACGAGACCACGCCGATCCGGCCCTACCCGCCCGCGGAGGCGGGGTCAGGGGCGCCCCAGGACCCGCACCGCGACACCCTCGTGCTCACCTTCCGACGCGAAAGCTTCCAGGATCCGTAAGAGCCGGGGGTCCCTACTTTTCTACGTCCGGTTTGCCTGGGTCGTACGCGTGCCCGTGCACGCCGGGCACGTACGAGCCAGAAGGGAACGGAAGGACAGCCCATCCCTCAGGCGTCGAGGAACGACCACCTGGCGCTGCTCTCCGCCGGCACGGGTCTGCCCCCGAGCCCCGCGGCGCGCTCGAACTCCGCGATGCCGCGCTCGATGTGATCGAGCAGGCGCTGCATGGACGGCAGCGTTCGCCGGCAACCCACGACCCCGAACTGCAGGGAGTCGCCGTAGCTGGTGAAGGTGATGTTGAGCGCGTTGTGATCGTGCACGATCGACGCGGGGTACATCCCATCGAGGCGGGCGCCGTTCAGGTAAAGCGGGTTCTCGGGGCCCGGCACGTTGGAGATCACCACGTTGAACGACATCCACTTGGGCCGCAGGCCGGTGAAGAGCGTGTAGATGACCGGCGCGAGCACCATGGCGCTGAAGGTGGTGGCCTCCTCGTGGCTCATCTGGCGATAACGCTCCTTGGCTTCGTCCACCGAGTGCTTGATCACGCGCAGACGATCGACCGGATCGGCCAGGTGCGTGCCGAGGTTGGTCAGGATGACCGCGAACTGATTGCCGCCCGCGCTGTCGTCTCGGCGGATGGACATGGGCACCATGGCCACCAGGGGCCTGTCGGGCAGCGCGTTCTGGCTCAGCAGATAACCGCGCAGGGCGCTGCTGCAGATACCCAGCGCCACGTCGTTCACGGTCGCACCGAACACCCTGGCGATCGCCTTCACGCGCGACAGCGCGTACGACTGGGCCGCCACGCGCCGTGAGCCGGTGATCTTCTCACTCAACTTGCAGTGCGGCGCCGAATAGAGCGATACGTGCTCGGGGTTGCGTTGCGCTTTCAGAAAGACCTTGAGCGCCTCACGCATCGCGGCGGGGGTCGCCGAGAGATACTTGAAGGCGGTGTCCATGTAGAAGCCGACGTCGGCCTCCGCATCGCGGATCCGCCGCTTTCGCGGCAGCGCCCAGAAGGGCGGCATGTTGCGCTCGTCGGGATCGGGCGAGAGAGCCTGCATGCCCAAGCGCATCACCGAGATGCCATCCATCAGGCCGTGATGGACCTTGGTGTACATCGCGAAGCGCTTGTGCGAGAGCCCCTCGATGACGTGCGTCTCCCAGAGCGGGCGCTCGCGATCGAGCAGGATCGAGTGCTCCGCGGAGACCAGGCTCAACAGCTCACGGACGCGCCCGGGCTGCGGCAGCGCGCCGTGGCGCAGGTGCAGATCGAGATCGAGCTCGGCGTCTTCCTGCCAGAACGGCACCCCGAAGCGCGAGACGAGCCGCTTGTTGAAGGGCGCCGATGGGTGGCGGAAGGCCCGCATCTGCTCGACCAGATCGAGCACGAATTTGGGCCCCGCGCCCTCGGGCAGCGTGAACAGCTGCAGTCCTCCCACGTGCATCGGCTGCTGCCTGCGCTCGATGAACAAAAACAACTGATCACTCGGCTCCACCGCCTTCATGCAACCCCCCTGTGAGACACGAGCGAGGCAGGTTTGAACCGCGCCGAAGGCGCTGACAACCCTTGTTTTTCAGGGTGCCCCGAGATGGGAGCGGGTCATGCGCGAAAGCGACGAAACCGAAAGTAGCCTTGCGTACCGTGGGCGAGCTGCTTGCAGCGCGGGTGGGGCACAGGCGATGGCTATCCCTCGAATGGAAGCCGGATCACGAGCGCCAACGTTCGCGCAAGCTCAGAGTTGGAGCGTGATCATGCAAGTGACCGCGATGTCCGCGACCGGCATGTTCGAGTACAGATGCGAGTGGCGGCGTAGCGCGGCGTTGACGCACTGCCGAAGTTTGTCGGCGGAGGACAAGACCGTGCCCATGTCCCCGGCTGCGGCCGCGACCTTGGCCTTCTGCTGCTCGGAGGTGAGGAGCCATTGGGAGGCGGTGGCCAGCTGGTTCTGCGTGCTGCCTTCGAGCCATTGGCGAACGCTTGCACGCTGCAGGGTGCCGCCTTCGTACCAGGCTGCGCCGACCTTCGAAGCAGATTGCTCGCTGGTAGGCGCGGCGCTGGTGTCCTCGGCGCGTGAGGGCGCCGCGTGGGTAAAGGAAACCATTGCGGCCAGCGCGAGCGCTGGCCCCATGCGACGGGAAAAGCTCATGCTGGAAATTCAATCAGCGTCAAAAGTTCTTTGCAAGCTGCAAGCAGAGATGCACCTGGCGAGCACGAACAGCTGTGATCGCACGAACCTTCTGCTTGACGAGAAGCGGTGTGCTGCGCGCGGCGCACAGCCCAAAAGGTTCAACCGCCTTGCACCTTCCAGCTGCCTCCCGCGCGCGCTCATTGACCGAGGCCCGTGCCGTTTGAACCGCCGAGACCACCGGCCTGGCCGCGGGATTGACAGCAGCGGCCTCCCCAGCGATAGGTAGGTCAACGCTGACACTACGCGCGCTGCACCTTCTTCTCTTTACGGCGCGCGTTTGGCCCGCTGTCCTGAATTTTAGGAAACCTTACCATGTCGTCCCTACGCTCCCTTGCTTGTGCGACCTCCCTCCTGCTGCTCGTCCCGGCCTGCGCCGAGGACCCCACCGCGCCGATCCGCCAGAACCTGGACCCGTCCACTCGGGGCGACGGGGATAGCGACGACGAAGGCGATGGAGACGACGCGGAGGACGGCGACGGGGACGGCGATGAGACCGGCGATGGCGATGGAACCGGCGACGGCGATGGCGACGCTGACGGCGACGGCGACGGCGACGGAGATGGCGGCGCTGGCGGCGACGGAGATGGCGATGCTGGCGGCGACGGCGACGGAGATGGCGACGCTGGCGGCGACGGCGACGGCGATGGCGATGGCGACGCCCCCGTCAACACCAAGTTCCTGAATGGCAAGCTGTGTCACCTGGACGGTAATCAGGTGGGGATCATCGGCGACTCCTACATTCACCTCTCGGGGGCGTTCACGCGCAACCTGCAGGAGCACGCGCGCAAGGCGGGCGCCCTCAAGGACGGCGAGTACTATCTCGACCACGCGCTGAGCGGCGCGTCCCTCAACGGCTTCCCGAACATCCCCTCCCAGTGGCCCGACGTGAAGCGCGCGGCCGAGCTGCGCGGCAGCAAGGGCGTGAAGCTGGTGATCGGCACGGGCGGCGGCAACGACGTGCTCGTCAACAACCGCCAGTGCCTCGGGTTCAAGACGGAAGCGGACATCACCGATCAGTGCAAGCAGGTGGTCGCCGATGCGGTCAAGACCGGCATCGAGCTGTTCGACCAGGGCGCCAAGGACGGCGTCGAAGCGATCATCTACTTCTTCTACCCGCACCTGCCCGAGGGCAGCCTGTTCAACGGGGACCACCCGAACACGATCCTCGACTACGCCTACCCGCACGTGAAGAAGATGTGCGACGACCAGCAGAAGCCGAAGTGCTTCTTTATCGACACGCGCCCTGCCTTCGAGGGCAAGCAGGCCACGGCCATTACCTGGGAGGACGGGATCCACCCGACCGCCGAGGGCTCGCAGATCATCGCCGACCTGGTGTGGGGCGTGATGCAAGACAAGTGCATTGCCTCGGAGTGATTCTTACCGCGCTTCACGCGCTGTTCAGAGCTTCGACTCCGCCTCGTCGATGGTGTCATCGAGCCGAGAGAGGCGCTTTTTGATCTGTGACCTGGCGCGATTCAGGTTCTCCGCCTTGACCGTCTCGAGCGCGTCGATGTCCGCCTCAATGGCTGCGCGCTGCTGAGGAACGTCCGCGAGCGAATCGCTGGCCGCGGCCCGCACCTGCGGGTCGGCGGTCTCCGCCTTGGTCCGCACCGCGCTTGCGCGCTCGTCGAGCTCGACCAGCTCCTCTCGCGAGTCCTTGACGAGCTCGTTGCGCCGCTCGCTCAGCCTCGCCTCGGCCTTGCTCACGCGCCGGGTGTCCTCGCTCCGTTGCTCACTCCGCTTCCTGCTCTGCTTGGCCTGCTCCTCGCGCTGCTCCTGGGTGAGCTCCGCACGCTCCTCTGCCTGCTCGGTGCCAACCTCCGTGCGCTCTTCTTGGAGCTCTGCCTGCTCTTCGCGGAGGTCTTGCGCGGTCTGTCCGGGTTGAGCCATCTCCTCGCGGGTCTTGGCTTCCTCCCGCTCTAGGTCCTGCTTTTCGCGCGCGAACTCCTGCTCCAATCTCTGCTGCTCTTCTTGCTGCTCGGCCTTTAGCTCTGCTTCCTTTTCGGCCGCCGTCTGCGCGTGCTCCGCTTGCTTCTCCTCCGCGCGCTCCAGCTGCTGTGCGCTATTGCAGCCCAGCAGGCCAGAACACAGCGCAAGGGCCGTGAGGTGCGTGGTCTTCATGGTCTTCTCCTCCCGCACTGCATGTGGGCTCCGAAGGAGTGCTCGCTATGCGCCCGTGACAACTAAGTACATCATCGGAGCAGGCGGCACGGGGCGATCCGCCCGAGCCCGCGGGGTCGCCCCGTGATAGACGGAGCTGTGTCCCGATGAGCTCCCTACCCTACGATCTCGAACACGTACGCTCCATGTTGCGCTCCTATCAAGCCCTGCTCGGGCGCCCGCTCGCAGACCGTGGAGATCTGGAGCGCACGGCCCGCTTCCTCTACGAGGACGCACCGTTCTGCCTCCTGGCCCACAGCGCCGAGCCGGAGCCGCGCTTCGTCTACGCAAACCTGACGGCGCTGCGCTGCTTCGAATACACGCGGGAGGAGCTCCTCGGGCTCCCTTCGCGGCTCTCGGCCGAGCCCGAGCGCCGCGAAGAGCGGCAGCGGTTCGTCCATGAGGTCCACGCGCGCGGCTATGCGGAGGGATACCGTGGCTTGCGCATCGCCAAGTCAGGTCGAAGGTTCTGGATCGAAGACGTGACGATGTGGAATCTCGTCGACGGGCGCGGGGTACTGTGTGGCCAGGCCGCCACCTACGGCCGAATCACGCCGGCCTGACAGTCAGCTCTCGCAAGTGGACCCGTGCTAACCCTAGCGTGGATGGAGGACCGAATGATCTTTGATCCCTGTCGCCCTGCGCTTACATCCTGGCTTTCGCTCCTGTTGGCCGCCTGGGCCCTGGGCTGCGCGGGCCCGCGCGCGCGTGTGCCTTCCGGGGGCGCGGTTCTGCCGAGTGCGCCCGACAAGCTCGTCGACTTGAGCCACCCTTTTGATCGCGACACCGTGTACTGGCCGACCGAGCGCTCCGGGTTCGAGCTCACGAGCGAGCACCATGGGCAGACCCCCGGTGGCTACTTCTACGCAGCCAATTCCTTCACCGCGCCCGAACACGGCGGGACACATCTGGATGCGCCGATCCACTTCGCGGCAGGCAAGCAGACCACCGAGCAGATCCCGCTTGAGCGCCTGATCGCGCCCGCTGTGGTGCTCGATCTCTCCGAACGCGCACGGACGGACCGCGACACGCAGCTGTCGGTCGCCGACGTGGAGAATTTCGAGCGCACGCACGGCGCGATCACGCCGGGGACCATCGTGCTCGTCCGCAGCGACTGGTCGCGCCGCTGGCCGGACCGCCTCGCGTACCTCGGGAGCGATCGCGTGGGGGACGCCTCGGACCTCCACTTCCCGGGTATTTCGGCGGAGGCCGCGCGGGCGTTGGTGCAACGCAAGGTGGCGGCGGTGGGGATCGACACGGCCAGCATCGATCACGGTCCTTCACGCGAGTTCTGGGCCCATCGCATCCTCATGGAGGCTGACATCCCAGCCTTCGAGAACCTCACGGAACTCGCACGCTTGCCGCCGCGCGGCGCGCTCATGATCGCGCTGCCGATGTCGATTCGGGGAGGCTCGGGCGGGCCGCTCCGGGCGATCGCGGTGCTGCCGTGAACAGCGGAGGGCCTTACGGGGAAGGAGGTCCTCGGTGAGCTCCAGTGTACGGTGAGGTAATTTCTGACGGTCGCGCCAGGCAAATATCCACCTGATGACTTGATTTGCCCGTGGGGGTGGACCGAAACTTGTAGGGTGAGCGGGGGGGAGCGAGCGAGTCGGACACAGATGGCCGCCGAGGCGGGCGTGACCAGTACCGTCTTCGACGATGAGCCCTCGTCCGGCGTACGCCACACTTCGTTGCCCGCGACGGGACCAGTCTCCACCACACACACGGGGACGCGCTCGCTCCTGCTGGACGAACGCGAAGCCGAGGCCGACACCTGGCATGGGGCCCGCTACGTGGAGCTCACCATGGACGGGCAGGCCCTGTATGCCTCCGAGGGATCCCAGAGCTGGCTTACGAACCAGCGCCTGACCGCCCTCGGCGGCGTCGTGCGCAAGGCAGGTGGGGCTCAACGCACGCAGGCCCGCGTCGACGATGTCGACATCCAGCTCGTGCGCATGTACCACCGGACGGGTAGCCATTACCTGGCCGTGCTGACGCGCGCCGCCCCCAAACGCACCGCCGTCCGGCTGTCCGAGATGCAACGCCGCGTGGCCGGGCTCGCCGCCCAGGGCAACACCGCCCAACAGGTCAGCGCGCAGCTGGGGGTCTCCGTGAACACGGTGAAATTTCATCTGAAGCGCGTTTACGAGATCTTGAACGTGAGCAATCGGGTAGAGCTGAGTCGCGCACTCGAGGAGTCAGTCTACCCGTTCGGGTAGGCCTCGGACATGCGGTCGGCCGATCGCGAGTAACCCCCCACCCTACGCAGCGCGTCGGCTTGCGCGACGCCAATCCAGGGGGACCGCACAGACAGAGCACGGGCACGCGTACTTACGGGACGTCAATCCCCGCTGCGGAGGCGAAGCCTCGGGTTGCCTCCATCCTGGGCACGCCTCGCCGCTACGCGCGGTCGGGCCCAGCCCAGGACCCCTCGCGTTGGCCCGCACCCGGCGGGCGGGCAAACGGGTTGCAAAGAGCGCACTCGTACGACCAGAGTGTCAGATGTCGCTCAAGTACGTCTACCTCGTGATCGCCGCCACGAGCCTGTGCGCGGCGGCCACCACCAAGCTCCTCTCGGGCTCGGCCCAGGCCGCCGAGCCCCCGCAGAGGATGCGTTGGGAGTACCTGTGCAAGAGCGAACTCGCCGCTTCTCCGCGCGGGATGGCGGCGGACGTGCAGCGGGTGGCCAACGAGTTGGGACCACATGGCTGGGAGCTCGTGAGCGATGTGGGCACCCATGTATTTTGCTTCAAACGCCCGCTGCGCTGACGTGTCAAACGCGGGCCTCGGGCGCCGCGCGCGTTTCGCGAGGGGATCTCGCAAGGGACCAACCCGTGGACTTGATCGACATCTTGGGACCGCGGCTCTTACGGGGCCGCATGGGCGCGCAAGGGCGCTTCTCCTTCACGCGTGCGCTGCGGCTCTTGCACGCGCTGCGCGCGAGGCGCGAGGTTCCGCAGCCGCGGGGCCGCTATGTGCTGAGCCTGGGCTTCGATGTCCGGACCCAGATCCGGTGCGACATCGAGCGCCCCTGACGTAGGTCGGCGCGTGGCCACGCCACGCGTGCCGTCGACGACTCACCAGCCCGCGAGCCAGAGCCGCAGCCGGAGGCCGAGCGAGGTCGTGTAGCCTACTTCGCTGGTCGTGATGCGCCCGCTGGGCGAGACGAAAAAGCTCGTCGGATACGCGTGTACGCCATAGCTGCGTGAGAGCACGCCGTCCGGATCGTTCACCACCGGAAAGCTCAGGCCACGCTCCCGCATGTAACGTTCGACCTCCGCACCCGGGCCCGAGCGCACGGCGACCGACACGACATCGACGCGGTGCGAGAGCGCCTCGATGCTGCTCTCCTCCAGGCGACAGACCCCACACCAGGTGGCCCAGAAGTGCAGCAATCGGGGCCGCTCGTGCGGGCCGCCCAGCGTGACCTCCGTGCCGTCGAGCAGACGGGCCGCGCGCACGGGCGCCTGCCCCCCGGGGTGATCGCGCGTCTTGTACGCGTGCACCCCGATCAGCAACGCGAGCAAGAGCGCGACCTCAAAGGCGTGTCGACGCGCCGTTCGCCCCACGCGAGCGAGCACGGCGCGCACTCATTCCTCCCGCAGCGCGAGCTGACTCGCGCCGCCCGTGATCTGAATGTCGTAGCGATCGGCGCTCGCCTCGTAGTCGGGTGACTCCCAGCGCGTGGTGCCGCCGACCGCTCCCAGCTCGAGCTTGTCGATGCTCAGGTGGCTGACGCCGCCGCTCACCTGGACGCGCATCGGGGTCTGCTTGGGGCGCATGAGCTTGAGCTGGCTGGAGCCACCCGTGACGCGCACAAAGACCGTGCCCACGGGCGCGGGCAAGTGCAGGGTCACCTGGCTCGCACCGCCGCGCAGCTCGAAGCTCCTGAGCCGGAGCGCCTGCATGTTGGCCACGACCTTGCTCGCGCCACCACGGAAGACGAGCTGCCACGCGAGCTGCTCGTTGAGGTCGACCTGCAATGACTGCCTGCGTAAGGTCAGCGCGCGCAACGCGGAGTGGTTGGACTCCAGGAACACCTGGCCGCGCTCGACGCGCACGCGCGGCGCGGGCCCCTCGAAGCGGGCGCGATAGAGCAAGTTGCCGCGCAGGCTCCCGAGCGTGAAATTGGAGGCTCCGCGGGTGAGCTCGAAGCGCCCATCCTCGCCGCTGGGGAGCGGATGCGAGAGCTCCTCGAAGCCATCCGGCGCCGCCTCCCCCGACGCTTCCTGGCCACGCAGCCTTTCCGCCTGCACGCGGTAGATCTCGCTGACACGACGCATGTACGCCCAAACGATGTCGAGCTCTTCGGCGCTGTGGTCCGCGCATAGCTCGCGAAACGAATCGAAGATGGGCTCGAACAGATCTGCCGTGGCCGCGACGCGCTCGGGCACGAGCTTGATGTTCACCTGTCTTCGATCTTCTGCGCCCTTCTCCCGTCGCACATAGCCAGCGCGCTCGAGCCGATCGACGACGCCCGTGATGGCGCCCGTGGTGAGGCCCGTGAGCTCGGAGAGCTTGCCGGCAGTGACGGGCCCCTCCTGCGCGTAACGGTCGACGAGTTCGAGGCAGCGGTGATCGCTCGGCGTGAGCCCGAGCCGCGCCGCCAACGCCTCCTGAAACTGCACCGTTCGGGCTGCCATCTCACGAGTCACGTTCGTTCCCTCTTTGAGGTGAGCTGCGAGCTCCTCGCTGGACAGGCTCCGCTCCTCCACGACTTCCCCCCTACTAACCGACTGTATTAACAGCGCAATTTAGAAACCCACGCGACGCGACACTATTTCACGCCAGGACCACGGGTTCAAAGCATTCTTGACCTATAAAGAATATTATCTTAGAAGCTAAACAAATCGTCAACCGGGTGGCCCCCATGTCGATGCAAGTTGAAATCCCAGCGCCCCTCGTTCATGCCCCCATGCTCGGAGCGAGCCAGGGTCCGCCCGCAAGCGCGGGCTCTGAGCTCATCACCCGCCAGGTGATCGAGTGCCACAGCCCGGCCCTGCTCGCCTTCGCGCAGCGCATGTTGTTCCGGATGGAGGACGCCGAGGACGTCGTGCAGGAGACCTGGCTCAGCGCGCTCAAGAGCGCCTCCTCCTTCGAGGGGCGCTCGAGCTTGCGCACCTGGCTCACCGGCATCCTCCGGCGTCGCATCTTCGATCGTTACCAGGCGCGCAGCCGGTTCGAGCCGCTGCTCGCGGAGCTCAGCACCGAGGAGCAGCAGGAGCCCGATCCGCACGACCTGCACGAGGCCGCCTGCCACGCGGCCACGGCGATCTCGGCGCTGCGCGAGCAGGAGCGCACCGCGGTGCTCTTGTGTGACGTCCACGAATGGGAGCGCGACGAGGCCGCCGAGCACATGCAGATCTCGCGAGGCCATTTGCGCGTGGTGTTGCACCGCGCGCGTCACCGCATCGCGCAGCAGCTCAGCCTGCACGGCGTAACGGAGCAGGTGCTGTCTCGCTGACCGGGCTACTCCCGGTGGCCCAGGCCCAGCCAGGCTGGCATCTCGATGCGCACGGGGCCCGTAAATTGCGCGCGCAGGCGTCGCTCGATACCGGCCGCCACGGGCTCGAAGGTCGCGCTGCCCAGCTTGTGCTCGAGCAGCACGAGCGGCGCCAGCGAGCGGCGCATGACGCGCCAGAACTCGCCGATGTCGGGTGACTCCTCCACGTGCACGCGCTCCTCGACGGTCACGCGCGAAAACCCCGCGGCGCTCATCTCGGCGCGGAACTCCTCCGGATCGGAGAGCGGCCCCTTGCCGTCGCCAAAGGGCAGGTTCGGAAGCTCCTGGGCGAGCGCCTGAAAAACGGCGACCAGCGTGGGAACACGGAGCAGGGGCTGCCAGCTCGAGACCACCGCGCGCCCGCCCGGCTTGAGCACGCGCCAAAGCTCACGAAAGCCCCGCGCGCGGTCAGGGAAGAAGATCAACCCGAACATCGAAAACGCGGCGTCGAACTCACCATCTCGGTGGGGCAACGCTTGCCCGTCCCCTTCGCGCGCCGACACGTTGCGCAGGCCGAGCTTCTCGACCCGTTGCTCGAGCTGCCGGAGCATGTCGGCGGCGAAGTCGATTCCGTGCACCTCGCTTCCGAGCTGTGCGGCTTGCACCACCAGCGATCCGGGGCCCGCGCAGACATCGAGCACGCGCTCGCCCGCCTTTACGCCCGCGAGCCGCAGCGCATCGGCCGAGTACTTCGCGAACTGGTCGAAGGACTCCTCGGCGTATCCGGTGGAGACCAGATTCCAAACGAGAGGGGTGGCCAGGGGCGAAGGAGCGCTTGTCATGCGGAAGACTATAGATCTTCGGCGCCCGGCGGTCATCGGCGACAGCACCTGCGCACGCGTGCTCGATGGCCCAGCCCGGTCTATACGGTGGCCCGCCGGGCGTGACTTGCTGCGCCCGAGGAAGGTCATCGCATGCTTCGTTCCGCCGTCTGCACCTCCGCTCTCTCTGTGCTCATGCTCACTGGCTGTGTAAAGCGCACGGACTACGACGCGTTGCAGGTCAAGTCGGCCCACGAACGCGGCGCGCTGGAGGCTCAGCTGGAGCAGCAGAAGAAGGAGAACCTCTCGCTCGCCGAGGCGCTCACGCAGGAGCAAGAGAAGCTCGCGCAAGCCAACGCGGAGATCGAGCGCCTCAACGGCGAGCTGTCAGCGGCTCAAAAGCAGCTCGAGGAGCAGCAGAACCAGCTCGCCGAGATGGTCAAGAACAGCTCCAACCTCAAGAGCTCCATCGAGGAGATGCAGGCGGCGCTGGCCGTGCTGCGCGAGCAGAAGAAGCAGAGCGAGGAGCGGGTCGCCGAGTTCAAGAAGCTGCTCGACAGCTTCAAGACGCTGATCGACGCGGGCAAGCTCAAGGTGAAGGTCGTGCGCGGGCGCATGGTCGTCGAGCTCCCGTCGGACGTGCTGTTCGCGAGCGGATCGGTCGACCTCTCCACGAGCGGCAAGACCAGCGTGTCCGAGGTGGGCGCCATCTTCGTGACCATGAAGGGCCGCGAATTTCAGGTAGAGGGGCACACCGACGATCAGCCGATCAAGACCGATCGCTTCCCCAGCAACTGGGAGCTCGCGGCGGGGCGTGCGATCGCGGTCGCGCAGATCCTGATCAAGTCGGGCCTGCCGCCCAAGCGCGTGAGCGCGGCGAGCTTCGGCGAGTTCCGGCCGGTGGCCAGCAACAAGAAGCCCGAGACGCGAGCCCAGAACCGCCGCATCGAGATCGTGCTCGTACCCGACCTCTCCAAGGTCCCAGGCTTCGAGGAGCTCGAAGCCATCGGCAAGCGCTAGCCTCGCGCTCTTGCGGGTTGGGCGCCGTTCAGAAGCCGAGACCAGACTGGAAGAGCACCGTCAGGCTCGGCTTCATCTCCGACCCGTTGTCGCGCATGAAAAAGGGCAGGTCGAGCTCGATGAAGTAGGCCAGTCCCTTCCCGAGGGCGAAGGGCTTCACGATGATGGGCACCAGGCCGATGTTGCGGGGCGCACCGACCTCCGTCGCGACGCGCAGGCCCGCCGAGAGCGGGCCGAACGAGTACACGACCCCCGGGTCCACCACGAAGGTGGTCGCCGTGGTGCCGCCCTTCCACTGATTGAACGCGATGAACTCGAAATCGATCGACCAGCGGTCGTTCAGGCGCACCGTGATGCCGGGCGTGATACCCACGTTCACGAAGTCCTGCCCGATGAAGGTGTTCTCGGGCGAGCCGATGGTGAGGACGGGGAGCGCGAAGCCGAGGTGTCCGCCTACACGGCGGGTGGCTCCCTCGGACTCCGAATCGGCGCGCGCAGAGGCATGGACCGCGAGCGCCATCACGAACGAACAAATCAATAGAGCGAACTGACGAATCCTACGCGACTGAAAAGCAGACATCATCTCGTTCTTCCCGCTTCCCTCTGCCTCGTACGGGCCCGCACGAAGCCGTCTTTCGAAAAGGTTGCAGGTAGATTGAATCGCAATCCGTTCGAAAGTTTCTAGCCTCCCCCAGCGCTGGGTCGGTGATTTGAACGCAGGAAACCTACATGTGCGGCCCCCTTGTGCGTGGGAAGGAGCGTCGGCGTGCCCCCACCACGATGGCGAGCACCAGCAGCCACCATGCCGACTGCGGATGATCGAGGCCTTCGCTCAAGGCGCAGCCGGACGCTGCTGGCTTATCGCTCGACCCACCGGGTACGCCGCGGTCCTCCCTCGGTTCGTCGTCGACCTCTTGCCCCCCCTCCTCTCCCTCGTGTTCATCGTCGGCCGCGGCGCCCCCATCCCTGCGGCTCGAGGTCCCACCATCCCCTTCTTCGTCATCCTCGTTCGAGCCCACTTCCACGAACTGCCAGTACTGCTGGGCGATGTTGCCGAGGTATGGGTACTGCTTCACCTCGGCGCCCGCCGTCGCCTCGACCGCATCGATCAGGCGGGCGGTCTCTCGGTTTGCGATCTGGTGGTAGCCGGGGTCGGCGCCTATCCCGGTGGTGATGCGCCAGTTCCAGTTGTCGTGGACCACGATCGACTCGGGCCCGATCGGCGAAGATGCGTTCCCCCTCTCCTTGTCGTCCCCGCCAACGCGCGCGACCTCGGATCGAGAGCGTGCTGGGGTATCGTCGCAGCGTCCGTTCAGCGCATGGGCGCGTGGATCAGAGCCCGAAGATCGGGTCGTCTGCGCTCACGTTCGGCTTGCCGCGCTTGTTCTCGACCACGCGATCCATCAGTTCGTCGAGGCTCTCATCAGCGCGCGAGGGAGCCGCTTCCTTCTTGGTCGGAGCGACCGAGACGGCCGCGGCCGGGCTCGGCTTGGCTTCCTTCTCGGGCTTCACGGGATGGTCGACACGCGCGGACGCGCCCTCCTCTTCGACCTTGGGCGCTTCTGGCCCACGGGCCGTGCGCTCCGCTTCGATGGATTCGCCCTGAACGACTTTGGCCGCGCTCCCCTTCACGGGGGCCGGCTCGACGGGCAAGGTTGTCTTGGCCGCACGCACGCGCGAGGCGACCTTGGGCTGCCTTGCGCGGGTGGGCTTGACCTTGCGCGCAGGGGTCGCGCGCAACGTGACGACGGGCGCGTCCGGCTCCACGTCGACCGCGCGATCTGCGCGCTCTTGCGGGCTCGGCTCGGGCTCGGCCGCCGCCGCCGCCGCGGGTTGAGCCGAAAGCTCAGCCGCGAACACCGGGGGCTCAGGAAGCGCAGGCTCGGGCTCGCTGGGCGCAAGCGCCGCGGAAGGCGGCTGCCAGGGTTCGACCTTCGGCTCCGGCACGGTCGCGGCCTGCACCAGGTCCGACGCCATGGGCGTCGCGATGATGGTCGCGGCACGCGCGGATTTCGAGCGCCGCGCGGCCTCGGCCGGCCCAGCGTTGCCCCGATACCAGAGGCCCGCCACGATCCCGAACATCACGCACGCCGCGGCGAACAGCGCGGGGCGCGCGAGCGGGCGGCGCCGCAGCGCGTGCTCCGCCGAGCGCAGATCAAGGTCGAGCGTGTCTTCGCGGGCCGAGAACGGATGCGCGTGGGACGCCGCCGCGTGCCGGGGCGAAGGCGAGAGCGTCGCGAGCCTACGCGCCTCGTGCGAGGCGCTCAGCACCCGCGCCACCATGCCCAGCAAGGCCATCGAGACCGAGCTCAAGGCGAGCATGGCCAAGAACAGGCGACTCTCGGGCGTCAGGCTCCAGATGGCCTGGCTGAGTTGCGCTCGCCCCGAGGCCGCCCACACCGCGGCGACCAAGCTCACGGAGGGCACCACGGTCAACGACCAACCGAAGAGCTGCGCTGCCGCGCGCGACTCCTGCACCAGCGAACCGCCCATCACACTGAGCGCGAGCGCGAACACACACAGAGGCTCGCTGCGACCGAGCGGGAGCTTGGCGTCCAGGCCGATCATGACGCAGGCCGCGAAGGCCGCGAGCGCCGGTGCGACACACGCGTAGGGGTGGCGACGGATGTCCTTGCTCAGCTTCGCCAACACGCCCAGGAGCGCCGCGGCGCCGCCCAGCGCGAGTCCCGCGCCGGAGGCCGCCGGGACCCAGTGGGCCAGCGACTGCCATCGGGCTTCGCCCGCTAGCACGCGCAAGCGCTCCGAGACGAGCGGGGCGGAGAGGAGCAACACGTAGCTCGTGCCCAGGAGGAGCAGCGACACCGCGAACATGCCCCCCGGAAAGCGCGTTCGCGTCTCGTGGGCGAGGCGAGCTTCGCCGGCCATCTGCTGCGTCCAGGCTTGGTCCAAGGGGCCTCCCATTTGTCCGCGCCTCGCGCGGGCTCCGTTCGCCACCTTCAGGGGTAGGGAAACCTCAAATCAAGCGCTATTTCTCGGGGGTCATGCTCCTGCGCCGAGATACCGTCCCGGCTGATATTTTGCACGTGAGTGGAGCTGTGCCTGACGGGGAGGCCAGGACACACGTCCCATGCCGCGATGGCGGCTTGCCCTGGAATTGGGAGGTGCGTGCGACGCGGAGCGACCTTTCGACGATACGCCGCGTGTCTACTTGCGTGGGGTGAGAGCGGAGCAGAAAGCAAGCATTCCGAAGCTCGTTTGGACGGTCAGCCTCAACGTCTTGGTGGTCGCGGGCATCCTGTTCACGATCTATCAAACGCGTCAGATCGTGGGCTGGATGCTGATCGCCTTGCTCCTTTCGCTCGCGCTCGACCCGACGGTCGAGTTCTTGGAGCAAAGGGGGCTGCGGCGCGGCCCCGCCATCGCTGGCATCTTCCTCGCCATGGGCGGTGTGTTCGCGCTCCTGTTCTGGACCGTGATGCCGATGCTCATCCACCAGGGCCAAAGCCTCATCAACGCCGCCCCCAATCTGCTGGAGAACCTGCGCCACGATCCGGCGCTGCGCTGGGCGGACAGCAGGTTTCATCTGCTCGATTCCATCCAGGAGGAGTGGGCAGAGTACGCGCGGGCCGCGGCGTTGCCGCTGCTCAAGATGGCGCAAGGCCTGTTCAGCGGCGTGCTCGGCACGATCACGACCCTCGTGCTCACCGTGTTCATGCTAGCGGCCGGCCAGCAGCTGTTCCACGGCGCCCTCGAATGGATCCATCCCGAGCAGCGCGAGCGTTACGTGATGCTGACGGGCAAGATCCGGCGCTCGGTCGGCAAGTACGTCATCGGCACGCTGCTCATCGCGTGCCTCGGGGGCGTCGTCTCCGGTACCACCCTGGCGATCCTGGGGGTTCCGTACTTTCTCCCGCTCGGCCTGATCATGATCTTGCTGGGTGTGGTCCCCTTCATCGGCGCGATCCTGGGCGGCACCTTGATGGTCGGGGCCACCTTCCTCACCTCGGGCCTCAAGGCGGGCGGCATCGCGCTCGCGGTGTTCATCGCCTACCAACAGTGTGAGAACCATCTGCTCCAGCCCGTCGTGCAGCGGAGGACCATCGAGATGAACCCGCTGCTGATCGTCATCGTGATGCTGTTCGGGACGGGTCTCGCGGGGATCGTCGGGGCCTTGCTCTCGCTGCCGATCGCGGCCGCCATTCAGGTCGTGCTCCAGGATGTGCTCGAGCGCAGGCGCGCGCGGAGGCAGGACTTCGAAGACCAAGCGCCGCGCGAAGCGCGGGAGGCCCCGGTCGTTTGGGCGCACGGAAAGCTGCAGCGGCGAGAGATCTGAAAGGCCCCTTTGAGGAGCGGGCTCGGAGCACGCAGCGGGCGAGCACCTCAAAACCGTCGGGCGCCGGCCACCACGGGCACGGATGCGACCTGACGCTCCTCGTTCTGCTCGCCGGCGCTCGCAACGTAGAGGGTGAACTCGGAGCCCTTGCCGAGCGCGCTGCGCACCCTGAGGCCACCGCCATGCGCGCGCACGATGCCGAGCGCGGCGGACAGGCCGAGCCCACGACCCGTGAACTTGGTCGTGAGGAACGGCTCGAAGATCCGAGGTAGGATCTCTGCGTCCATGCCGACCCCGGTGTCCGTCACCTGGATGGCCACGAGCGGCACGCCAAAGTCCTCTGGCGCGAGCACAACGTCGCTGAGCGCGAGCTCGGCGCCGCTCGGGCGATAGACCCGGACGCGCACCTCGCCAAACGCGGCATGGATGGACTCCACCGCGTTCAGGATCAGGGCGAGTAACACCTGCTGGATCTGGGCGCTGTCCGCCTGGATGCTCACGTCCTCCTCGAGGTCGACGACCAACATCACGTTCTTCGACAGCGAAGCGCGCACCAAGTCACAGGTGCGTTCAAGCACCTTGCGCACCTCCACCGGCGCCACGTTCGCCTCCCCCCGCTCCGCGTACGCCAACATCTGCGTGCACAGCTGGGCCGCTCGCTCACACGAGCCCAGCACCTTCGAGAGGAGCGGTTGCACGCCGTGGTCCGCGTCGAGACGCTGTTGCACGAGGGAGGTCATCCCCATGATCTCGGTGAGCAGGTTGTTGAAGTCGTGCGCCACGCCACCCGCCAACAGCCCGAGGCTCTCGAGCCGCTGGGATTGCTGCAGCTTGCGTTCGATGGCGAGTCGACTCTCCTCCGCGCGCTTGCGTTCGGTGACGTCGCGCGAACAGCTGAGCAGCGCATCACGGCTTCCGTCGGGGCCGATCAAGGGCACGACGCGCGAGGCGTAGGACCGCACTTCTCCCGTCGCGGACTCGAAGTCGAACTCCTTCTTTCCCTCTTGCCCGGTTTCGAAGACCGATCTGTAGGTGTCCTGAAAATAGCGCGTGATCTCCTCGGGCATGCCGAGCTCGCGATGGTCTTTCCCCTCGAAGTCCGCGGGGGTGAGGCCGGTGGCGGCCACGACGGCGTCATTCACGAACGTATGTCTGTACGCACGATCGATGATCGCGATGATGTCCGGCGACTCGCGCACGATCTGCTCGAATCGCCAATCCGGCTCGCACCCGAGCCACGTCCCGACCAACAGCTCACCGTGGGACCGTAGCGCGAACCTGCCCCGCAACGTGTGCGGCGAACCGCTCGCGACCACCGCGAACACGACCTGCGCTTCTCGGGACAGTGGGGCGAGGCAGGTTTCAAGGGAGCCTGCGCTCGGTTCGAAGCCGAAGTCCGCGTGTGTCCGCAAATCAACGATACCCGCCTGTTCGAGCAAGGCGCGCGAGGCCGCGCAGACCCTCAGTCGCGCGCCGCATCGCTGCAGCAGCGCGACGGGATGGGCCACGCATTCGAGGGGGATCTGCGTCGGCTCCGAACTTCGGTACATCGCTTCGACTGTGCCAAAGCAGTGCGCCGCGTGTCGATGACGCAAGGTATCCATATTCGAGCGCGCTGCCCCATGAACGCGCCGCGCGGGCTAGCTCAAAAACGGTGACACAGGCGCCATGCGCTTCCGGGCACGGCGACCGGGGCGTGCTTGCTATCGACGTGGAAAAACGCCTCACGCGCACGTGCACAGCGTGAGCTCTCTCATCGCTCCGATCGTTCGCCGTGTCGTCTGTTGCCAAGATCCGAATGCCGTCGGCACAACCCCGCACGATCTCTGCACTCGCAAGATCGCTTGCGGGCACGCCCATGCGGCATGCCCACAGTCGCCAAACGGCGCCGCTGTGCGCCGTGTGTTTCGGCGGCCCACAACCTGCAACGACGGCCCGGCATGAAACGCCTGACCTTGCCGACAATCTTGGCCGTGTTGTCGTTCATCCTCGCAGCGCAGGCTCACGCTCGCCCTCCGAGCGAGCTGCGTGAGCAGCTCGACGAAGCCACCAAGCTCACCCTCGCGCGGGCGATGGTCGGCGAGGCTGACTGGCATGAACCGGATCACGTCGCGATCGCATTCGTACTCGCCAAGCGCTGGCCCCTGTACCGCGTGCGTCACCCAGAGGCGAGCTTTCAGGATTACATCGCGCTCTACTCGTCCGCGGTGAAACGTGACGTTGGCGCCCGCGCGAAATGGTTGCACTCCCTGCCCTGGGGCCCGATCGAAGGCCCGCACAGCAAGCGTTGGGATCGGGTGCGCGCGCTGGTGGAGCGTTTCAGTGAGGGCAAACTGAGAGACCCGTGCCCCGGTGCGATGCACTGGGGCGGTGCGATGGATCGCCCTGGCGCGGGCATGAAGCCCGTGAGCTGCGGCTTCACGCGCAACATTTTCTACGGGTTCCGCGCGCCTGCCGCGAGCTCCGCGTCGAGCAAGGGCACCGCGAAGGCAGCCGAGCGGACCTCTGTCCTGCTGGCCGACAACTGACGCGCCCCGCTTCACCCCAAACCGTGCGCGTCGTCACGGCGCGTCGAAGGCATCCGGCGCCCGCGCACCGCGTCGGACACCCGCGCCACCGACAGCGTCACACATCGTGACGCGAGGCCGGCGCGGGTTCGCGGCCGCGCCCCGTGGAACGCAGGCGCGGACCGACAAACATGCGTGGTACACTGAGCGACTGGCGCATGGGGGCAAGGACACCATCCAGTTCGTGCAGACGCTCTGCTCGCGTACGCGGGTCGAACGTGCTGCTCGCGCTGGTGTCCGGGTGCGGGTTCATCGGCTTCGAGGGGAAGCCAGCGACGAACGACGCGGGCGGAGCCCAGGACATGCCGGCCGACGCCTCGAGTGAAATGGACTCAGGCGATTCGCGCCGCGAGGACGGCTCGCTACCAGACGCGACGGTCCTGGATGCGATGGCGCGAGGCGACGCCGAGAGCGACGCCGCGGCGCACGCTGAGGACGCCGCGCACGACGCGTACGTAGATCCGGATCCGCCCGCGACCCAGGTGACCGACTACTGCGCGGCCATCCCCAGACTCCAGCGTGCGCCGGTGATCGACGGCGTCGTGGACTCTCAGCTCAACGTCCTGCCGCTGATGCCCGTGGGCTGGACCTCGTCGAGCCCCGGTGTCGCGCTGCCGGCTCACACCACGGCCAGCTACGCCCTCGCCTGGCTTCCAGAGGGACTCTACGCGTTCGTGCGCGTGGTGGATCTCAGTCGCTTGCCCCCCCCGCCCGCCGCACAGCCGTGGCACGGGGACGGCGTGGAGATCTACTTCGACAGCGACGGCCAGTTCCCCATGATCCCGAAGTACGACAACCCAGGCACCGTTCAGATCATCGTGCCGGCACCTGTGGACAGCACCACCCCCTCCACGCGCAGCATGCGCTTTCGCGACGCATCCCCGCTGACACCATGGGCGAGCCTTCGGTTCACGGTTTTTCCCACGGCAGACGGCTACGTGTTCGAGGGCCTCGTCGAAGCGGATGCCGTGGATGAATCGTCCCTCGCGCTCTCGTCGGGGAACAGCGTGGGCGTGAACTTGAGCATCAACGTATCGGCGTCGGACGAGCAGGTGAGCGATCCGGATGCGGGGTTGACGCTCGAGGGGTTGCGGCTCGGTCAGTACTTCCTGCGCACCATCGTCTCGGACGACTGCGGCGGCCTGCCCTTTTGCAACTCGGGCGCGTTCTGCTCACCGACCCTGATCGAGTGAGGCGCAGAACGCGGGGCAAGCGACTTGCCCATCTACTTGCACATGCCGTTTTCGCAGGCCCTGTGGCCGCAACCAAACAAGCTGCAGTCGTTGATGTAGTCGGTGCATGGCCGCATGCACATGTCGGTTCCGCTGTCGCCGTCGCCGCTATCGCCGTCGCCGCTGTCGCCGTCGCCGCTATCGCCGTCGCCCCAGTAATCGCCGTCTCCGTCCCCATCGCCGTCGCCGCTATCGCCGTCGCCCCAGTAATCGCCGTCGCCGTCGCCGTCTCCCTCGTCGCCGTCTCCGTCCCCATCGCCGTCGCCACTGTCGCCGTCACCGGTATCGCCGTCACCGGTGTCGCCCATCTGGTCGTCGTCAGGCTGCGCGGGCTTGGCGCACGCGATAAGGGCAGCGAGTAGCACGGCGAAGCCGAGCCCAGGTCGGGAGGTAGAACGAAGCGAGATCATCGCCTCCCATCGTCCTGGATTCGCGCGGCGTCGTCGCTGACATTGCTCCCTTTTCTTTTTACCCCTTACACCGGACGCCTCCTGCCGCGGGCCGCCTTCAGGAGCAGCGCGCGTATCATAAGCGCTACTCACCTGGGCGACGCCCCCCGGGATGGCCAGAGATTGCTATATCGAAGCGACCATGCTCTACGACGTCACCATCACGCAGTTCTCCAAGATGCTTCAGAACCTCAACGCCATCCTGGACAAGGGCCAGGCGCACGCGGACGCCAAGAAGTACGACAGTGAGGTCTTGCTGCAGTCTCGGCTTGCGCCCGATCAGTTCGCGCTCTTGAAGCAAATCCAGATCGCCTGCGACACCGCCAAGAACGGAGCCGCACGCCTCACGGGCAAGGAGCCGCCCGTGCACGAAGACAACGAAAAGACGCTGGCCGACGCCAAGGCACGCATCACGAAGGCCCTCGAATACCTTGCAAGTTTCAGCGCCGCCGACTTCGCTGGCTCCGAGCTGCGGCGCATCACCCAACCCCGCTGGGCAGGAAAGACGTTGAGCGGCCAGGAGTTCGCGCTTCAACACATGATGCCGAACTTCTACTTCCACGTGACGACCGCCTACTCCATCCTGCGTCACAGCGGGGTCGAGCTGGGCAAAAAGGACTACCTCGGGCCGATGCCCTACCGCGAGGGCTGAACGCGGGCGCTTCTTCCCGCGGCCACGTTTCCCCCAGGCCGCGCTCCACGTTTCCCCGGGCCGCACTCAATCTAGGGCATATAATCCAGCAAGATGCTCTCGAGAGAAGAGTTTGCGTGCATCTTCCGCGATCAACTCGAGGTGCGCCTCGTGGTCGATCCCGGGGGCACGGTCATCCAAGCCACCACTGGATACTTGCACGCGAGCGGCTTGAAAGCCGAGGCGGTCCTCGGTCGAGAGATGTGGTCGTGTCCTCCCTTTGCGGGCGATGCGCATCTCGCGGCACAGGCGCGAAGCCTGATGGAGACCAGCCTTCGCCTCCGCCTGCCCCAGGCCGTTTCACTCACGCGCGATGAAGGCACGCCCGGTCGCTGGGGCCACCTGGAAGCCTTGCCCGTCTGCGTGGAGGGCGCGCGCGTGCGATTTCAAGTGCTCACGCTGCAGCCCCACCGAGCCGCGAGCCTCGAAGAGGCCGCGCGAGCGCGCAGGCTCAGCAAGCTGATCGAGCACAGCTACGACGCGCTCGCGCTGTTCGACAACCGGGGAAACGCCCTCTACGCGAGCCCGTCCTTCCGTCACCTGCTCGGGCTCGACTCGGCCGCGGCCCATCCCCCCGTCACGTTCTCCCACATGCATCCGGACGACCTGGTCGATTTCGCGGCCAAGCTGAGCGACCTCTACCTTCGTCCTGGCGGCTCCTTTCTCACGCGCATCCGCGTGCCCGATGGCGAAGGCGGCTTTCGCGTCGTGGAGCTACGCAACCGCAACTTGCTCGATGATCCCGACGTAGCCGCGCTCGTCTCCCACGCGCGCGACATCACCGATGACGTCGCGCTCCACGATGAGCTCAGACGCGCGCAAGAGCGGGTGACGCTCGCGCTCTCGGCCGCGCACGCGTTGAGTTGGGACATCGATCTCATCGGAGGCAAACACCACTTCTCCGAGGACCTGCGGGGTTACTTTGGGATCACGGAGGAGGCCCTCGAGCAGGAGGGCCCGATCGCCGCGGTCCACCCGGACTCGCGCGAGGAGTTCGTGCGGCTCAGCCGGATCAGCAGGCAAGGCCTCGGCGACCTGAACACCGAGTTCCGGGGCCGTGATCGGGATGGCGAGGAGCGCTGGTACGCCTCCTTCGGGCGCGCCCTCCGCGATGAAGAAGGCAAGCCGATCCGCCTCGCCGGCGTCACCTGGGACATCACCGAGCAACGCAAGCTCCGGCTCGAACGGGCGGTTTTGGACCAGCGGATGCGGGAAAGTCAAAAGCTCGAGAGTCTGGGCGTCCTCGCGGGCGGCATCGCGCACGACTTCAACAACCTGCTGACGGCCATCCTGGGCCACGCGTGCCTGGCGCGCGCCCACCCTGCCGCGGCCGCCGTGCGGCATCACCTCGAGAACATCGAGGAGGCCTCCCAGCGGGCATCGGACCTCTGCCGCCAGATGCTGGCCTACGCGGGCAAGGCCAAGTTCGTGCTCGGTGTCACCAACCTCAACCGCCTGATCGAAGACACCGTCCATCTGCTCAAGGTGTCCATCAGCAAGAAGGTTCAACTCACCTTCACGCTCGCCGACGATCTGCCGAACATCGTCGGCGACGCCACGCAACTCAGGCAGGTGTTGATGAACCTGGTGTTGAACGCGTCCGAGGCGGTGGGGGATGCGAGCGGTACCATCGCCATTCGAACCGGCGTGATGTCGCACGAAGACATCAAGCTCACCGAACTGTCGTCGGGCCATCTCGAACCGGGCGACTACGCGTTCCTCGAAGTCGAGGACTCCGGCATCGGCATGCCGGAAGAGACCCGCGCGCGCATCTTCGATCCCTTCTTCTCGACCAAGTTCACCGGGCGTGGCCTGGGGCTCTCCGCGGTGTTGGGGATCGTGCGAGGCCACCAGGGCGCGTTGCAGGTCAGGAGCACGCCGGGCCAAGGCTCATGTTTTACCATGCTGATCCCGGTCGCCCCGAACGCGGCGCTGGAGAACGTGCTCCCTGCTCCGATGGAGGGGCCGCCGCGCTACGAAGGAACCGTGTTGCTGGCGGAGGACGAGCCGGCCGTCCGTACGGTCACCAAACACATGCTCGAGCACCTCGGCTTCAGCGTCCTCACCGTGAGTGACGGCCAGGCCGCGATCGCGGCCTATCGGGAGCACATCGCCGCGCTGAGCCTCGTGTTGATGGATCTCACGATGCCTCGCCTCGACGGTCGCGAGGCGCTCTCCGTGATGCGGTCCTACGGCGCGCGGCTGCCGCACGTGATCCTCATGAGTGGCCACTCGGAGCAGGACGTCATGGCGCACTTCTCGGACGTGGCTGCCGTGAGCTTCTTGCAGAAACCCTTCACGCCAGAGCGTCTGCACGAGGAGATCGCGCGTGCCTGGCAAGGGCCTCGCACCGCGTGAGCAGGCTCGGGTGTCTCCTTTTCGCCTGGGCATGGGTCTTCGCCCTGCCCGCCTCCGATGTCCGAGCAGCCCCCATTCGGCTGCCGCTCGTCGTGCACATGGCGAGCGAAGGCGGGCGCGATGTCGCGCCTCGAGAATTCGTCGAGACGCAGCTTCGGCGCGCCAACGAGATCTTCGCCCCCTACGGCGTGGCCTTCGAGCTCCGCGCGCTCGTGCGTACGAGTTCGCCGCCGCGGATGGAGAGCCGGGCCGACCGGAGCGCGCTCGCGCGGCACGAAATGGCCGGGGTCATCGATTGCTTCGTGGTGGCCTCACTGCGCGACGTGGACGAGCCCGGTCGCATGCGGCAAGGCGTGCACTGGCACTCCGAGACGCGGCCGGGCGCCCATTACCTGATCCTGTCCGCGATCTCCGGGCCCGACGTGCTGGCGCACGAACTCGGTCACTATCTCGGTAACCCGCGCCACAGCGACACGCCCGGGAACCTGATGAGCTACCAGCGCGGCGCCGTCCTGCCCTTCCTCGATGAGGTCCAACAGCGCAGGATGCGGCGGGCCATCCGGGCCTATCGCCGGAGCGGCGAGCTCGAGTGAGCCTAAAGCCACGCCCTCACTTGGGCTCCACCCCGTAGCGCTGGGCGAGCGCGCGCATCTCCCGGACCAGCGCGTACCAATCGGCGCCGGGGCGTTGGAGAAAGCCCCGGTTGATCGCCGCGTAGGCACGCGCGCGTTCCCGTAGGGGCCCGAGGCATCCCGCTTGCTCCTGGTTGAACTTGGTGCCGGCGTAACAGGCCGGGAGATAGGCCGCGTAGCGCCGTTCGTCGTAGGCGCGCAGCTCCGGCAAGCTCATGGAGAGGCTCACCTGAGCGAGCCCCAGTTCGGCGGCGGGGGCGGGCTCGTTCTCCACCATGAACGTGAAATAGTCCGGGCGCCCACGGGCGCTGAGCGGACCGTTGGCCTCCGCGTAGATGCGCGCGACCCCCCGCTGGGGAGAGAAGATCTCGAGCCGGAAGGCCTCCGTGTCGCTGAGCGTGCAGTAGACGTTCACCACGATCACGCGCTGATTGCGGAACACGCAGGCGCGGGCGCGCTCGGCGCTGTGCCACTCGCCCGTGCCGAGGTACTCCAGGGGCCCGGATCGCACGTCACCCAGGGCGTCCTCGGCCGAGTAAAGATCGTGAACCGGCGCAGGCTCGGGTGCAGGCGCCATCGGCGTGGGAGGAGCTCTCAAAGCCTCCGGAGGACGGTGCACCGCGCACGCGGACGCCGCCAACATGACCGCACAGATCGAGTGTCGCGCCACGGGGTTCGACCTCACGGGCGCAGCATAGCTCGGAACGAAGCGCTCGCGCAGCACGCGCTTGGTGCGTCTGGGACTTCATGCCACCATCGGGGGAGCAAATGGGTCAGCTCTCTGAGCAGTCGAAGGCGCAACTGAGCAAGGCGGTAGCTGAAATCGAGCGATCGAGCGCCGCCGAAGTCGTGATCGCCGTACGCCCTCACGCCACCCCCATGCTCGCCCCCTGCGCCCTCGCGGGCCTGTCGTTCGGGCTCGCGGGGCTGGCCTTCCTCATGTTCAGCCCCTGGCCCTTCTCCCACCTTTCGATCTGGCTCGACACCGCGCTGCTCGCGCTGCTCGGGGCCTTCGTCTGTCGCCGCTTTGCGCGCGTGCGCAGGTGGTGCACGCCCCGCTCGCTCGCCCAGGAGTCCGTAAAGCGCGCGGCCCAGGCCGAGTTCGTGCAGTGCCGGGTGTTCGAGACACGCGAGCGCACTGGAATCCTCATCTACGTGGCCCAAACCGAGCGCCTCGCGAAGGTCCTGCCCGATCGGGGCGTGAGCGAGCGGGTGGACCAGGCTGAGTGGCACGCCGCCGTGGAGCGCATCGCCCAATCGGTCGCGAAGAGCGACGAAGGCTCTGAGCTCGCCAGCGCCGTCATGGGGCTCGCGCCGCTCCTCGGCGCAGCGCTGCCTCCGCGGGAGGATGATTTCAACGAGCTCGAGGATCTGGCATGAGCAAGCTGCGCGCGCTCCTGGTCCTCATGGGCCTGTTGGCCCCCGTGGCCCACGCCCTGGCCCGTCCCGGGGGCGGTCAGACCTTCGGCTCGGACGACTTTCCCGCGGGAGGGGGAGATGGCGGCGGAGGCGACGGCGGAGCCGAGCTCATCATCTTCTTGCTCCGGCTGGTGATCGCGGTCCCGGAGCTCGGCGTCCCGGTCCTCTTGGTGGTGATCGTCGTCTGGTGGCGGAGCCAACGCGATCAACCGCAAAGCTGGACCTCACAACACGCATCCCGGGCGGGGAACGTCGCGCCCCGACAGCCTCGCCGCCCGAGCCCCAAGGCGGCGCTGCAGACGCTCTATGAGCTCGACCCCGACTTCTCACGGGTGATCTTCGACGACTTCTGCTTCCGGCTCTACGCCGCGAGCTACGGCGCGCGCGCCGATTCGCGCGCCATGTCCGCGCTCACGCCGTACCTCAGCGAACAAGTGCGGGCGAAGCTCATGGCCGAACCCCCGCGGGGAGTGGCGGGAACCCAGGTGGTCGTGGGCGCCATGGGGCTCTCCAATTTCGCGCTCGTGCCCGCGCACGGAGAGCAGCCGGCCCTCAGCTCACTCACGGTGACGTATGAGGCCAACGTCAGCTTCGGCTCGCGCACCACCTACCGACGCGAGCGCTGGATCCTCAAGCGCCCCACGGACGCGCGCACCAAGCCCCCCGACGAGACCGCCCGGCTCGGCTGCCCTAATTGCGGCGCGCCCTTCTCCTCCTCCGACGGGCGCCGCTGCGCGTACTGCGACCAGGTGGTCGCCGACGGCCGATTCGCCTGGCAGGTGGTCGAACGACAGCTGCTCTCGGTGGAGGCGCGTCCGCCTTCGCTCACGAGCAACGTCCGGGAGCAGGGCACCGATCGGCCAACCGTGCGCGATGCGGATGTGGAACGCGACTTGGCCGCGCTCGAGGCTGACGACCCCGCCGTGACCCGCGATGCGCTCCAGGCCCGAGTTCGCTACCTGTACGACGAGCTCAACGGCGCCTACAGCTCCGGCAACGTGCCCGCCCTGCGCGCGCTCACCTCGGACGGCATGTTCGACTATCTGCGCTACTGGCTCGACGCCTACGGCGCGCAGAACCTGCACAACGCCCTCGAGGGCATGCGCATCACGCGCCTCGAGTTCGTGAAGGTGGTCCGAGACAAGCACTTCCACGCGGTCACCGTGCGTCTGTGGGGGACGGGGCGCGACTACACGCGGAACGTCACGACCGGCCAGATCGTCTCTGGTTCGGCCACCGCCGAGCGTGTTTACTCCGAGTATTGGACCCTGATACGCGGCGCACAGACGCGGGGCCCGTCGCACAATCAGGGGACGTGCCCGAGCTGCGCCGCTCCGCTTACCATCTCCATGGCCGGGACCTGTAGCCACTGCGGAAGTCACCTGACCCGCGGCGAATTCGACTGGGTCCTGAGCAAGATCGAACAAGACGACGTGTACGAGGGTTGAGGGAACGAAAGGCAAGGCACGATGGGAATTCTGAACTCGTTGCGCAACGAGCTGGTCGACATCGTCGAGTGGGTCGACGACAGCAAACACACCCTGGTCTGGCGCTTCCCGCGCTATCAGAACGAGATCAAGAACGGCGCCCAGCTGATCGTCCGCCCGGGCCAGGAAGCCATCTTCGTGGACCAGGGCAAGATCGCGGACGTGTTCCAGCCGGGACGCTACGAGCTCAAGACCGCGAACATCCCCATCCTCTCCACGTTGCGCGGCTGGAAACACGGCTTCGATAGCCCCTTCAAGTGCGAGGTCTACTTCGTCTCTACCCGCACGCTCACCGACCTCAAGTGGGGCACGCCCAACCCCATCATGATGCGCGACGCCGAGTTCGGCCCCATCCGCCTGCGCGCCTTCGGCAACTACACCCTGCGCGCGATCGACGCCAAGGCGCTCTTGCGCGAGCTCGTGGGCACCGACGGCATCTTCGAGGCCGAAGAGGTCACCGAGCTGTTGCGCTCGGTGATCGCGTCGACCTTCGCGGAGGTGCTCGGCAAGGCCCAGATCGGCGCGCTCGACCTGGCCGCCAAATACACCGAGCTCGCTGAGGCGCTGCGCAAGGAGGTCTGCTCGCGCATCGACGACGAGTACGGCCTCGACGTCCCGGCGCTGCAGATCGTGAACATCGCCCTCCCGGAGTCCGTGGAGAAGGCGATCGACACGCGCAGCCAGATGGGCGTCATCGGCGATCTCAACCGCTACCAGCAGTTCCAGGTGGCCAACGCCATCACGCAGGCAGCACAAAACCCGGGTGGCGGCGCTGCGAGCGAGGGTCTCGGGCTCGGCATCGGGTTCGCGATGGCCAATCAGATGGCGCGCGGGCTCGGGGGCGCTGGCTTTGGCGCAGCCCCCATGCCCCCACCCCCGCCGGCCAGCGTGGCGTGGCACGTGACTGCCAATGGACAATCCATGGGCCCCTTCTCCACCGAGCAGCTCGCGCAAGCGATCCAACAGGGACAGGTCACGGCGAGCACGCTGGTATGGAGCGCGGGCATGGCGGGCTGGACCGCCGCGTCGCAGGTCCCCCAGCTCGCGAGCTTTTTTGGCCCGCCTCCACCGCCACCGGCACCGCCTCCGCCACCCGCTCCCTGAGCGGGCTTGCTGAACGAGGGGCGCGGGTGAGGTCGCTACAGCCCCGCCTCCAGCGCCATCTGAGTCGGATCGGCAGGGTCGAGCCATACCTGGACCTGCTGCCCGGGCTGAAAACGCGGCAGATGGACGGCGGAGATGCAATCCTCGATCTCGCCGCGTACCTTCTGTCCACCGAGCTCGACCTCGACGGTGACCAGCACGACAGGATCCTGGTTGAAGCGGTCCCCGGTATCCACCAGGGAAACCACGCTCCCGGTGTGCACGTTGCCATGCTCGCGAATGCTGGCTGCGCGCATATCCTTGTAAAGAGGTGGGCCGAGCACGACGGCGAGCAGACCGATGACCAGGGCGGCGACCCAGACGGTGCCTGCGCTCGATTTGGCCTCCGAGGTGGAAGTCATACCATCGCTTTTCGGGCGCGTGCGGTGGCTTCCTGCAGCGCGCGCTCGTAGGCCGCGGGCTCCGAGAGCGGCAGGATCATGTTGCCGATCAGCGGATTGACGAGGTTGATGCCCATGCGCACCAGACTCGAACGGAACAGGATGGGCACCTGATGGTAGTGACCGCGCTGGCGTCGGAACCAATCGGTCCAGGTCTTGCGAAACTCGGTCGCATACCCCTGTAGCTCATGCGCGTCGACGCACAGGGAGACCTTGTGTCCTTCCCGGATCCGCTGATCGAGCAGCTCACAGATCGGCGCGACGAAGTCGGCATGGGCCAGACCCACGTAGCGGATGTCGAGTACGCCCAACACGACCTCGCGCACTTGGGCGCTCCCGGCGCGCGCCTCCAAGCTGAACCCAGACGCTCCCAGGGGCGCTCTCTTGATCTTGTCTGTATGCATCGCCCGGGGATTATACAGCTTGCGTCCCTCAAGCGGGCCAGCTGTCGCTCGTCACCGAAACGCCGTCATCCCCCGCAGATCGCCCCGCCGCTCATGCCGAAGCCGAGGCTGTCGCACAGGCCAGGGGCGCCGGTGTCGATCCCCGCGGTATCGAGTGCACCCATCAACATGCCGTAGCCGCCGTAGGGCGAGAGCGCGCCGCCGAGCGCGTCGTCGAGGATGCCGCAGCCCATCTCCGCCGCGGGGTTCGTGAAGTCGCCGGCATCGAAGCCGCCGCCCTCGCCCGAGATCACGAGCGTGGCGATGGTCACCATGCGCACCTCCCACTTGGCGAGCGCCACCCAGCCCCCGACCGAAGCTCCTGCGAGCCCCCCAACCAGGCCCAGGCCGCTGATCATGCGGTTGGCGGCGTCGAACGCCTCGCACGTCTCCGCGGCACCGCCGCTCCCGTCGGCCAGGATGCCGATCACGGTGCCGGTGGTCTCGTCGATCGCCCAGAACGGCCCGGGCGCGACGGGCACCAGCAGCTGGTACGATTGGTTGAAGGGCTGCTCGAGCGCGGCCCACTGCAGGCGCTGATCGGCGGTGAGGTCAGGCTGCGCGCGGGCCCCCCCCGGGTTCACCAGCGTGAGCGGCGCGCCATCCAGCGCCTCGAGCGTGCTCTCGCCGGTCATCAGCTCCGCTTCCATCACGGCCAGGCTCGCCGTGGAGCGCAAGGTGCGCACGAAGGCGTCGCGGGGATCGGCGCTCGCCGTCGCGAAGCGCGCGAGCGGGAACAGATCGAGCTCACGGCGGAACGGGGCGCCCAGGCGCGCGCGCTGCACCAGCGTGGCCACGCGCAGACCGTCCTCGAACGTGAGCGCCGTGGTCGGATCGCCCTGAAACAGCGGCGGCTGGGCCAAGGGCAGTTTGCCGGGGGTGACGCTGAAGCCCTTGGCGAGCTCGGCGATCACGCTGTCCGAGTCCTGGCTCTCCACGGCCTCCCATAGCGGCTCGAGCGAGAGCTTGTCGGCGATCCAGTCGTCGAGCAGCATGCTGGGTGAGGGCGGCGCCGCCTCCACGGCGATCGAGATCCGACCGAGCAACACCGCGCGCACATCTTCCAGCATGTCGCGGGTCACCTCGAGGTCCGCGGTGGTGGAGCCGCGGTCCTCGGCCAACTGCACCGCGTTCGCCTCGCGGAACTCTGCGGGCACGCTGGTGGACACATCGAACAGGAGCACCACCCTCGGAGGGGGCGCCTGGTTCTGGACCACCTGAAACGACACCGGCTCTCCGCCCTCGGTGATCGTGAAGGCGTCGGAGGAGAGCGCAGGCACGGAGGAGCCGCCGCTGTCCACGGCGCTCACGCGCAGGGTGACGTGGGGAAAGGCCGAGGCTTGCGCGCTGGCCGAGATCCGATCCACGCGCGCGACCTGGGTCGGATCGGTCATGGTCGGGGCCAGCGGGTGACCGTTGACGCTCAGCACGCCCGAGGCTTCGTCCACGGTGTAGTGGTCGCCCTGCACGGTGACCACGTCCCCGCTGATCGCGAGCGCGTCGCGCTCCTCCTGGGTCATGTCCGGCCCAGCCACGGCGAGCAGCGGCACGAACGAGGTCACGTCCTCGGCGCGCATGCGCAAGAGGGACTCGGTCCGAACCGGCGGGACGAAGGAGAGGTGGATCTTGCGGCCCACGACCTCTTCGCTCTCGTAGGTGCGCTCCAGCAACGTAAAGCGCTCGAAGGGCGCGTCGGCGCGCGCAGCCTGCAAGCGCACATACACGTTGGCGGCGGCGTAGGGCCCCGAGGTCGGCGTGGTGCCACCAGTGACGCACCCAGTGCCAAATGGCGCGCTCTTCGCGAGCGGGTTGGCGAGCACCCACTCTCCTTCCAACTTGACGCGCACGAGGGGGATGTCCTTAAGCGTGAAGTCGAAGGGGGAGGAGAGCTCCGCGGGCAGCTTGTCGAGCAAGCGCTGTGAGAGCGCCTCCGCGCGCGCGCCCGTCGGATCGATGAGCGTGCGGGGCGCCGGGGGCTTTCCTCCGAGCGCCCTGCGCCAGCGCGTGTTCTGCGCTTCGCTGAAGGAAATCGGCTCCGGCGCGGGACGCGCGCCGAGCAACATGGTTTCGCCTGTGAGGCAGTCAGGGTCGGCCGCGCCGCGCACGACCTCCGCCTCGAAGCCCGCGCGCCGGTAGAGCGACACGAGCAGCTCCGCCTTCTCCCGCGGTGTGCCCGCGCCGCCGCGCAGGGTGCCCCGCAATCCCCAGCGCTGACGATTCAAGACGCCGTCGAAGCCGGATGTGCTGGGCGGATAGGTCGCGATCTGGTCGCGCACGAACAGGTAGAGCTGCTCGGGATCGCCCTGCTTCACCAGGGCCTCCGCGCGCGCCACGCGATGATCGGGCTGCATGCGCAACGCCGATTGCACTTCGCGCCAGGCGTCGAAGGGGCTCAGGACCTCGGCATCGGGCGCGCCCGCATCAGCGAGTGGTTCACTCGCGGCATCTTCTCCTGCATCGCTGACCACGCCCCCATCCCCATCCTCCGAGGCGCGCCGCTCGTTTCCACAACCGCTCCCCAGGATCGCGTACATGCTCAGAACTACGAAGAAAGCGCGCAACGCGTCGACCGACATCTGGGATACCTCCAAGAACTGCCCAAACCTCGCAGACTCCTTCGCGCCCATCAAGCTCGGTGGTGCAGGGCACAGAAGGCCTCGTCCTCGCCCTCCTCTGGGCGCCCGGGCGCTCGAAGGCGGGGCACGTCGCCTCCCGAACATCTCGCCGACATCTTACGGACACGCACCATCCGCGCGTTCCTCGCGAGGGGCGATCCGCCGCGCGATCGACCCACCACGTCCCTGGGACCACGCTCCGCTAAGCCGCGAGGACTTCACGGTTTTTCCTTGTCTTACGATTTTTCGAATCGTATGAAGCCGCTCCATGAGCGACCTCGAGCGCGTCAGCGTGACGATCGAGCGGGAGCTGCTGGAGCGCTTCGACCGCTCGATCGAGCAATCGCAGCATCAGAATCGCTCGGAGGCAGTGCGCGATCTGATCCGCAGCCGCCTGATCGAAGAAGAGGTGGAGAAGAGCTCAGGCCACCTGATGGGCACGGTGACGCTCGTCTACGACCACACGCAACGCGAGCTCGCCGATCGGCTACTCGCCGCGGGCCATCACCACGAACACGTCACGCTCAGCACGCTCCACGTGCACATAGACAGCGTGCATTGCCTCGAGGTCACCGTGCTGCGGGGCGAGGCGCGAGAGCTCAAACGAGTGGCTGCGCATCTGCTCGGCATGAAGGGAGTCAAGCATGGCAAGCTGGTCCTCACGTCGCTCACGCCGTGAGCTCGAGAGGCTCGCAGGCTTGGCGTGGCTCACGTGCGCCATCTCCTGCGCGGACGCCGAGGAAGCCCGGCGCGTGGAGCTCCCCGTGGTGGTGGACGGCTCGTGCATGGAGCCGGTGGCCACGAACCTCGGCTATACGGTGCAGGTTCAAGAGGCGCAGCTCGCCGTGAGCGATCTGCAGTTCAGCATCGCGGGCGAGGTGCACACCTCCTCGCGCGCGCCTCTCCGCGCGCTGTTTCTCTCCACCGCGCGCGCCCATCCCGGGCACTATACGGGCGGCGAAGTCACGGGCGAGCTCCTCGGCCGCTTCGTGCTCGACTGGACTTTCGGCCATGGCATCGAGCTCGGCAGGGCCACGCTGCTCGAGGGGCGCTACGACAGCGCCAACATGACGCTCGAGCGTGCGCAAGCGAGCGACCTGGCCGCCGATAGCCCGTTGCTCGGCCACAGCGCGTGGATCCGCGGGACGGCTGCCAGGGACGGCGCACAGATCCCGTTCGTGGCCTTGCTAGATGCCCCGCGCGGGCGGCAGATCGTGGGCTTTCCCTTCGATCTCCAGGTGAGCGCCGACACCGACGTCCGGTTGGGCCTGAAGCTATGCACCGTCGACCCGCTCGAGCAGGACACCCTCTTCGACGACATCGACTTCGCGACGCTGACCCTGGAGAGCTCCGGGAGCTTCGTTGGGCAAGTCGTGCTCGAGGAGGCCAGCACGGCCCCGAACCTTTCGGCCTACCAGCGCCTCAAGCGCACGCTGCAGAGCCACGATCACTTCGTCGTTCATCCCCTTTGAAGCGCACGACAAGACCAGGAGCACAAGGATCATGAGCGCACCTCGACATGGATGGGTAGCCCTCGGCGTTCTCGCGATCGCCGCCTGCGGGAACGACACGCAGACGGGGGGCACGGGCACGCTGAAGGTCACGAGCTACGGCGAGGCCTTCATCGAAGAGGGGATCCCCGCCTCGGAGATGGCGGATGGCTGGTCCGTCGCGTTCAGCAAGTTCGAGGTCCGCATCACGGACGTGAGCGTGAACGGGCTCACGCTCGCGAATCCGCCGGCGGTCGACCTGGTGCAGCCCTCCGCGGGTCAAGGGCAGGAGCTCGGCAGCCTGGAGGTTCCGTCGGGAAGCTACAGCGACGCGCGCTTCGTCGTCCGCTCGGTTCACGTGGTGGGCAACGCCCAAAAGCACGACACGAAGAAGGACTTCGATTGGACCTTTTCGGCGCCCATCTCCTACCAGGCTTGCGAGACGACCAACGAGGTCCCCAGGAACGGGGTCGGCGTCTTTGAGATCACGATTCACGCCGATCACTTGTTCTACGATAGTTTGGTCAGCGAGGACCCCGCGCTCGGCTTCGATGCGCTCGCCGCGGCCGACACGAACGGCGACGGGGTGGTCCATCAGGAGGAGCTCACCGCAGCAGACGTCGGCGGGTTCGATACCGGCAACGAGGACATCGCAAACCTCTGGGAGTGGCTGAGCGCGCTGGTGGCCACCCTCGGCCACGTGGACGGCGAAGGACACTGCCACGCCGAAGCCGCGATGTGAGCGCATCCCGGCACGCGTCCTCGCGCGCGGGTAGGCGCCGCGCGCGCTTTCTCCCGGCGCTGCTCGGGCTCACGTTGCTCTCTGGGCGAGCCAGGGCGCACGAAGGGGATCCGCCCGCGGCTCCGGCGCGGGCGGAGGAGCGCCCCACGCCGCCGGCGAGCTTCGAGACCACGCGGCCCACCGCCTACGAAGCGCATGCCGTCGTCACCCGCCAGCGCGCAAAGCCCGCCTCGAGCGCGCACGTGCACCAGGCCGACGTGGCCTCCGTGCCCATCCGAACCGCGGAGGACGCGCTACGCCTGGTGCCGGGGTTGGTCCTCGTCCAGCACGGCAGCGAAGGCAAGGGGCAACAGTACTTCTTGCGTGGCTTCGACGCGGTGCACGGGGCGGACATCGAGCTCACGGTGGAGGACATCCCGATCAACGAGTGGTCGAACATCCACGCCCAGGGTTACTTGGACGTGGGGTTCGTGATCCCCGAGCTCATCCAAACGCTCGAGGTCGTGAAGGGCCCCTTTTCGCTCGAGCAAGGCGCCTTCGCGATGGCCGGCAGCGCGCGCTACTGGCTCGGCATCTCCCCCGCCGAGCGCGGCGCGCGGGCCAGCTACACGGTGGGCACCACGGGGCGGCAACGCGTCTTGTTGACCTACGCTCCGAAGGACGGTGACGGCAGCGAGTTCGTGGCGGCCGAGGTCGTGAACGACCCATCGTTCGGCCAAAACCGTGAGGCGCGCCGCGCGAACGTGATGGGGCGGGTGAACCTGATGAACTCCGAGAAGCGGGGCCGTCTTTCGCTCCTGCTCTCCGGTTACGCCGCCAACTTCGGGCTGCCCGGCACGCTGCGCATCGCCGACGTCGCGCGCGGACGCATGGACTTTTACGACGCCTACTTCCTCGACGGCACCGGCTCCTCGCTGCGCACGCTCGGCGCGCTCCACTACCACCGCGAGGACGCCCGGACCCGGATCAAAGGGGTGCTCTACGGAGGACTGCGCAGGCTCTCCCTGTTCGACAACTTCACCGGCGACCTCGTCGATCCCGTGCACGGGGACTACCGTGATCAGCGCCAGCGCGCCCAGAGCTTCGGAACCCACCTGTTCGTGGACCACGCGCTTGGGCCCGAACTCGGCCTGCTCGCGGGCGCGGGCCTCACGGGCGACAGGCTGGATCAAAAGGAGCTACGCACCGACGAAGAGGGTGAGCTCGTGGCGCTGCGGCGCGGCCTCGAGGGCGTGCAGCTGCTCGCCTTCGCGCAGCTTGGGCTGCGTTACCAGCCGACCCGCCTGGTCACCCTGGAAGCAGGCGCGCGCGGCGACCTGGCTCACGCCAATGTGCGCGACGTGCTGCACACCCAACGACGCCAGCAGGGAACCGAGGTCGCCTGGTCACCGCGCGCGATGGCCACCGTGCGCGCGCACCCGTTCGTGAAGTTGATGGCCTCCTATGGTCGCGGCATGCGTCCTCCGGAGGCACGCGCGCTCACCCGCTTCCGGCCGGCCATGCTCGGGATCTCCGAAGAGGACGCCGGCACGGCGCGCTCGCGTTTCACGCAGTCCCACACCATGGAGCTCGGCGCCAGGGTGCGCGCCGATGCGCGCCTCTCCGGGAGCGCTGCGGGCTTCGCCACGCTGATCGAGCGGGAGTCTCTGTTCGATCACGTCTCGGGCACGAACTTGGAGCTCAATGGCACCCGCCGCGTGGGCGCCGAGGCGTTGGTCACGGGCCAACCCTGGCCCTTCTTGACCCTCAGCGGCGATATCACCGGCGTCGACGCACGCTTTCGCGCCTCGGGGAACCGCGTTCCGTTCGCCCCTTGGCTCACGGGCGGCCTTCGTGCCGTGCTGACGCATCCATCCGGCACCCGCGCAGGCCTGCGCTTCGTCGCGGTGGCCCCGCGGCCCCTCCCCCACGGCGCACGTGGAGAGCCGCTCTTTTTGCTCGACGCCACGGCCGGCTACCGCTTTCGCTGGCTCGACGTGTGCCTCGCCCTCGAGAATCTGCTCTTTCGCCAGCTACGCGAGGGCGAGTACCACTTCGCGAGTCACTGGTTTAGGGACGAGCCGCGGAGCGCCATCCCCACCACGCAGGTCATCGCAGGCCCCCCTTTCAACGCGCGCCTCACGCTCTCGGTGTTTCTGTAGCCGGTGGCGCAGCGCTCGGCGTCGGGCGCACCACGCGGCTAGACACCGCGAACACGACGAACAACACCATCACCACCGCGAGACCGAACCCGAGCTCTCGGCCTTCCGTCCAGCCCTCCGCAGCCGGCCACAGGTACCTGGCGGCCCCCAACATCGCCACCAACAAAGACAGCGCGCCGACCGCCCCGCTCATCCAGCGCGAGGCGATGCGCGCCCGCTCGTCGGCCCGCTTGAGAAGGCTCGCGATCCAGAGCCCGTTTACCGAGTCGATCAGCACCATCCCGAGCGCGAAAGCGAGCGCGAGACCGAGCGCCCCGCCGCCGCCGCCCACGCGGCTGGCGCTCAGCGCGAACAGGGAGGCCAGGCTCATCGTGTCGAAGGAGAGCGCAAAAAGCGCCCCAAGGAGCGCGGGGGCGCCCGGGTGGCAGCTATGGGTCACGCGCTGGAACCAACCGGCACGGAGCCCCACCATGGGCACGCCCTCGCCGCGCGGGGTTTCCCAGACCGCACGCAGATTCAAGATGCCGAGCGCCGAAAGCGCAGCCATCGAGATCGCCACACCCAGATCTTCGAACCAGCTCGGCACGAGAAAGGAGCTCGAGAGCGCCCCGGCCAGGATGGCGACCAGGCTCACCACCGCACCGTGACCGGCCGAGAACAGGAGCCCGCACCAGCGCGCGCTGCTTGGACGATGTCCGATCGTGCGAACACGGGTCAACCCATCGATGGCGACGAGGTGATCGGCGTCGAGTCCGTGTTTGACTCCCATCACGAACGCGAGCGCAAGCAACGCAAGCCAGTCGTTCATTCCGTTGGTCATGCATCCCTCGATGAACTCCGGGCCCTGGGCGCGAGGACGCTCCCCGCCGCGCGCCTCTTCGCTCGACTCTCCCTCCGTCGTCTTACGGTTTCCACGTTCATCTTACCGGTCGCGCCTTTCGTGCGGCCCGCGCGTGCGTCATGTTCCCTCCTCTTTGCATCACCAGCGCGCGCGTAAATCCGCATCGATCGCGGAAAGCCCGTAGACCATCCACCCCACAGGTCGGACGGTCAGAATGCATTTGCGACACCTACCGCTCCCGAAGCGTGCGCTCGTTCTCCTCCGCGCGCCCGAACACGAAGCGCGACGCACGTCTCTTCTTTTCGCTCTTTGCTGATGCCTGCGCTCAGACGCCGTAGTACGGTCTGTGGGTCGCCGCGCTCATGGAAGCGCGCAGCGACGAGAGCCCTCGCCTGAGCGCGCCCACGGGCGCGAGCACAGGAGGTTGTCCATGGCAGAGCGCGTCGCCGCGAGCGAAGGCACCGTCGTCGACTTCATCCGCTCCACGCTGCGTGGCGTTGGGCAGATCGTCTTTCAAGGCCATGCGGGCACCGGCCTCTTCTTTCTCGTGGGCATCGGCTTCACGTCGCGCATCCTCTTGCTCGGCGCCGTGCTCGGAGCGCTCGTCTCCACGCTCACGGCGCGTCTACTCCGTTACGATGCGCAGGAGATCACCCAGGGGTTGTTCGGCTTCAACGCCACGCTCGCGGGCATCGCGCTCCCGTTCTATTTGGATCCCGGCTCGTGGATCACCTGGGCGCTCGTCGTCGTGGGCGCTGTGCTCGCCACCGTGCTCACCCGCCTGCTCCGCCAGCACCTGTCCTGGCCCAGCTACACGGCGGGCTTCGTCATCTCCACCTGGCTCCTGCTCCTCTTGATCCACGGAATCGAGGGAACGGCCATCGATCACAAGCCGGAACCTTCGGGTTCGCTCCACGCGCCCAACAGCTTCGTGTCCGCCTTCCTGGCCGGAGAAGCCGAGATCATGTTCGGCTCGAGCACATTCACGGGGATCATGTTCCTGCTGGGGATCGCCCTCAGCAACCGCAAACACGCCCTGCTCACGCTGCTCGGCACCGTGGTGGGGACGGGCCTCGCCTACTACCACAACGACCCCGCAAACACGATCCGCCTCGGAATCTATGGCTACAACGCCGCGCTGGCCGCGGTGGGCATCGTCCTATGGCGCGAGTCGCTCCTACTCTCGATCTTGGCCGCGGTGGTCTCGGTGCCGATGACCGAGTTCTTCCCCAAGGTGCTCGGCATTCCTCCGCTCACTGCCCCATTCGTGGCCGCCTGTTGGTTCGTGATCGCCGTCGGCGGCCTGGACCGCTACTTCAGCCACGTCGCCGGAGCGCACCATGCCTAGAGCGCATTTCACAAGTCCCCGCACCGCCTCGCGGGCGGCGCGGCGTCTGATCCGCCGACCTCGGACACTGCGACAATACCCCAGCATTGCCTCGGTCCGAGGTCGACGGATCCGACGCCGCGGCGCTCCACGATCCGGCGCGGGGATCTATGAAATGCGCTCTAGGGCATCCGGCCCTGCACATGAGGAATCACCATGCACCTGACGCCACGTGAGATCGAGAAGATAATGGTGTACTCGCTGGCCGAGATCGCGCTCAAGCGCAGGGCCAAGGGGATCAAGCTGAATCACCCGGAGGCGATGGCCGTGATCTGCGCGGCCGCCATGGATGGCGCGCGCGAGGGTCGCACCGTGGAAGAGGTGATGGCCTCGTCCGCTCAGGTCTTGAAGCTGAGCGACGTGATGGAGGGCGTGGCCGACATGATCCCCTTCGTGCAACTCGAGGCCGTGTTCACGGATGGCAGCCGCCTGATCACCGTCCACCAACCGATCCGCTGACTTCGCAACGCGCGAGCATAGGAGCACACCATGACCAAGAAGGATGGCGAGGCACGGGTGCCGGTCGGGGGCCTGCTGCTGCGAGAAGAGGAGATCGAGCTCAACGCGGGGCGCGAGGTCGTCACCCTCAAGGCCCGCAACACCGGTGATCGTCCGATCCAGGTCGGGTCCCACTATCACTTCTTCGAGGTCAACCGTTTCCTCGAGTTCGACCGCGCGCGCGCGTTCGGGATGCGCATGGACATCCCCGCCACCACGGCGGTGCGGTTCGAACCCGGCGATGAAAAGACCATCAACCTCGTGCCCTACGGCGGCAAGCGCTACGCGTACGGCTTCAACAACCTCGTGGACGGTTGGGTGGGTGGTTCGCCCACGACCTACCGCCCCAACTTCACGGAGGCGATGAAGCGCGCCGAGGAGCGCGGCTTCAAGTCCAAGAAGTAGTTCCGTCCAGGATGACTGGTTGTTCAGCTCGCGGGCGCAGCTGCCCGCCCCGAACGTTCGCCAGCACGGAGGCGAGGTTTCCATGTCCAAGATCTCACGCAGGCAATACGCAGACCTCTACGGCCCCACCACGGGAGACAAGATCCGCCTCGGCAACACGGACCTCTACGTCGAGATCGAGCGCGACCTTCGCGTCTACGGTGACGAGGCCGTGTACGGCGGCGGCAAGACCATGCGCGACGGGGGAGGCATCGAAAACCGCCTGACCTCGGCAGCGGGCGCGCCGGACCTACTGATCACCAACGTCACGATCATCGACCCCTACCTCGGCGTCATCAAGGCCGACGTCGGCATGAAGGATGGAAAGATCGCAGGGGTCGGCAAGGCGGGGAACCCCAACACCATGGAGGGCGTGACGCCGGGCCTGGCAGTGGGGCCCGCGACCGACGCGATCTCCGGGGAACACATGATCCTCACGCCGGCAGGCATGGACGCGCACGTGCACTACATCTCACCCCAGCAGGTGTACGCCGCGCTCTCGAATGGCATCACCACGCTGTGGGGAGGCGGCGTTGGCCCCACCGACGGCACCAATGGCACCACCATCACCTCGGGCCCACAAAACCTCGCCTGGATGCTCCAGGCCGCGGAGGGCCTGCCGATCAACTTCGGCTTCTTGGGCAAAGGCAACTCGAGCGGCAAGGGCCCCTTGGTGGAGCAGCTCATCGGGGGCGCCGCCGGCTTCAAAGTTCACGAGGACTGGGGCACCACACCGAGCGCAATTCGCAGCGCGCTCTCCGTCGCAGACGAATACGACGTCCAGGTGTGCATCCATACCGATACGCTGAACGAGGCCGGCTACGTGGAGGACACCGTCGCCGCCATGGACGGGAGAACCATCCACACTTACCACTCGGAGGGCGCGGGCGGCGGCCACGCGCCGGACATCCTGCGCGTGTGCGCGGAGCCCAACGTCCTGCCGAGTTCGACCAATCCGACGCTGCCCTTCGGGGTCAATTCGATGGCCGAGCTCTTCGACATGATCATGGTCTGTCACAACCTGAACCCGAAGGTCCGCTCCGACGTGGAGTTTGCCGAGAGCCGCGTACGCGCGGAGACCATCGCCGCCGAGAGCGTTTTGCACGACATGGGCCTCATCTCCATCATCTCGAGCGACTCCCAGGCCATGGGTCGGGTCGGCGAGACGTTCATGCGCGCCATTCAGACGGCTGACACCATGAAGAAGGCACGAGGGAAGCTGCCCGAAGACGCTCCCGACAACGACAACTTTCGGGTCCTGCGCTTTCTTTCGAAGGTCACCATCAACCCCGCCATCGCGCAGGGCATCGGGCACGTGTTGGGATCCATCACGCCCGGCAAGCTCGCCGACCTCGTGCTCTGGGAGCCCGCGTTTTTTGGCGCCAAACCCAAGATGGTGATCAAGGGTGGTCTGATCAATTGGGCGAGCACGGGCGACCCGAACGCGTCCCTGCCGACCCCGCAGCCCGTGATGTATCGCCCCATGTTCGGAGGCTTCGGCTTAGCCATGCCCTCCACCTGCGTGAGCTTCGTGTCGCGGGCCGCCTACGACAACGGCATCAAGGAGAAGCTCGGCTTGCAGCGCAAGGTGATCCCAGTGCTTGGCACGCGCACGCTCGGCAAGCAGAACATGGTGCGCAACACGACCCTCGCGAAGATCGAGGTCGATTCGCAGACCTTCGCGGTGAAGGTCGACGGCGTGCACGCCACGGTGCCGCCCGCGAAGTCGCTCTCGTTGGGCCAACTCTATTTCTTTAGCTGATCCCATTCAGCTCATCTGTGCGCTTCCCTCGCGGGAGGACGCGGCCGATGTCATCTCGCTGTAGCTCGCTGTCTCGCTCGCGGGTCGAACCGACCCGCTCCGACCGCAGTACTGGGCGTAGGTCATCGACCCCCTCACTCCCTCGGCACGCGAGGTGGAAGGCTCCATGTTCACCCTGGAACTGGCTGACGATCGCCAATCAACGCACACGACCTCGCATACGCCATCTGGCCACGGAGCGTGGCGCTCACGGCTGCGGCTCGCCTCGGCGATGCTGTGGATCGCCGGCTCGTCCGTCGCGCACGCCCAGGAACTTCCTCCACCACCTCCCACGCTCGAGGTGGTCCCCGTCGTTCCCGCGCCGGCCCCTGAAACTCCTCCCGGGCCGCCTGCCCCCTCCACGGCCGAGTTGGAGGCCGAGATCGCGCGGTTACGTCAGCAGAGCGACGCATCCCGAGCGGAGCTGCACCGGCTCGAACAGGAGCTCGGCGCACTGCGTGCGCGCCAGGAGGTCCATGAGACCTCCACCGCGCGCGCGCAAAAGCCGCCCCCCGGCACCGTGAGCGGCGTGCCCACCCGCTACCATTCCGGCGCCTTTGGCCCAAGCACGCCCGTCGCGCCCGACGCCGACCACCAACCCATCGTCCAGGCGCGCTACGGGTACAATGGCGATGCGACGGGGCCGCTCGGCGGCGGCGGCCATTTCAAGGCCGCTACTGCGGACGACGAATTCAGCGTCGCAGTGACCGCCCAGATCACCGTGGACGGCACGTTCTTCAACCACAACAAGATGCCCACGGACGAGCAGGGCTTCAACATCCCGTTCGCCCGCCTCTATCTGTACGGAAACGTCACCAAGATGGTGAGCTATCAGGTGGGCGTGCAGGGCTTCTTGGGCACGTTCAACCTGCTCGACGCGTTCTTCAGCTGGCACCTCTACAAGAACCTGACCCTGCGCTTCGGCAAGGGCCTCACACCGCCGCTCTACGAGTACTTCTCGTTCAACCCGGCGCTCGAACCGGTGATCACGAACTCGCCACTCTTTCAGTTGGCTGCCAAGCGCCCGATCGGCGTCATGCTCACAGGCACGCTGGCCAAGGAGCGCCTCGGGTTCTGGGCGGGGGTGAGCAACAGCGGAACGAGCCTGTTCGGCAACCTCGACAACAACGTCGACTTCAACACCCACGTCGAATTCAACCCCTTCCGGGGAGAGCGCTGGAAGAACGGCTTTCTGGAGGGCCTCGGCCTGGGCGCCGGCTTCTCGGTCGGCAAGCAACGCTACGCGCTCGATCAAACGAGCATCGCCTTCACCAACAATGGCGAGGCCACCACCAACCCGAGCTTCGTCACCGTGGTGGGCATCCCCTGGTACGTCTACAACGATGACGTGCGGACCGATGGTCAGCGCTTCCGCCTGGCGCCGCACCTTTACTACTTCGGCCGGGTGAGCCTGCTCGGCGAGTACATGTTTCATCGCCGCGACCTCACGAACGGCACCCGCGGCGGCATGTCGACGCAGCACGCGTATTACGTCAACGGTTCGGTCTGGCTCACCGGCGAGCGCGACTTCAAGGGCACCGCCTTTCAGGCCTATGCCACCGTGGACCCCAGACGCCCCCTCGCGCGTGGAAGCCGGGGTCCAGGAGCGTTTCAGCTCGCGGGACAATGGTCCCAGTTCTTTGCCGGGGACCGCGACATCGAGCGCGGCTTGGTGGATGACACGCGCTCGACGACGCGCATGGACAACGTGATGGCGGGCCTCAACTGGTGGCCCAATAAGCACGTCCGCATTACCGTGAACTACGTAAAGACCTGGTTCGACGAGGCGATCCCGATCCGCAGCCGTGGACCGAATCTGTCCTCGTATCAGACGGCGTGGTTCCGCTTTGCCCTGTTCCTCTGAGGGAGGACCGCGGCGAGCATCGGCTGTGCGCCCTCGAACACAAGGAAGAATGAGATGAAGAAGATCACGCGCATCGGAGTGGGCGGCCCCGTGGGCTCCGGCAAGACGGCTGTCATCGAGGCGATCACGCCGCTCTTGCTCGACCTCGGCGTCCGCGTCCTGATCGTGACCAACGACGTGGTCACCACCGAGGACGCCAAGCACGTTCGGCGCACGTTGAAGGGGGTGTTGGTGGAGGAGCGCATCCTCGGCGTGGAGACGGGAGCGTGCCCGCACACTGCGGTGCGCGAGGATCCGAGCATGAACCTGGCGGCCGTGGAGGACATGGAGAGGCGTTTTCCGGACAGCGACCTCGTACTCATCGAGAGCGGCGGCGACAACCTCACCCTCACCTTCAGCCCCGCGCTCGTCGACTACTTCATCTATGTGATCGACGTGGCCGCGGGCGACAAGATCCCACGCAAGAACGGCCCGGGCATCTCACAGTCCGACATCCTCGTGATCAACAAGACCGACCTCGCTCCCTACGTGGGCGCGAGCCTCGACGTCATGCGTGACGACTCCAAGATGATGCGAGGCACCAAGCCCTTCGTATTCACGAATTGCAAGGCCGGCGAAGGGATCTCCGAGCTGGTCGCGCTGATCCGTCAAGAGGTGCTGTTCGACCTCAAGCTCAAGTCCGCCTGAAGAAGCGCTCCGTCATGCAAGCGACCGCCCCGGAACTGCTCCCCTACCTTGCGGAGCCGCCGCAGCTACCGAGCGGCGCGCCTGGGAAGAACGGGTATCTGAAGCTCGGCTTCGAGCGACAGGGCGAGCGCACCATCTTGCGCGAACTGGAGCGCCGCGTTCCGCTCCTGGTGCAGCAGGCGCTCTACTGGGACGAGGAGTTTTTGGGCCTTCCCTGCGTGGCGATCATCTCGAACGCGGGCGGCATCGTGCAGGGCGATCGCTACACCATCGAGATCGAGCTGGGGGCTGAGGCGCAAGCCCATGTCACCACCCAGGCGGCCACCAAGATCCACGTGATGGATCACAACTATGCCGCGCAGACGCAGCACGTCCGGCTCGGCGAGGGTGCCTACCTCGAGTACCTGCCCGATCCGATGATCCCCCATCGCCATACGCGCTTTCTCATGCACACCACGCTGACCATGGCGCCCAACGCCACCCTGTTCTACGCGGAGATCCTGTCGGCGGGCCGCAAGCACCACGGGGAGGGCGAGCTCTACCAGTTCGATCTCTTCTCGTCGCTGGTGCGCGCGGAGCGGGAGGACGGGCGAGAGCTCTTCGTCGAAAAATTCGTGGTCGAGCCGGGCCAGAGCCCGGTGCGTCAGCTGGGCGTGGTCGGGCCGTACGACGTGTTCGCCAATGCGCTGTTGCTCACACCGAGAGCATACGCCGACGCTATCTTCGAGGAGCTGGGCGCGGGCTTCGACGCGCGCGCAGAGCTCGCGAGCGGCGCAAGTCGCCTCCCCAACGACGCCGGGCTCGTGTTCAAGGTGCTGGGTATGGAGACCGAGCCCGTGCGCGCGAGGCTGCGCGAATTTTGGTCCCTCGTCCGCACCCACGTCACCGGCAAGGGCTTGATGAAGGAGCCCCCATGGCGCTGAGGGCGCGGACCCTCCTCGCACATTCATCCGAAGGAGCCAGCCCATGATTCTGATCGAAGCGATACTCGGCAACCTGCGCTGCGAGGAATGGAAAGAGAAGCTCGAGGGCGCCACGCTGGACGAGCTGAGCCTCGACCAGTGGCAGGCACAAAAGACGCGCCTGCGCACGACCACGCGCGACGGTCACGAGATCGCGCTCTCGCTCGACCGCAGGAGCCACCTGCACGATGGCGACATCCTGCACTGGAGTCCCAAGGACAGGCGCGCGATCGTCGTGCGTATCCAGCTCCAGGATGTGATGGTCGTCCACCTCGACCAGGTCGACAAAGCGCCCGCGAGCACGCTCGCTCAAACCTGCGTGGAGCTCGGGCACGCCCTGGGCAACCAGCACTGGCCCGCCGTGGTCAAAGACAGCAAGATCTACGTGCCGCTCACGGTCGATCGCAAGGTCATGGCGTCGGTGATGAAGACCCATGCCTTCGAGGGCATCCACTATGAGTTCGTGGACGGCGCCGAGGTGATCCCCTTCCTCGCACCGCACGAGGCGCGCCGGCTGTTCGGCGGCGCCGACTCCACACCGCACAGCCACGTTCATGGCGATCCCATGCACGCGCACGAGGGGATGAGCGAGCCCCATGCCCATCCGGGCGGCCACGAACCGCACACCCACGCGGCTTCTTCGCCTGCCCAGGCGGGACGCTAGATGAAGACGCGCGCAGCGCCGGGTGTCGCGAGCATCCTCGAGTTGATGCGGGTCTTGCAGTTCGGCGACTCCGTGGTGCCCGTGGGCTCGTTCTCGTTCTCCAACGGCCTCGAATCGGCGGTGCAGCAGGGGATCGTCCACGATCTGGTCACGCTCGAGACCCTCGTAGAAACCGCCCTCGCGCAGGCGGCGCTGAGCGATGGCATCGCGCTCCTGCACGCGCACCGCGCGGCCTTGCGGGGGGAGCTGTCCGCGATCATCCAGGCCGACTTCGCCGTGCACAATCGCAAGCTCAATGAGGAGATGCGGCTGATGACGGTGCGCATGGGACGCAAGCTCGCCGAGCTCGCCGCCCACGTGTTCGAAGCGCCGATGGTCGCCGGGTGGCTACACGCCATCCGGGCGGGCGAGACGCCCGGCAGCTACCCGATCGCGCAAGCCCTCGTGTTCGCGGACGCCGAGCTCAGCGAGCACGACGCGTTCGCGGTGCATCAATATGGCCTCGCCTCGATGATGCTGGGCGCAGCGCTGCGGCTGATGCGCCTGAGCCACCTCGACGCCCAGCGCATCTTGTTCGCGGTCAACGGCGCGGCCGGCGAACATTACGCGCGGATCGCAGGTGCAAGCCTCGAGGACATGGCCAGCTTCGCCCCCATGCTCGACATCCTGGCCAGCGTGCACGTGAAGTCCCACGTGCGGATGTTCATGAACTAGCTGCGCGCCCTCCGATCTGGCGCGGACCTCGGCCCGCGAACGCTCGCGCTCGCGAGCCCTCCAAATGGATCGTTCCAAAATGGGAACTTCTGCGATGGGCGGCGGCCAACCCGAGGCAAGCTAGCCCACGATTCCTCACCGACCTCCGCGGCGAGTTGGTGAAGGGGGCTACCGAACGCGACTATCCAACCGGCTCAAACCCTCGAGCTTCGAGAGCACGGTTGGAGATAGGCGACAGATCGTGATATGTAGGCGCGGATGACAACGACGCGCACTGTAACTTTTGAGTACGAGGCTCCTCCGAGCGAAGTGGCGGCCCTCCTCCAGGACCCGATCTTCCTGCGTCACCGCTCGGAGAGCGCCGGCGAGACCAACATCGACGTGCGCGTCGAGCCGGAGAGCAACGGGACCCGCGTCACGGTGTCGCGCGAGAAGAACGTGGATGTGCCCGCGTTCGCCAAGCCCATCCTCGGCTCTGCGCGCAAGGCCGTCGAGCGCACCCTGTGGCGTCCCTCGGGAGACAGCTGGCAGGCCGAGTACACCATCGAGGTGGGCGGAGTTCCGGTGAAGGCGCAGGGCAAGAGCACGCTCGCGCCGAGCCCGGGCGGCTGCAAGTACACCTCGACCTTCGAGATCACCGCCAAGATCCCGCTGGTGGGCAGGAAGATCGAGGAGTTCGTGGCCGAGGGCCTGGTGGAGCAGCTGCTGCAGAACGCACAGCGCAACGCCGAAGGCCTGGCCCGCAGCGCCCCGCGCGGCACGCAGTCCCTCATCGAAGGGCTCGCCCCCGCGTCCGACAAGGCCGTCAACCACGGCTGAAGCGAGCCCGCGCGGCGCCCGCCGCCCGGCTTTCGCAACTGAGTCGCCGCGCGCGGCCGAGAGCGGAGCTGTCCTGCAGACGTCGGCCCGCTAGCTCAGGCGCAGGGCGAGCTTGCCGAGGAAGTGCTGCTTGAGCCCCTCTTGCGCGGCCACCGCGTCTTGCAGCGCGTAGCTGCGGGTCACGTTGACCTCGAACGGCTCCTGCCTCGCCATGCGCTCGAATCGCTCGAGGATGTCGGCGTCGGGCAGGGCGTCGTAGCGCACGATCGCGAGGTTGGCGCGCTTTGCAGGCTCGGGCTCGACGCCGCTCGGGTACGCCACTTGTCCGCCCTCACGCATCGCGGCGAGCACCTGCTCGACCACCTCGCCGCCGGTGGTAAGGAGCGCCTTGCTGAAGCCATCGGGCGCGAAGGCGCGCGCTGCTGCGAGCACGTCGTCCCTGTGGCCATCCACCACGGTGTCGGCGCCGAGCCGGCGCGTCAGCGCCACGCCGTCCGCGCCAGAGGCCACCGCAAAGACGCGGGCGCCCTTGCGCTTTCCGATCTGGATGGCGATATGACCGACGCCGCCGCTCGCGCCCACCACGGCCAGGGTGTCGCCCTCGGAGACCTCGAGCACGTCTTCCAGTCCGCGCAACGCCGTGACGCCCACTCCCCCCATCACGCTCGCTTCCAGCATCCCTTGCTCGGACGGAACCTTGGCGACCAGATCCTGATCCACCACCACGTACTCCGCGTAGAAGCCGCCGCGTGGGTTCGGAAAGCTCAGGGCGTACACGCGATCTCCGACTTTCACGCGGTCCACTTCGCTCCCGCAGGCCTCAACCCTCCCTGCGCCCTCGGACCCGAGCACGTACGGGAACTTGATCGGCTCCTGCAGGAACTCGGCGAAGCCGCCCTCGCGCTCGTACGGATCCCACTCGCCCACGCCCGCGAATTGCAGGCGTATCAGGACCTCTTTGGGTCCAGGCTTGGGGACGGGCAGCTCGTGCAGGGTGAGGTTCTCCGGACCGCCGAATTCATCGACCGCCATCGCTCGCATCATGTCATGTGCCACGGGCCTGCTCCTCTCGTTCACACGGGTTCGGAGCGCGCTCGCGTGTTCCGAACCGGATCCCGCGAAGAGCCAAGTGGTCCCTCCCAGGGAGGCGGCTAGCGGTTTGTTCCAGCCCGCCGGACCGCGGGCCGTGACGCAAGGCTTCTGCGCAGCTTCCGGTGCGCGCGTGCGTGCGCCGGCTAGCGCGCGAGGAACTGGTCTGCACTTGTGGAGGTAAGCAGAGGAGGCGCGCATGTCCTTGCACGAGACGGAGTCGGTCCGCGAGCACCTGTTCGACGACGTGTACGCGTCGAACGATCTGACCACGAGCTTGCCCAAGTACCACATCCCCGATCGCGAACACAGCGCGAACCACGCTTACGCGATCGTGCGCGACGAGCTGATGCTCGACGGAAACTCGCGCATGAACCTGGCGACTTTCTGCCAGACCTGGCTCGAGCCCGAGGCGCACGAGTTGATGAACCAGTGCATCGACAAGAACATGATCGACAAGGACGAGTACCCGCAGACCGCGGAGATCGAGGCGCGCTGCGTGAACATGCTGGCCGACTTGTGGCACGCACCGCGCGCCCAGAACACCGTCGGCTGCTCGACCACCGGCTCGAGCGAGGCCGCCATGCTCGGCGGGCTCGCGCTCAAGTGGCGCTGGCGACAGCGTCGAGCGCGCGCCGAAAAGCCCACGGACCGCCCCAACTTGATCTGCGGACCCGTCCAGATCTGCTGGCACAAGTTCGCGCGCTATTTCGACGTGGAGCTGCGTGAGGTGCCCTGCTCGGGCGATCGCCTGGAGCTCACTCCGGAAGAGGTACTCGCGCGCTGCGACGAGAACACCATCGGCGTGGTGCCCACGCTCGGCGTCACCTACACGCTGCGCTACGAGCCGGTGCAGGCCATCGCCGATGCCCTGGACGACCTGCAGGCCAGCAAGGGGCTCGACATTCCCATCCACGTCGACGCGGCCAGCGGCGGCTTCATCGCGCCGTTCATCCACCCTCACGTGATCTGGGACTTTCAGCTCCCGCGCGTGAAGTCCATCAATACCTCGGGGCACAAGTTCGGCATGACCCCGCTCGGGTGCGGCTTCTGCGTGTGGCGGGAGGCGCAAGATCTGCCGCAGGAGCTCATCTTTCAGGTCGATTATCTGGGCGGAAACATGCCGACCTTCGCGCTCAACTTCTCACGCCCGGGCGGCCAGGTCGTGGTGCAGTACTACAACCTCCTGCGGCTCGGCCGGGAGGGCTATCGTCGGGTGCACAAGGGTTGCGCCGACACCGCGCACTACATCGCGAACGAGCTCGCGCGCATGGGTCCATTCCAGATCCTCTACGACGGACGCGGCGGTATCCCGGGCGTGTGCTGGACGCTCAAGCAGAACGGAAAATCCGCCGGCTTCACGCTCTACGACCTGGCCGACCGCCTGCGCGTGCGCGGCTGGCAAGTGCCTGCCTATCCCCTGCCCCCCGAGCGCTCCGATCTCGTGGTGCAGCGGGTGCTGGTCCGCCACGGCGTGAGCCGAGACTTGGCGACGGCCCTGGTCGAGGACGTAAAGTCCGCCCTCACGCACCTTGGCAAGCACCCCGTGTCGGTGCCCCTCTCGGCCAAGGAAGGCGCCGGCTATCACCACTAGCTCATCCCCAAAGAACTACTCCTGGCGCGCAGGCTCGGCGGCTTGCGCGCGCACGATGGCCTCGAGATGCGGCGGGAGCTCCACGTTGCTCAGGTCCAGGAAGTTGCGCACGCGGGCGTCGGGGCTCGTGAGAAAGGCGTCGTGTTCGGCGCTCACCGCGATGCGCCCGTCATGCAGCAGGCTGATGTGGTGCGCGATGTCGACCACGGTCTTCATGTCGTGGCTGATCATGATCACGGTGACCCCCGTCTTCTCTCGGGTGCTCACGATCAGGTCGTCCACGGTGCGGGAGGTGATGGGATCGAGCCCGCGCGTCGGCTCGTCGTAGATCAAGAGCTCCGGCCGGGTCACCATCGCCCGCGCCACCGCCACGCGCTTGCGCATGCCGCCCGACAGCTCCGAGGGCAGCTTGGCACGGGCGTGCAGCACCCCGAGATGCTCGAGCTGCTCATCCACCCGGGAGGCGATCTCCCCGCGCGAGAGCGAAAAGTGCTCGCGCAGCGGGAAGGCCACGTTGTCGAACACACTGAAGGAGTCGAACAGCGCCGCGTCCTGGAACACCATGCCGATCTTCATGCGGACCTTGGCCAGCGCGGACTCACTGAGCGGCACGATGTCCTGCCCATTGATCTCGATACGCCCGGCGTCGGGCCGCTCCAGCATGAGCAGCTGGCGCAAGAGCACCGTCTTGCCAGAGCCGCTGACGCCGACCAACACGTGGGTCGAACCGCGCAGCACGTCGAAGGAGATGCCCTTGAGCACCGCGTGATCGCCGTAGCTCTTTTGCACGTCGTGCACGCGGACATGGATCTGGTCTTGATCCTTACTCACCTCAGGGAGCGCGCATCTCGGATCCGCTGGCGGCGCTCAGCAGGCTCGCGGGCGCGCCCTGCGTGATGCGCTCGAAGGTCGCGGCCAGGGCGATGGTGGCGATCGGCGCCGTGAGCAGGACGCCGAACAGCACCGCGCTACCGATGCTCTGCAGGATGCACACCACGATCAGCACGGCCGCCACGTTCACAAGGTTGTCCTTGACCAGCTCGAAGCTGCGCTTGAGCGCCTCGACGGGACCCAGCCCCTCGTAGACCAGGGCCGGAAACGCGAGGCTCGTGAAGAACGCAAACACGAGGCCGGGCAGCACCAACAGGAAAGTGCCGATGACGACGCCCACGCCGATCACCAATCCGGTGATGAAGGCCGGCACGAACTGGCTGAAGCCGGAGAACACCTGCCCCACCTCCACCGACTCCCCACGGCTGCCGCGCCGCACCATGTCGAGATAGCCCACGATCAGAGGCCCGAGCGCGATCCCCAGGCTGAGCACCCCGCCAATGCTCACCACCAACATCCCAAGCACGTAAGGGACCGGATCTTTGCGAAAGATCTCCCACGTCCGCTCCCCAACCCCCTTGACGAAGCCGTCGACTGCTTCCGGTTGTCCTGCCATCGCCCCTCCTCGCCGGGCCGACGCGGCCCAGGTAGCGGGAGCGTACGCAGGTCGGCGCAGAGAAGCCAGGGCAGAGCGCAGCAGACGGCGTCGCCAGGTGACCTCGACAAAGCGCGCCGGGGGCGCCTCCCTGTAGGGAATGTTCCCGAAGTGGGGGCGGGCCTCGGTGACCACACGCGCGAAAGAAGAACGCACGAAAGAAGGGCGCGTGGGTCGCTGGCCACCAGGGTCAAGTCAGCGGGCTTGCAGCGCAGCAAAGCTCCTCGAATATGGGCAGATGCTGCGTCGACGTTCCTGGGCCTCACTGGCCGCCTTCCTCCTCCTGCTCGCGGGCGGGCTCGGCTCCTTCGGGGCGACGCCGGCCAGGGTCTGCGCCCAGGCTCTGCCGAGCACCGTCCAGGTGGCCATGCCCGACGGCGTCACGCTGGCCACAGACGTATGGAGACCTTTGCTTGCGCAGGGGAAGCTACCCGTCCTCTTGCGTCGAACCCCCTACGGTCGGGCCCTCGATGCCCAGCTCGCGCAGGTTCTCGCGGCGCAGGGCGTCGTGCTGGTCTCGCAGGACGTGCGTGGGCGCGGTGACTCCCAGGGCACGTTCGAGCCCTTCTTCGATGATCAGGTCGATGGTCGCGCGACCATGGCGTGGATCGCCGAGCAGCCCTGGTCGAACGGGCGCATCGCAACCTACGGCAACTCGGCCGAGGGCATCGTGCAGTTCATGGCCATGGGAGATGCCCCCGAAGCCCTGCGCTGCGCCCACCTCGGCATGCCTACCCATGACGTCTATGAAGGGATCTTCCCCGGCGGAGCCTGGCGCACGGAGCTCGGCACGCAGTGGCTCACGGACCTCGGCGCCAGCGACGTGGTGACGCTGTGGAAGAGCCATGAGCTCCGCGACGCTTACTGGGACGACGCGATCTTGACCACGGAAGAAATGACCAAGGTCAAGCATCCCGTCTTCATCGTGGGCGGCATGTTCGACGTCTTCGCGCACAGCCAGGTGCGGGCGCTGCGCGAGCTCCAACGCCACGCAGATCCCAGCGCGCGCGAGGACGTGTTCTTGCTCATGGGCCCCTGGACCCACGGCGGCGCTGGCGAGCGCGTTCAGGGCGACGTCTTGTACCCCGAAGATGCCCCCTACCTCGCGTGGGCAGACGAACTCCTCGCCTACATTCGCTGGTGCGCGCAGGACGGGCCTCGGCCGGATCTCGCGCAAGTTCGCTACTACCAGACCGAAGTCACCGATGAAGTCGCAAACGACCCGAAGACCAACACGCCTCGCATCGTCGCCCGCGGCGCCTGGCTCCAGAGCAGCACCTGGCCGCCTCCAGAGAGCGCGCTCATGCGGCTGTTCGTGCAGTCCGCGGGGAGCCTCGGTGACGCACCCGCGCAGGATCAGAGCGTCGCGCTGCCGGTCGATCCAACCACGCCCCTGCCCTCCCTCGGCGGCGGCAATCTCTCGACCGCCGCAGGCCCCCACGACCAGACGCCCCTCGACCTCTTGCCCGAGGTCTTTGTGGCCGCCTCTGCGAAGGTGAGCGCCCCCACCGAAGTGCGCGGCGACCTCAAGCTTCGACTGTGGGCGAGCAGCGCGACCACCGATGTCGACGTGATCGTGCGCGTCGAGGTCCTCACGGCGCTGGGCAAGGCGGTCGCGCTCGCGGACGGCATCCGGCGCGGCCGCTTCGCCGGGGGCTACGATCAAAGGCGGCCACTATCCCCCGGGGAGCCCGTGCGATTCGACGTGGACCTGGGTCCGCTGGCGGTGAAGTTGAGCCCGGGCCAAGCCCTGCGCATCGCCATCTCCGGCACCAGCAGCCCACGCTACGAGCCAAACCCCAACGTGGGCGATCCCCTGCTCGACGCGACGCCGACCGCGACGACCCTGACGATCTACACGGACGACGCGCACCCGAGCGATCTGTGGGTTCCGGTCGCCTCTGGAGAGCTGCCCGGAGCGGCCCCCGTGCCCGAAGAAGAGCTCCCCGACGCGGGCGTGGAAACCGACGGCTCGAGCGGAGAAGAGGACGGTGGCGTGCCAGACGAGGGAGCTGGGGCCCACACCATCGGCGCAGGAGACAGCGCGCCCTCTGACGCATCGGGCTGCGCGTGCCGCGCCACACCTGGCGCCGGGCACCCGCCCGCGCTTCTGAGCGCAGCCGCGTTTGGCGCCCTTGTGTGGTGGCGAACGCGGACACGGAAGCGCCGACGTTCGTGAGGACCACAACGTCGATCAGCCGCTGAGCTCCCGAAGATCGAATGGCCCAGAGGGCGCAGGCCCGATATGGTGGGTCGCCCTTCTCTTGCGCTTGAGGAATCGATGACGACGTTGAACTTTCCCGACGATCCCCCGTGTCGCGCGTTCGCACGCGCCGCGATCCTGGCTCTGCTGCTCCCCACCTTCGCCGGTGCGTGCAGCGACGAGGCCGCGCCCGACCGCCAGCGCGAGAACGCGAACCGGGACGACGGCGACGGCGATGGCGAGGCCGACGACGACGACGAGGAAGAGGACGACAGCGCCGACACCGATGATCGGGGCGACGGAGATGGCGACGGCCCCGACGCGGGCGGCGAGGGCGATAACGATGGCGGCCCCATCGTGGTGCCCGAGCTCGATTTCAGCGCGTTCGACCAGGCCGTGGATGCCTATGTCGAGAGCCAGAACCTCAAGGGCGCGAGCGCCGTGGTCGTGCACGCAGACTACGGGCAGGTCCACCTGCAAGGCTACGGCGAGTTCCCTGAGGATCGCATCTACCTGATCGCCTCCACCAGCAAGATCCTCAGCGTGGGCGTGCTGCTGCGCCTCGCCGATCAGGGGCTCGTGGACTTCGACACGCCGATCAGCACGTACCTCGCGGCGTGGGGCAACTACAAGACCAACATCACGCTTTCGCAAATGTTCTCGAACAGCGCAGGCATGGTCGGCCTGACCGACAACCCGCTGTATCTCCCCTACCTCTGTCAGTACACGACGATCTCTGGTTCGCTCACGGACTGCGCCAGGGCGATCTACAGCGCAAACGACACCATCGATCTCAAGACGCCCGACACCGAGTTTCACTACGGCGGAGGTCAGTGGCAGCTCGCAGGCGGCGTGGGCAGCTACGTGAGCGGCAAGAGCTGGGAAGAGCTGATCGACGAGACCTATCGGGTGCCGTGCGGCGCAGACTCGCTCGGCTATACGAACCAGTACCAGGACGCCACCCTGTCCACGCTCGGGCTCGGCGCGGTCGCCTACCCCACCTTCTTCAGCGGCGATCCCATGACGCTCCCGGTCACGGACAACCCGAGCGTCGAAGGCGGCGCCTACGTGAACGCCGAAGACTACGGCAAGCTCCTGCTCATGCACCTGCGCGGCGGCCTGTGTGGCGAGGAGCGGGTGCTGAGCCAGGAGGCCGTCGCGCGCATGCGCGAGGACCGCATCGGAAAGGTGTACGGCGGGACGACCACGAGCGCGCTGCTCGAGGGCTACGGCTTGGGCTTTTGGGTGGATCGTAAGAACCCGGGCGTGGTGGTCGACCCGGGAGCCTATGGCGCCGTCTCCTACCTGGACGAAAACCTACGCTACGCCGTGTTCATCGCGGTCGAAGGGGGCTCGGGAAACGAGCTGTACGAGGTCACCAAGCCCGCGCTGGATCCGCTCTTTCGTTGAAAGATCACGCTCGCTGAGCTGCCCGCGCCAGACGCCTCGGTGACCGGGGCGCTAGCGCAGGCGAGTCGTCCTGGCGATCAGAGCGAGAGCGGCTCGCAGCCTTCCACGCTGCGCGGCGAGGCTGGTTCAGGATCCACGATGTGGAACTCCACGCGCCGGTTCTGCTGACGCCCCGCCTCACTCTTGTTGGGCGCGATCGGCCGGGTCTGACCGCAGCCGTAGGCCTCGAGCCGCCCCGTCTCGATTCCGTGCTCGGCGAGCCAGCGTGCCACGCTGCGCGCGCGGCGCTTGGAGAGCTCGAGGTTCTTCTTGGCCTTGCCCTTGCTGTCGGTGTGGCCCTCGACGCGGATCACCTTCATCTGTGGGTTCACCGCCAAGGTCCGCCCGACCTCCTCGAGGATGGGGATGCTGCGCGCCAGGATCACGTCCTTGCCGGTGGCGAACTCCACGCGATCCAGGATGTAGATCTGGCCCTTATCGACATCGACGCGCACGGACTTCGGGCACCCCTGCTCCTCCGGCACGCCGGGTTCGAGCGGGCACTTGTCGTCCGCGTCGAGCACGCCGTCGCGATCGTTGTCGGGGTCCGGGCAGCCATCCTCGTCGGCAAACCGATCCATGTCCTCCGGCTCGAGCGGACACTGGTCGGAGACGTCGGGTAGACCGTCGCCGTCGTTGTCCGGATCGGGGCAGCCATCCTCGTCTTCGAACCCGTCCACGTCCTCGGGCTCCATGACGCACGCGTCCTTGCGGTCGAGCACGCCGTCGCCGTCGTTGTCGGGATCGGGGCAACCATCCTCGTCCTCGAAGCCGTCGCGATCTTCGGCCTTGTAGGGGCACTGATCGTCGGGATCGAGCAGGCCGTCGCCGTCGCTGTCCTTGGGGCCCTCCTCCACGGGCTCAGGCGCGGGCTCGCGCTTTTTCTTGTGATAGGCGATGCTGCCCACGACGCGCACGTCGGGAGCACCATAGCCGTAGTTGAGGCCGGGGCCGGCGGCTGCGCCGAACACCCAGCCCGACTCGGCGAACACCTTGGCGCCGAGCAGGAGCTCGAGCGGCGTGAGCTCTCGGTTGCCGAAGTTCTTCATCATGGTGGAGCCGTACGTCTCGAGGTGAGCGTACAAGTTGTCGACCAGACGCAGGCGCGCGCCCAGGCCGTAGACGAACTCCTGCCCAAAATCCAGGTTGCCGAGGTCGGTGGCCTTGCGCAGGCGCACGCCGGGTCGAATGCGCACGTCAAAGCGCCCCGCGCGCAGCTCGGCGATCAACGCGGGCTCGTAGCTGCCGATCTCGTCGCCCGAGTAAGCCTGCCCCTTGTTGGCCGCCTTGGCGGTGGGGAGCCGCGCGATGAACTCGGCGCTCAGGCCGAAGTACTTGCTCTCTTGCCCGAACAGCGCGAGACGAGCGCCGACAGCCACGTCGCCGAGACCTGCGCCGTCGGCGTTGGGCGCGAGGCTCGGACGCCCCTCCCCCTGCATCATCAGGTTCACCGGCAAGAGGCCGAAGGCGGTGAGGCGGTTGCCCAGGCCGACCGCGAACACGGCGCTGCCGACCAGATGATGGTCGACGATCGGCACCTGGGCGCCGCGCGGCAGCTCGTACACCAGTGGATCATTGGCGTAGTCCAGCACGAGCTGGGCCGCCCACTCGAGGCTCTTCAAGGTGTCGGGTCGCGAGATGGCGAAGCCATCGCCTGGCAGTGGCGCTGCATGGAACTGGTCGAGCGCCACCTGGGCCCGTGCGGGACCCGAGGCGCCGAGCGCGGCCAAGACCAGCGCCGCGCCGAGCAGACAGCGCTCGACCGCGCGCGCGCGCTGGCGACGACGACGTGCGATCAGCGCGAACGCGCCGAGCAAGAACAGCATGCCGAGCAGGCCGCCGCCCTGCGCGGCACCCGCCCCCGAAGCGGCGCACAACGCGCCCCCCTGGAGCTGCCCACCCAGGCCCGCGTGCAGGCGATCGGGGGTGCCGTCCTCGTCCTCATCGCCGGGCTCCTCCTTGGTCGGGATGCCGTCGTTGTCGTCATCCGGATCGAGATAGTCCGGGATCCCGTCGCGATCGGTGTCCACGCTCCGATCGTGCGGACGCTCCTCGCGCGTGGGCACACCATCGCCGTCGTCGTCCGGGTCGAGATGATCGGGGATGCCGTCACCGTCGGTGTCGATGTCCTTGCCATCCGGGCGCTCGTCCTTCGTGGGCACGCCGTCGTTGTCGTCGTCGCTGTCGAGGCGGTCGGGGATGCCGTCGCCGTCGCTGTCCCCCTCGGGCTCCTCTGAGCTCGGGATGCCGTCTCCGTCATCATCCAAGTCGTCCTTGTCCGGGATGCCGTCGCCGTCGGTGTCGCGGCAGGGTTCGGACGGGCATTCCTCGCTGTCGGGGATCCCATCACCGTCACTGTCGCCGTCGCCCGCGTCGCCGTCACCGGCGGCTGCGTCACCGTCGCCGTCGCCTGTGCCCGCGTCGCCATCGCCGTCGCCGCCCGTGCCAGCGTCACCATCGCCGTCGTCGCCCGGGCCTGCGTCGCCGTCGCCCGTGCCCGCGTCGCCGTCGCCGTCGCCTGCGTCTCCGTCACCGGTGCCTGCGTCTCCGTCGCCCCCTTGGCGGTCGTCCACCGCATCGAGGTAGTCGGGTATATCGTCGCCGTCGCTGTCCACCGCGTCTTCGGGGTTGCCGTCGCCGTTGGGATCTGCCTGCTCATCGAGCGTGAGGATCCCGTCGCCGTCGTCGTCATCGTCCTGGAAGTCGGGTGGGCCATCGTTGTCGGTGTTCTGCGGAGGCGTGGCGGGATCGGTATCGCCGGCCTCGTACTTATCGTGCACACCATCGCCATCCGAGTCGGTGTCGACGAAGTCCATGTCGGCATCGTGGTCGGTGTTCACCGGAGCCGGAACGTTGCCGCTCTCGGGCCCGCCCAGCTCGACACCATCGGGCACACCGTTTTGACCGACGGGGCCGTCCACCCTGCCGTCATGATCGGCGTCCACCCCACCATGGCCCGCCTCGTCGACATCGAAGATGCCGTCGTTGTCGGAGTCCAGGTCGACGCGGTTGGGAATGCCGTCGTTGTCGGAGTCGCCGCCCCCGACCGCATCCTCCACCGTATCGAGGATGCCGTCGTTGTCGTCATCGAGGTCGACCGCTGAGGGGATCCCGTCGCCGTCTTCATCGGCGGTCATGTAGTTCGGTTGGCCGTCGCCGTCGGAATCCGGGCAGGGGAACGTGTCCGGACACTCGACGTCGTCTCTCAAACCGTCCTGGTCCGAGTCGCCAGCGCCAGGGCCACCCTCGTCCCCATCATAGGGACTCGGGATTCCGTCGCCATCTTCGTCCGCCTCACGCGGGTCGAGCGTCGGGAAGCCGTAACGGGTGTCGTCATCTCCCGAGGCCACGATGCCATCCTGGTCATCGTCCGTGGTGTCATCGAGTCGGCCGTCCTGATCGACGTCGAGGCTCGGGTCGGCGCCGGACTCGGCGAGATCCGTCGCGCCATCGTCATCGCTGTCGAGGTCGAGGAAGTCCGGCTTGTGGTCGCCGTCCGTATTGAGCGGACGGGTCTTGGGCTGGCCGCTGTCGACGCTGGTCTCCACGGCGTCCGAAAGGCCGTTCGCCCCCACCGGGCCATCGACCAAACCATCGTCGTTGGCGTCATCGCGGGAAAGGCCCGCCTCGAACAGATCGCTCAGACCATCGCCATCGCTGTCGAGATCGAGGTGGTTCGGGTAACCATCTCCGTCCTCGTCGTAGAACGCGGTGAGGATGTCGCAGCGGCCGTCGCTGTCGCTGTCGGGGCATCCCGCCGCCACGCCATCTCCGCGGTCATCGGCGTCGACGAAGTTGGCCACCCCGTCGTTGTCATGATCCGCGTCTGGATCCAAGCCCAGCGCGTTCTCGCGCGTGTCGGGGATGCCGTCGCCGTCATCATCGAGATCGTCGGTGTCCTGGACTCCGTCGCCGTCTCGATCTTCGCCCGCGTCGCAGATCCCATCGCCGTCGCTGTCGGGTCCATCGTTTTCGGGATCGCGCGTGGTCACCGCGCAGTCGTCGCAGGTGTCCTGGTCGCTGTCGCCGCAGGTGCGCGGATCGAGCGGATCCGAGTCCGGGCCCGCCACACAGACGGAAGGGACCGCCACGCCCGTGTCACACACGCCGTCGTTGTCGTCGTCGGGATCGCAGGCATTGCCTAGACCATCCCCGTCTGTGTCGGTTTGTTCGGGGTTCGGAACACTGGGGCAGTTGTCCTCGGGCTCGTCCACCCCGTCGTTGTCGCCGTCGTGATCGGTCACGTCGCACAGCCCGTCGCCGTCCGTGTCGACGCCGTCGTTGCGCGGGTCGTAGGTCGTGAGCGCGCAGTCGTCGCAGCCATCCTGATCGCTGTCGCCGCACACACGCGGGTCGGTCGGAGCCGCGTCGGGTCCCGCCACGCACACGTTGGCCACCGCGACCGCGTCGTCGCAAACGCCATCGTTGTCATCGTCTGGATCGCCCGCGTTGCAGATCCCGTCACCATCGGCGTCGGGACCGTCATTGGAGACGTCGCCTCCGGAGCCGTCGGCGCCCGTGATCGCGCAATCGTCGCAGCCGTCTTCGTCCAGATCGCGGCAGATCAACGGGTTGGTCGGGGCCGCGTCGGATTCGTCCGGGACGCCGTCGTTGTCGTCGTCGGGATCGCAGGCATTGCCTAGACCATCCCCGTCCGTGTCTGTTTGTTCGGGGTTTGGAACAGTGGGGCAGTTGTCCCCGGGCTCGTCCACCCCGTCGTTGTCGCCGTCGTGATCGGTCACGTCGCACAGCCCGTCGCCGTCCGTGTCGACGCCGTCGTTGCGCGGGTCGTAGGTCGTGAGCGCGCAGTCGTCGCAGCCATCCTGATCGCTGTCGCCGCACACACGCGGGTCGGTCGGAGCCGCGTCGGGTCCCGCCACGCACACGTTGGCCACCGCGACCGCGTCGTCGCAAACGCCATCGTTGTCATCGTCTGGATCGCCCGCGTTGCAGATCCCGTCACCATCGGCGTCGGGACCGTCATTGGAGACGTCGCCTCCGGAGCCGTCGGCGCCCGTGATCGCGCAATCGTCGCAGCCGTCTTCGTCCAGATCGCGGCAGATCAACGGGTTGGTCGGGGCCGCGTCGGATTCGTCCGGGACGCCGTCGTTGTCGTCGTCGGGATCGCAGGCGTCGCCCAAAGCGTCGCCATCCGCGTCGGTCTGATCCGGGTTCGGAACGCCGAGACAATTGTCCGGTCCGGCGATGCACATCGTGGCCACCGCGTCCGAGCCGTCGCACACGCCGTCCCCATCGGTGTCGCCGAGCACACACAGCGGCGCGCTGGCCGCGCCATCACAGACGCCCGTCGAGCAGGCTGTCCCAGGCGCGCTCGAGACGCTCGTGCAGGTGCCCGCGCTGCAGGTATCGGCGGTGCACTCGATGCCGTCGCTGCAATCCATGGGGCTGCCGACGCACACGCCCGAGTCGTTGCACTGGTCGTCCACGGTGCAGGCGTTCGAGTCGTCGCAGCTCGTCCCGCTCGCGCGGCTGCTGAACGCCGTGGTCGAGCGCGTGCTGTCGCACACCTGGCAGACATTCTCGGGATTGACCGCGCCGTTGGCGTAGCAGACGCCACCCACGGTGCAGTCGCAGGTCGTGACGACGTCGCGGCAGCAGAGCACGCCACCGCGCGAGTTGCCGATCTTGGTGACGTTGTTCGCCTCCTGGTCACCGAACACACCGCACAACCACGGCGACTCAAGGGGGCCATTCCCATTGAGGCTTGCGCAAAGGTTCTGTGAGAAGCGCGTGAGCGGCGAGCACGTGGCGGTATCGGGGGTATCGCCGATATTCCCGCAGCCGAACAGGTCGTTCGCGTGGGCCTGGGTGTTGGTGCAGACGGTGTTGCCATTGCCGCTCTGTCGCGTGGCAAAGAACAGCGGCTCCGTGGCACCCGTGGTCACACCCGTGCAACCGTCCGCGTGATGCGCGGTGACGTCCGCCGCGCTCGAACACACGCTCCAGCCTTCGGCGCACAGATCGGCGGGGTTACAGAAGAGCCCAGGCAAGGCCACGTCATCCCCCGCGTTGCGACCGCAGCTCGGCGACGCAGCCTGCCTGATGCCCGGAACGCTCCAGCTCCCCGAACACCCGGCGATGTTGGGGTAGAGCGCCCGATCCAAGAAGCCTTCGCGCTCGCCATCGGCGCAGCCCATATCGTCGGGGGAAGTCAGGCTGAAGTAGGGGGCCACGTTGTCGTTGAAGTCGTGCTGGAACACCACGCCCGCAGCCGTGGCCTCGGCACAGCTCCCCACGCTCGAGCCGCCGTCCGTGAAGTCCCCGTTGTCGTCGAGGACGAGGCAGTACGAGGCCCCATTGACGATCGAGGTGCCCGAGAACGAGATGTAGACGGCGCCTGGATCTGTGCCGTCCGTGTTGGTCTCGTTCACCCGGTACACGCGTGCGAGGCGCTGGGTCGAGGTGGAGAGGCCATTCACCTGCGCCGTGAACGTCGTGGGGGCGCCGTTGTCGCCCCACAGCGTGAAGTCGCCGTCCGCGGCCGCCACCGTGCGCGCGGGCGCCGTCTGCTCGGCGGTGAAATTGTCTTCGAGCGCCATCGTGACGCGCAACGCGCCGCCCGCGCTGGAGGAGCGCGCGATGCGCTGATCCAGGGGCCACACCGCGTCCCGCCCAACGCCGGCGATGTCGTTATCGTAGCCCTCGCCCACCACCCACAGCACCGCGTTGGTGGAGCTGCGATAGTCGTGGCTCAGCGTGATGCCGTACTTCAGCGCGAGGTAGCTCTCGACGCGCTCCCGCTCCGCGCTCGCGAGCGCGTTTGGGTAGACCACGATCTCGGCGATGTCGCCTGCGAACTGGGAGGTTGCCGAAGGGTCGTGCTGATTGCCGATACCGAGCCCGCTCGGATCGCTCAGGCTCACGTTGTCGGTCGCCGCGCTCGACACCACACTGCCATCGACGAACAACGCGCTGGTGGCACCCTTGGTGCGCACGCCGAGCGCGATGTGCGGCAAGCCATCGTTCGATCCCACGTTGCTTGGGGTCTGATTGCCGAACGAATCGCCCGCGGTGGCCTTGAACCACAGTCGGCCGCCGTTGATGCCGAGGCCCAGGTCGTTCACGGTGCCGTCTCTTTCGCCACCGATCAGCGCAGGCGCGTCGTGCCAGTTCGCGCTGCTGTCCGCCTGGGTGCTCCGGAAGACCGCGATCAGCGTGAAGTCGTCGGCAGGCGGCCCTGCTGCCGGGGCCGATGGGATGCGCAAGAACGTGTATCTGTTGTTGCCTGGATCGCCAAAGCGCACCGCGCGCCGGAAGTTGATCGCGTGGGCAGGCGCCGTGGGGCGCACCGGGAGAATGCCCCCGCCGGTCTGCTCGGTCGCCGTTCGGTTGTTGCCGCTCTGATCGGCCCAAGAGGTGACGTCTCCGCCCGCGCTCAGGGTATCGAGGCTCTCCGACCGGTACCACGCGAAGGGCGTGCTCCCCGCATTGCCCCCTGGCAGCGCCTGGACCTGCCCCGCGACCTCCTGCCCATCCTCGTCGACCGCCTCGGACGACGTGGGCTCTCCGCAAGCCGCGCCCGCGAGCACCAAAGAAGCAAGCAAACCATATCGAACGCGCGCAGAGAAACCTGCCTCGCCCATGCACATCCCCCGATGACCAATTGAGAAAGAGCGGTGATGGTCACACGAGGCGTCTCGAGCACTCAACTCTCTGACAAGCGCGACGATGCGTTTTTAGAGGCGCTCGTAGCCTAATGTAGTCAAGCGCGGAAGGGCCTCTGCCGCGCAAGCGAAGGATGAATACTCCGTCCCCCTTCTCCTCCACCAACCTGTGTACGATCGGCGATCATGTACATTTCGCCCTCTCTCAAGTCTGCTCGCCATACGCTCTCGCTCCGCATCGCGGCCGTACTGCTCTCCCTCCTTTTGCCCCTCACGGGCTGCGATGGCACGAACAGCGAGCTGACGGGCGATGGCGGCGTCGACGCGCGCACCGGTCAAGACGGAGAGGATGACGACCCGTCGAACGATGAGGAGACGCTGGACAACGGCGGTATGGACGCTTCCAGCGAAGACAGCGGCATGGACGCTTCCAGCGAAGACGGCGGCATAGACGCTTCCAGCGAAGACGGCGGCGTGGACCCTTCCAGCGAAGACGGCGGCATGGACGCTTCCAGCGAAGACGGCGGCGTGGACGCTCCCAGCGAAGACGGCGGCAT
>JBIQKA010000014.1:83862-86758 GCA_044507075.1 Myxococcales bacterium
TGGACGCTTCCAGCGAAGACGGCGGCGTGGACGCTCCCAGCGAAGACGGCGGCATGGACGCATCGCTCGACGACGACGCCGGACATGGAGACGGCGGGGACGCCGCGCAGGACGCCGCGCCCGATCATGACGCGCACCACGATCCTCACGACGCCGCCCACGATGGCGCTGCCGAGGCGGATGCCAGCGGGACCACCTGCGACGAGGCCTGCCCCTACGCCCTTTGCGCGGGGAGCGCGTGCGCAGTGACCCAGGTCGCGAACGCTGGCGCCGACGCACGCGACCTGGCTGTGATCGGAGGGGGTTACTTCTGGACGACCGCCATGTCCGTCCGGTACTGCACGCCGAGCTCGTGCCCCAAGGGTGGAGCCGCCATGTCGGTTCCCGATGGAAGTCACTCCTACGGAGTCATTATCGGCTTGAACGTCGGGGGCACCGACTACCTGTTCGTGACCGACAACCAAAATAAACAGGGCCTGTGGCGGGCGGAGACCGACGGCGATCCCTTCTCGAAGTGGGGAAACGCAAACAACAACTCCAGACCTCTCGCGGCGTTCGGTAACGTGGTGGTCTGGGGCGACCAGAACAGAACCTACCGTGGGAGCGCCGACGACGAGAGTGATTACGGGACGACCGTGATGAACATCGGTCCCTCGCGCAACCATAACGGCAAGCCCGTACGCCGGAGCGTGGCGGTCGACGCGCTCAACGTGTACGCGGCCGACAACTTTGACGTGTACAAGTGTCCGATCGCTCAAACCTGCACCGAGAGCACTCCCGCCACCGTGGCTGACACCGCGCTGCCCAACGTCGTGGCCATGGCGGTCCACGGAAGCACGCTCTACGCCCTGGGGGGTACGCCCTTCTCCGCGAGCGACGAGGAGAAGCTCTGGGCCGTCCCCACGGGCGGCGGGAGCCCTACCCTGCTCAGCAGCCAAGTCCCCGAGTCCGGCATCGCGCTGCACGCCTACGTGCTGCTCGCGGACGACGACGCGCTCTACTGGAACAGCTACAACGGGAACCTCTACACCTGCGCGCGCACCGACTGCCAAGCCAAGCTGCTACTTTCAGGCGCCGACTCGCCAGCGCTCGCCCAGGACGCAGATCACCTGTACTTCATCGGCGGCGGCGAGATCTATCGCCTCGCCAAGCCGTGAGCCGGCTCAACGCACCAGCAAGCCCACGCCTGGGTGGGTATAGGGGGGGCTCCCCAGGCGCGATGGATCGATGCTGAGCTTGCCCGCCAAGCTCAAGAGCTGGCGCTCGCCGATCGACGCGCGCTCCTCCTCGGAGAGCTTCGACTCCAGCTCTTCGAGATAGCGAAACTCGCTGCTGCGTTCCTCCGGCAAGCGCTCTCCAAAGTCGACCTCGGTCTTGCCGTCCGCGTGGATGTACGCGCGCACGAGCTCGCCGCGCTCGGCGACGGCGAAGGTGACGCTCGAGCCCGTAGCGCTCCCGAGCAGGCACACGCGACATTGCAGCTTCTCGCTCAAACCACCCAACACCTCGCGTAGCTCCTCGAGTCCATGCGTGCGCGGCGCGTAGCCGACAGCCAGCACCTGGCCGTCCTGCTCGGGCGTAAAGTAAACGCCACGTGGGCTGGCCTTGCCCAGCGCGCAATCGATGCCGCGCGACCAGCTGCAGGCAGCGGCGCGCCGAGAGGCGAAGCGAGCGTCCACCTCCGAGAGCACGGCCAAGGCTTGCTTGGGATCGCCCGCGCGCATGGCCAACCACTGCGCCTGGGGCCCGAACGGACGAGGCGGCTGCGCGAGCATGGGCAAGCTCGGTGAGAGACGCTCGCTGAGCCAACGCAACGAGAACCAACCCTGGTTGTCCTCCGTGGGTGCAGGGGGCACGGTCTCCATGCCAGTGCGCGTGATGCTGCTCAGCGGCGTAAACGAGAGCACGCCGCTCTCTAGCTCCCGATCCCCGCTCGAACGCTCCGCGGCCTCGCTGGACCGCGCGCGACGTGCTTCACGTTCGCGACGCGTCACGGCGTAACGAACCATGTGGCTCACGTCGGAAGCAGACACCGTGAGCTCGCGCTCGCGGAGGTAGGCCGCGATCGCATCGCGCATCTCGCCGGCGCTCTGAAAGCGCTCTTCGCGCTCCTTGGCCAGCATCTTCCGGAGCAGCCACTCGAGCTCGAGATCGACCTCCGAGCGAAGCGCTCGCAGCGAAGGGATCTCCGCCTTTTGCACGTTCTTGACGGTCTGATAGTCCGTCTCGCCCAAGAAGAGGCGCTTTCCGGCCAAGGCCTCCCACAGGATGATCCCGACCGAGAACAGGTCCGCGCGCGCATCGACATCGCGACCTAGCGCGGCTTCGGGGGAGAGATAGCCGAACTTGCCCTTGACCACGCCCGGATCCGTCGCCTCCAGCTGCGTCGTCGCCTTGGCCAGGCCGAAGTCCGCGAGCTTCACGTGACCGCTCTTGGTGAGCATGACGTTCGGCGGCGAGATGTCGCGATGCACGATATGGAGGTGCTCGCCCCGTTCGTCGCGGAGCTCGTGCGCGTAGCTCAGCGCGCTGCACACCTCCATCACGATGAACAGCGCCTCGCGGACGCCGGGCCGGCGCTTCTGCTTGTGGAGCTGCTCGAGCAAGGTCTTGAGATCGACCCCGTCGATGAACTCCATCACCAGGAAGTAGCTGCCCCCGGCGGCGCCGACGTCGAAGATGCGGACGATGTTCGGGTGATTCAGCCGCACGCCGAGCCGGGCCTCATCCAAGAACATCCTCACGAAGCGCTCATTGTGAGCGAGGCTGGGCAGCACACGCTTGAGCGCCACGGGCTGGCCGGCGAGCTCCCGACTGAGCCCCTCCCCGCGGAAGACCTCTGCCATGCCCCCCACTTCGAGCCTGGCGATCACACGATAGCGTTGTTCTTCCATGT
>JBIQKA010000097.1:0-18500 GCA_044507075.1 Myxococcales bacterium
TGGCTGACGTTTGGGCTTTTCGGCCACCACGGATTCGGCCGGCTTGTCGCCGCGCGCAGGCACCGCCTTCAACGCCTCCGCGACCACCGGAGCGCGCGATGTCCAGTCGTGGCCACGGCGCGTCCAGAGAGCCACCTCGCGCCCGGAGCGCTCGGTGCGCAGCTGGGCGAGCACACGGTAGCCATCGAGCTTCGGCTCGTGGAACCAACCTGGCCCCTCGGGTGGTTTGTCTACGAGCGTCGCGAGCTCGGGCGCCAGGGGCAGCGCGGCCATGGTGGCAGGCTATGCAAGAGGAGTGCGCGCGGCGTCCGCGCAGCCCGGGTTACCCACGTTCCACCGGCGTTTGCTTGACCCGCTCGCGCCGGTAGCGGCGAAGTCTTCAGGTCTTACCTTGGAAGAAGGAGGAGATCGTCATGCGTTGGGAACGTCATCTTCTCGAGAAGCAGTTCAGGCGCTGGTTCGAGCCAAAACGCGAAGATCAGGCCGATCTCTCGGAGCGCTACGGACGCGTCGAAAACGGCCGATCCAATCATCCTTACACCAAGTCCACCGGCCGCAAGGGGGCCTCCAACGTGGAGAACGACGAGGTCGCGGGCAGCGAATAGCGCGCGACCTCGGGAGCACCGCGGCAATCGCCGTCAGTCGTCGTCGTCTTCCCCTTCGAGGTCGCCCTCGTCGTCTTCTTCGTCGTCGCTCTCGTCGTCATCGGCCTCGTCGTCTTCTTCCGGTCCGAGCTCGCCGTCGTCGGGCTCGTCGTCACCGAGGTCGTCGTCATCGGCCTCGTCCTCTTCCTCGTCGTCCTCATCCTCTTCGCCGCCGGTGGCCTCTCCGGCCGTGGGCGTGAACCCGAGCCGGCCGTCTCCGTTGGTCTCCGCCAGCGCCTTGGCGGCCTCCTCGTACTGAGGCGCCACGGCGCCCGACGCAGCGGGGGCCTCCACCGCGCCCACCTCCTGCGCGACCCACACGTCGAACGGGACGAAGCCGCCCACCCAGGGCTCGGGATCCTTGCGCACGGTGATCACCGGATACTCCCCAGTCTCATCGGCCTCCCCTACATAGAGGAAGCGCACGGCGTCCGAGGCGCCGCCGACTGGGATGCAATCGCCGTCGAACAGCTCGCTCGCTTCTGCAAAGAGATGCAGCGCGCTCGCTCCGAAGTTGTCCTCGATCAGATCCTCGAAGGACACCGCCTCGATGTCCCCCTCGTCCTCGTCGAACTCGATGCCGAGCCAGAGCGCGTCGGCCTTGAGCAGCTCCTTCATGCTGGGGGAGATGCCCTCGCCGTTGGGCAGCACGAGGCGCTTGAGCACCACCGGCGCCACCGGCTCCGGCGAGGCGAAGGCCTCCGCCTTGCCCGCCTCGAGCGCCTTCTTGATCAGCTTCGCTCCGCGCAATCCCACCGCGTCCCCGGATTTCTTTGCCATGCCCGAAGGAGTGCGAGACCCGCGGTCAATCGTCAAGGAACCAAAGTCCATGAAGCGCACACTAGGAAGCGATTCGATCGTGGTAGACAGATGCCACCTTGGTATGCCCGGATCGGAGAACTGGCTCGCGCGCCCGCGGATGGGGGTCAGCATCCGTGCTCGCGATCTCACTTTTCTCCTGTGTCGCGCTGCCGCCCCGCGTGGCCTTCGATGCGAAGCGCCTCCCCAAACCGGTTCCCGTGGCCGATCCTGGCGCCGGGCCATGGCCGCTCGTTCCGGCGAGCGAGGTGCTCGAGGTATGCCACTTGGACCCGTACGAACTCGCGCGCGCGGACGCGTTGCTGGATACGCCGTGGGCTGTCGTACGCTACGGACGCCTCTGCCATAAGTATGACGCCGATGGCATGCGCGCGAATCGCGCGTACTCCGTGACCAAGACGCTCGGCGCGCTCGTGACCGGCATGGTCGCCTATCAAACCCGGGCCCTCCCGCGCGTGGGCCGCAAGACAGGCCCCTTGCGCGACGATGATCGCGTGGACCACTGGCTCGATCGCTTCTCGTACAACCCCGACGCTCAGGTCGGGCACGTGCTCGGCATGGTCGCACACAGCAAGGATCTCGAGGCCAAGGAGATGCGCTACGACGTCTTCGGCAAGACGCAGATCAACTCGCTAAGCGCCATCCTCAGCGCCGCCATCGCGCAGGATCCGGACCGGTTGGGCGCTGATCTCGAGGCTTTCACGCAGCGCTTCCTATTTCAGAAGCTCGGCCTGCAAAAGTCCAGCTGGTCGCGCGGAGCGCGCGACAAGACCTTCGCCTACTCCTACAAGGGCGACGTGTACGACATGGCCAAGCTCGGATTGCTGATCCTCCGCGGCGGCACCTGGGCGGGTGAGCGCTTGGTGGATGCGGAGTGGATCTACCGCATGACCCACCCCTCGTTCGAGGAAGCCAACACCGCCTATGGATATCTCACGTGGCTCAATAGCCCCGTGAATTATCACTTCGGCGGCATCCCGGCGCCGCCGCCCGACCGCACGAAAGGAGCCACCCTGCCCGGCCCCTGTGCTCCCATGGCGATAAACGCCCACCATCCACACGGACTGTCGAACAGCGCAGACTGCAACCTCGGTGACATGCAGCGCTGCAAACCGCAGTACGACGTGGGGGTTTGGAACGCCGTTGGCCTCGGCGGTCAGGTCATCCAAGGCCATCCGGGGCTCGACCTGGTGATCGTCGCCACCGATCTCACGCCGTTCGACACCGGCCTCACCGCGGTGTCGCGCTTGTGGGATGCCGTGCGGCCCGCCGTGGTCGCTGCCGATCCTTTCTTCGCCGATAACATGCAGGCCTTTTGCGCCGAGTATGGCAACAATCGCTACGCCCCTGACTGGAGGATTCAACCGTGAAGCTGCTTCGCTCGATCATCTGTTGTGCCTGCGTGCTCTCGGCGGCCCCCGCGGCCGCCGAGGACAAGGGCGAATCCATCTACATCGACATGCAGGGCTCGCTGGTCAACCAGTACTTCTTCCGCGGCTTGCGCCAGGGCAGCAAGGGCGTGGTGCTGCAGGGCGGGGCGGACATGAAGGTCGCCCTTTACGACGAAGACGATTTCAAGTTTCAGACGATTGGCGGCGCCTTCGTCAGCCTCCATCCAGGCGACAAGCGCAACGGCGACGGGCTCACGGCCGCAATGCTCGAGATGCGCGGCTTCTTGGGGCTCGGCGTCGCCACGCCGTACATGGACGTGCGAGGCCTGTTCTACGCGTATGCCAGCCCTAACGGGAGCTTCGAGGACGTCTACGAGCTCGACCTGTACGCGCGCTTCAAGGACGACGTGTTGTGGGCCGGCCCGTACGAAGAGGACATGTGGCGCGGCTTCTTTCCGACCCTCACCCTGGCCCAGGAGGTGAGCGGCGCGCGTGATGGCACCAACGTGGGCACCTACCTGGGCCTCGAGCTGTCCCCCACCCTGCGCATGCTGCACGGGGCCATTCTGGGGATCGATTTCGTGTTCCCGATGGCGCTCGGCATGAGCCTGCACGACTACTATCAGATCCCTTCGCGCCCCTCGGGCAAAATCCAGAACTACTTCCTGGGCTACGCCTCGGTCGGTTTCCTGATGGACTTCGACCAGCGCTTGTTACCCGAGCGACTCGGCACCTGGCACGGCAAGATCGGCATGGACGCGCTGTTCCCGAGGGCGCAAAAAGACGCGCAGGTGCTGCATGTGGACACGGTCGAGTTCGTGGTGCATGGAGATCTCGCGCTGGATTTCTGAAGGGTCCAGGCGAGCGAGGGTGTAATCGTGGTTCTAGCGAGTAGTGCGGCGGGCGGTGCGATCGAGTGGCGGCGTGGTTTGTCGCGCGTAAACGGCGTGACGCTGGCGTGGGAGCAGGCGGGACCCGAGCACGGGGAGCCGTTGTTGCTGGTGATGGGCTTATCGTTGCAGCTCATCCACTGGCCAGAGGCCCTCTGTGCGGACCTCGTCGCCCGCGGCTTCCGCGTGATCCGCTTCGACAACCGGGACATCGGGCTCTCGTCGAGCGTGAACCACGGCGTGCGGTTCGACGTCTTGCGCGACAACGTGCGCGTGAAGTTCGGACGGCGCGTCAAGGCGAACTACACGTTGCTCGACATGGCCGAGGACACGCGGGGTCTGCTCGATGCGCTCGAGCTGCCGCAGGTTCACCTGGTGGGGCTCTCCATGGGCGGCATGATCTCCCAGATCGTGGCGGGCAAGCACCCGGAGCGCGTGCGTAGCCTGACGGCGCTCATGTCCAGCACGAACCACCCCTGGCTGCCGCCGCCTGCACTCCCTGTCATGCGCGCGCTCTTCTCGCCGTTGCCGAGCAACCCTTCGCGCGAGCAGATCCTGCAGCGCATGGTCAAGACCAGCGAGTTGCTCTCCGGAAGCGGGTATCCGACCTCCGCGGAAGAGCGGCTCGCGCTCTGTGAGCGGGCCTTCGACCGTTCCTTCCGTCCGGGCGGCGTGATGCGTCAGACCCACGCCATCATCGCAACCGGGAGCATCGAGCAGTTCTCGCGCCAGGTAGTCGCGCCCACCCACGTGATCCACGGCAGCGCCGATCGGCTGCTGCGTCTCGTGTCCGGGCGGCGCATCGCCAAGGTCATCCGTGGCGCACGGCTCGAGGTGATCGAGGGACTTGGTCACGATCTGCCGCGCGGGGTGCTGCCGAAATTTGCCGATTCGATCGCGGCCAACGCCGGGCGGGCCTGAGTTTACGCACTCAGATCGCCGCTCGGCGCTCTAGACAGCCACTTTCCAAGCGAAATTCCTCGCTCTTGCCGAAAGGCCGGAAAGCGCGGGACAATCGCGCGAGGGGGGTTGTACGAATGGTAAGACGCCGTGATCGCTTGGGACCCGCGCTGTGGGCGGTCCTCGGAATTCTGCTGTGCTCGGCATGTGGTGATGGAGACGAGAAGGGGAGCGAGCCGGCCCCGAGCTTCGTGGGCGAGAGTGCCTCGCTCGCGGTGAAGGCCAACGAGAAGGCCGAGCTGAACGTGGGCGCCGTGAAGCTGAAGGTGCCGGAGGGCGCGCTCGAAGGCGACACCACGCTGACCGTCCAGGTGGTGTCCAAGAAGGACGTGCCCGCCAGCAAGGACGTGGCCATCGACGTGTACGACTTCGGCCCCGACGGCTTGATGTTCAAGACCGACGTGGAACTCGAGTTCGATGTGGCTACGGTGACCGTGCCCAAGGACAAGCGCGTCGACGTCGCAGTGCTGGACGAAAAATCGAACACCTGGCAGGTGCTGCCGCCGACCGCCGAGGCGGAGCCGGGGAAGCTCAAGACCAAGATCAAACACTTCAGCCTCTACACCGTGATCTTCAGCGACGCGGGCATGAACGCGCTCCCACCCGGCGCGGCGCAATGCGCCGCAGGCTTCACGCCGTGCGGCGGAGAGCTGGTGGGCACCTGGAGCTTCAAGAGCGGATGCATCAGCGCGCCGCCAGAGGCGCTCGGCGCGTCCTTTCCCAGTGAAACCTTTGCGAGCTGCACCGAGAAGCCCAGCGCGCTGGTCGGCATCGGGGTGTCCGGGACCATCACCTTCGACGCAGAAGGACGCTACAGCCTGGATCAGACCGTAGTGTTGAACCCGAGCGTACGAATCGCGAGCAGCTGCCTGGAGCAGGTCTCCGCGGCACAAGGCATGCCGCTGACCTGCGAAGACCTGCAAGGCACGAGCACGGGCGACGCCTGCGTGCGCACCCTGACGCCAAGCACGACGCCGAACACCGAGACAGGCACCTACGGCACCGGCGCAGATGCCACCATCACGATGACCGAAGACGGAGAAGGCCAAGCCAAACCGTACGGCACCCACTACTGCGTGGAGGGCAACACCCTGACCGTTCGCATCCAGCGGCCGAGTGAGCAGAGAACGGACGTTTACGTCGCGGAGAAAATGTAGAAGACGAGGACGAGGACGGCTACGAGGACGCCCACGGCTACGAGGACGCGCACGCGCACGGCTACGAGGACGCCCACGGCTACGAGGCGCGCACGGCTACGAAGACACGCTCGGCTACGTGGAGGCTAGAAGGACGCGCTCGGATGCGTCCTCTTAGGATTGGTCACTCGCGCCTCTCGGTACTCGTCGTCGTGCGCGTGCGCGTCCTCCTCCTCGTGCATGTCCTCGTGCACGTCCACGTCCTCGTCCTCGTCCTCGTAACCCGTCCTCGACCCTCCCCCCCCTCCCCGCTCCCCTCTTCAATCCGTGTTATCCCTCCCCCTATGTCCTGTCTCTCCGCGCTCCGCTTCGACAACAGCTTCGTCCGCGAGCTTCCGGCGGATCCCAGCCGCGAGCGCCGTGTACGGCAGGTGCGGGGGGCCTGCTTCTCGCGCGTGGAGCCGACGCCCGTGCGCGCACCCGAATTGCTCGGCTTCTCCGCGGAGGCGGCGGCGCTCTTGGATCTCGACCCGAGCGCCTGTGAGGCCAGTGAGCTGGCCGAGGTGTTCTCTGGCAATCGACTGCTCTCCGGGATGGAGCCCTTCGCGGCCTGCTACGGCGGTCATCAGTTCGGCAACTGGGCGGGACAGCTCGGCGATGGCCGCGCGATCAGCCTTGGGGAGGTCATCAACCAGCGCGGTGAACGCTGGGAGCTCCAGCTCAAGGGCGCGGGCCTCACGCCCTATTCACGCACCGCGGACGGGCGCGCCGTGCTGCGCTCTTCGCTGCGTGAGTTCTTGTGCAGCGAGGCCATGTTCCACCTGGGCATCCCCACCACGCGCGCCTTGAGCCTCGTCGGCACCGGCGAGCGCGTGGTGCGCGACATCCTCTACGATGGGCATCCGCGCGCCGAACCCGGCGCCGTGGTCTGCCGCATGGCCCCCTCGTTCCTGCGCTTTGGTAACTTCGAGCTCCTCGCTGCCCGCGAGGAGCACGCGCTGTTGCAGGAGCTGCTCGCGTACACGATCCGCACGCACTACCCGGAGCTGGGCGATCCCGGGTCCAAGAGCACCTACGTGAAGCTCTTGGCCGAGGTGTGCCGGCGCACGGCGATCATGGTGGTGCACTGGATGCGCGTGGGCTTCGTGCACGGCGTGATGAACACGGACAACATGTCCATCCTGGGCCTGACCATCGACTATGGCCCCTACGGCTTCGTCGAGCCCTACGACCCGGGCTTCACGCCGAACATCACGGACGCCGCGGGGCGTCGCTACCGCTTCGAGAATCAGCCCGGCATCGCGCAGTGGAACCTGCTCCGCCTGGCCAACGCGCTCTACGCCCTGTTCGACGCGCCCGAGCCGCTCGAGGAGGCGCTCACGGTCTACCGCGAGACGCTCGAGGCGAAGCTACGCGAGATGATGGCGCAAAAGCTCGGGCTCCGGAGTTTTCACACCGAGCCGCACTTCTTCGGAGAGCAGGTGCTCCCCGGCGATCAGGACCTGGTGAACGAGCTGTTCCGCGTGCTGCGCGCAGCCGAGCTCGACATGACCTTGTTCTATCGCCAGCTTGCGGAGCTTCGAATTTCGCAGGGGCGGCCCCTGGACGAGATCGACGAAGCCGAGCTGCTCGCGCCCTTCGCCGAGGTGTCGTACTTGCCCGAGGGTGTGGCCCCCGAGGCGCACGCCGAACTCGCGCAGTGGTTGCGCCAGTACCAGCGACGGGTGCTGGCCGACGGCACCGCGGACGCGGAGCGCAAAGCCAGCATGAACCGGGTGAACCCGAAATTTTTGTTGCGCAACTACCTGGCCCAGCTGGCCATCGACCAGGCCGAAGCCGGCGACGTCTCACTCCTCACCGAGCTGCTCGACGTGCTGAGGCAGCCCTATGACGAGCAGCCCGGGCGCGCGTCGTTCGCGGCCAAGCGGCCCGAATGGGCGAAGAATCGGGCCGGATGCTCCATGCTGTCATGTAGTTCATAGGGGCTGCTTTCCCTGACCTGACCGCCCTCGCCCGTGCCCCCGCCGTGCGCTCGGGCGCACCGAGAAACGCGGGCCAACCCGGCCCGATCCGGAAAAGTTCCTTATTCGCTGGCAGTTGCCTGACCGCTCAGGGCAGTTACAACAGTCCCCGCTGGAGAACTTTTCGAATGCCCAACTACAAAGCCCCCCTACGCGATATCCGTTTCCTTCTGCACGAGGTCTTCGAGGCCCCGCACGAGTACGCGAAGTGTGGCTTCGCAGAGGCGACCGAGGACATGGTCGACGCCATCCTCGGCGAGGCCGCCAAGTTCAATGACAACGTGATCGCCCCGCTCAACGTGCCGGGCGACGAGCACGGCGCCAAGTGGAAGGACGGCGTGGTCACCACCGCCCCCGGCTTCAAAGAAGCCTGGGCGCAGTTTCGCGAGGGCGGCTGGGGCGCGATCGGCGCCGATCCGGCGTTCGGCGGTCAGGGCTTGCCCGAGAGCGTGGAGCTCGCGATCAACGAGATGGCGCACGGCGCGTGCCTCTCTTGGCGCATGTGCGCCGGCCTCACGCTGGGCGCAGTGCACGCCATCTACGCGCACGCCACCGACGAGCTCAAGCAGCTCTACCTGCCCAAGCTGATCTCGGCCGAGTGGGCGGGCACGATGTGTCTCACCGAGCCGCACGCGGGCTCCGACGTGGGCATCATCACCACCCAGGCCAAGCCCAACGACGACGGCAGCTACGCCCTCACCGGCACCAAGATCTTCATCACCTACGGTGAGCACGACTTCACGGACAACATCGTGCACCTGGTGCTCGCGCGCCTACCCGGCGCGCCCAAGGGTCCCAAGGGGATCAGCCTGTTCGTGGTGCCCAAGTATCTGCCTGAAGCAGACGGCAAGCTTTCGAGCAGCATCAACGGCGTGGTCTGCGCGTCCATCGAGAAGAAGATGGGCATCAAGGCCTCACCCACCTGCGTGCTCAACTTCGAGGATGCCAAGGGCTGGCTGGTCGGCCCCCCAAACGGCGGACTCGCCTGCATGTTCACCATGATGAACTACGCGCGCATCGACGTGGCGCAGCAGGGCCTCGCCCAGGGCGAGCGCGCGCTGCAGGGCGCCGCCGCCTACACGCAGGAGCGCCTCCAGATGCGCGCCGCAACCGGCCCGAAGAACCCCGAGAAGGTCGCCGACCCGATCATCGTGCACGCCGACATCCGTCGCATGCTGCTCACCATGAAGAGCCTCGTCGAGGGCTCGCGCGCGCTCTCTATGTTCGCCGCGCTCCAGCTCGACAAGAAGCACCACCAGGACGAGGCCGAGCGCAAGAAGGCCGACGATCTGCTCGCCTTCCTGATCCCGATCACCAAGGGCTTCCTCACCGAGGCCGGCTTCGAGGCGGCGTACTGGGGCATGCAGAGCTTCGGCGGCCACGGCTACATCCACGAGACGGGGATGGAGCAGTACCTGCGCGACGCGCGCATCACCTCGATCTACGAGGGCACCAACACCATCCAGGCCAACGACCTCTTGCGCCGCAAGGTGCTCGGCAGCAAGGGCGCGCTGCTCGGGTTGTTCCTGCGTGAGGTGGACGCGCTCATCCACGACCTCAAGGAGCTCCCCGAGCTCGCCTACCAGACCGAGGCGCTCCAGGCTCTGCGCCAGGAGTGGGAGGAGATCTCGCTCGACATCGGCAAGCGCAGCGCGGCCAACGCCGATGAGGCTGCGGGCGCAGCGTTCGATTACCTGATGTACTCCGGCTACGCAGCGCTCGCGTACTTCTGGGGCCGCATCTCCAAGGTGGCGAGCGTCAAGGTGCAGAAGGGCGGAGCGGACGCGCCGTTCTACAAGAGCAAGCTGCAGACCGCGCGCTTCTACTTCGAGCGCATTCTCCCGCGCACCCGCACGCTGGCGGTGACGCTGCGCGCACCGTCCTCCACGTTGATGGACGTGGCCGACGACGGCTTCGTTTTTTGACCGTCGCAAAATGATGCATCCTCTTGCGTAAATGACAGCCGGCCGCCGAGGAGGGGCCGGCTGTCCGCCTCAAGGCTGCGCACGCGAGCTCAAGGCCCGTGTCTGCTTCTGCACGAGCGTGGCATAGTAGCCGCCCTGCTCCATGAGCTCGTCGTGCTTGCCCTGCTCGAGGATGCGGCCCTCCTTCAAGACGACGATGCAATCCGCCTGCACGACCGTGCTCAGGCGATGGGCGATCACGAAGGCCGTCCGATCTCGGACCAGCCGATCGAGCGCCTTCTGGACCCGCGCTTCGCTCTCGGCGTCGAGCGCGCTGGTGGCCTCGTCGAGCACCAGGATGGGCGGGTCCTTGAGCAGCGCGCGCGCGATGGAGAGCTGCTGCCGTTGTCCCCCGGAGAGCCGGCTCCCGCGCGCGCCGATCGGCGTGTCGTAACCCTGCGGCAGCTCCATGATGAAGTCGTGGGCGTGGGCGCCCTTGGCCGCCTCCATGATCTCGTCGTCGCTGGCCTCCGGGCGACCGTACGCGATGTTCATGCGCACCGTATCGTTGAACAGGAGCCCCTCCTGGAGCACCACGCCGATGTGGCGCCGCAGGGAGCGCTGCTTGATCTTGCGCAGGTCGTGGCCATCGACGCAGATCTGCCCCTGGATGGGATCGTAAAGACGCTGCAGCAGCGCCATCATGGTGGTCTTGCCGGAGCCGCTCGGCCCCACGATGGCCACTAGCTGGCCAGGGTGGACGTGCAGGTCGATCCCGGAGAGCACCATGCGCTTGCGATCGAAGGCGAACGAGACGTCGCGATAACGAACTTCCCCCCGCACTTCCTCCAATTCGAGCGCGTCAGGCGCGTCACCCAGGCTGTCGTGCGCATCGAGGATCGAGAACACGACATCGAGCGCGGCCGACGTTTTTTGCACGACCGCGTACGTCCCCAGCAGCCTTTGGAAGGGCGTGAACAACGCGTTCACGAACGTCAAGAACGCCACGATCGTGCCCACGCTACCGTGACCATGGAGCGCCCAGTACCCGCCCCAGGCGAGCGCGACCATGCGCGCCAACACCACGGTCGTGTTCTTGCTCGATCCGATCCAGGAATCCCGCCATACCCCGCGCACCACGGCGTCATTGGCCTCCTCGACCCCGCGCAGGAAGCGCTTCTTCTCGTGCTCCTCCATCACGAAGCTCTTCACGGTCACGATCCCGCTCAGTACCTCGTTGAAGCGCGCGTAGATGCTGGACCAGCGCTGCATCAGGTCCTTCTCGCGCGCCTCCTGCTCCCTCACGGTCAGCGCCGTGACGATGGTGGGCAAGGGCAGGAAGGCGAATACGAGCAGGGTTCCCCTGGAGTCGAGGCGCAGCATCACCAGCGCGGCGGCCAACACGAAGATCACCGAGGGCAAGGCGTTGAAGGTGAGCTCGCTCAACCCCTGGACGACGCCCTGAATCCCGCGATCGAGGCGCGTCATGATACCGCCCACGTCGTTCGAGCGGTGGTAGCTCAGCGGCAAACTGTGCAGGCGTCCCACGGTGGCATCGAGCAGCTGCTGCTGGAACTCGATGCGCGTGCGCCAGGTGAGCCCGTTGCAGATGGCGCTGACCCCCTCACGCGCGAGCCCCACGCCCACCAAGAGCCCGAGCGTGAGCCCCAGCTCGCGGTAGGTCTCCTTGCGTGAGATGTCGTCCAAGAACTCCTTGAGCATCAGCGGTTCGATCGCGCCGAGGGCGCCCGCCAACGTGGTCATGCCCAGCGTGGTGACCACGCGCTTTCGGCTCGTGCCTGCCATCGCGAGCGCCCGAAACCAGCGCGATCCGATGCGTGAGCGGACGCCTTCCCTCGCCGACGAGAGCGCGATGGTCATCGTTCGAAAGCGCATCGCGGCCGAGAGCCGCAAAAAACATTCCGGGCATGCATTCTGCAACCTTGCGTGCCGCAAGGACTTTGGGAGTCCGGACGCAACCACCACGAGGAAAGCACGTGTCCAGGTCCGTAAGCCGCGTCCTGATGAGCAGTGATTCCATGGGTAGCCCCTGGACTCTCTCGATCGATCACGCCCGCGCCCTGGGTGAGCGCGGGATCGAGGTCGTCCTGGTGGCGTTGGGGCGTAAACTGACCAATGAGCAACGCCGCACCGCCTGGGACATCAGCACCCTGACGCTGCACGAACAGCCGCTGCGCTGCGAGTGGATGGCCGAGCCCTGGGAAGATGTGGAGCGCGCCGGAGAGATCCTGCTGACGCTCGAGCAGCGCTACAGGCCCGATGTGGTCCAGCTCGGCAGCTACGCCCACGGCGCGCTGCCGTTTTCGGCGCCCATCGTCCTGAGCGCACACACCTGCTTGCCGGCCTGGTGGAAGGCGAGCTACGACGCCCCCTTGCCCGCGCCGTTCGAGCGCTACTGCGAGCGCGCCAGCGCAGGCCTCGCGGCAGCCGACGCCGTGGTGTGCGCCACCTCGAGCCTCTTGCAGCAACTCGTGCACTACCACGGGCCTGTCACGGACGGCCGCGTCATCGCGTGCGCTTGTGATCCGGAGCTGTTCTTGCCCGAGGAAAAGGAGGACCTCGTCATCTCCGCGAGCCGCTCCTGGGACGGGGCGCGCAACCTGCGCCTGCTCGCGCTGGCCGCCCCGAATACGCGCTGGCCCATCGCGGTCGCCGGCGACGACACCCGCCCTCCCCCGAGCGAGAGCCGCGCGGAGCCGGAGCTCAGCCCTCTCCGCTTGCTCGGCCAGCTCTCGCGCCCCTCGCTCGCGGAGCACCTGGGGCGCGCGGCGATCTACAGCTTGCCCGGCGGGCTCGATCCCACGTACCTGTCGGCGCTCGAAGCGGCCCTCTCGGGCTGCGCGCTGGTGCTCGAGGACAATCCTTACCTGCGCGAGGTGTGGCAAGGGGCCGCTACCTTCGTGAAGTCCAACGACCCTCACCACTTGGCCGACGTGCTCAACGATCTCGCCAAGGACCGCCCACGCACCGAGGCTTTGGCTCGCGCCGCGCGCAACCGCGCGCTCACCCACTCACCACAAGCGAGCGTGGACGCCCATCTGATCCTGTACGAAGAGCTCCTGCAAAGGCCACGCGTCGCGCGTACTCAGACCACTGGCCTGGCGGATCAGCTACGCGCGCGATTGGGGTTGAGGCAGTAAGGCTTGGGCAAAGCCCTCGGGGCAAGCGCACAGGTCGCGAATCGCTGGATATCGCGACCAAGCACGCATTTGCGCTCGGAACGGGGAGTCTTCGTGCGCCGCGTCAGAACTCGTCTTCGTTGATCTCCATCAGGCTCGCGGCGCCTGCGCGGATGGTCGCGGCCAAGGTCAGCGTGCGCGGGAGCACGCGGGCGAAGTAGAAGTTCGTGGTCTTGAATTTACCCTGGCAGAAGGCGGCTTCCCCGCCCGCAGCGAGCTTCTTCTCCGCCGCCAGCACCATCTGCAGCCAGTAGTAGGCGACCAGCACGTAGCCGGAGTACATCAGGAAGTCGACGGACGCCGCGCCCAGCTCGTCGAGGTTCTTCATGGCGGCCGCGCCCACCTCCTGCGAAAGCCGGAGCCACTCGCCGGCCTTGGACCGCAGGAGCTGAGCGTTTTCGCCGACGCGGGGGTGGCTCGCGTGCGCATCGCAGAAGGCCGTGATCTCCTCGACCAGGGCGCGCAGCGCGGCGCACTGGTCACCGAGCACCTTGCGGCCGATCAGGTCCATGGCTTGCACCTGGGTGGTTCCTTCATAGATGGTCGACACGCGGCAATCGCGCATGAGCTGCTCCATGCCGCTCTCGCGGATGTAGCCATGGCCGCCCCACACCTGCACGCCGAGGCTGGTGGCCTCGTTGCTCACCTCGGTCACGAAGCCCTTCACGATCGGGGTCAACAATCCGAGGCGCTGGCCGGCGGCGTGCTTGAGCTCTTTTGTCGCGCCGTACTCGGCGATGTCGCAGATGCGCGCGGTGTCGAGCGAAAGGGCGCGTGTGCCCTCGTTGAGCGCCTTTTGCACCATCAGGAGCTGGCGCACCCCGGCGTGCACGAGGATCGGGTCCGCCTCACCCTTCGGGTTCTTCGCGCCCGAAAGCGAGCGCGATTGGAGCCGCTCCCTGGCATATTGCAACGCCCCCTGAAGGCTCGCGTTGGCCAGACCGACACCCACCATCCCCGAGGCGATGCGCGCATCGTTCATCATCACGAACATGTACTTCAGGCCCTGGTGCGGCTTGCCGACCAGGTACCCGGTGGCGCCGTCGAAGTCCATTACGCAGGTGGGCGAGGCGGCGTAGCCCATCTTGTGCTCGATGGAGACGCAGCTCAGACTGTTGCGTGCACCCAGGCTGCCGTCGGCGTGGAGGAGGAACTTCGGCACCACGAACATGGAGATGCCCGCGGTGCCCTTGGGCGCGTCGGGCAAACGCGCGAGCACCAGATGCACGATGTTCTCCGCGCAGTCGTGCTCACCGTAGCTGATGAAGATCTTGGTGCCCGTCACGCGGTAGGTGCCATCGGCCTGGGGCTCAGCCTTGGTGCGCAAAATCCCGAGGTCGGTTCCGGCGTGGGGCTCGGTCAAACACATGGTGCCCGCAAAGCGCCCATGGACGAGGCCCGGCACGAAGCGCTCCGCCAGCGAGTCGTCGCCCGCCGCCCTGCAGCCCGTCTCGAGCGCCATCGTGACGCCGCCAGGGAGCCCCACGAGCATCACCCACGGTGGATTCGTGGCGCACATCATCTCGTTGATGCAGATGGCCAGCGAGTGCGGCAAGTGCTGGCCACCCCACCTGCGGTCCGCGGTCAGGGCAGGCCAGCCCGCGGCTACGTATTGCGCGCGCGCCTCCCTGTATCCCTTCGGGAGCTTGACCTCCCCCGCGTTGAACACGCACCCGGCCTCGTCTCCGCTGCGATAGAGCGGGTGCAGCACCTCTTCGCAGAACTTGCCGGCCTCGCGCAGCAACATGTCGAGGGATTCGGCGTCCACCTGCTCCGGCCCGCGCAGCTCCGCGTAATGGCCCGTGTAGTTCAACAGGTCGTTCACGACGAAGCGAATCTCATCCAGGGGCGCGCGGTAGTTGGCCATGCCTCCGATGTACCGGTCTCCGGCCCATCGGCCACCCTTTCCCGACTCGGATTTGAGCCAGGCTCCTCGTAACCTACCTCACACCTGCATCGGCGCTCACTCCGGCGCTCACTGACGCGCCATCACCGTGCGCAACTCGGCTTCCTTGTCCTCCACCGGCTCGCCCGAGACCTCGAGCACCACGCGCTCGAGCGTGCCCGTGAAGGCGAACGGCACCTGGTAGTCCGGCGTAACCCCCGAGCCCGAGTCACGGCCGCAGGTGAGCCCTTCGGTGATCCCGATGTCGAGCGGGATGGTGACTGGCAAGTCGTGGACTGTTTCGGCGACCGCGGGTGGCACGCACGCCGCAGGCGGTCTCTCATGCCTCGGAGCTCAAACGCTTCTCCCCATCGCTCCCGGCGACCCTGCCCAGGTTCGAAAGCCCCTCCTCGAACGCGGGCGCGACGAACTTGTCCATGTCCATGAAGATGGTGAAGACCTTGTTGAGGTAGGTGTGGGTGCCGCTCATGGCCCAGGAGACTTCGGTGCCACCATCCTTGGGCGTCAGCGTGAACTCGGTGCGATTGGTGGCGGGGAACGGCTTGATGAACTGGAGCTCGAGCACGATGCGCTGATGCGGCGTGCTCTCCTGGATGGTCATCTTACCCTGGCCAGCCTTCCCATTGCCGGACCACTCGTAGACCGCGCCGACGCCGGACTCGGCGCCGGAGTAGGTGCGCTTGAGGTTGGGGTCGAGCTTCTCCCAGGGCGACCACGCGGTCCACAGCCGGAAGTCGTTGATGTACTTGAAGATGGCCTCAGGCGACGCCTTGAGGACGGCGCTGCGTTCGACGCGAAAGTCACCGGGTTTGCGAGACGCGGCGTAGGCGATGTACGCGACCGCTGCGACGGCGCCGATGGCGATGATTCCCATGTTCGATCCCCCGGTTGTTTGGACTCAGGCGGAGCATGGGCAACAGGCGCAGAGCGCGCAAGGAGCGGCTCCCTTCCCTGCAAGCCGCCTTGGCATGGCACCTGCAGCACCACAGCACAGCGTCCTGGAGGAGGAGACAACCCATGCACGAAAGTGAGGCTGAAGAACAGCGAGGCCGACATGCAGAGCGTCCGTCGACGCTGAAACGAGGCTGGCGAGACGTCTTCAGGCGCGTGCGGACCGAGGCCAAGAAAGACCACTTGGACGTGGTCGCAGGGGGAGTCGCCTTCTACGCCTTCCTCTCCTTGTTCCCGGCGCTCGCAGCCGGCGTCTCCTTGTACGGGTTGATCGCCGACCCCGCGGATGCGGTCAAACAGCTGGACAGCCTGCTGGTCGCCGCGCCCGCTGACGTGCGCGAAATTGTCAGCACCGAAGCGTCACGCCTCGCAGGTCAGTCCAACAGCGCGCTCAGCCTCGGCGTGCTGGGCACGCTATTGCTCGCGGTCTGGAGCGCCAACAAGGGCACCAAGGGCATGATCGGCGCGCTGAACATCACCTACGACGAAGCCCGAGAACGCGGCTTCTTGCGACAGAACGCGCTGAGTCTGGCGCTGACCCTGGGCGCCATCCTGAGTGTGAGCGTCATGCTCGGCCTCCTGGTGGTGCTCCCCTGGATGTTCGATTTATTGGGGCTCGGTGCGGTCGCGCGGACCGCCGCGCAGATCCTTCGCTGGCCTGTGCTCGCGCTGTGGATCCTCGGCAGCCTGGCCGTGCTCTATCGTTTCGCTCCCGCGCGCCAGAGCCCGAAGTGGCGCTGGGTGACGCCGGGCTCCGTGCTGGCCACCCTGTTGTTGCTGACCGCCTCGGCGGTGTTCTCGTTGTACGCGAGCCGATTCGGCAGCTTGAACCGCACCTACGGCGTACTGGGTGCCGTGGCCATCCTCTTGATCTGGCTCTTCCTCGCTGCCTACTCGATCCTCCTCGGAGGCGAGTTGAATGCCGAAGCCGAGCATCAAACCAAGGCGGACTCCACCACCGGGCCGCCGCGGCCCCTGGGAGCGCGCGGCGCGTACTCGGCGGACACGGTGGGCAGGTGAGTCGGGCGCGAACCACCCAACTCACGCCGCCGAGCCGCGTTCACTACAGGCAGGCCCCGCACCCCAGGATGTTGGCTGCGAAGGGCGCGTACGGCACGTGCCCGGAGGAGAACCGAGCGATTGACTCAATCCGGCACGAAAAATCGTAGTCATCTCGCAATGGCGGGATGGCATGGGCTGTGCTGAATGCCGGGTAGGAGGACGCGAATGAAGTGGAGCGCACAGACTTGCTTGATCCTGGCTCTGATCGGCTGCGGCGACAGCGGCGACAGTAAAGGGAGCGAGGCCAGGCTCGGAGACGGGATGGAGGAACCGCTGCCTTGCGAGCAGCCCAGCTACGACGAATGCGAGGACGACCAGCTCGAGGAGGGCGAGCCCACCTCCACGAAAGAACTCGCTCCCGTGAAGGACAAGCTGCTGCCCGCCGAGGTCCCGAGCGGCAGCTGCTCCTTGGGCGCCGGGGGAACGGCCGCCTGGGACGCTGTCGCGCGCAAGCTCACCCTCGACGGCATGTGGTGGGTGCTGAACGAACAGGGCCTGGTCGTGTCCACGGGACAGATCGCCGATCCGGTCTGGCGCCATGAGCTCACCTATGACCCGCACCAGACGCCCGCCAGCTTCAACTACTACTGGCAGGACAAGGTCGTGCCTGCCAACAGCTGGACCCAAGACAACACCTACGACGAAGAGGGGAGGCTGACCCGGTCCGTCCGCACCTACTTGGATATCGCAGGTCGCGTATCGACGGTGGACTATGAATACACGGATGGCGAGCTGACCAGCGAAACCCAAGTTCATGTTCCGGACGCGCAGACCTCGCCTGCCGGCGCCAAGGTGACCCACTACGTTCGCGAAGACGGGCTCGTCCGCGAGGTTACCCGTGAAGCTCTCGGCGTCATCTACAACCGGACCTACGCCTCCTACGACGATCGTGGTCGGTTGGTGCGCTTGGACTCGGACGGCAACGGGCTGGCTCCCACCCCGGATGGCACCACGGACATCCGGCGCGAGTGGACCTACGACGATCTCGGCAACTGCACCGGGTTCACGCAGGACGGGACAGAGATCCTCGACGCGCCCTTCGTCGATGGTGTGCCTGATGAAACGCGGACCTTCGATCCATCATGCGCATCGATCGCTCTTCTGCCCGAGGAGCTCTATCGCTATCCCGCCTGGTACGCACCCCGTTGAGGGCGGGCGGGCGCGGCGACCTCGCGACGCGAGGTCCACGTCGTCATCGGGCGCCGCGTCGGCGGCGGCTGGCCAACAGCGCAGCGAGCGCCAACCCAAAGCCCGCCATGCCCTTTCCGAGCCGGCGCGTCGCTGGCGCGCTGACGCTGCAGCCGCCGTCTCCACCGCCACCCTTGCGACCGGGGCCCGCGTCTCCATCGCTCCCGCCCAGGTCCATTTCGGAGCTCACGCAATCCGCGCCAGCGTCGGGCAGGAGTTCACACACGCCATTCTGACTTGCCCCCGAATCGACCGTGCATGCCTCACAGCTCGAGGTACAGGCTCGGTCGCAGCAGATCCCTTCGACACACGCCCCGCCGGGGCATTCGTCGTCCGAGGTGCAGGCATTGCCCACGGGTTGAAACTCCCACAGGGTTCCATCGGACGCGTAGAACACCAGGCGCGCGCGCTCGGCGTCGTAGACCAGG
>JBIQKA010000098.1:0-18445 GCA_044507075.1 Myxococcales bacterium
CGCGTCACTCGAAGCGGTAGTCCGCGAGCAGCATCACGCGGGTGCCGAGCTGGGACGCGTTGGGCAACGGCGACTCGGCCTCGCCGTGCGGTGCGTGCGTCACGGCGTTGAGCCTCAGCCAGAGCGGCAGGTCGTTGGATGGCTTGCCCGCCACGCCGAGCGTGAAACGCACGAGGTCTGGCACCTTGTGTTGGAGCAGGACCGGCGGGACGCCCGCGCGCAGGTTGTACTCGCGCGACGAGAGGTACAGCACGCCCGCATCGAAGCGCAGGCGCTCGGGGATGGCGTCGAGCGAGAGCCCCGTGTACGCGGTCACCATGGAGTTGTGCTCCGGGATGGCGACCGTCTGGGCGGCATCCTGAGGCTTGCCGAAGAAGTGGATGTACGCGCCGCGCACGTCCCACGCGATGCGGTCGCTCACATCCCACGAGAAGTCGAACTCGCCGCCTGCGAACTCGTTGTTTTCGCGCTCGTTGCGGAAGGTGCGTCGGGTCAGATCGGTGAAGTCCGCGACCATCAGGTGCGAGGCGCGGGCCAGGTAGGCCGTGACCTCGAGCTTGGCGCGCTCACTGAGCGCGACCATCGCTCCCGCCTCGACCGACTGCATCCGCGGCAGCGACAGGCCAGATTTGCCCTCGAGCGCCACGAAGCCCAGGTTCTGGTCCCGGAAGCGACCGGCGATCTCGACGAAGGTCGGATTGCGGAACGCGTTGGCCGCCGCGAGGCGCAGAGAATAGCGATCGCGATAGTACACGGCCGACACGCGCAGCGACTGCTGGAGCTTGTCAGCGAAGGCCGAGGCGTCCAATCGGCCTGACGCCGCCAACTGGAGCCGCTGGGCGATGTCGACCTTGGCGCGCAAGTAGCCACCCGCGCTGGTGCGCAGCTTGCCGCTCTCGGCCGGGTGGATGAACGGAGCATCGACGTTCACGAACGACGCGTCACCACCGAGCGCAAGGCCGAAGTTCTTGGGCAACGAGAGCTCGAGATCGCCACCGACGCCACCATCGAAGGCGCTGGTGTCGGTGTAGGCGAAGCTTCTGGCGAGGTTGTGGCTCGAGTCCCGATGGGCGTAGCGGCCGCGCGTCCAGAGCGCTGCGCGCGACAGCCAGGGCGTCGCTTCCGCCACGCCGACGCTGACCATGCCGTAGCCCGTCTGGTTGCTCTCCGTCACTGGCGAGAGCACGAGGTAATCGAGCGCGGCCCGTTGGTTGACCGCCCCGCCGATGACCGCCTCCACGAAGCCGTGGGAGCCGATCTTGAGGTGGCCGCGACCGTGCAGGCCGAGGTCCTTCAGCGCAGGTTGCTCGGCCCCATCGCTCTCGGCGAAGGTGCCATCCCAGCGGCCCGTGGCCGCGATCGATGCGGTGTTCTCCCCCTTGCGGAAGCCCACATCGACCGCCCCTTCGCCGAGAGGCCCGAGTTTGGTGTCCGTGCCTCCGCCAGCCATCACATGGCCTTGCACGCCGTCGTATTCGGGCGCGCGCCGGGTCTCGATGCTGATGACGCCGGTGTATGCGTTCGCTCCGTAGATCGTACTCACGGGCCCGCGCACCACCTCGATGCGCTCAATCGAGTCGACCGAGACCGGGAGCAGCCCCCAGTTCATCTCGGCATCGAGGGCGTTGTTCAGCGGCACGCCGTCGAGCAGCACGACGACGTTGTTGCCGTTCAATCCGCCCGTTCCTCGCAGAGCCACCACGAAGTTGCCGGGTGAGGTCTGTACGACCTGGACGCCAGGAACCGTGCGCAAGAGGTCCGGGACGGTGCGAACGCTTAGCCGCTCGATCCCCTTGCGATCGAGCACCGTCACCGACGCGGGCGCGCGCAGGCGTGCCTCGTTGCTGCGCGAGGCCGAGTGCACCACCCCGAGCAACTGCTCCAGGTTCATCTGGCTGAGTTCTTCGACGCTCGGTTCGTTGCCCTGTGCTTCGATTTTGCCTGCGTGAACCAACATACAAGCGAGCGTGATCGCCCCAAGCCTTCTTTTCATAGCTCCCCGGTCCGAGTGCTCTGAGCAAACAAATGAAAGCAGCCCCGCACGGCGTCGCGTTCACCCGCGAAACGCGCGTCGAAGCTGCCCGCGAGCTGGTCGCGTTGCTGAATGGAGAACGAGATGGTGCCGGATTTGGCGGAGAAGGTCCTGGTCGCCACGCCGTCATTCGCGCGGAGGGTGAGGGTGCCGCTCGTGTCCCCCTCATACATGACCATATCCACCTGATCGGTGATGGTCACGGTGCGCGGGGGGATGGAGACATCCAACGCGGCGCCACCGATGTCGCTGAACGAAAGGGTCGCGTTGAAATAAGGCGTGACGCCCGTCGTGTCGACGCGCGCCAGCGTCGGTCCCTCCGCTAGCGAGACGATCCGAAAGATGGAGCCCCGCAAATCCGTGGTCGAGCGCAGCGGGTCTCCTAGCAACGACCCAGAAAGGCTCATCACGCCGCCGCATGAGCTCGGATCGTTCAGGAAGGCGCTACGACAGGCTTCTACGGCCGCGTTCCACTTATCTGCCTCGGACGCCTCACACAGAAACTCTTCCTCTTCGTATGCTGGCTTGGACTCGAAATCTCCGAGGCACGCCCCCGAGCTCAAGAGCCCCGCGAGCCACAGCATCCGCCTTCGCTTCACTGCACAATCTCCACGGCCGGTTCCCTGCAGTCCACCGTGATCGACGCATCCATCGACTCGGTCTCCGACCAACGGCCGCTGAACGTGACGCCGACACGCGCATTCTCCAGCAACAGCCCGGTCGCATCGGGTGTGCCGCTCAAGAGTTCGAGCTTGATCTCGCCCGCGATGGCCGAGGCCTGGTAGAGCTCTTCGTCGCTGACGGCGTCGTGCCACTCCCACTCGAGCCAAGCCTCCCCGGCGCCCGGATCTTTGAGATCGTCACGCGGCACGATCTTCACCACGGTGCCCGGTGCGTCCTTCTGGAAGTCGTGGCGCTTCAGCTCGATCTCGATGCCGCGCTTCTCTCCGTTGACGTCCGCGAGGCCCTCGATCTTGATCTCCGTCATGCGACCGTTGGCGTAGTCAGGCTCGCCGTTCGGCAACGCGGGCACCGTATATTCGAACTGACAAAGGATCTGACCCTCGCTGACCGCAGCGGCATCGAGATCCAGCGTGACCTTCTCGCCATTCACCGCGCCTCGGGCCGTCAGATGGGCAGCGTCTCCGCCCCAATCCGTGATCCCCTTGCTGCCTTCGTCGTCCCCACACGCGCCGAGCGCCAACGCGCAGAACCCCGCCCTAACGAGCCAATTCATGTATTCCCCTCTCTTGGACGCGGTCATGTTAGCTGGATCGGGGAGCGCGCGTACAGATCTTGCGCGTACGAAGCGTCCGCACTTGAGGGTGCAATTTCTCGAGCAGGTTTACAGCGGTTGCGGTGTAGGTTGTCGGGCACGGCGATCGCGGACGCTTGCCTTGCGACCGCGCATGTCGACTGAGCGGACAGTCTACGTAGCTCGTTCGAGCTGCTCACGTCCTCCGTGACCAGCCCTTCGCGGAACGCGCTTCATTGACTGCTCGCCGTCCTCAGCGGCGCGCTGCTCATGCAGCGTCTGATCAGCGCTCTCCGAGCATGCTCTGAGCGATCTTCTCGATGTCCAAGATCGTGATCGTCCCGTCGTTCGTCATCACGGGCTCTCCGAGTACGTACTCGCTCAAGAGCGTGATTGATCCGACTGATCGCGTGGTCGTGGCGGGTATCCCGACGAATCCGGCACTGGAGATGCACACCACCAAGCGCAGGGTCTTGGCGTCCGATACGAGGGGTTTGGTCACGACGACCAAGCGCCCGCGGTCCTGCACTACGCCGAGCGCGTTGGAAGGAGACTCGGGGATCGGCACGGGGTCGCTCCACGGCACGACGGAGTCGACGCTGGCAGCAGCCACACCGAGGTGCAAGGATCCTTGCCCCAAGACCAAGAGGTCGAGCTCACGCGTTGCAGCGCCCTCACTGGCGCTGCTCTCCTCTTCCCCTTTGAACGCAGAAAGCTTGTCTTCCAACTGAAGCCCTTCTTTTCGTTTCGCAGAAGCCCATGTTACGGTACTCCGCGAGGGTTGCCTTGGAGGCCGCCAATTCTAGCAGTTCAGCGACCTTGATTTCTCATTCTCATGAACATTCTAGTTATTGACGACAGCGAGATCGCGCTCGGCCAAATGAAAGAGACCCTCACCGCCCATGGCCATCGTGTAGTGGGCTCACACACACCGATCGGGGTAACTCGGCTGATTATCAAGGAAGCGATCGATGTGGTGGTAGTGGACGTCAATTTGCCGTCTCTGCGCGGGGACACCTTGGCTGCGCTGTTCAGGAAGCAGCCCCGAATGCAGCAGCTTGGGGTCGTGCTCGTGTCTGGCGTGGAGGCGAGCGAGCTCGATCGGCTCGCGCGCGAGAGCAGCGCCGATGCCGTATGCACCAAGCGTGAGGTGCGCGAGAGACTCAACCAAGCCGTGCTAAGGGCGTACAAAGCGCGGAGATGACGAAGGTGATCACGTTCGAGCACCGCGGCGTTCGCGCCGCCATCCCGGCGGAGCAGGCCTTGGACATCGTCCACAGCTCAGCGCCGCCCGAGCGCGTCGAGGAGCTGTGGTCGGGGCCGGACGATGGCGGCGATCGATGGTTGCGCGTGCGCGCCGCGCAGGGAGAGTGCTGGCTGAGCTGCCACGCGATTCAGCTGCGTGAGGTCTCCGGTGCGGCGTTGACCCCTGTGAGCCCGCTCCTCTCAGGCGTGCTCAAGTTGCCCTACGTGGTGGGCCTAGCGAGCATTGAAGACCAGCCCACTTGGTTGGTCGATATGACGCGCTTTGGCCTGCGCCTTTCCCTAGAATAGCGAGAGAGATAGTCCGTCAGCATGCACATGCCGCCTTCGCAACCAGCAAGCTTTTACCGGCGCTTCGCGCGCCTGGCATTGCTGGCCTCCGTCCTGATTTTTCCGGCCCTGGTCCACGCCCAGAGCATTCCAGCAGCCTTGCGAGCGGCGATCTTGCTGCGGTCACTGCAGTACGAGAAGACCTTCGCCAGCGGATCTGGCGAGGCCACCTTGCTCGTGCTCAACGGCTCGGGCGGCGCCAAGGATGGCGGCGAAGTCCTCGGGCCATTCAAGCAGATCGCCGCCAGCGGCGCGGCAGGGCGCAGCCTGAAGGTGGAGTCGTCCAACTCGGACGCGGCCGCGGACGAGACCAAGAAGCGTGCGCCCGCTGTCATTTACGTGGCCTCCGGCAACGAGGGCGCGCTGGCCGACCTCGCCAAGGTACGTGGAGTCGTGATCATGTGTGGGGACCCCGCCCTGGTCGGGAGGGGTTGCCTGTTGAGCGTGGAGTCCGCGGGGTCCGCCTCGCGCCTCGTCGTGGACCTAGGGCGGGCCGAGAAGGCAGGCCTGAAGTTCGATGCTCGGATGTTGCGCTTGGCACGTGTGATCCGCTGATAATGTCTGCCAAGTTGCACGGGGGAGCATGGGGTTCATTTCGATCCGCTTCAAGATTGCGGCGCTGATCGCGTTCGTTGGTATCGTTTTGGCCGCGTTGGGGGCGATCGCATTGCCCGGCTATGCGGCGACGGCAGAGCGTGAGGGCTTGGAGCAGCGGGCAGCCGGAGCCGCGGCGATGCTCGCGAGCTCGGTGGCGCCTGCGCTCGAGTTCGATCAACCGGACACCGCGCGTGAGCTGATCGAGGTCGCCACCGAGGACAAGCTCGTGCAGTGGGTCGCGGCTTACTCGCGAGACGGAGCGCGCGTCGCGAGCAAGGGCACGGGCGCCCCGAGCAACGTCGAGCACGTCGACCGCGCGCGGCTGCTCCAGGGTGGCCAGCACAGCATCATCGCGCTGGCGCCGTCGCGCTCGGGCAAGAAGCTCTCGGGCGCCGTGGTGGTGAGCCTCGATGCGCGCGGAATCTCCCTGCGCGAGCGGAGCACGCGCAACTCGATCCTGCTTCAGGCCGGCATCGTGAGTGCGGCCTTCATCGTGTTCGCGCTCTGGTTCGCCAGCCGCATGACGCGCGTGATCACCCAGATGACGCAGGCAGCCGATCGCATCGCGCGCGGCGACGTCTCGCAAGACCTGAGTCTGGAGCGGCCCTCCGACGAGCTGGGGATCATGGCCCAGTCCTTCATCGAGATGACGCAGAGACTGCGCGAGCTGCAGAAGAACGCTTCGCGCGTGGCGGCCGGAGATCTCTCGGTCACCCAGGAGGGCGACGGCGAGCTGTTCGTCGCGTTCCGCACCATGTTCGGCAACCTGCGCGAGCTCGCGGGGCGCATCGGCGCAAGCTCCGAGGCCGTCGCCCAGGCGGCCGCCGCGCTCTTCTCGGCCACGCGGGAGCACGAGGCCTCTGCGACGCAGCAGACCGCCTCCGTGGAAGAGATGCGCCGCACCCTCGAGGCGCTGGCGGCCTCGGCCGAGCGGGTGAATACCGACGCCTTGCAGGTGCGCGACATGGCCGATCGCAGCCTGGAGAGCTCGCAGCAGACGGCGGGTCAGACCAAGCTGGTGAGCGCGCATTCGGACCGCATTGGCGAGATCCTCACGCTGATCCAGGACATCGCCGACAAGTCCGACCTCTTGGCCCTGAACGCCGCGCTCGAGGGCACGAAGGCGGGGGAGGTCGGGCGCGGCTTCTCGCTGGTGGCAGCCGAGATGCGACGTCTCTCCGAGCACGTCATGGATTCGGTGCGCGATATCCGCAAGCTGGTCTCGGACATGCGCGCTGCCTCGCATGCTTCGGTCTTGGCCACCGAGGAGAGCATCAAGCTCGCCAAGGAGGCCTCGCTCTCCGCCAACAAGATCACGGCCGCCGTCGGACAGCAGCGTGAGGGCACGGGCCACGTGAAGGGAGCGGCGGAGGAGATCGCCCGCGTGGTCAACACCTCGCTCGATGGCACCGCGCAGATCACGCGCTCTGCCGAGGCGCTGCTTCAGCTCTCGCACGAGCTCAAGAGCGCTGCGGGCGCCTTCCGGCTGTCGCGGGCCGAGGGATGAGCGGCAGGCTCGAAGAGCTGGTCCAAACGTTCCTGAGCGGTCTGCCGGACCGCGTGGTCGAGGCCACGAACCTCTGGCTCGAGTTCGAGGAGGGCAAGCGCGCAGACGTGGTCGCCCTCAAGCGCGTCCTGCACACGATCAAGGGCGAGGCGCACATGCTGGGGCTTGAGGCCTCGGGCACGCTGCTGCAGCAGCTCGAGGAGGTCGTGGTGCAGGCCGGCAAGGCAGGCGAGCGCGGCCGCGCGGCTGGCAATGTGGTGCTCGAGGCCATGGACGCGCTGTCTTTCTTGGCCTTTCAGCCCGGAAAGGGCGAGAGCGACTTCGACATCGGCGGGGTGCTGGAGGCGCTCCGCAAGACGGCGCAAGAGCTCGCCCCAGGCGAGAACGAAAGCGCGAGTGAGGTGCACCGCCTGCCCACGGCGGGCGAGCAAGCGGAGCCGGCCGAGGCGGAGGCGCCGGAGTCGGAGCGCCGGTCCGAGAACCACGTTCCCGTGGTCGATCTGCAGCCGACCGTGCACGATCTGCGTCGCCTGTACGAGGAGCAGCAGCTGCTCGAGCCGCGCCTGCGCGAGATCCAGCGCATCCTGCGCGCCGTGGTGGCCGAGATGGACCCTTCCTTGCCGCCCGCGGTGCTCGGCGAGCAGGTGGTCAAGACCCTGGGCGCGACCGCGGACCTCGAACGTCGGCTGTCCGTGATCCGCGCCCAGTGGTCGGCCAACGCTTTTGCCATGGGGCTGGCGCTCGACCAACTGTCGGACACGACACGGCGCGCCGCGGTCGTCAGCGTGGCGCGCATCCGATCGACCCTCGAACGCAGCGTCCGCGCCACCGCACGCGCCCTCCGCAAGGAGGTGCGGCTGGCCTTCGAGGGCGACGCCTACATCGACTCGAGCATCGCTCAACGGCTCGAACCGGCCCTCCTGCACGCCGTGCGCAACGCGGTCGATCACGGGATCGAAGCTCCCGAGGTGCGCACCGCGGCGGGCAAGCCGGCGCGTGGTTCGATCGCGGTCCGCATCGAGCAGCAGGTCTCGACCGTGCGTGTGAGCATCCAGGACGACGGCGCAGGGATCGACGTCGCCGCAGTGCGCGAGCGCTTTGGGCTCCCGGCCGACGTCTCGGACGCCCACGTCATTCGGTATCTGTTTCGTAGCGGCGTCTCCACGCGGGACACCATCAGCGACATCTCGGGACGCGGAGTGGGGCTCGACGTGGTGGCGCGCGAGGCCGCTTCCGTGGGCGGCGAAGTGCACGCCGAGTCGACCTACGGGCTCGGTTTCCGGCTGGTGCTCACCATGCCCACGGTGCTGCGCGCCGATCTGGTGGTGCCCGTCACGTACCGCGGTCATCGCCTCGCCTTGCCTTGTCGCAACGTCGAGGGCTTCTTGCGCGTGGACCAGATCGAGGAGACCACCGCGGGAGCCCACGCGCGCGTGCGCCGTGACGGCAACGTCGAGTCGCTCCCGGTGTACACGCTCGCGCCGGTCTTCGGCACGGACGACGCGCCCGAGGCGGGGCGCCGTGGCGTGCTCGTGACCCACGATGGATTGCGGTTCGTGCTGATGGTGGACGAGCACGGCAATCCTCGCCCCTTGCCATTTCAACCGATCGGAGAGCTCGCGATCCGCTCGCGCGTGGTGCGCGCCGTGGCGCCGAGCCCCGATGGCGTTCGCCTCTTGCTCGACGTGCAGGCGCTGGTCTCGGTGCTGCAGGGCGTGGTGGTGGCCGCGCTCAAGCCCGGGGAGCGCCGCGTGGCGAGCGTGGTGGTGGTCGAGGACGCGCCCGTGGCACGCGAGCTCTTGTGCGGGATCCTGCGCTCCTTCGGGCTCACAGTGCACGAAGCTGCTCACGGCCGCGAGGGGCTCAACCGAATCCGCGCCGTGAACCCGGACCTGGTCTTGAGCGACGTCGAGATGCCCTTCTTGAGCGGGCCGGAGATGATCGCCGAGCTGCGAGCCGAGCCGCGCTTCGCCGAGCTCCCTGTGATCGTGCTCACCACCGATACGAGCGAGGCGACGCGTCAGCGCGTTAGCGCGCTCGGGGTGCTCGGCTTCTTGTCGAAGCAGAAATTCGTCGAGGGCGAGCTGAGGGAGCTGGTCGACCTGTGTCTTCAACACCAGCGATAGCCCCGGTACGGGTGCTAATCACCGACGACTCCGAGCTTGCGGTCGAGCGCCTGAAAGAGCTGTTGGCGAATCAACCCGGGGTCGTCGTGGTGGGAACGGCGCGCAATGCAGCCGAGCTCGCGACCATGCTGGAGCGGTTCGATCCGGACGTGGTCACGCTCGATCTGCTGCTGCCCGACCGCAGCGGGCTCGCGCTGATCCGCGCGCTGTCGCCTAGGACGGGCGTGGTGGTGGTCAGTGACAGTGACCCCGATTCGGTCTTGGCGAGGGAATCGCTCGCCCAGGGGGCGCGCGCGTTCATCTCCAAGCGTGAGCTTGGGGCGTCACGCGGTCAGACGCTGCTCATCCAGGCCGTGATGAAGCAGACACGCTCCCTGAAGCCATCGCGTATCGTGGCGGTCGCAGGCTCCACGGGCGCGATGCCCGCGCTCGAGGCGATGGTCCCGGAGCTGTGCAGCGCGCCAGCGGCGTTCCTCATGCTGCAACATTTGCCGGCCGAGCGCGTGCCAGCGTTTGCCTCCTGGCTTTGCTCGCTCGGGTTGCCGAGTGAGGTCGCCGAAAACGGTCAGCCGCTGCGTGAGGGTTGCGCCCTCGTCGCGTCGGGTGACCGCCACCTCTGCGTGCAGCGAGGCGAGCGCGCGAGCCTCACCAGCTCCCCGCCGATTGCGGGCCATCGGCCCTCGGCCACGGAGCTGTTCGCGTCGCTGGTCGACGTCGCCTCGCATACGACCGCGATCGTGCTCTCCGGCATGGGCCGCGATGGGGCCGACGCGATCCCGGCGTTCGTCGCCGCGGGCGGTACGGTGATCGTGCAGCGGCCGGATACATGCGCCGTACCTGGTATGCCGGAGGCTGCGCTTGCCGCGGCTCCGCGCGCACATCGCTTGTCCCCGACCGAAATCGGCATGCTGGTGCGCGCTCGCCATTCGGTGAGACGTCATGCGTGAGCGCGTCACGAGCGTGCTGGTCGACCTCCTGCGCAGGAGGATCGGACACGCCGGGCCCTGGCCGGCGGAGCTGTATCGCTTCGTGTCGCGCATGGCGCTCGCCAACGGGAGCGATGAGCTCACTTGGTTGCTCAGCATCGAGCAGCGACCCGCCGACCTGGTTGCCCTGATCGGCGCAGCAACCGTGGGGCACACGCGCTTTTATCGTCACGAAGAGCACTTCGAACAACTACGCAAGGTCCTGCCGAAGCTCAGCGAGCGAAGTGTGCCGCTCCGCGTGTGGTCAGCGGGTTGCTCCACGGGCGAGGAAGCCTGGAGTCTCGCGCTGTTGTTGCAGAGCCACGCCGTCCCTTTCCAGCTCCTCGCCACCGACGTCAATGAGGCTGCGGTCACGCGCGCTCGCGCCGGGATCTATCGCGCGAGCGAGACCAAGCATCTGCCCGGCTACGACGGAAAGCTCAGCTTCAGTCCCTCGGCCGAGCTACGTGCCTGCGTGCGCTTCGAGCAGATGGCGTTGTTGGACAAGCTTCCCCCGTACACGCCTCGCAGCTTCGACGTGATCTTTTGTCGCAACGTGCTGATCTATCTCGAGTCGGAGCACCTGAAAGCCGTCTGGAAGCGGCTCGTCTCTCTCTTGGCGCCGTGGGGCGTGATCGCCGTAGCGCCGGTGGAGTCCTTGACCAACGTCCCCGAGGGGCTCGTGCGCACAGGACCGCTCGGCTGGCTCCAGCGAGGGACCGCACCCGCCCGACCTGCGGCGCAGCGAGTCGCTGATCCAGCCTCCGCGCGCTCTCACGCTCCGCGGGCGCCGTCGCTGCGCCCGAGCGCGCCACGTGCGGGCCTGCCGCTCACGCGACGTGCGAGCGTCGAGCCTAACCCGGTCCCAACACCCGATCCCGTGGACGGGGCACTCGAAGAAGTGGGGCGTCACCTCGCGGCGGGTGAAGCAAGGTTGGCAGAGCAGCGGCTGCACCGGTTGCTGGCCGAGCGTGACGACGCATTCGGCTGGTTTCTGTTGGGCGAAGCATGCGTGCGCCGCGGGGCGAACGCCGAGGCGCGAATCGCCTTCGAGCGCGCCGCGACCGCACCGCTGACCTCCGGCAACGCGGACCTCGACACCATTCGCGCGGCGGCCCTGCGGCGAGCCAAGCAGCTTCCGGCCTGAGCGCTCGGCCCCGGCGCGCCGCCGCGTTTCGCGCGAGTTCCCTGCCGGAAATGTTGCGCTTTGCGCCCTCTCCTGTGAGCTCACTGTGTGAGCAAACTTGCGGACGGGTGCTTTTCTTCTCGCTCGCATCTTTCGGGGAAATGCGCGGCACTTCACCGAAAACTCGCAAGCTCCCGAAAGCAAAAGAATGTTCGTTGTAGCTGACGTAACAGGAACATCCCCTTTACGGAACATCGGCGTTCAGTTCAAGAGTGCCAATCCAACTTGCTCCCAGATACGCTTTTTCTCGCGTCACAGAGCGGGAGGAAGATTCATGAGGAAATACGCAGGAATTGGGATGCTTGTATTGCCTTTGATAATGACAGGAGCCGGTGGGTGTGCCTCGTCTGATAGCTCCGAGTTTGAGGACCCCTCGGTCGAAGGCACGAGCGCCGCTGCGAAGAAGAAGGAGCCGAAGGGACCCAAGGGGCCGAAGGGGCCGAAGGGGCCGAAGGGGCCGAAGGAGAAGGAAGTCACCCTGCTTCCGCTCGGTACCTATAACTCGGGCCTGTTCGCGCAATCTGCCGCCGAGATCACGGCTCACGATCCGGGGTCCCAACGCTTGTTCGTGGTGAACGCCATGAACGGGCGAATCGACGTGCTCGATATCTCCGATCCCACCGTACCCACCAAGACGGGCAGTATCGATCTTTCCTCCGTCGGTGCGGCTGCCAACAGCGTGGCGCTGCACGACGGGATTCTCGCGGTGGCCGTCGAGGCCCATGTGAAGCAGGACCCTGGCAAGATCGCGTTCTTCGACGTGGACGGCAACCTGCTCAACGCCGTGCCGGCTGGCGCTCTCCCCGACATGGTTACGTTCTCACCGAACGGGCGCTACGTGCTCACGGCCAACGAGGGTGAACCCAACGCTGACTATTCGGTCGACCCCGAGGGCTCTGTCACCATCGTGGATCTCAAGCACGGCGTGACCGGCATCCGCCCGAGCGACATCAAGACGGCCGACTTCCGCGCCTTCAACAATGCCCAGCTCGACCCCAACATCCGCATCTTCGGACCGAACGCGACGGTCGCCCAGGACCTGGAGCCCGAGTACATCGCCATCGATCACAAGTCCAAGACGGCTTGGGTGACGCTCCAGGAGAACAACGCGCTGGGCATCATCGACCTCAAGTCGGGTGAGGTCACGGAGCTGGTCGGACTCGGCCTCAAGGATCACAGCCTGCCCGGCAACGCGCTCGACGCCAGCGATCGCGACGATGCGATCAACATCCAAAACTGGCCCGTGCGCGGCATGTACATGCCCGATGCCATCGTCGCCGTGCACAGCAAGGGGGAGACCTACCTCCTCACGGCCAACGAGGGTGACGCGCGCGAGTACGACACCTTCGTCGAAGAGATCCGGATCGGCGATCCCGGTTACGTGCTCGATCCGGTCGCCTTCCCCAACGCCGCCGAGCTCAAGGCCAACGCCGCCCTCGGTCGCTTGCGTACGACGCTCGCCTCGGGCGACCTCGACAACGATGGTGACTTCGATCAGATCCACGTCTACGGCTCACGTTCGATGAGCGTGTGGAACTCCGCAGGTCAGCTGGTGGCCGACACGGGGGATGATTTCGAGCGCCTGACGGCTGCCGAGCACCCCGCCAACTTCAATGCCTCCAACGACGCCAACACCTTCGACGCGCGCAGCGCGTCCAAGGGACCTGAGCCCGAGACCATCACCGTGGGCAAGATCAAGGGCCGTCAGTACGCGTTCGTGGGGCTCGAGCGCATCAGCGGCATCGTGGTCTACGACGTCACCGATCCCGCCAACCCCGAGCGCGTCGCCTATATCAACAACCGTGACTTCTCCGTGACGCCGTCGGACAGCACCGATGCCGGCGACCTGGGGCCGGAGGGCATTCTGTTCATCGAGGGCAAGGACAGCCCGAACGGCAAGCCGATGATCGCGGTCAGCAACGAGGTCAGCGGCAGCGTGACCCTGTACGAAGTCGTGGTCGACTGACAGGTTGAGCGCCCACCGGCCGCTGCCAGCGCGGCGGCCGGTGTGAGGTGACGTTCGAGCCCCGACCGAGGCACGCGCCAGGCGTGGCCAGGCTGGCACAACGCCGCTCCCCCAAAAGAGGCCCGTCGTTGAGCAGAACGCTTGCGTTCTGCTACGAAAAAGGGTCGAGTCCCGTTTCGCTCTTCCTTGGGTGCCTGAGCCTGGGGAAGACGCGCAGCGGGCCCGCCGTTTGCGCGGGGAGAACAGAAAAGGAAGGAACGGAACAATGTCCCAGCAAGTCTCGGAAAGGGCAGTGATTGCGGTGGACTTCGATGATGGTGGAGACGACGCGATCCTGGAGGGACTGCGCTGGCTCAGCCGGCATTCGAACCGGGTCGTGCACGCGCTGCACGTGATCGATCCCGACAAGTTCAAGGACAACCCAATCAAGCCGCCCTTGCTCGCCAAGGAGGAGGCGCTCGCGCAGGCGCCCGTGGCGCTGGCGCACTGGATCGAAGAGCTCGCTCGCTCCCACCAGCTCTCCACCGGCTCAGGGCTGCGGACCCACGCGCGCATCGGCAAACCGGTGGACACGGTGCTGCAGTTCGCGACCGACTACGACGCCGACATCATCGTCGTGGGCACCCACGGCCGGCGGGGGCTTGAGCGCTTGCTGCTCGGATCCGTCGCCGAAATGCTGGTGCGCACCGCGCGCTGCCCCGTGCTCGTGGCACGCCCCAAGAACTACGAGGGAGCCAAGAAGACCGTGCTGCCCGATCTGCCCTATCCGCCCGGGGAAGAGCCCGAGTACCCCCCGCGCGAGATATCGCGCACCGTCTCCACCCAGAGCGATATCTGGCAGCCGAGCGGCGGACGCCCCACGGGGTTTCGCATCGTCTGAAGCGGCGCGCGAAAGAGGCTGGACCCACGGGCGCCGCTTGATAGACATGGGGCATGGCCCACGTCCAGGTAGACGGCGACGCTTTGGTCGTTCAGCTCAGCCCGCTGGAGAAGCTCGGGGCGCTCCATGGGGATCTCCGCGTTCAGCTCAGCAGCCTCAAGCGCGTCTGGGTGACCGATAGGCCATGGCGTGAGCTGCGCGGGATGCGCGCGCCGGGCACGGGCATCCCATGGGTGATCATGCTGGGCACCACCCGTGGCTCCTTCGGAAAGGACTTCTGCGCCGTGTACGGGCGTGCACCAGCGGTCGTCATGGAGCTGGAAGGAGCCCCTTTCAGCCGCTGTCTCGTGACAGTTCCCGAGGCCGAGGCGCTCGTGAGCGCGCTTTCGCCGCACGTGAGCCCGAGCTAGCTCATCTCCGGCTCGTCGACCTAGCGACGAGCGCGTTGAGAAAGGAACGTCGAGGGGGTAGGGAGAGAGCATGCTAGCTCGCTATCACATCGTGCGCGGCAAGCGTGACCCATCGGATCCGCTCCCTGCGGGTCACCGCATGGACACGCGAAAGCACACGCAACACGTGTTGCGGCCGGATGCAGACGAGGTCGCGAAGCTGCTCGCGGATCTCAACAGCGCGGCCTTCAAACGCTTCGCCGCTGCCTATCTGAAGACACTCGAGGCGCGCTTCGCGGCCGATCGCGCACCCTTCGACGAGATCGCAGAGCTGGCGAAGACGCAGGACGTTTACCTCGGGTGTAACTGCCCCACGGCCAAGCAGCCCAACGTGCAGCATTGCCACACCGTGCTCGCCCTCGGCTTCATGAAGAAGAAGTACCCCAAGCTACGCGTTGTGATGCCTGCGTAGCCTGGTTGAGTCGTCCGGGACTCGGTGTGCTGTCGTGCATCCTCTGTTTCGAAAAATGGAAAGCCAGTTCGCCGAAATTTTCCGCTGAGGCGCGTTCCGGAGCCCCGCGCGCCAGAAAAAAATTTTGCCTGACAATGATGATCCGGCACGTTGTACCGTCTCTGCTCTCGCGGGTGCGCCGGAAGTTGAAAGCGCACAGGCGCGAGGGTCGATCCTGATGAGGAGAACGAGGGAGATGCAGGAGCGCGGTTTCGTGGCTGCCCTGAGCGCGATGGTCCTGGTGGGGCTGGCAGCTGGCCAGGTCAGGGCGGACGAGGCGGAGCACTTCGAGCAACTCGACGGAAACGGCGACCGTGTCGTGACCTTGCGTGAATTCCAGGTGCACGCGCTCGCGGGCTTCACGAGCGCCGACGTCAACCGTGACGGCAAGCTTTCGAGCGAGGAGCACAACGCCCTGCTCGAGCTCCGCAGCAAAGAGCGCTTCTCCGAGCGCGATCTCAACCGTGACGGCGTGCTCGATCGCTCGGAGTTGGAGCACATGCCGCGCGCGGTGTTCTACCAAATCGACCTGGACGGAAGCGGGGGCCTCAATGCCAACGAGATGAAGGCCTTCGCCAGGGCGCGTCAGGCCGAGCGCCTCGCGGCGACCGACACGGATCGGGACGGAGCGATCAGCCAGCTGGAGGTGCTCAACCGATCGCGCGCGAGGTTCGTGAAGCTCGACGAGAACCGTGACGGTCGCATTGACGAGGACGAGTTTCACCGGGGCGTGTCCGACCGCTAGCGAAACCAAGAGCTCAGGCGCAGCTGCGGCGCGCCATACGAAACGAGCTCGTGCGGCCGATCGATGCAGATCACCCCGTCCGCTACACTCAGGTCGTGCTAGCGCCCGACTCACGAGCAGACGCCTTCTCCGGCTTTCCCGCCCGCAGGGGCGGAGCGCGTGCCATCGCCGCGCGCGCCGCCCTGGTGCGCGCGCTGTGCAGCGCGCGCGGCGCTCGCCGATTGCCCACTCAGGCCGAACTCGACCGTGCCCTCACCCGCGTCTCGCCCCGCGATCTCGACTGGATCTGCGAGTTCTCTCCACTCGCGCCGCTCTACTTTTTGCCCACGCGTCCCTTCGTGAACGCGCTCGCGCGCACTTTGCGCGCGCTCGGCGTGCGTCGTGTGCTCGAGGTCGCCGCCGGGGACGGCTTTCTCGCGCGTGCCCTCGCCCAGTGTGATCCCGCGCTCGAGGTGATCGCCAGCGACTCCGGGGCCTGGGAGGACGCCCACGCGCGCATGGACCCGAAGGAGCGTCGCGCGCTGCGCTCTGTGCAGGTGCCCGGTTTGCGCCTGGGTCAGGGGGTCCATCGCCTCTCTGCCCGTGTGGCCATCCGCAAGTTTCGGCCAGACCTGGTGCTGTGTGCCTGGCTCCCTCCCGGGAACCTGCTCGACACCCTGGTGCGCGCCGAGGTGCGTTACGTGCTCGAGATCGGGGCCGGCTCTGGCGTTACGGGGAGCGCGTATAGCTGGCGTTTTGCCCATGAGTTCCTGGAAGGACCGCTCGCCGCGCGCGCGCGCTGTCGGCTTGACGACCAACCCCAAAGCACCCTCCATTCACGCCTCACCCTCTACTTCGGACGCGCCCATCCGGAATACTTCGAGGAGCGCGTGCGTCCGGGGGACTTCCTGTATCAGTTCAAACCCAGGCAGAGATAGCGAGACGATGCCGATGCACGAAGCGCCTCTTGAGCTGACCCGAGAGATCCTCCGCTTGGGCGTGGCCGCCGACCTGATGGAGACGAGCCGCGCACGCGCGCTTTTCGCGGCCGCATCGTCCGCGCAGGTGGACGCCTGTCTGGTGCACCTCGATGAGCATCGCCTGCGCGGCCTCGGCTATGTCGCGCTCGCCCGGCACGGACTGCTCGAGCTGCTCTCCGCCGAGCAGGTCCGCGTCTTGCGCACGCAGTACGAGCACACGCGTGCGCTCGGCGCCATGCAGCAGCTCACCCTGCGCGGGGTCGCCGCGAAGTTCAGGGCGCTCGGCATCCAGCCCGTCGCCTGCAAGGGGGTGGTGCTGCAGAGCGCCTACTACCCGGATCCGGGCATGCGCTTCATGCAGGACTTGGATCTCTGGATCCCAGGTGACTTTCGCCTCGCCTGTGAGAGCGTCCTCGTCCAGCTCGGTTTCCGCCCGCAGCCTTGTGCCCTGCCCGAGGGCGGAAACTACCGCAATCAAGCGGGCATCACCGTGGATCTGCACTGGCGCATGCGGCTCTTCGAGGCGGTCTCTGGGGGCTTCGAGAGCCTCACCGAGGAGGCCTCGGGCGGGTTTCGCGTGTTCGAGCCGCACGCGCTGCTCACGCATCTGTGCGTGCACATGCTCGGGCACTATCGGGACACGGGGCCCATGCTGTGCTGGCTGCTCGACCTCGGGTTCGTGCTGCGCAAGGTGGGGGGGCGCATCGACGCGGCGCGCCTGCGGGCGCTGATGCCTTCCGCGGGGCACTGGCTGAGCTTCTTGCGCGGCCTCGGGTTCCTGAGCCGCGAGCTCGGCCTCGAGCTCCCGCCCGCGCTTGCCCGCGCCGTCGCGCGGGTGGAACCCTTGAGTCTCGCGTCTGTCCTGCGCCTGCGCCGCCTGGCCCTGTGGGGCCTCCCCGCGCCGTGGGGCTGGGGCCGGCTGTTGGCGTCGTTGGCGCGCGTACGGGACCCGAAGGGGCTGCCCTGGCCCAGCGTCCGCGACCTCTCCCTGTGGCCTATGGACTGGGCCGAGCATTGGTGGGTCGGCTACAGGATCCGCTGAGCGACGGGCGGGTCGATGACCCGCCCTGCGCGGGGTCGCTGCCACCTCGCGCGCAAGACACGGACAACCCGGGCCGTTCGTGCGATGATTCGCGGAGGTACAAGACAGGAGCTCTCGATGGCGCCCCCCCTTGCTCTCAGCACCGTCGTGGTGGCCATGGCAGATCAGGTTTCGACCCCGATGGACCACGAGACCGTGCTCTTGCACCTGCGGACCGGCAAGTACTACAGCCTCAATCGCGCCGGCACGTTCGTGTGGGAGCAGCTCAAGCAACCCGTGAGCGTGCAGCAGATCGTGGACGCCATGCTGATCAAGTTCGACGTCGATCGGGCGCGCTGCGAGGTCGACGTGCAAAACATTCTCGCGAGTCTCATCGATGCAGGTTTCATCCAAGCTCAAGGCTGAGCTGCGAAGGGCGCTCAAGCTCGCGCGGTGTCCGCGGCGACAGCAGGCGCTGGTCGTGGAGGCCGCGCTCCATCTGGCCGCCGCCAAGACCATCCTCGTGTTCGTGCCCTTCGAGCGTTGGCGTGCCCAGCTCGAGACGGATGAGGCAGCCCAAGCGCAGGAGTACCCCGCCACCTGGCGCGTGCGCGAGCTGGTGTGGGCGGTGAACGGCGTGAGCGCGCCCTTCGGCGAAGTGCTCAACTGCCTGCCGCGGGCGCTCGCGACGCGCTGGATGATGGAGCGCAGGC
>JBIQKA010000099.1:0-18398 GCA_044507075.1 Myxococcales bacterium
GGAGTTTGCTGGCTGCTTTGGGCGGCACGTTTTCTGCTGCCCTGCGCGCCCTGGTGGTATTTCACGGTGTGTCCAGGAAATATCACGGTGAAATACCACGGAAGCTGTGACATATGCTGGATGGCATGGATATCCCGTTACCTCTGTGGCGCGAGCTCTGCCGGCACCCCGAGATCGGCGCCGCGCTCCTCAAGCTCGTGCCCCACTTGCGCTCGGAGCTTCCGCTCTCTGCCGTGTTGGTGCGCCGCATCGATGTGGGCCGCAGGCAGTTCGAGACCGTGGCCGCAGAGGCACGCGATCCGCGCATGCTGCCGCAACACGCCCACAACGAGTACACCGACACGCAGCTCGAGGGCATCCTCGCGTTCTGCCGCGAGGGACGCGTGCTTCGTGGACAGGCCAGCGCGAGCGGGCTCATCGCCTCGCTCGTCCCGCATGGCCTGCGCGGGGACCTGATCGTCGGCCCGCTCAACGACGAAGAGGGCCCGCAGGGTGTGCTCGTGTTGCTGGCGGACGATCGCTTCAGCGAGCTTCATGTGCGCAAGGCGCAGGGCCTGCTCGAGCCGTTCCGCTTGGCGCTCGAGAACGATAGGCGTTTCAACGAGCTCGCCCGCTTGCGCGAGGCCGTCGAGGCGGACAACCGCGCGCTGCGCTCGAGGCTCGAGCGACAGGACATCGTGGAGACGATCGTGGGCGGCGACAGCGGCCTGCGCGAGGTCACCGAGCGCATCGCGCAGGTGGCGGTCACCGATGTGCCCGTGTTGGTGTTGGGGGAGACCGGGACGGGCAAGGAGGTGGTGGCGCGCGCCATCCACGCGCGCTCCGAGCGCGCCAAGGGGCCCATCGTGTGCGTGAACTGCGGCGCGATCCCGCCGGGCCTCGTGGACTCGGAGCTGTTCGGGCACGAGCGCGGCAGCTTCACGGGCGCCTCGGGCACGCGCAAGGGCTGGTTCGAGCGCGCCGATGGGGGCACGCTGTTCTTGGACGAGGTGGGCGAGCTCCCGCTCGATGCGCAAGTGCGCCTGCTCCGCGTGCTGCAGGAGCGCGTGTTCGAGCGCGTGGGCGGCACGCGAGCGATCCGTGTGGACGTGCGCGTGGTGGCGGCGACGCACAGAAACCTCGAAGACATGATCCCGCTCGGCACTTTCCGCGAAGATCTCTGGTATCGCCTGAGCGTCTTCCCGATCGCGCTACCGCCGTTGCGCGAACGCTTGAACGACATCCCGGCGCTTTCGGCCCACTTCGCCTGGCGCGCAGGCAAGCGCCTCGGTGGCGCGCCGCTCGTCCCCACCGAAGCCGATGTCGAGCTCTTGATCGGCTACGAATGGCCGGGCAACGTCCGCGAGTTGGCGGCGGTCATCGAGCGCGCGGCGATCCTGGGCGGCGGCAAGAAGCTGAACGTCGCGGCCGCGTTGGGTCTGCGCGGTGTGTCCCGCCAGAGCGCGCCCCCTCCCGGGCCCGCCGCGCTGCCCTCGCCGATCCCGCTGCACGCGATCCACAACGGACCCGCGCCCGCGCTGCATACGCTGCCGAGCCCTGTGAACGCGCCGTTCGACACGCTCGACCAAGCCATGGCCAAGCACATCGAGCGCGCGCTCGAGCAAACCCAGGGTCGCATCGAAGGCAAGGGCGGCGCCGCGGATCTGCTCGACATCAACCCGCACACCTTGCGCTCGCGCATGAAGAAGCTCGGCGTGGAGTGGAATCGCTTTCGGGGGCGGCTCGGGGCGTAGCGCACGCTGACCACATAGAATCGAGCGTGAAACGACCGGCCGCCGATCTGCGACCAAGCTCCCTGGAATCCCTATGAACGATAAAGCCGAATACGTCCCACCCAAAGTCTGGACCTGGAACAAGCCCAGCGGCGGAGCATTTGCCAACATCAATCGTCCCATCGCGGGAGCGACGCACGAGAAGGCGCTGCCCGTGGGCAAGCACCCCTTACAGCTGTATTCGCTGGGCACGCCGAACGGTCAGAAGGTCACCATCATGCTGGAAGAGCTGCTCGAGCTCGGGCATGGCGGCGCCGAGTACGACGCCTGGTACATCGACATCAACAAAGGGGAGCAGTTCGGCTCAGGCTTCGTGGAGATCAACCCCAACTCGAAGATCCCCGCGCTGGTGGATCGCAGCGGCGAGGCGCCGATCCGGGTCTTCGAATCCGGCGCCATCCTCCTTTATCTCGCGGAGAAATTCGGCGCCTTCCTCCCTGCCACGCAGCCTGCGCGCGCCGAGACGCTCTCGTGGCTGTTCTGGCAGATGGGCTCGGGGCCCTTCGTCGGTGGCGGTTTCGGCCACTTCTACGCCTACGCGCCGGTCAAGCTCGAGTACGCGATCGATCGCTACGCGATGGAGACCAAACGACAGCTCGATGTGCTCGACCGCCGCCTCGCGCAGGTCGAGTTCGTCGCGGGCGACCAGTACACCGTGGCCGACATGGCGATCTGGCCCTGGTACGGCGGCCTGGTGAGAGAGAACATCTACCGGGCGGCGGAGTTCCTCTCCGTCAGCGACTACACCCACGTCGCGCGCTGGGCCGACGCGATCGCCGCCCGACCCGCCGTGCAGCGGGGCCGCAGGGTCAATCGCACCTCGGGCGATCCCGAAACGCAGCTGCGCGAACGCCACGACAAGAGCGACTTCGATCGTCGTCCCCCGGCGTAAGCCCCCGAGGAGCCATAACCTTTCCCTATCGGTTCAATAACGAACGGATCGGTGTCATCCCGGTCATTGTCGTTCAAAGTGTCCCTACTTCGGACGAACGAAGAGAGCAGGAAGTAGCCCCATGACGACCTGGAAAGAAGCGCTTGGCGCGCGCATACGCCCCGATTGGGCGGAAGAGATCGACGTGTTCGCGCGGCAAATCGAGCTGCGCAAGCGCGGAAAGATGGAAGAAAAGCTGTTCGCCGAGACGCGCTTGCGTCGCGGGGCCTACGGCCAGCGCTACGACAACGGTCAGCGGCACGACGGAATCGACACCCGCAAGCTGCCGTTCCCGAGCGGCGCTTTGACCAAGGGGCCCGAGACGATGTGGGATGCGCCCGGGATGCAGCGCATCAAGATCCCCTTCGGCGTACTCAACGCCGAGCAGATCGAGGTGTTGGCCGACCTCTCCGAGGAGTACTCGGACGCGATTTGCCACGTCACCACGCGCCAGGACATCCAGCTCCACTACGTGCATATCGACGACACGCCGGACATCATGCGCCGCCTGGCAGCCGTGGGGATCACCACGCGCGAAGCCTGCGGCAACTCGGTGCGCAACGTGACCGCGTGTCACATCGCGGGCGTGTGCAAGGACGAGGGGTTCGACGTCACGCCTTACGCCAAGGCCACCACGTTCTTCCTGCTCGGCCACCCCGACACGCAGAACTTTGGGCGCAAGTTCAAGTTCGCCTTCTCGGGTTGTCGGCAGCACGCCTGCGGGCTCGTCGCGATCCACGACATGGGCTTGGTCGCCAAGACGCGCACCGTGGAAGGGCGCGTGGAGCGCGGCTTCGAGGTCGTGGTCGGCGGCGGCTTGGGGGCGGTTCCCTACCAGGCCAAGACGCTCTACGAGTTCTTGCCCGATCGCGAGCTTCTGCCGATCTGTCAGGCGGTTTCGCGCGTCTTCGCGCGCCACGGCGAGAAGGAAAACCGCGCCCGCGCGCGCATCAAGTTCGTGGTGGCCAAGCTCGGCGTGGACGAGTTTCGCAAGCTCGTCGATGAGGAGCGCAAACAGCTCCGCGACGATCCGCGTTGGCTCGAGTTCATCGAGCAGGGGTACAAGTACGAAGAGGGGCCGCTGCGTGAGGGCAAGCCCCTGCCCGCGGGCAGCTATTCGGCCGAGTTCGAGGAGTGGCGGCGCACCAACACGGAGCCGCAGCGCCAGCCGAACTACGTGGTCGCGACCGTCAAGCTGCCGCTCGGGGACCTCACCGCGCAGCAGATGCGCGTGGTGGCCGACATGGCCCGCAAGTACACGCGCGAGACGGTGCGCACCACGATCGAGCAGAACATCGTTTTCCGCTGGGTGAGCGAGGCAGATCTCCCCGAGTTCCACGCGGACCTCGCGCGGGCCGGCCTCGCCGAGTCGGGCGCCAACACGATCAGCGACGTCGTGTCCTGCCCCGGCACCGACACCTGCAAGCTCGGCATCTCCGCCTCACGTGGCCTGGCCGCCGAGCTCCACGAGCAGCTCCACCAGATCCGACACAAGCGCTCGCCGGAGATCGAGGGCCTGCGCATCAAGGCGAGCGGCTGCTTCAACTCTTGCGGTCAGCACCACGTGGCCGACATCGGCTTTTTGGGCGTGGGCCGCAAGGTGGGCAACCACCGCATGCCGCACTTCCAGCTGGTGGTGGGCGGACAGTGGACCGAAAACGGCGGCGCCTACGGGCTCGCGGTGGGGGCGATCCCCTCCAAGCGGGTGCCCGACGTGGTGACGCGTTTGACCGACACCTACCTGGCGCAGCGCAAGGACGGGGAGAGCTTCCAGGTCTTCATCCAGCGCTTCGGCAAGGCCAAGCTCCGTGAGCTGATCAAGGACCTGAGCGAGGCGCCCTCGTTCGAGCAACAGCCGGACCTCTATCGCGATTGGGGAGACCCGCGCCTGTACACCACCGGAGACATGGGGGTCGGCGAGTGCGCGGGGCAGGTCGTCTCGTTCGCGCAGTTCGGTCTCGCCGCTGCCGAGCGCATCTGCTTCGACGCCCAGCTCGCGCTAGAGAGCGGGCAGTTCAAGGCCGCTGGCGAGCTCGCGTTCAAGGCGATGCTCGAGGCTGCCAAGGCGCTCACGCGCGAGCGCTACGAGAACCTCGGCGACGATCCGGACGAGATCGTGCGCGAGTTCCGCAAGCACTTCATCGACACGCAGCTCTTCCGCGACCCGTACATGGGAGACAAGTTCGCGAACTTCTTCCTGCGCCGGCACGGACAGCCGATCGACGAGCTCACGGAGGAGCAGGCCCACCGACGCGTGGAGGAGGGGCAACTCTTCGTCGACGCTGCCCACGCCTGCTACGCGCGCATGGACGCGGCCACGACCGCGGCCCCGGCCGCCGCGCCGATTCCCACCGTGACCACGGATAAGCCCCAACTCCTGAACCTGCGAGGCAAATGATGGACACCCGCAAGATCGACGTGAAGGTCTTCGTCGAGGGCGATTCCCTCCCCGCGCTGTCGGAGCTGGTGCCCGTGTTCCACGGCTGGATCCAACAGCGTCGTGTGCCGGACGAGCTCCTGATCGATGTCGCGAACTACGCGCACGTGCCGGACGGCCCCGGCGTCATGCTGATCGGACATGAGGGGCACTACAGCTTGGAGCTCACCGGCGGCGCAGGCCTCCTGTACAGCCAGCGACGCCCTTCGGGGGAGCTCGACTTCACGCAGGCGCTCTCGCGCGCGGTGCGCCAGACCCTCTTGGCGTGCTCGCTGCTCGAGGGCGAGAGCTCGCTCTCCACCCCCCTGCGCTTTCGTGCCGATCGTTGGTTCGTGCGCATCAATGACCGGCTGCACGCGCCCAATCAGCCCTCGACCTGGGAGCGCGTGGAGCCCGCGTGCCGCGCCGCGCTGTCGCGTCTGTGGGGCGAAGAGCTCACGCTCGCGCCGGTCGCGCCAGGTCGTGAGCTGTTCGGCTTCCACGTGAGCAGTTCGGCCAAGCTGAGCGTCGCCGACTTGATGGCCCGCGCATAGGGGGACGCGCCCCGTCGGATCGCTCGCGCTCGATGCCGTGGAAGATGCCCCGTCCGCCCGACGGTGGATGATCTTCCGCGCAGCCGCGGCGTTGGCGCGCGCGCGAGCCAATGTGAGGCTGCCTACGGCGTCCTACGGGCTGGCGTGCCGCCTACATTGAATGCGTCGGCGGGGGCGTGTTCTGATCGCGGCCCTGTGGACAAGCAACGGAACGACTGCTCTCATGAATGATTCAGAGCGGTGGGCGGCGCGCGCCCTGCGCTGGCAGCTTCTCTGGCTGTGCGGGTTGTGCAGCGCGTGCGCGGATGCGCCGAAGCGCACGCCCATCTTCGGCACGGTTGAGATGCGTGACGGTGGCGACGACGCCGACGTTCGCGACGCCAGCATTCGCGACGCGGCGCCCACCGATGCGGCGCAGGACGCCCCGATCTCTTCCTCCAATTTCGCGCTCGACGTGCGCCCTGGCACCGGCGTCGCGACGGTGAGCTGGGAAGCGGCCGACGGGGCGCGCTACCGTCTACACCAGAGCGTCTCCCCTGGGTGTCTGCCTGCGCGGGAGGAGAGGCCGTGTCCCGAAGCGCGCGTGCTGGAGGACGTTCGTTCGCCGCATCGTGTCACGGGGCTCGAGAACGGTCGCGCCTACTACTTCAGGCTCGAGTCCATCTCCGACGAGGGGCGGGACTTCTCCGAGGAGGTGGGCACGCGGCCGGATGTGGTGGGGATCGACGGCACGGTTCGCGCCATGGCGCTGGCCTCGGATGGCACCTTGTATCTCGGCGGGAGCTTCACACAGGCGGGCGTCCAGAGCGGAAGTGTCATTCCCCTCGATCGCACGCGCGGTCGCCCCACGATCGCGGACTATCCGTTGGTCGATGGAGACGTGAGCAGCGTCGTCGCGGACGGCGTTGGGGGGTACTACATCGGTGGCTGGTTCAGCCGCGTGGGCGACGCAGAGCGTCGCAACCTGGCGTACGTGCGGGCGGACGGAACCGTCGATCCGGACTTTGCTCCTGAGATCGACGAGTTCGTGTCCTCGATGGTGCTGATGGATCAGGTGCTCTACGTGAGCGGCTGGTTCAAGCACGTGCAAGGCGAGGCGCGCGCGTACCTCGCCGCGATCGACATGAAGGGTCACCTCACGGCGTGGAACCCAGGCGCGGACGCGCCTGTCGCGTACCTGGCCGCGGCAGACGGAGTGATCTACGCGGCAGGTGAATTCACGTCGGTCGGGGGACAACAACGTCAGGGGCTTTGCGCCATCGACGCGCAGGGAAGCGTGACCGCGTTCGACCCGGATTCGCTGGGAGGGAGCGTGTCGGCGCTCGCTGCGCACGCGGGCGTCGTGTACGTCGGAGGCTCCTTTACGCAGGTGGGAGAGGCCGAGCGCCAAAACCTCGCGGCCTTTTCAGAGGCAGGGGAGCTCTTGCCTTTTCGGCCCGACCCCAACGGCAGGGTCACGGCGCTTTCGGTCACCCACGAGGGTGGCGTCTATGTGGGCGGGATCTTTTCGACGATCGCCGGTGCGGAGCGTACGCGCCTGGCCCGCTTCGACGCAGAAGGGGTTCTGGACGCGTTCGCGCCCGATCTTTCCGGGGGCTACGTCGCTGGGATCGGCGTGGCGGAAGATGCCGTGTACGTGGGCGGCGACTTCCCGGCCGCCGCCGCCGACGAGCCGAGGCGCGGGGTGGCCGCGTTCGATCAGACCGGGAAGCCTCTCCCCTGGCGTCCGATTGCGCTCGCAGGATCGCCCTGGGCGCTCGCCGTGAGCGGTCGTTCGGTGATCGTCGCGGGCAGCTTCGTGGCCCGCGAGCCGCAGGCGCGACGCGGCCTGCTCGCGCTCGATCGCAGCGGCGCGCTCACCGGTTGGCTCGCCGACACCGATGGGGGCGAAGTGTATGCGCTCGCCACGGCAGACGACGTGGTGTACGCGGGCGGTCATTTCGATGCCATCCAGGACACGCCGCGCAGCCGTCTCGCTGCCATCCATGCAGACGGGACACTCCTGGACTGGGCGCCGGAGGTCACGGGCCAGGTTTGGGCGCTCGCGGTCGCGAACGACGTGCTGTACGTGGGCGGGGAGTTCACGGAGGTCGCGGGGGAGCCGCGCGCGCGCTTGGCGGCGCTGGACGTCACAGGGGCGCTCACCGCCTGGCAGCCGAGCGCGAACAACAGAGTGCGTGCCATCACGGTGCGTGGCGACGTGGTGTACGTGGGCGGTCACTTTTGGCAGATCGACGGCCAACCGTCGGGCTACCTCGCGGCCATCGGCACGGACGGAGTGGTGCACGATGCCTTCTTGCCTTGGGCCGAAAACGCGGTCCTTGCCATCGCGACGAGCGGAGACAGCGTGTACGTGGGAGGCGCCTTCGAGGCGATCGGGGATCAACCGCGCCGGCGCCTCGCCGCCCTCGATCTCGACGGCGAGGTCCAGCTCGCCTGGGACAACGGCATCGACAGCGCGATCCACCAGTTTCCGGACTTAAGCGCCCTCGCGGCGGCTGACGGAGTGCTCTACGTGGGCGGCCTGTTCGACACGCTCGGAGGTGAGCCGCGGATGGCTCTGGGGGCGATCGATGCCGCGGGCAAGGTCACCGCCTGGAACCCCGGCGTGCGCGAGGGCGACAGCGAGGGCTGGGTGTTCTGCCTGGCGGTGGACGGCGACCGCATTCACGTCGCCGGCATCTTTACCCGCGTGGGAGGCACGCCCCGCCGCAACTTCGCGACGCTCATGCGCTGACCGGGCTAGGGCTGGATCGGCTGGATCGGGGCCTTGGCCTGCACGGTCACGCGGACCGGTTCCCCCGAACCGCTCGTCCGCTGCCGATACCAACACTTCTTGGTTTCACAGGCGCGCCACCCGATGCCAGTGGGGCTGCGGCACAGATAGGGCGGAGTATCGATCGTGGTGTCCGCGTACGTCACGCGGCCTGCGACGCGAACCTCGAGCACGCCGCCTTCGTAACTCGCGAACTCGACTTCATCTGGACTGGAGTATCCGTATACGGGGCTGAAGTCCGGTGCGACGGAGAAGTGCACGGTCGCGTCATCGAGGTATGTCCGGAAGTTCTCGAGTGAGTAGCCATCCAACAGCAGGCGCTCGTCGAATCTCAGCTCCAGCCTGAACTCCTCGGTGTCCAAGATGAAACCCCTGGACCACAGGTCGCCGGCGGCCACTTCTTCAGGGGTCGGAGGCGGGCAATACGGCTCCGCCGCCTTGCAGTGGAAGATCGCGTCCTCCGGTTCGACGGCGGAGAACGTGAACGCCTCCTGAAAGCACGCGCTCTTGGGGCAGAACTCTTCGCCGTCCCGACCTTGCTCCTCCAGGCCGAAGCAGGTTTGCCCCGGCTGCGGTCGCGGTACCTCGCTCTCACACCCCAGCATCGGCGCGAGCGCCACGAGCAGGAAAGTAGCGGCTCTCATTGAGAAATCCTTTCGGGGCCAGCCAAAGCAAGGCGCGGCGACAGGGCCCAATGCGCTAGCTCGCGCTTAGCATCGTTGAAAAGCGGCTGTCAACGACGCTCGTGCGTTGGTGCAATCGGTCTATGGGGCCCTGGGCCGCGACATTGACCGCGATGGGGAGAGAAATGCTATGGGGACCCTATGGGGCCGACGTTTCAGCGCTTCACGGTAACCTTCGAGTACCCGGTCTACTTCAGTCGTGGCGTCTTGGCGCTGGGCAACCGCGACCTGCTGGACGCGCTCGTTCGGCCGTCCGGCTCGGGCCCTCAACGCTGCCTCTTCGTGGTCGAAGAGCGCGTGCAGGAGTTGTGGCCGTCGTTGCTCGCACAGATCGAGGGCTACGTCGCGCATCACGCCGAGGCCCTTGCGCTGGCCGGGCCGACGCTGGTCATTCCGGGCGCCGAAGCCTGCAAGAATGACCCCCAGGCCTTGCCTCATCTGCATCAGTACTTCGAGCGCGCGCACCTCGACCGCCACGCGACCGTGGTGATCGTCGGAGGGGGCGCGCTGCAGGACCTGGTCGGCTACGCGGCCGCGACGACCCACCGGGGCGTGCGCGTGGTGCGCGTGCCCACCACCGTGCTCTCTCAGTCCGACTCCGCCGTCGGCGTCAAGAACGGGATCAACGCGTTCGGGAAGAAGAACTTTCTCGGGACGTTCGCGGCGCCCTTCGCGGTCGTCAACGATCTGGACTTCCTGCGCACCTTGCCCAAGCGCGATGCCATCGCCGGCATGGCCGAGGCGGTCAAGGTCGCGTTGATCAAGGACCGGGTCTTTTTCGAGTGGCTCGAGGGCCATGCTGACCAACTCGCCCGGCTCGAGCCCGAGCCCGTCGCGCACCTGGTGCGACGGTGCGCGGAGCTTCACCTCGAGCACATCGCGACCGCGGGCGATCCGTTCGAATATGGCAGCGCCCGACCGCTCGACTTCGGCCACTGGGCGGCGCACAAGCTCGAGAGCATGACCGCGCACCGTCTGAGCCACGGCGAAGCGGTGGCCATCGGGCTCGCGCTCGACACCCGCTACTCCGCGGAGGCGGGCATGATCGGGCTGCACGACGCAGAGCGCGTCCTGCGCCTGCTCGAGCGCATCGGTCTGCCCTTGTGGGATGAGGCGCTCGACCAGAAGGGCAGCCACGGGCTCGAGTTGCTGCGCGGGCTCGAAGAGTTTCGCGAGCACCTGGGCGGCGAGCTGACGGTGACCCTGCTCGAGCAGCTGGGGCGGGGACGCGAAGTGCATGTGCTCGAGGTTCCCCTCATCCGGGAGTGCATCGGCTTCTTGCGCGCACGTGCAGGGCAGCCGGCCCGCTCGGGGTGCGTCGTGGAACACTGCGCGTGAAGCTGCGCCCGCTCTTGCGCCTGGCCCGGATTCCCAATGTGTTCACCGCGTTTGCGAACGTGGTGGCGGGCGTCGCCCTGGTGCGCGGCGGGCACCTGCACGGCCCAGACCTCGCGCTCGTCGCGGCCTCGGGGGCGCTCTACACGGCGGGGATGGTCTGGAACGACTACTTCGATCGCGAGGTGGACGCGCGCGAGCGCCCCGAGCGCCCCATTCCTGCCCAGGAGGTCTCTGCGAACACTGCGCGCGTGCTCGGTACGGGCCTGGTCGCGCTCGGCCTCGGCGCTGCGGCCATCGCAGGGGGGCGCCCGCTCGCGGTCGCGCTCGCGTTGACGCTATGCGTCTTGCTCTACGACGCGCGCCTCAAGCACACCGCGCTCGGACCGCTCGCCATGGGCGCCTGCCGCGGGCTCAATCTCACCCTGGGCTTCAGCGTCCTTTCTGCGCCCGCGCTCCCGCTCTGGGCGGCGCCGGTCGCGGCGTTCGCATTTACCCTGTTGATCACGCGGCTCTCGCGCTTCGAGGTCTTCGGCACGGCCCCCGCGCAGCTGCGTGGCACGATCAGGAGCTTTGCTGGGTTCTTTGTGCTTTGGCTCGCCGGGCTGCTGTGGGTCCGGGGGGCGCGTGAGCACGCCCACGCTGCCGCCGACGTCGCGCTCGTGCTTTGCTGCGTGTTCGCGCTGTGGCGCGGATATCGCCTGTTTTCCCCGCTGTTGCGTGAGGTGAGTCCGAAGCGCCTGGGCCAAGCCATCGGCGGAGGGATTCTGCTCATGCCCGCCCTCGACGCGGGCTTTGTCGCAGCTTCCGGGTCACCACGCATGGCCGCGGTCGTGTTCGCCCTGGCCCTGCCGGCGTATCTGCTCAAGCGCTGGTACTACCTGACCTGATGACGCGCAGCCTCAATCGGCTCCTGGAGCCGAGAGGGCGCGCCCAAACAGGTCGGCGCATGCTGCGAGCAGGCGATGCTCGTCCGCCGTGTACGTGTGCTCATTTGGCTTGCCCACGCCCAAGACCCCCACGAGCGCTCCCCCCGCCGCGTACACCGGCACGGCGATGGCTCCCGCCACTCCGGTCTGCTTGGCGTTGGGCCGCGCCTTGCCCGAGTCGTCGGTCTGCAGGTTGCAGAGCGTGACCGGTTCGCGGCGCTCGGCGCACAGGCCGGCGATGCCCTTGCCGAACGGGATGCGCGAAGTGACGGCGAGGATCGCCTCCGGCAAACCCAGGTGTGCAACCATGTGCAGCAACGGCTCCTTGCCGTCGGCTCGATGCAGGGTGCCGCTCACGGCACCAAAGGACGCGGCGACCGCGCGCAGCGCCGCCTCGTATTGCGGGGCACCGCCCGTAAGCAGAGGTTCGATCGTTTGCGTGAGTTCTGACGTTTGCATGAACCCTCGGTTCGGTAAGGAGAGTGGGGGCGTGCGCAGCTGAAATCGAGCTCGCTCGTACGCGTTTCGTGGTAATTGCCCAAGCACGCCTCGCATGCAAGGTTCGGACTCCACCTCAACATGGACTGCGAGTGCGCGGCTACGCGAAGCGCTGGCGCGCGTTACGCAGCCCGAGGCGATGGAACGTTTTGGCGCCGTCCTCGAGGGGCTGCGCGCGGGGCCGGAGCTCAATCGCTTGCTTACGGCCTTCGCCGGGGCAGCCCGTCTCGTCGGGCGCAGCCCGTTCGAGGTGCAAGATCCTGAGCTGGTGGGGCCCGATGGGCCGGTGACGCTGTCGGAGTGGAGCGCGGACGTCGCCGCGCGTGTCTTGCTGCTCCTGGAGGTGGCGCAAGCCTCGGACGAGCTGCTCGATCAGGCCGTCTGGGCCGTTTACCGCGAAGGGGACACGCTGGAGAAGTTGGCCACGGTCCGCGCGCTGCCGCTCTTGGAACGGGCGGAGCGCTTTTTGGCGCTGTCGCTCGACGCGGGGCGCACCAACGATGTTCGCTTGTTCACTGCGGTGGCCTGCGACACGCCCTATCCGGCGCGTCACTATCCGGAGCTCGAGTGGAACAAGCTGGTGATGAAGGCGGCCTTCGTGCGCGCCCCGCTCGAGCGGATCGTCGGCCTGAACCGGCGCGAAAACCCCGAGCTCGCGCGCATGGCCCTCGAGTACGTCGAGGAGCAGGAGTCCGCCGGCCGCGGCTTTCCCAACGCGATCTGGCAGGTGATCGCGCCCTATCCCCGGCCCGGGGCCGTCGCCAAGATGTTAGGCTACGCACGGCATGCGAGCGCCGAGGTCCGGTTGGGCGCAGCCCGCGGACTCGAGCGCGTTCGGCAGCCACGGATCGCGTCGTTTTTGATAGAAGCCCTGGACGTCGAGTCCGACGAACGCGTGCGCGCTGCCCTGGCCAGCGCGCTCGCGGCAGTGAACGCAAGCCCGAGAGCCCCTTCTGGAGCAGTCCCATGAGAATGTTCGACCCGCACATCCACATGAGCGCGCGCACCACCGATGACTACGAGGCCATGGCCCAAGCCGGCATCGTGGGCGTGGTCGAGCCCGCGTTTTGGCTTGGGCAGCCCCGTACGCAGGTGGGCTCGTTCATCGACTATTTCAGCGCCCTGATCGGCTGGGAGCGTTTCCGGGCCAGCCAATTCGGCATCGCTCACTACTGCACCATCGGCCTCAATCCCAAGGAAGCCAATGATCCGCAACTCGCCAAGCCGGTGTTGGAGCTGATGCCGCGCTTCTTGGCCAAGGACGGCGTGGTCGGGGTGGGGGAGATCGGTTACGACGACGTGACGGCCGCCGAAGAGGAGGCGTTCGCGGCCCAGCTCGAGATGGCCAAGGAGCTCGCCCTGCCTGCGCTCATCCATACGCCCCATCGCGACAAGAAGCGCGGCACCGAGCGCACGCTCGCCCTCGTGCGCGAGTGCGGCATCTCGGAGGACCTGGTCCTCATCGATCACAACAACGAAGAGACGCTGCCCTTGGTGCGCCAGACCGGCTGCTGGGCCGGGCACTCGGTGTATCCCGACACCAAGCTCACCGAGGCCCGCATGGTCGAGCTGCTCAAGCGCTACGGCACCGAGCGCATGGTCGTAAACAGCGCGGCCGATTGGGGAAAGAGCGATCCGCTCAAGGTGCCCAAGACCGCCGAGGCCATGCGCGCCGCGGGCTTTTCCCAGGCGGACATCGAGCGCGTGGTGTTCGAAAACCCGGTTTGCTACTTCGAGCAGTCGGGCAAGCTCGATCGCGCCGATCTCGCCGCGCGCGCGATCGATCAGGCTCAGCTCTTCGAAGGCAATTCCGTGCTGCGCGGTCAGACGCCGGTGCGGAGCTAGGGCCAGAAGCGCAGGCGAGCATGCGCATTCGTACGCACGGTGGGGCGAGCGCGATCCTAGGCTACTGCGCCAACGTCCATCCAGGCGAGTCGCTCGACTCGGTGCTGCACGCGGTGCGCCATTTTGGGGGGAGCGTGCGCGCCGAGCTCGACGTGCGCGAGCTCAGCTTCGGCCTCTGGCTCAGCCATGTCGCGCTGAAGGAGCTCGAAGCCGCCGGGCTCGACGCGCTGCGCGCGGCGCTGGAGAGCGCCGGGCTTCTGGTCTGCACGATGAATGGCTTCCCCTACGGCAACTTCCAAGACGGCGTGGTCAAGCGGCGCGTGTACCACCCGGATCTCGGCACCGATGAGCGTCGCGACTACTTGCTCGGTCTCTCGCGCGTGCTCGCTCGACTGCTCCCGCCCGATCTGCGCGAGGGCACCATCTCCACCCTCCCCATCGGTCACCGAGAAGAGGCCCACGGGGAGGACCGCCGTGAGGTGTCGAAGCGGGCGGCGGGCATGCTCTGTCGATTGTGTGAGGACCTGGCTCGACTGCACGATCAGACCGGACGCGCGATCCGCATCTGCCTCGAGCCGGAGCCGGGCTGTTGGCTCGAGAGCAGCGCCGACGCCATCCAGTTCTTCAGCGAGCTGCTCCCGTCCGTGGCCAGGCAATGCGGCACGCCGGTGGAGCTGATCGAGCGCCACCTCGGGCTCTGCTACGACACCTGCCATCAGGCGATCTGCTTCGAAGATGCCGAACAGTCGATTCGCGCCTTGCACGCGGCAGGCGTTCGCATCGGCAAAGTGCAGCTCTCGAGCGCCCTGGAGCTGAAAGACCCCTCCGACCCGGACGCGCGCAGAGAGCTCATGGCCTTCGATGAGGCGCGCTACTTGCACCAGGTGCGCGCGCGGGGCGAGGACGAAAGCCTCTGGGGCGTCGACGACCTGAACGCAGCCGCTGACTTGCCGTCCGATCGCCCCTGGCGCGTGCACTTTCACGTGCCCATCCACCGCGTGCTCGTGGGACGTATCGCGACGACCCGCCCGTTTCTCGAGCGCGCGCTCGGCGAGTTCTCGCGGCTCGATCCGGTGCCACACCTCGAAGTCGAGACCTATACCTGGAGTGTGCTGCCTCCGAATGCGCGGCCCACGAATGACGTGGAGCTCGTGCGCGGGCTCGCGGCCGAGCTGCGCTGGGCGCAAGGAGTCCTGGGATGAGTGAGCGCCGTCTGTTCGTGATCTTGGTCGTGGGCCTTTCGCCTTCGATGCTCGGGCCCGATACGCCCCAACTGTCGGCGCTCGCCAACGATGGGTTCGTGGCGCCGCTCACGCCGGTGCTCCCGGCCGTCACCTGCTCGACCCAGGCCACGATGCTGACCGGCCTGATGCCGCGCGAGCACGGCATCGTCGCCAATGGTTGGTATTTTCGGGAGCTCTCCGAGGTGCTGTTCTGGCGTCAGTCGCACCGACTGATGGCGGGCGAAAAGCTCTGGGAAGCAGCGCGCAACCGGCAGCCCGGCCTGCGCACCGCGCAGATGTTCTGGTGGTACAACATGTACTCGTCCGCCGAGTACTCGGTCACCCCGCGCCCCATCTATCCCGCCGACGGTCGCAAGCTCCCGAGCGTGTACTCTAATCCGCAGGCCCTCGGCAAGGCGCTGCAAGAGCGGCTCGGCACCTTCCCGCTCTTCCACTTCTGGGGGCCGAACGCCGACATTCGCTCGAGCGCCTGGATCGGCAAGGCGACCCGCGTCGTGTACGACGAGCAGCGGCCGGAGCTGACGCTCGTGTACCTGCCGCATCTCGACTACGGGCTGCAGAAGTATGGGCCGAGCCATCCACAGATCCGAAGTGAGCTGCGGGCAGTGGACGCCGTGGCAGGTGAGCTGATCCAGCACGCGCGCGCGAGCGGCGCCGACGTGGTGGTGGTCTCGGAGTACGGCATCGAGCAGGCGCGCGGGGTGGTGCGCATCAATCAGCGCCTGCGTGAAGCGGGGTTGCTTTCGGTCCAGGAGACGTTGGGGTTCGAGCTGCTCGACGCGGGTGCGTCACGCGCGTTCGCGGTGGCCGACCACCAGCTCGCCCACGTCTACGTGCGCGATCCTGCGGACCTGAGCAAGGTCAAGGAGCTGCTACGCAGGGAGCCGGGAATCGAGCGCGTGCTCGACGAGGTTGGCAAGAAAGAGGTCGGCCTCGACCATCCGCGCTCCGGGGAGTTGGTCGCGGTGGCGGAGCCCGGCCATTGGTTTGCGTACTACTACTGGCTCGACGACGCGCGTGCGCCCGATTTCGCGCGCACCGTCGACATCCACCGCAAGCCCGGCTACGACCCGGTGGAGCTGTTCCTCGATCCCGACCAGCCCCTCGTGAAGGCGCGTATCGGCTGGACGCTCGCCAAGAAGATGCTGGGCTTCCGCTATCTGATGGACGTGATCCCGCTCAGGCCGGAGCTGGTGCAAGGCACGCATGGTCGCGTGACCGTGGGCGACGAGGGCCCGCTCGTGATCTGCTCCAATCGGCGCGCTGCCAAGGATCACTTCCATCAAAGCGAAGTGAAAGACTTCCTGTTGACGCAGCTGTTCGGCTGAGCGCCCGGCGGAGTCGAACGAGTCGATCAGGGGAGGGTGATCCGCTCGATGAAACCGGTCAGCGGGAGTGGATTGCCGTCGGGCCCCGGAATCAGACGAGCGGGGGTGCCCATGCCCTGGGCGATGTAGAGGGAGTTCCCCGAGCGCGCCAGGTTGGTCGGGGCGTCGAGCCCACTGGCCACCACCGTCACGCTGCCCGACGGGCGCTCGATCCGTAACAGCCGCCCCGAGAAGCGTCGAAAGCCGCCGTGCATCGGCCCGGCCTGCATGTCCTCACGGCGCGCCACCGGATCGAGAAACGCGTCGCAAAACTCGAGCACGTAGATCGAGCCATCTTCGGTGATCTCGAGATCCGTGGGCACCGTCAGGCCCATGATCACGGGCTCCATGCTCCGCGTCTCCGCGTGCACGCGCACGATGCTGGCCGAGCGCGGCACGATCTCGGTGCCATCGCCGCCCTCTTCGCCCTCCGGTGAGCCCGAAAACAGCGTCACCAGGAGGTCGGTGGTCAGAGGGTCGTACCGCAGGTAGGCGGGCACGGCGTCCTGCCCGCTGGCGAGGGGCGCGATCTTGAGCACGCGCTGCGTGCCTCCGCCGGGCGCAAGCTCGAGCACCTCATCGGTCGTGCTCGCCACCCCCACCCACACCTTTCGCCGGAGGTCGTAGGCGAGATCGTTGATGTTGGTGTGCGTGGCGCCCCAGCTGCTCACCTGGTCTCCATCGATCCGAAAGAGCGTGGAGGGCCCACCGAAATAGGCGAGCGATGCCAGCACGGTGCCACCGCCCTCTGCGATGCTCGCCATCCCGAACACCTCATCGCGACGCACGATGTCGAGGATGTTCACCGAGCGCTGTTTGTCGAGCAGGGTGCTGCGCTCGCCCTCGTCATCGAAATCGCCGTCCTGATTGAGATCCCGCAACCGCGACAGCGCGCCCGTGTCTGGATTCTGGGGATCCCCCGTGCCTGCCTCCGCGACGAGCAGCGAGCCATCTTCGCTCAGGAACATGCCGCGCGGGTTCAAGAGCCCGCTCGCCACGCGCACGCGGGGCAGCTCGGCGGTGGTGACGACCGCTGGAATCTCGATGGCGGAAGGAGTCTGCGAGACGGCTTGCGCCGCGGGTTGGTTCGCGGGCCGCGTAGCCGAAACAGTGCACCCTGCCACGAGCGCGAGCGCACCCACAGATAAGACTCGGCCATCCCTGCGCACGGACATCGACTACCCTCTTCAGAAGTTCGTGACCTTGTACACGCTCGGCCAGGAGATGCCAACGCCGACGTGTCGCACGGCGCGCTCAGAAGCGAAAGAGCGGCCTGCCGATGTCGAGGCCCGGCCACGGGATGGCGCTCAGGGTCAGCAGGAGCCACGCGCACTGGGTGACGAACGTGGTGCGATGGCGCGCGCCGCCCTCGCGCTTCTTGCTGCGCACGCGGCCGACGTGCGCGACGACGACGGCGAGCAACATGGTGAGGATGTGCTCGACGCCGAAGAACCGGAGCGCCGGGTTCTTCATGGCGGCGCCGAGGTCTGCGAACGTCGCGGCGGTGAACGGGCTCAGCACGAAGTAAAGGAGCAGACCGAGCAATGTCTGGACGTCGAGCACCGCGAGAAAGCGTACGTGCGCGCGCTCGTCGACCGCGGCCCAACTCCGGCCCCGGCGCATCGCGACGAAGCTCGTCACGAGCAGAAAGACGCCGAAGAACAGCACCAAGTAGCGCAGCCAGGAGTGCGTCAGCAGCGTGAATACGTACATGCGGACAGCGTTTAGGGGGGCGCTGTGCCAGCGTCAAGGTCGAGCGCGGGGCGGCGCTGGTCAGAGAGCGGACAGACCGCGCACGCGGTCGTCGGTCGCCACGGCAAAGGTGCAGGGCACGTCGAACCGCATGCGCACGTCGACGGGCAAGAGAGGCTTTGGGCCTGTAGTCTGCACTTTTCCGTCTGTACTGCTCGGGCTTGTGTTTTGCTTCAATTCAGGATTGGCTCCTCGGCCATGAATGCTCTCCTGCGTGGTTCTTGGGCGGCGTGTCTCTGTCTCCTGCTGTGCACCTCGTGCACCGAGGACGCGCCCGATTGGACGACGGATGGCGG
>JBIQKA010000100.1:0-18090 GCA_044507075.1 Myxococcales bacterium
CTCAGCGCGAGCAGAAGCCCTCGTAGTCGATGTACTCCTTGATGGTCGGATGATCGCCGCACACCGGGCACTCCTTGTCCCTGCGTAGCTTGAGCGTGCGGAAGGTCATCTTGAGCGAATCGTAGGTCAGCAAGCGCCCGACCAGCGGGTCACCCTGACCGAGGAGGATCTTGATCGCCTCGGTGGCCTGTACGAGCCCGATCATGCCCGGCAACACGCCGAGCACGCCGGCCTCCGAACAAGACGGCGCGAGGTGCGCCGGCGGAGGCTCGGGGTAGAGGCAGCGGTAGCACGGCCCCTTGTCCGCCCAGAAGGTGGTGACCTGTCCGTCGAAGCGGAAGATCGAGCCGTGGATCACCGGGATCTTGCGCCAGACCGTGGCGTCGTTGAGGAGGTAGCGCGTGGGGAAGTTGTCGACACCGTCCACGATGACATCCCAGCCATGGTCGAGGATGCGGTCGATGTTGGCGCTGGTCATGCGCTCCTGGAACTTCACCACCTTCACGTCCGGGTTCAGGTTGGTGAGCGTCTTTTCGGCGCTGTCGACCTTGGGAATGCCGATGCGATCGGTCCCGTGCAGGATCTGACGCTGCAGGTTCGACGAATCGACGACGTCCGCATCGACGAAGCCAAGGGTCCCGACGCCCGCAGCCGCGAGGTAGTAGCCGGAAGGACAGCCGAGTCCGCCCGCGCCGAGCAGCAGCACGCGTGACTTGAGCAGCTTCTCTTGCCCCTTGTCGCCCACCTCGGGCAGGAGCAGGTGGCGCGAGTAGCGCTCGAGCTGCGCGGGCGTGAGCTGGGCCGGCATTTCGGTTGGGTAGGCCATGTCCTTCCAGCGCACGAAGCCGGGGTTGGCGGACTCCACGTGCTCGTAGCCCATCTCCTGAAGCATGTTCGCCGCGAACGCGGAGCGGACGCCGCCCGCGCAATACACGATGAGCTTGGCCTTTTTGTCGGGGAGCTTGCTCTCCGCCTGCATCTCGAGAAAGCCGCGGGGCAAGAGCACGGCGCCCGGGATGAAACCGTTCTTGGTCTCGTCCTTCTCGCGCACGTCCACGAAGACGTAGTCCTCTTTGGCCTCGAGGCGACGCTTCATCTCGTCGAGGGTGACCTGCTTGATGCGGCCCTTCACGTCCTGCAGCAGATCCGAATAGGTCTTGGCCATCTTCTTGAGAACTCCTCACGCGCGATCGCGCACGTTTGCTCGCAGGCAGGCGGACGCTGGACATCGCGCGGGCCAAACGAGGTCCGAATATGGGAATTGCCGCGCGCAGCGTCAAGGGAGCCAGCTTGGACGTGGCGCGGCCTAAGAAAAGCCGGAACGCGCGCAGCCCACATCTGACCGCCTCGAGCAGTTGGACGTAGGGACGCGAGGAGACGTTACTGAAACAGGTGAGACGCGCGCTAGGCTGCCGCGCTTGCGAGCGGCATGTAGCCCTCGAGCGAGGCGTACTCCGCGAGCAGCTCACCGAGTTGCTTACGCGCGCGGTGCAGGCGCGACATCACCGTACCGATCGGGCAGCCCAGCTCGCTGGCCACCTCGCGGTAGCTAAAATCACCGAGGTCCACGAGCTCCACCACCGCCCGGAACTCCGAGGGGAGCGAGGCGAGCGCCGCCCCCACCTCATCGCCCAGGCCGTCGCGCTCAGCGGCCCGCAGCACGCTGCAGGTGGTCGCCTCACGCCTGGCCTCTTCGCCCGCCAAGCGGAACAGCTCGCGCTCGCGGCGTTGCTTGCGGTAGGCGTTGATGAACGTATTGACGAGGATACGGTGCAGCCAGGCGCGCGCGTTGGAGCCCGGCTCGAAGCGATCCCAGAACGTCCAGGCGCGCAGGACAGCTTCCTGGACCAGGTCATCGGCCTCATCGAGGCTACCGGTGAGACGTCGCGCGGCCTCCCGAAGGGCGGGGACATGACGCGCTACGGCAGCGTCGAAAGAGTCATCCTGACGCGAGGCGAGCTGGCTCTCCATGCTGGCATCTCCTGGTTGCGGGGGGTCTGCCCAACGCAGTCAGCCGAAGCCTACGCAACGCATGTGCCATCAAGCACAAACATCTGATTTAACCCACCAAACGCACCCACGAACACGTCCTGACTGAGCGGGAAGAGCAGGAGACCGCCGGGAACCATGACATCTGCGCCATAGGGCTCGACACAGGTGATGTCGATCTTTCACACACGGCGCCGTTTCCGGGAATATCTTCGAAAACACGTGTCCTCGCTCACACTTTCGACGCGCCGAGTCACGCCCCGGGATCGGTCATGCTGGCCGACGGGGCCGGGCGACACTGGGCGAGTGCCGCGGCCAGCTGCGCTGCGACCTCGCTCGCCAGCGCGCCCCGGTCAGCTCGCGCCGCGAGGGTGCCGGCCCGGGCGTGCAGCTCCACCCCCGCCCACGCAGCCGTGAATGGGGCCAAGGAGACGCTGAGCGCGGCGAGCGCCCCCGAGAGCACGTCGCCGGTTCCTGCCGTGCCCAGGGCGGGGGTGCCCGACCGGCAGATTCGCAGCTCCCCGTCGGGGGACACGATCACGGTGCGGGCGCCCTTCAGCACCACCACCTGGCCGCTCGCCTCGGCCAGCTCCCGGGCACGCGCGCAGCGATCGGCCTCGACTTGGGCCACCGAGGAGCCAAGGAGCCGCGCGGCCTCACCGGGATGCGGGGTGAGGATGCGCGGGGCCCTGGCCTGCCGAAGGACTTGAAGATGGCCCGAGAGCGCGCTCAACGCGTCGGCATCGAGCACGCAAGGCACGGGCAGCGCCACGGCCAGCTCGCGGGCGAGGGCACGCCGATCCTCCGCTAGTCCGAAGCCCGGGCCGAGCACGGCCGCATCGCAGCTGGCCGCGAGCGCGAGCGCGTCGTCACGCGGCGCTGCATCCGAGAGCGCCTCGGTCATCAGCTCCACGACCTTGTGCTCGAGCACACGCTGGGTCTCCGCGTCGCTGACGATGGTCACGAGTCCCGCACCGGCGCGCAGCGCCCCGGTGCCGGAGAGCAGCGCCGCGCCGGTCTTCCCGCGCGAGCCTGCGAGGATCAACACGCGCCCGTTCGTGCCCTTGTGGGCGTTCGGGTGACGCGCCGGCACGGCGGCGGCAACGTCCTCGGCCTCGATGATCCCCCAGGGCGGCTGCTTGGGCAGCGGCACGCCGATGCTCACGCCGTACACGCGGCCTGCGAGCTCGGCGCCAGGGAACTGATGAAGCCCCGGCTTGTGCGCGGCGAAGGTCGCCGTGCAGCGAGCGTGCATAGCGACGCCGCGGATCTGTCCCGTGTCCGCGTCGATCCCGCTCGGAAGATCCAGCGCGAACACGGGCCTGTGGGCCGCGTTGACCGCCTCGACCACGCTGGCCTGAAAACCCTGAATGTCGCGGTCTAGGCCGGTGCCGAACAGGCCGTCGACCACCAACGACGCACGCGCGAGCGCGCCCGAGAGCCGCGGCAGCTCGCGCTCGCCGCACACCTCGACCATCACACCCAGCGCGCGCAGCGCTTCGAGGTTGACCCGCGCATCCCCGCGCACCATCGCGGGATCGCCGACCAACACGCAGCGCGGCGAAAACCCGCGCAGCTCGAGCTGCCGCGCCACGACCCACGCATCTCCGCCGTTTTGTCCGGGCCCTCCCAGGACGAGCGCGTCGCGCGCGCGCTCAGACCCGAACTCACGCAAGAGCACCTCGGTCGCGCCGAGCCCGGCGTTTTCCATCAGCACGATGCCCGGCACCTTGAGGCGCGCGATGGCATCGCGGTCCAGCGCGCGCACCGATTCACGTGAGAGCAGCGGTATCACGGGGCCTCAGGGCTTGTAGCGGCGCGTAAGGAGCTCCCCCAGCGCGTCGCGCAAGCTGTCTTGGTTGTAGCCGTAGCGGGCGAACAGGCGCTCGCTGGCCGCCTTGGCCAACTCGATCCGGTCGTGGGCGAGTCCGTCTCCTTCTTCCTTGGCCAACAGGCGCAGGATGTCTTGGCCGATCTCCTGCAAGTGCTTGCGGCGATCGGCGAAGTAGGCCTCCTTGAGGCGCTCGAGGTGGCGCGGGAAGACCTTGCCGTACTCCACCTTGTCACCGGGATGATCGATGGCGTAGCCGGCGATGGCGTTGATCAGGCCGCGCCGAAAGACCTCCACGTTGCTGCCCGCGCCGAGCGTCTTCTCGACGCTCGTCATCATGTCGCGGTCGGGCTCCTCGTTGACACCCGTAACGCGGTTGAAGACGCGCTCGCCCTTGATGTGGTGAGAGACGTGGGTGATGTAGCGGTCGAAGAGCTCGCTGTAACGCGCCTCCTCCACGAGCCCCGTAGAATCGCGAAATTCACGGTCTACGCGATCGAGCCAACGCTCGCGCACCTGCTCGATGAAGCCCGCGTGATCGTGGTAGCCCGCGGACGGGGTCTCGCGGAGAAAGCCGTAATCTCCGCTGCGGCAGAGCCCGCGGATACACGACAGCACGGCCAGCGGCGACAGGCAGGTGAACTCGGGGTGCTGGGCAGCATCGAGCAGGAGCGTACGCATCTCGCGCGGTGAGGCGCCCGTGAGGCCTTCGTAGACGGCCGCTTGCTCGGCCTCCACCATGATCTCCTTGATGCCGTTCTTGATGCGCAAGGTCTCGTCGGCGCCCATGCGCTTGGGCGTGATCCCGTCGGCGTAGAGCTCTGCCTTCTCCATCGGAGTGAGATCGGCCGCGAGCGCGCCGAGCTGCCGGTCGGCGTAGCGCTCTGGATCGGCGCGGCGCAGGCGCGAGAGAACGGCCCACAGGGCCGCGATGTACATGGCGTGGGGCGCGACGTGCACGCGCACCTGCGAGGCGATCTGCGTCTCGTAGATGCGCTGCTCTTGCCGATAATCGCGCAGGTAGGGCACGCGCAAGAGCTGGATGCGCCCGCGGAAGGAGTGATAGTCCGGGTGCTCCTTGAACGCGTTGAGGTGGAGCTCGTTGGAGCTCGCCATCATCACCGCGTTGATGGGCAAGGTAGAGAAGGTGAGCGACACCTCTCCCGTCTCGATCGCGAGCAGCAGGTATTTCCAGGCGTCCAGCGGGCGCTTGAGCAGGTCGCTGTACTCGAGCAGCCCCCCCGAGGCGTCGACCAACTCGCCGTAGGGTTCGAACAGAGTGAGCGAGCTGAGCGAGGCGGGCAGCGAGTTGAGCGAGGTGTCGGCGGTGAGCTGACGCTCGCTCGCGTCGACGGCCATCTGCGGGCCGATGGTGACCGCGCCGATACGATAGCGACGCGAGATGGTGTACCGCTCGACCTGCACGTGGGCGAGCACGCGGGCGAGATCCCCGCGATAGGCCGTGAGCAGCGCTTCGAACACCTGCCGATTCTTCTGGCCGAGCTGGCCGCGCGCGGTGCCGACCGGCGGCGCCTCGCTGATCCCGTGCGCGCTGAAGGCCTGTTCGAGGAGCGCCGTGCGCTCGCGCAGCGGAATGAGCAGCAATGGATGCTCGCGCAGCGGGCTGCGGATCTTGACGTCCACCCGCCCCTCGGGCAGGTGCGCGTAGCTCTCGCCTGGCCGCGGGCCGTCGTCACGCGAACCGAACCCGATGGCCTTGCCGTCGGTGCCGCGGGGGAAGATCCATGAGAAGCGGTAGACCGCGCCCTCGGGCTGCTTCGAGTAGTGCTCCAGGGCGCGCATGATGCACGCCGCGAACGTGCTCTTCGCGCTGCCGTTCGGGCCGTGGAGCAAGAGCAGGCGATTGGCCCGCCCCTCGCGCACGAAATTGGCGAGCGCGCGAAAGAAGGCGAGCTGAAGGGACTCGTGGCCAATCAAGAAGTCGTGCGGGCTCAGGCCCTCTGCGCGCTCGAACTCGAGATCGAACAGCTTGAAGCGAGTGAGCTCACCCCACGGCCGTTCCACCTGATAGGTCCCGTAGTACTCGAAACAATCGTGCAAGTAGCGCGCAGCATCGCGCGAATGGCGGAAGGGGTGCTGTGCGAACTCGTCCAGATACTCGGTGAACGAGAGCACGCGCTTCTCGGCGTCGAAGCGCTCCCGAACTCTCGCCCCGATGCGTTCGAGCTCCTGCTTGAGGTCGGCCATGCCTTGATCTTACACCTCCCAGGCGAGGTGAGCGCGAGCTTGTTGGCATGTCGCGCGGCCGCGGCGTCCTCGTTCGGCGCGGATGGGGCGGGCGTGCTTCGACGCCACGCGCGCGGGCTCACTCCACCTTGAGCGCCACCGCCACCGTGCGCTGATCGGGGACACAGGTCTCCTTGGTGCAGACGGCAAAGTCGACCGTGGCCAAGAGCTCGTGCGTGCCGGGCTCTGCCGAGAACCCGAGCTCGAAGCGGGCTTGCTCCGCGTCGAACTGGGCGGCGTCGCTCTTGCTGAGCGCATCCTTGGTGAGCTTCACTGCGCCCTTCGCCTTGACGTTCACCCGCAGGGGGTAGTCCTCGTTGACGTGGTAGCCCCCGCGCCCCTGGAGCACGAGTTGTACGGTCCCTGCTTGCCCCGATGTGTAGGTGGGTTGACTCTCGAGCGCCAGATGGAAGCTGGTGTCGTCGATGCTCGGCGTGGGCGCTTCAGCCTTCTTCTCGGCGGGGGGGGCCTCCGCCGGCGGCTGCGCGGGGGGCGGTTTTTGAGTCTGCTCCCGGCTACCGCACGCCGAGCCAGCCAGACAGAGCACGACGGCCGCCAAGATCCGGCCGGCCCGTGCATGACGTGAAGATGGGGTGGACATACGCAACCAGTCTAGAGCGCCCAGGGGGCCCCGCCCAGCCGCGAGTGCACCCTTCGGCGCGCTGCGCCGCCCGCGAGGCGGTGCGGGGATTTGTGAAATGCGCGCTAGTGGGTGCGGATGATGACGCGATCCCCCTGGGCCGGCTCGCGGGGGCGCACGCGCGTGACCGTCCCCTCGGTTTGCTCCAGCACCTCGGCGCTCGCGGGCGAGAGGTGAAAGTACGCCGTGGGTTCGCCGGATGCGTCGGGCGACCACCTCACGAACGCCACGAACTTTTGATCGGCCATGCGCGACATGGCCTGGTCGAGACTGGCAAAGCCTGCGGCCGCCTCGTCGGACGCGAGCTCGAGCTCGTCAGCGCGTTTCTGGCCCGCGATCACGCGTTCCACGTGGGCGGCGAGGCGATGGGTGACGCGTTGATCCGGCGCCGTGTCCGTGCGCAGCGTGCGCACGGTGACGAGCGCCACCAGATCGGCGCTGCGCACGCGCTGCTCGAGCTCGGCGTCCCAGTCCTCGCGCCAGCGCCCCTCGAGGCCGTCGGGCTTGGCGACGAAATCTACCCCACGCTCGAAGAGGCGCGCTTCATCCGCCGAGAGCGGAGCCGAAGCAACGCCGGGCGACGTGGACGCCTTGTGGCAGGCCGCGCCCCCAAGGCTGCCGCAGAGCAGCAGCAGCGAAGCCACGCCCCGCGCGCGTGTAAGGCGTGAAGTTGGTGATCTCCGTCGCATGAGTGAGCACTGTACGTGGCGATCGCGATCCGTTCAACGGTGGGCGCAAGCTTGGAGCGCGATCTCCGCGCCCTGTCCCAGCCGGCTCCACAGCGTCACGAGATCGGAGGTCAGCGGGGCCTCGAGCTCCACGTTCTTGCCGCTCAGGGGGTGCTCGAACGAGAGGCGAAAGGCGTGCAGCGCGTGACGCTCGTGCCCGAGGCGCGCCACCAACTCAGGCGTCAGCCCGGTCTCGATCGTCTCCAGAAACGGCGCCTCCCGCTCGGGACCATAGAGCTTGTCCCCTACGATCGGATGACCGATGGCAGATAGGTGCACGCGCAGCTGATGTTGCCTCCCCGTATGGGGAAACAGCTCCACCAGGCTGTAGCCCGGGATGCGCGCGCGCACGCGGTAGTCCGTGATCGCGGAGAGGCCCCCTCGGCGGACCTCCATCAGGATGTGCAGGCCCTGGCGCGCGCGCTCCATGTCGAGATCGATGGTCCCTTCATCCGAACGCATCTCGCCGCGCACGACCGCCAGATAGGTCTTCTGCATGCGCCGGTTCTCGAACGCGTTCTTCAAGAGCCGCTCGTGTTCGAGCGTGCGCGCGCAGAGCAAGAGGCCGCTGGTCTCGCGGTCGAGCCGGTGCGCGATGCGCGGGGCCTGGGGGCCGTAGAGCTCGCGCAAGATGAAGGAGACGGTGTTGCGGTGGTAGCTCGCGGAAGGATGGACCGGCAGGCCGGGCGGCTTGTTGATCGCGAGCATCGCTTCGTCTTCGTAGACGATGGGCAGATCGCGGGGCGCGTTCGGCTCCTCGAAGGGGGGGCGAACCAGGTACACGGTCTCCCCCGTGCGCACCAGATCGCTGGCACGCTTGCGCTGACCGGCCTCATTGTAGGCACACGCCTTCACGATGCGCTGGGCGCGCGTGCGCGAGAGGCGCGGGATGCGCGTCTGGATGAACAGATCGAGGCGCATTCCGGCAAACTCCGGGGCCACCGGAAATTGCAGGATGATGGAGTTCTCGGCGCAACCAGGCGGCAGCTTGAACAGTCCAGCGGATGCCATAAATGAGGCCGAAAGGCGCCCTAGCACCCACCGGGAAACCCCGCAAAGTCACCCATGAGCCCCCCGTCTACGCCGTCAGGTCCGCCTGATCCCAATCAAGGGATGGAGGCAGCGCCGCGTTCGAAGCCGGGGCGTCGCTGGGTCTGGGCGGCGGCGATCACGGGGCTCGCTCTGGCCCTGGCAACCTGGTTCGCTTGGTCTTTGGCGAAGCCGACCCGCGCGCCGGACGCACGCGTCGCGGAGACGGTCGCGGATGCGGGGACCGCCCTCCCCCCCTCGGTGGCGCCCAGGGAGCTGCAGGGGGAGCGGGTGCTCCTCGGCAGCGTGCGCGATGACCAGGACAAACCGCTCGCCTCGGCGCTGGTGCGCGTGGCGTCCCTGGACGACCCCGAGATCCTGCCCAAGCAGGTACGTTCCGATGAGGCCGGGAACTTTCGCCTGGAAGGGCTGCCCGCAGAGCCGCTGTCCCTGGAGGCGAGCGCGGTCGGCCACGACACCGTGGAGCACGTGCTGCGCCCAGAGGATCCGGGGCCGCTCGCGTTGGTTCTCCAGCGCCAGGGGGAGCTGCTGGTGACGCTGCGCGACGCGCCGGGCAGCCGCTTGCTCGGCACCCAGATGTTGCTCACGGGGACGGGGCTGTGGCCTGCGGCCAGCTGTTTCGCGAACGACCAGGGCAGCTGCTTGTTCGAGGGGCTGCCGGGCGGGCAATACCAGGCGAGAGCACGCAGCGCGGGGCGGATCGCGCGGGCCTCCGCGCCGCTCGAGGTGATCCCGGGCCAGCGCGCGCAGGTGGAGCTCACGCTCGAAGAGGGGGCGACGGTGCACGGGGTCCTCCGGGATCACGACTCCGGCCAAGCCATCGCGGGCGGACGCATCAGCGTGCAGGACCTGACGCCCGGGCTCGAACCGGTGGTGGTTGTCAGCGAGGGCGACGGCAAGTTCTCCCTGGCCGGTCTGTGGCCGGGGGCGGCGCGCCTGGAAGCCGTGGCCGAGGGCTATGCCCCGAGGAGCCTGGAGCTGCGCTTACCCATCGACGAGCCGCTCGCGATCGGCCTCAAGGGATCGGCGAGCCTCGCGGGGCGCGTGATCGACGAGGGCGGTCGACCCGTCCAGGGTGCGCTGCTCAGCGTCTCGAGCAGAGAAGGCCTGCCGGTGGCGGTGCGCCTGGGCCAAGAGGCCACCATCGTGCCGGGCGAGCTCGGGGTCACGCGGGGCCCGGTGCCGCACATTCCGCTCTCGCCCGAGCATGCGTTCGCGCTCGGCACGCTGGCCGCGGAGAGCGATGCGGCGGGCGCCTTTCGGATCGAGGGGCTCGAGCCGGGGAGCGTGATCCTGCGCGTGAGCCGGCCGGGCTACGCCGCGGTGACGCTGAGCCTCGAGCCGCTCCCCCCGCATGCGCGTCGCGACGATCTCGAGATCGTGCTGCGCGTGGCGGGGCGCGTGGCGGGGCGCGTGCTCGACGCACGTCAGCGCGGCGTGGGCGGCGTGTACGTCGCGGCGATTCAGGGCGAGCAGGCGGAGCAGAGCGGGATCACCGACGAGCGCGGTGAGTTCTTGCTGCGCGACGTGCTGGGGGACGTCACGGTGCGCGTGCAGCCCGAGGGGCGAGCGCCCCTCGAGTGCCGCCTGAACGTGACGGCGCAGGCCACCGCGCGCTGCGATGTGTCGATCGCGAGCGAGCTCTTCGAGCTCCCCGTGCGCGTCGTGGACGACTACGGCTTCGGGCTCGATGGCGTGGTGGTCAGCCTCAGGGCCAAGGACATGCGACACGCGTTCACGCAGGTGAGTCAGCGCGATGGTCGGCTGCGATTGCGCGAGCTCCCGGCGCCGCCCTATCTTCTGAGCGCGGAGCACGCGGGCTTTCTCAGCTTGGAAGACGAGCCGGTGGAGCACGCCGATCGCGAGGTCCGCGTCACGCTGCGGAGGGCCGCGCGGATCGGCGGAAGCGTGGTGGACTCCCTCGGTCGCCCGGTGCCGCTGACCTTCGTCAGCACCGACGATGGGGACGCGACCGCCGAGACCGATGAACACGGGAGCTTCGCGCTCACCCAGGTCGCGCCTGGGGTGCTGACGTTGTGGGCCTCGCATCCGGAGGCCGGCGAAGCGCACAGCGCAGCGGTGCGCGCACGCGCAGGCGAGACGCTGCCCAACATCCGCATCGTCTTGCCGCGGCGCTACGACGGCCCGGCGCGGCCGAGCGACGAGCCGGCGCGCGCGCCGGCCAAGGAGCGCGAAACCTCCGCGCCCCCGCCTCCCGCACGGGCGCGCGCCTCGGAAAAGCCGGCGGACTTCACGATGGAGCAGCACCCGAACGCGGTCGTCGTGACCTCGGTCGCCCAGGGAGGCGCAGCTGCCAAGGCGGGGCTCCGGGTCGGTGACGTGATCGCTGCGGTGGACGGCGAGGCGGTCCTCTCCGCGGCCCACGCGCGCGGGATGCTCCGGGATCCACCCAACACGCACGCGCGCGTCCGCCTCTTGCGCGGTCGCCAGCCCGTCGACGTGCGCTATCGGCGCCCCGCCCTGTGAAGCGCGCGCCGTTCAGGCTCCCGGCACCACGGCCCACGCGTCTTTGCGCCGCAGCGCGCGCCCTTCGCGCTCGAGCTTGATCAAGTGGGCCTCGGTGGCGAGCCTCGCGAGCGGCCAGGCCGCGGGCGTGGTGTCCGCGTAGGCGATCGGCACGAGTTCGTCGACGCTGGCTTCCTTGCCGATGCCCAACAGGGCCGCGTGGATCTTGGCCTCCCGCGCGAGGCGGTGCTGCACGTAAAAGCTCAAGCGCGCCTCGGCATCGGCGATGGGCATTCCATGCGCCGGCAGCAGCTGGCTCGGCGCAAGGCGCTTCATGAGCTCGAGCGAGTCCAGATAGAGCTGCATGTCCCCGTCGCGCGCGTCCACGAGGATGGTCCCCACGGACGCGACCATGTCACCCGCGAGCAGCGCGCGCGACCCGTGCGCGAGAAAGCACAGGTGTCCGGGCGCGTGCCCAGGCGTGTGCACGGCCTCGAGCGCGATCGGCGTGGGGCCAGCGAGCTCGATGCACTCGCCGCCCTCGAGCATGCGTGCGATCGGCACCGCGTCGCCCAAACGATCCCGCGTGGCGCCGTGGGCCCAAAGCGGCGCCCCCAGGCGCTTGGCGAGCGCGAGCGCGCCCCCTACGTGATCGGGATGATGGTGGGTCAGCAAGATCGCGCGCAGCCGGAGGCCGCGGCGCAGCTCCTGCTCGACCCAGCCGCCGAGGCGCTCGATCTCGTCTGCGAAGGGCGACGCAGGCTCCACCAGCACGCACTCGCGCGTACCGAGCAAGTAGGCGTTGGTATGGGTCGCGGGCGGCAGCGTGGGGGTGCGCACCGAGAGCATCGAGATGCCCGGCGCGACCTGCATGGGCTCGACGGCCACGCTCATCGAGCGCGCGCTCAGGACGCCGTGCCGAAGCTCGGCACGCGCGGCGCCTTGGGAACCTCGATGCCCATGCGATGCGCGTAGTCTCGCACGGCCTCGTTGCCAGCCGCGCCCATCGCGGCCACCGGGAACATGCTCGAGTGCAGCGGCGCCGGCAGCACGGAGGCCATGCGCCCTTCGGGCCGCTCGCGCGGGTCGCCCACGAGACTCATGCAGGACTTCACGATGGCCTTGAAGGTCTCGAACACCCCCTCACCTCGGACGGCGCAGGCCTGCATCTCTGGGACGTTCTCCGGCACCGCGAGCGCTTCGCGCAACTCGCAGATTGGCATCGAGGTCGAAAGATCGCGCTTGTTGTACTGGACGACCAACGGCATTCGGCTCGGGTCGTCGCCTTGCAAGAGGAGGTTCGCTTCCAGGTTGCGGATGCTGGCGATGTTGTCGTCCAGCCGCTCCCGCTGGCTGTCCACGACGAACACGATTCCGTCCACGTTGCGCAGCACCAGCCGGCGCGTCTGGTCGAGCGCGATCTGCCCGGGGACGGTGCACAGGTGCAAGCGCACCGTGTAGCCGCGGAACTGGCCTAGATCGATGGGCAGCAGGTCGAAGAACAGCGTGCGCTCGCTCTCGGCATTCAGCGAAACCAGCTTGCCGCGATGGGCGGGGTTGCTCCGCTTGTGGATCTGCTCGAGATTCGTGGTCTTCCCGCCGAGCCCAGGCCCGTAGTAGACCACCTTGAACTGAATCTCTCGAGTGGCGTGGTGAATGCGCGGCATACCCAGCTCCGATGCAGGAGTAGATGCCCGCGGAAGCTAGCATGGGCTGAAGGACACCGTGAAAAAATGCGAGTCGTGTGTTCAGGGTCATCGGACGTCAAGGTGTGCCAGACCACCCCATGTCCTCACTTATCTGCAGCTTGCCTTACTGTGGGCGGCCTGCGGGCGATCGTCGAGCTTGCCCGCAGACGAAGGCTTCCGCCGCATCCAGGAGCATGAAGCCGCCCTGGCCGAGGCAGCGGCGCGACTTCAAGACGCGGAAGCCTGCCCGGCCGAGGATCCGCGTGTGGCCAAGATTTGCAGCGAGGCTGAGGCGCTCTGCCGTGTGGCGGAAAAGCTCGCCGATCCCGACGCCAACCAGCGTTGCCAGGACGCACGCGCCGCCTGCACCGGGGCGCGCGAGCGTGTCTCCCATGGTTGCGCTACGTCCGCCCCACCATGAGCTCCGCGATCGAACCGGATTGGTTGCCCCCGCTGCGTGAAGCGACGCGCCGCGCCTCGGCCATCGCACACGGCGAGGTCGAAGTGATGCGCGGGGCACGCCCGCCGCTCTTCGATGGCGATCTCGCGCGCGCGCTCTCGAGCTCCCTGTTCGCGGCCTTCGTGGTGGCCGCGGCCATCTTCCGTGGCCGTTTGGGCGAAAGCTCTTCGCTCGACCTGATCGGGCTCTTGCTGCGGGTGGCCAGCGCCGCGTTCGTCCTGCGCGCGGCCATCGCGCTCGCCGGGGTGGTCCGGCGTATCCTCGCGGAGGGGAGCGCTTCGGAGCACGTGCTCGCGTTCGGCCCAGGTGGGCTTCTCCTGCGCAGCCCCCAGGGCGAGCGCTGGATCGCGCGTGAGGATGTGCTCTCGGTGTGCTTGCCGGAGCAGCCGGAGAGCATCACCGCGCGCAGCCCACGCAAGCCGCTCATGTTGGTCCTCAAACCGGACGGCGGCGTCCCACGCGCGCTCGAGATTCCCCCCTTTTTCGCGGGCAGCCAGGACATCCTCGCGGCGCGCCTCACGCGCTGGCTGGCGCGCCCCGAGACCGAGCCGCAACGCCGCTTCGCTCCTCCCAAGGGGGACCCGGAAGAGCGCTATGCGCGGATCGCAAAGGGCATGACCGAGGCGGGAGAGGTCCGCGTCCCCGAGGGCCTGGGCTACCGCAAACGCGCGCCGTATGGGGCCCTACTCGGCTGCCTGTTCGCGCTCGACACCCTGCGCAGCGCCGGCCCGATGGCCTCCGAGCTCTTGCCCGGCGTGATGGCCGCCTGCGCACTGGCGCTCACGTTCTTGGGCGGCTGGTTTTTGTGGATGAACGGGCGACGCCGCAGCCGCCTCGGCATCGCCATGGCGCTCACCCGCGAGGAGATGTTGATGCGCGGCAAGGCGGGCGTGGTCGGCATCCCCTGGGGGCAGTTCTCGGACATCGAGGTGGACGTGCGGCTCACCTGGTCGCCCTTTTACGGCAGCTACCCCGTGCGCGTGCTGTCGTTTTCGACCTTGGACGGAGAGCGCATCCTATTCGACGGTGGGTTTCTGGGCATCGCGCCCGAGCACCTGGCTTCGCTCTGCGAGAGCTATCGTCGCCGCATGGTCTGAGCGCCTGCAAACCGGCCAAGGACGCGCTCAGCGCGAGAGCTTGCGATCGAGCCGTCGCAGTCCCTGCTTGAGCACGAGGCCGAGCCCCGCGCGGACGGGCGCAGAGAGCCCCGGCAGCTTCGACTCGAAGGCCACGTTCCAGCGTACGCGTGCGCCGCCCTTCCCGTCGGGCGCCACGCTGATCTCGCCGCGGTGATGGCGTAGGAACGGGACGCCGCGGCTGATGCGGTACACGATGCGCGAAGGCACGCTGCGCTCGATCACCTCTTCGTCGAAGTGCGCGGGCCCCAGGTGGATTCGACGCACCGTGCCCACGCCGCCGTCCGCCGCGCGCTTTTCGACAGTCACCTTGCCGCCGAGCCAGCTTCCCATGTTGGCGTGGTCGTCCAGCGCGGCGAAGACGCGCTCGGGAGCAGAGGAGAATTCATGGTCGATGGTGATGGTGTCGTTTGGCACCCGACAGCACTACACCATCCTGTTCTTGACTTCACGGCGAATGAAGCGTGGCCGCGTCTGTGCCGGCGTCTTGTGGTGCTCCCGCATCCCACGGCTCGGCCGCGGGCGGCGGGATCTCGGGCTGCACAGGGGCAGCCGCGATCGCGATCACCGCAGCCTCGCCCTCGCTGCTCACGCGCATGCGCATGGCCCCCTGCCCTGCCCGCACCAAGGACACCTGTTGCTCGCCGGCCCGCAACGGCAACACCTGACCATCGACCACCAGGCTCGCCTGCGGCCCATGCGCGTCGACCAGCCACGTGACGCGCATGTCCTGGCCCCGCTTGGCGCTCGGCCGCACCGTCACTTCGGCGTCCTCGCCGGGCTTGCAGCGCTCGCCTGCGCACTCCCAGGTGCCGTGCCGCTGCACCCCCTCCGCCAGCGCCCAGGCGTGGACCCTGCCCCGCGACTTGGCCTGGACTTCCAGCAACAGGCGCACTCCGTCGGGGATCGAGCTCTCCATGCCGAGAAAGCGCAGCACGAGGGGTACCACCCTCGGATCGCCGAGCTCAGCCAGGCCACGCGCCTCGACGCGACGGGCCGGTTCATAGCGCTCCTCCGCCAACTGCTTCGCCAGCGCGTGCCGCGCGCGCGTACCGCCCACCTGGGCGAGCGCTGCCGCCGCCGCCGCGCGCAGGCGCACGTCGGCGAGCAGCGCGATGAGCGGGTCGAGCGCGGCCCGAGCGCGCGACGCGCCGAGCGCGGCGATGGCCCGCGCGCGGTCCGCTTCCGACTCTCGATCGTCGAGCGCGAGCTCCGCCAATACCGAAAGGGCCTCCGGTTGGCCGTGATCCGCGAGCGCCAACGCCGCCCTGCGCGCGACCGAGGAGGGGAGCGCTCCCCCGTCGCTGCTCGCCGGTGCGCTCAACAGCGCGCTCACGTCGGGCACGGCTTCCGCGCTGCCCAGGAGGAGCACGGCGATCGCCGCTTCCGCCCGGACCTCGGGCGCCGGATCGGAGGTGCGCAAGCGCTCCAAGGTCGGCGTGGCCGGCGCAAAGGGGAGCTCGCCGAGCGCGCGCGCCGCGGCCGCGCGCACGGGCTCTCTGGAATCGGCCAGCAAGGGGACGAGATCGGGCCCGACCCCTGCGACGCCGAGCTTCGCGCGTGCGAGCGCCTCGGGCAGCCCGATGCCGTTGGCCACGGCGAGCGCCTCGGTACGGGGGATGGTGGAAACGAAGCGATCGATCTCGCTCCGCAGGCGCTCCACCTCCTGTGGTCGCTCGGCAGCCAGATTGCGCAGCTCGCCAGGGTCCGCGCGCAGATCGAACAGCTGACAGTGCGCACGCTCGCCAGCGCACACCACCTTGAGCTTTCCATCCGTCACCATGTACTGCTGCTCGACGCTCGCGAAGGCCACCTGCGGCGCCCCTTGGGCATCTCCGCGCAAGACCGCCCCGAGGTCGTCGCCGCGCATGCGCGCCTCGGGCGGCACACCGGCGGCCTGAAGGAGCGTGGTGCCGATGTCCACCAGCTCCACCGGCACCTCCGAAGAGCCGGCCACCGCCTCCCCAGGCGAGGACCAAATGAGCGGAACGCGCACTTGCTCGTCGTACAGCGTGCTGCCGTGGTAGCGGCCGCCATGCTCGCCGAATTCCTCGCCATGGTCCGCGGTGACGATCACGGTGGCACCCGGGCGCGCCGCGCGGAACACGCGGACCAGCTCACCGATGGCGTGATCGGCCGCGCGCACCTCGCCCTCGTAGCGCTCGCGCGGCGAGTCGCCGGAGCGGAACTCGGGCGGTGGCTCGTAGGGCTCGTGGGGCTCGAACAGATGCACCCAAACGAAGAGCGGATGCTTGGGCTCCGCTTCGCTCAGGTAGGCCTCGAGCTGCGAAACCCGTTGGGGCGCAGAGGCGTACATCTCCTTGCGGTACTCGAAGCCGAACCCCCGCGCGCGCAGCACGTCGAAGTTCGAGCCATCGACGAAGAAGATGGCCGGAGGGTAGAAGGCCGCGGTGCGGTAGCCGTAGCGGCGGAGCAGATCAGGCAGCGTGGGATGATCGCGCTCGGCCCCAGGAAGTTCGAGCACCGGCTTCATGAACTTCGCGGTCAGCATACTGGCGAGCGCGTACGAGGTGTGCGGCGCAGGCGTGTAGGCGCGCTGAAACACCATGCCTTCGCGCGCGATCTGATCCAGCGCCCGCGTGTCTCCTTTGCCCCCGTAGGCGGCGAGCATGTCGGCACGCAACGCGTCGACGGTGATCAGGAGCACGTCTTTGTCTTGGAGGTTGATGCCCCGCGTGGTGCGCGCCAAAAGCGCCGGCTCGGGCCCGCTCGTCGTGTCGTGGCTCACCGCCCGTCGCGGGCCGACGATGCCGAGCGCAGGCGCGAGCAGCTTGGCCGTGAAGGGCGCGGTCTCGGACACCGCGAACGAGGTATTCGCCTGTCTCGCCACGAAGAAGAGCGAAAGCGGCGCCATGCCTGCACAGACGAGCGCCGTCGCCCACGCCCGCATGGGCGTGCTGGGCAGCGCGAGGCCGGACGGCGCCGCGACGACCGCGACCGCGCAAGCGTAGAGCGCGCCGACAAACAGCGCGCCATGGAACGCTGGATAGCCCCGGGGCAAGACCCACGCGTCGACGAACAACGCGCAGGCGGCGGTTGAAAAGCACAGCACAGCCCATACGATGGCGGGCCTCTTGGTCCCCCGAGTCCGCAACGCCGTCGCGGTCCGCATGCCGAGGATCACCGCCACGGAGAGCAGCACGGCGATGGCCAGCACGAGCAGGGGGCGATAGGCGAGATCACGAACGCGGCGGCCCGCGGTCAAAGACCAACCGACCCAGCCGCCCGAAAGCAAAGCAGCCGCCCCAAGCGCAATGCGCGCCCGGAAGCCCACGCGGTCGGGTCGCGCGCCCGGGCGCAGCATGAGCCCGAGCAAGAGCACGAGCAGGGGCAGCGCCGTCCACGCCGCCCACGCGTAGCTCAGGAGCTCCGCCGTGCTCAGGAACAGCGAGCGACCAAAGCCCAGCACACATACGAGCTCGATCAGCGCGAGCACGCCGCCTGCGGCGAGCAGCCCCCACACGTCCGCGGAGAGGGGCGGCGGCGGACGAACACCCAGTCCTGCGCCGTGTTTTCGCGCAGAAACAGGAGGAGCGGAGCGACCCATCTTGCTACGACCGACCGGGCGCGCTCAGGGAGCCCAGCGGACCTCGGCGATCTCGTACGTGCGCACTCCGCCCGGCGCGTGCACCTGGACCTCGTCCCCCGCGAGCCGGCCGATCAACGCCTTGGCCATCGGTGAGGTCACCGAGATGGTGCCCTTCTCGGTGCTGGCCTCCGAAGGCCCCACGATGCGATAGGTCAGCTCGCGATCGCTGTCGACGTCGGTCAGCGTGACGTAGGCGCCGAACTTGACCTTGTCGCCAGAGAGCTTGCTGGTGTCGATCACCTCGG
>JBIQKA010000101.1:0-18056 GCA_044507075.1 Myxococcales bacterium
ACACCTTCAAGGACCTCGTGGGCAGCGACCACGCGGAGTTCAAGCTGTTCGACGCACAAGATGCGCTGCGCCTGCACTTCAAGCTCGACTACCTCTCCGAGAGCGCCGGAACGCCCTCCGGGTACGCGACGCTCGGCGTGACGGGTGGCGACGGCAAGATGATCGTCGGCGACGCGAACGACGTGGTGGCCGCGAGCACCTCGCTCGATCGCAACCTCAACGCCTGCATGATCGCGGGCTACCTCGAGGACTCGCCCGAAACCGACGGGGACTACACCGCGAACCCCGGGGCACCCAACTGGGACTACCGCGTCGTGTATGACGTCTGGGTCAAGCATGCGCGCTTCGGCGCCGCAGGCTTCGGGCGCGCCCTCGTCGATTTCGTGCACGCATCCCCGAGCAAGACCGGTGAGCACACGGTAGAAGTGACGCCCGACGAATGCCCGCCCACATGGCCTTACTGCCAAGATCCGGACGGCTGTCCGCCGCCCTGCCCCGCCGGGGGCTGCATCGATCGACCCGACCCGAACGACGCCGGCGTCGAGGTGCCCTTCGAGGAGCTCTGACCCGAACGCACGCGTAGGGGCTGCCTACGGCAGCACGCTCAGGCCGCTCCAGAAGCCGAGCTGAACGCTCTCCGCGAGCCAGGCCTGCGTCTGCGCGAGCAACACCTCGCGCTCGTCTGGGCTCGCGTCTCGCTCCAGCTGCGCGAGCGCCTCTGCCACGGGGTATTCGCGCAGCGCCTCGAGCAAGCGCGCGTGTAGCGCCGACAGGGGCTGGATGCCGCAGCGCGGTCCGCGCATGTGAATAACCCAATGTCGAGGCGCCGCGTGCGGCGCAGGCAAGGGCACCGCGTGTTCGCCCGGATCGTCCAGGAGCGTCTGACGTAGCGCCATCAACGCCGAGGATTCCTGCACGAGCCCCCAGGTGGGCGCAACCGCGAGCCGCGCGCGCGGCAAGTGGGCGGTGTGCTCTTCGGTGAACACGAAGCGCGCCTGATGCGGCGCCGAAAGCACGCCACGAAACGTTTCGTCGATCGCAGAAGCTTCGAGGAGGACGCGCACGGGCCGAGGACCGTGCGGCGTCTCCACCTGCTCCGCGTGCGCGAGATCGGCCCCCAAGAACGCCGCGAAGCCGTCCGCCGAGCGCTGGATGTCGTAGTGACTCGGCGCGCACAGCTCGAGGAAGCGACTGGCGAATCCGTTGAAGGTCCACATGCCGAGCAGGCGGGCAGTGAGCCGGAACTCGTGCTGCAGCACGCCGAACAGGCGATACCAGTACTGTCGGTGGTAGACCGCGATGCGCTCGCGTGCGCCGAGGCGCGGGCCCGCCGAGAGGTCTGCAAGGGTGTGCTCTGGATAAAGCTCCAGGCGGGCCTGGAGCTGTCGCCCGCTGCGGTCGAGCGGCTGGCGCAGCACTTCGCTGAACCGCGCCTGAAATTCCGCGAGCCAGCGCTCCGTCTCCGCGCGGCTCACGCTCGCACCTCGCGCGCGCGGTGGAGCTCGCGCACGACCTCGTCGAGCGGCGGGATCGCGGCGTCCCATTCGAGCAGCGTCGGAAACGGGCCAAAGGTGCGGTAGGCGTGCGCATAGAGGGCCCACACCTCCTCGCTCACCGCGCGATCATGGGTGTCGATGATGGTGCCATCGGGTTCACGGGAGTGGCCGGCGAGGTGGACCTGCAGCACGCGCGAAAAGTCGATCGCCTCCAGGTAAGCCCGCGGTTCGAAGCCGTGGTTCACGCTGGACACGTAGATGTTGTTGATGTCGAGCATGAACCAGCAGCCCGCCGCCTCGACCACACGCGCGTAGAACTCCCACTCGCTCATGGTGGACTCTCGAAAGCCGACGTAACTCGACAGGTTCTCGATCCCGAACGGCCTCCCAAGGCGCTCCTGCACGGCGCGGGCGCGGTCGCTCGCGAGCTCCACCAAGCCCTCGGTGTACGGCGTGGGCAGCAGATCGTGGTGGTTCATCCCGTGGGCCCCGGTCCAACACAGATGATCGCTGACGAACGCGGCGTTCACCTGATCGGCGAGCCGACACAGGCGATCCAGGTAGCGCGAGTCGAGCGGCGCGTGACCGAGCAGGTTGAGCCCCACCCCGTGCAGCACGACCGGATAGCGTTCGCGCACGCGCTCGAGGTTTCGCCGCGGGAGAGCCGCATCCCCCATGAAGTTCTCGCTGATGACTTCGAAGTAGTCGACCTGCGGCCAGCTGCGAAACAGCTCTGGGTAGTGAGACACGCGAAGGCTGAGCCCCAGCGCGTCGCGCCCCAACCCGGCGTGCGGTTCCTTGGCGGTCATGACTTCGCCGTAGGCTAGCGCCCGCGCTGCCACTCCGCCCGTGCGGCGGCGAGCAGCGGCTCGCGGGTGCCCGCGCGGCGAGATCGCTTACCTCCCGCTCACCATCGCCGCATGCGCACCGCGAGCCTTCGATCGAAGCGCTCGAACGCCGCGTTGAAGCCCCCGCCGAGCTCAGGCTCGTACTCCGCGCCCACCCCGGTGCGGCGCAGACTCTCGGGCGAGAAGACGAGCTGCTTCACGTGGTCCGCGAAGGGGCCCGAGCAGACCTCCGCCTGGCGCATGTCGAAGGTGGTGCGCACGGCCGGCGCCGGCATCGCGGTGGGCTGGTCGTCGCGCGTGCTGATGCGCTCCACCACCGCCTCGGGGCCGAAGCAATAGGCCATGTAGTGGTCGAGCACCACGCGCCCCTGGATGGGCTCGATGACCACGTAGCGCTCTTGGTCCCCGATGCGCACCGGGTCGAGCGCCTCGCGGTCCACCACGAGGTAGTGCGGTGCGATGTGCTCCCGAACCCAGGCCTCCCCCTCGCCGCGCTTGCGGGCCTCGAGGTAGGCGCGGTCGGCCACCAGGCCTTCGAGCGGAAACAGCCTCACATTATCGGGGGACCAGTAGCCGAGACCCGCGGCGCGGTCGCCCATGGCGAGGGTGATGGGCTCGGGACCGAAGCGACGCGCGTCGGCGATGTTGCGACGGTTGTAGGATCCCGCGGGAACGCCGCCGCGGCGCTGATTGTCGAGCACCTGACCCGCCACCATGGCCTCCACGTAGCTGGCGAAGAAGACCGTCGGCAAGGAGGCCGCGAGCAGGGCGATGAGCTGCGTGCGCCTGGGCCGGGTCCAGCTCGGGTGGGCCGAGAGTCGATGGGCGATCTGCACGAGCCGCATCACGATCAGCACGGTCATCAGCGCGAACGCGTAGAAGTACCAGGGCCAAGGGATCCAGCCCGTGAAGGAGGCGAAGAAGAGATAGTGGATCGAGAGCGCCACCGTGAGGACCCCGAGGCCACCGTAGACGAAGCCGCCGCCTTCGAACTTGCTCCCCACGAGCTCGATCGCCACCAGCACGATCAGCGCGAGGAGCACCGGAGAGCCGTGCAGCAGGTAGTAATGGAGGATTCCCCAGTTGGAGAAGAGCGGCGCGCCGAGGCGCTTGGCGAGGCCGCTCACGGGCGTCGCCTCTCCGAACGCGTACCAGTTGCACACCGCGTACACCGAGAGCGTGAGCGCCGCCGGGAGCACGAATCGTCCGAGGCTCAGCGCTGCGCGGCGGAGCCCGTGCGCGCGATACTGCTGATAGGTGAGCGGCAGCGCGTAGGCGACGAGGAGGCACACGGCGTCGAGCCGGATCAGCACCACCGCCGCAAAGAGGACGGACACGCGGCGTGCGCTCGCCGTGAGCCCGCTGCGCGCCGCCGCGCACACCGCGACCATGGCCGGCGCGAACAGCGCGGTCTCCATGCCGCACGAGAACACGTGAGGGTAGACGGCGTAGCCACCCGCGAGACCGGCCGCGAGCGCGAGAAAGAAGCCATCGCGGCGGCGCGCGAGGCAGTAGAGCAGCGGCCACGCAAGGAGGATGGAGATGAGCCCTTGCATGGCCGAGAACAAGCCCTGCTTGTCGAAGCGGAACACGAGCTGGATGCCGGCGAGCGCCCACATCCACAGCGGCTGATAGCCGTTGGTCTCGGTGATCCCGTCGAAGGTGAACCGCCCCTGTGCGCCGACGTTGTAGGCGATCTGCAAGTAGTAATAGGCGTCGTCCATCACCATGTCGACGGTGGCGGCAGGATCGAGCGCGCTCGCGAACCACCACATCGAGAAGCGAAAGGCCAAGGCCAGCGCGGACACGCCGCCCACGAACCAGGCGATGGTGCGCGCCCGGATGCGCCCACGCGGGGCGCTCTCTGCAGCCGTGATCGTAGGTCCATGGAGAGGAACGGCATAGCCGCCGCTTGCTTCCGAGTAGCGAAATTCGACTGTCATCGGGGAACCACCGAGGGTCCAAAGAAAGACGTGCGGCGATGCCATGCGAGCCACGTTGGCGCGCACGGATCACCTGCCAGGGGGGGTAGTGAGAACCATCAGGCCCGGCGAGAACGCAAAAGGACGCGAGCCTCTTGGTTAAGAGTGGATACGCCCGGCGCCCATTATCTCGAAAACACGATTTCGAAGGGAGCTCGGGCCATCTTTTGCCCGCCGTTGCGGGTGCATTTCGTGGAGCCCGAAAAATTCGCGTGCGCGCGCGTGGCCGCGACGACCGCGCCTTGCTCAAGTCACCGGTCCGTTCGCGACCACCACCGGGCAAGCCCCCGCCGCTTGCACTGTGGTTCCGCCCGCACGCGCTGGACGACGCGCGGCGACTTCCTCCGGTCCTCCTGTGAGAACCTGGCTTGAATGCCGCGGGCAGACCGTCCTTGCCGGTCGCCCGCGCACGACGCAGAGTCTCCGGGGGGAGGAAGCGATGCGACGAATCCTGGTGACCGGAGCGAACAAGGGCATCGGCTTGGCGATCGTGAAGGCGATCCTCAAGCAACACGACGACACGTTCGTCTTCCTGGGCGCGCGTGAACGCGAGCGCGGAGAGGCGGCGTTGCGCGCGATCGAGGCGGAGGGACCTGAGCTCACCGCGCGCGTGCGCATGCTCCCGCTCGATGTGGGCAGTGACGCTTCGGTGGGTGCGGCGGTCGATAGCGTGCGCGAGCAGTTGCCCGCGGGCGAGTCGGTCTATGCCATCGTCAACAACGCGGGCGTCGGCAGCAGCAATGGTGATCTGGAGAGCGTGCTGCGCGTGAACACCGTGGGAGTGCGCCGCGTGTGCGAGGCCTTTCTCCCGCTCCTCGACCCCGAACGCGGACGGATCGTGAACATCACCTCGGCCGCGGGTCCGAGCTTCGTGGCCACCTGCAGCGACGACCGCAAGCGCTTCTTCCTCGACGCGAATACCGAGTGGGCCGACCTCGAAGCGCTGATGCAAGAGTGCCTGGACCTTGCGGGCGACCCGGATGCGTTCGCCGCGCGCGGGCTCGGAAACGGCGACCCCTATGGCTTGTCCAAGGCCTGCGCCAATACGTACACCCTGCAGCTCGCGCGTCGCTTCCCGAACCTCGCGGTGAACGCCTGCACCCCCGGCTTCATCGAGACCGACATGACGCGCAGCTACGCGACGGCTCAGAACAAGTCGCCCGCCGAGCTCGGCATGAAGCCGCCCGAGGAGGGCACACGCAGCGCGCTTCATTTGCTGTTCGGCGAGCTCGAGGGCAGCGGGCGCTATTACGGGAGCGACGCCAAGCGCAGCCCGCTCGATCGCTATCGTGCGCCGGGATCACCTGCGTACACGGGGGATTGAGGCTGCGGCCCCCGCGGTGCGCAGGTAGGGGCCGCTCGCGGCTTGGGCCGCGGAGTGTGCGGGCGCGTACCACACGATGGGTCAGTCCTGCACCAGAATAGGGGGCTCGAACCCCTTGCGGGGGTGGATCATTCATAAACCCCGCGCGCCTGCCTCCACTATCATGGACAGACGCCCCCCATGTCCCGCCCCCTCCTGTTCGTGCTGGCGCTCGCGTACGTGCTGCAAAGCACCCAGTCCTCCTTCGCTCAACCCAAGCGCAGGTCGGCGCCGACGTCGGCAGCACCCACGCCCGCGCCGAGCGCGCCGTCCTCGGCCGAGTATGTAGAGGCCGGCGAGCGCGCGTTGAATGAGGGGCGTTACGCCGACGCGGCGGCCGAGTTCGTGAAGGCCGATCAGAGCGAACGCGACATGGCGCTCCTGGTGCGCGCCTTCGAGGCCGCGCACCAGGCGGATGACCCCCTGCTCATCGTGCAGGTCGCCGAGCGGATCCTCGCTCGCCCCGAGGTGTCCGACGAGGGGCGCACCCTCGCGCGCAAGGCCGTGGCCAAAGCCAGTGACCGGCTCACGCAGATCGAGCTCGTGTGCGCCGAGCGCCAGTGCGCGTTCGAGATCGACGGCGAGCCCACGCCCGAGGGCATCTCCTACCGCATGCCCGGCGTGCACGAGATCCGCCTGAGCGACGATCCGGAGAACGCCCTGCAGGTCCATTGCGCGGCGCGTGCCATCTGTCGCTTTCGCTTGCCGAGCAGCGAGCCCACGCTCGACCCCTTGCCCCTCATCGCGGCGCAGCCCACGGGCTCGGAACCGAGCAGCGCGCCAGAGGCGCCAGAGGCCCCTGCCCCCTCCTCGCGGAGGTTGCGTGCGTCCATGGCCGCGCTCGTCGGCAGCGCGGTCGGCGCAGCCACGCTGGGCACGCTCTCGATCTGGTCCGGCGTTCGGGCCGTGCAGGCCAAGGAGCTGCACGAGACCGATAGGTCACGCTACGACGCCGACGAGGTCAGAACCCACGCCCGGCGGGCCGACTACTTTCTGCTCGGCGCGGGCGTGTGCGCCGCCGCCGCCGTGGCCACCGCCATCTGGGGGATCGACTGGGACGAACGCCGCAGCACCCGCCTGAGCTTGCAGGGCGCCACCGGCCTCTCCGCGACCCACCGCTTCTAATCGCAACGCATCGATTTTACTGATCTTTTAGCATCCCTCCGCAGACTGGAGACGGCGCGCCCCCTTTTTTCTGCCCGATCGTCCGTTGCGGCGTGTGGCAGCAACGCACCAAAGGTTGGCGCAAACAGAACTATCGCGGCCCCGCCCGCGCTCGCTAACTCGAGGCGACCCGAGCCTGAACTTTTTTGCGATCATGGCCGGTGACCGGCCCCGGGCGAGCCCAGGGCCCACGCTGAGAAGGAGCCACGATGACTGCCGCCGCCGAAAAGAGGATCCCCACGCACCCCGCCGAAGCCTCGCACCACGAGGTGATCATCGTGGGGGCTGGCTTTGGCGGCATGGGCGCGGCCATCGAGCTCCAGCGCATGGGCATCCGCGACGTGCTCATCCTCGACCGCGAGGATGACGTGGGTGGCACCTGGCACATGAACACGTATCCCGGCATCGCCGTGGACATCGCGTCCACGACGTACTGCTACTCGTTCGAGCCGAACCCGCGCTGGAAGCGGCTCTACGCCAAGGGCAACGAGCTCAAGGCCTATGCCACCTACATCGCGGACAAGTACGACCTGCGCAAGCACATGCGCCTCCGCTCCACGGTGGAGCGCGCCAGCTACGACGAGCGTACGCGGATCTGGACGCTCGAGACCCACGACGGAGCGCGTTTCACGGCGCCGATCATGGTGCTCGCCACCGGCTTCTTGGCGCAGCCCAAGAACCCCGAGATCGAGGGGCTCTCGTCGTTTCGAGGCAAGACCATTCACACCGCGCGCTGGGATCACGACTACGACCTCACCGGCAAGCGCGTGGCCGTGATCGGCACCGGGGCCACCTCCGTACAGCTCTTGCCGGAGATCGCCCCCAAGGTGAAGTCGCTCGATGTCTACCAGCGCACGCCGATCTGGGTGGTCCCCAAGGTCGACCCAAAGATCCCTGGCCTGGTTCAGGAGCTGTTCGCGCGGGTGCCGCTCGCGCAGCGCGGCGTCCGCATGGTCACCTCCTCCGTGCTCGAGATCATCATGGTGGTGGGCGCGCTCCACTACGGTCAGTTCTGGTTCTTCACCCGCGCCCTCGAGCGCTTCTGCAAGGAATTCTTGGCGCTCCAGGTGAAGGATCCCGTGCTTCGCAAGAAGCTCACCCCGAGCTACAGCTTCGGCTGCAAGCGCCCCACCTTCTCGAACGACTACTTTCCGACCTTCAACCGCAAGAACGTGGAGCTCGTCACCGAAGGGATCGAGCGCATCGAGCGCGACGGGATCGTGAGCAAGACCGGGAAGAAGCGGGAGATCGACGTCTTGATCTTGGCCACCGGCTACAAGGTCTGGGAGCGCGGCAACTTCCCGCCCTTCCCCGTCTACGGCAAGAACAACGTGGAGCTCGGGGATTTCTGGGAACAGAACGGCTTTCAATCCTATGAGGGCATCTCCCTCAACGGCTTCCCCAACTTCTTCTACTTCGCGAGTCCGTACGCGTTCACCGGGCTCTCCTACTTCTTCGCCATCGAGGCCCAGATGAAGCACCTCGGGCGCTGCCTCACGGCGATGCGCAGCGCGCGCGCCAAGGAGGTGGAGGTGCGCTCCTCCGCGCAAGCCTCATTCGTGGCAGACATGCGCCGACGCCTCAAGAGCTCCGTGTTCTCGGCCGGCAGCTGCGCCACCTCCAACAGCTACTACTTCAACCAGCACGGCGAATCGCCGCTCCTGCGGCCCACGCCCACCGCCGCCGCCCTCTGGAGCGCCGGGCACTACCCCCTGGGCGACTACGAGTTCCGCGGCTAGCGCGGTGCCCTGGATTTTCCCCCCTGGCAGCACGACGACCGAGCGCTGATCGCGCAGGCTTAGCAAGAGCTCGCGAGGCTGTTGGGCGAGGCCGCCCCGAACTAGCCTGGCGACGAGGCATCCTCCCCGTTCTGGTGCCACACTACGGGCGACATGGGTAGCTTTCGTGTCTCGCGTTCAGCGCTGTTGGCGGCGTTCTTGGGGATGGCCGGGCTTGCGGCGTGCGGCTGGTTCATGAGCGCCGAGTCAGCCGAAGAGAGGGCAGAGTTGGCGCAGGAGCGAGCGCGCTCGGACGCCGAGGTCCTGCTTCAGCTCGAGAAGGTGATCGCCGAGGACGAAGCGCGGCGCATCACCCTGAGTGGGCTCGAGCAAGAGCTGGCCGCGGCCTTGGAGAGCGCGACGGATCGCTTCGACGCGCTGAGCCAACGGCGTGAGGGCCCGGACCAAGAGGACGCCGGTGTTGAAGGGGATGCCGGCGTGAGCGACGCGGGGGTGGGCGCCGTCGACTTGGAGGAGGCGTGGAAGCAGGCCCGCGCCGAGCTCAACGAGCTCTTGCAGCGTCGGCGCGCCGTGGCGCAACAGGTGGAGATCGTCGAGCACATCATCGAGAAGGAGAAGGAAGCGGTCGAGTTGATCACGATGCACCGGGTGCGAAACGCGGTGGACGCGGCGAACACGAGCGAACACGAGCCAGCCGCGGGCGAGGAGCCGGCGCCAGCCAAGACCACGAACACCCCCGCGCTGCCTTTTCCTGCGCCCCTCGCGCGCACCACCGTGCCCGGCTCGGGCACGACGAACGCCCGCGCCGCCGCCGAGCGCCTCTACGACCCCGACGTGAGCGAGGCCGCCCGCGTCCTGCAAAAGCGCGCTCACGAAGTGGAGTTGGTGGAACACCGCATACGCCTGGTGGAGCAGCTGATCTCGCTGGTGCAGGACGATCTCAACCTGGCCCGCATGACGGCCGAGGCCTCGGGCGAGCCCGCCGACCAGCGCCAGGTCAATGCGCTCGAGCGGCGGCTCACGGGGCTGAGGCGGGCACGCGCGCCGATGGAGGCCAGCCTGCGCGTGGCGGAGCAGCGCGCAGAGCGTGCGCGGCAGAGGCTCGAGTTTCTGGAGAGCCCGTTTTCACCGCAACGGCTGCGGCGCTGGATCACTCGGGCGGGACCACGCCTGCTCTCGATTGTGCTCGGCCTGCTCGTGTTCTGGGCGCTGCTCCGGCAATTGGCGCGGCGCCTCGCGGCCAGCATGATCATGCGCAGCGGATACGCCTCCGATGACGAGCGCGTTCAACGCGTGGACACCGTACAACGGGCCGCCAAGAGCGGCTTCACGGTCGGCGTGTTCTTGCTGGGAACGCTGGTCCTATTGCCCGAATTCGGGGTGGACATCACCGTGCTGCTCGGCAGTGCCGCGGTGTTCTCCTTGGCCATCGCCTTCGGCGCCCAAAGTTTGATCAAGGACTACTTCGCAGGCGTCACCATCCTGCTCGAGAACCAGTACCGCGTGGGCAACGTGGTGAGCATCAACGGCACCACGGGCGTGGTCGAGGACATCACCCTGCGCATGACCACGCTGCGCGACCTGCACGGTACGGCCCACTTCGTGCCCCACGGGCAGATCACCAACGTGAGCAACTTGACCCATGTTTGGTCCCGCGTGGTGCTCGACGTACGCGTGGCCTATCGCGAAGATGTCGACCGCGTGATCGCCGTGCTCCGCGAGCTCGGTGAGCTGATGCGCACGGATCCCGAGTTCGGCCACATGATCATCGAGGAGCCCGAGATGCTCGGCGTGAATGCGCTCGACCCAAACGAGGTCGTGGTCAGGCTGTTGGTCAAGACGCGGCCTCTCAAGCAGTGGCTGGTGAAGCGCGAGCTCTTGCGGCGCATCAAGGTGCGCTTCGACGCGCTCGGCATCGAGCAGCCGTTCCCGCAACGGAAGGTGCACATCTCCGCACCCGTCGCGGTGGTCACGGAGGCGGGGACCGAGGACGGATCTCCGGAAGCTGCCCCTTTGCAGGATCGAACGGGCGCGTAGGCACGCTTCGGCGTCGACGGGTTCGCCGTACGAGCCAGCGAGGCGCGCCGGTGGGTGGGAGACGGTGAGCAGATCCCCTCGACTACCTTCCATGCCCTCTGCTGCATTCGCTGCGTCGCGTGCGCATGCGCACGCGCAAAGGCGTTCACCACATCATGAAGGCGGACGAGCGGTGTTCGCTCCTGATAAAATCGGGCGTCGTCCCATGCTCCCGAGCCAGTTCGTTCGCGCTCTCCGATCCGCGCTCTCTTTCCTCTTGGTAGGTCTCATGGGCGGCTGCTTCTTGATCGGCTACGACGGCATCAGCGATATCCCCGATGCGCTCCCGAAGATCGACGGCCCGGGGGGCGACGCCTCAACGCACGATGCCGCGGGTCCAGACCAGGGGCTTTTGGATGGAGGGAATGCCGGGGTCGACGCAAGGCCGCGCGACGCCTCCGAGATGATGACGCTGGACGATGCCGAGGCGAGCCGAGACGCGGCACAGGCCCCTGACGCCGAGGCCCCTCGAGACGCGGGCAAGGACAGCGTAGATGCCGGAGAGGGCAAAGACGCTGGGGGCGACGACCCCGACGCCGGTACCGGCATCTCCGACGCGGGAGGCGGCGCCCCCGATGCCGGCACCAGCATCTCCGACGCGGGAGGCGGCACCCCCGACGCTGGCACCGGCATCCCCGATGCTGGAGGCGATCCCGGCGACGATCCATGGTGGGAGAACGTCCCGCCGATCTTGCCGTGCCAGAGCACCTACGCCTGCTCGCAGAGCTGCACCTCTACGCTCTCGCCCTGCGTGTTCGAGTGCGACGCGTGGTCATGTCTTCCCAGCTGTCAGGCCAACACCCAATGTCACGCCACCTGCGGGTCCGGCGCGAGTTGCGTCGGCAACTGCGGGGCTGGCGCCGAATGCGTGCAGGTCTGCAGGGGCGTCCAGTGCTCCACGACGTGCACCGCCGGTTCCAACTGCGATCTGGATTGCGGCGGAGCCGCCTCGTGCGTGCTCACCTGCGAGCAGGGTGCGCGTTGCCTCGCGCGCTGCGGAAGCGCCTTGGATTGCGAGATGAACTGTAAGGGCGTCCAAATGAGCTGCGCGAACGGCACCATCGCCTGCGATCGCGCCTGCCCCTGAGATCGCGCAGCGGTCGTCCAATCTCATCGCGATTTTGTCGCGACGATGATGCGGGCACGCTGCTGCAAAACCACCGTAGCAGCGAAACACAGTGGTAAATCGGCCCAAGCGCGCGTAGAGGCTTTGACGTTGCCCACGCGCGCGGCGCAATAATCGCTCGCGACACGCTGCGCGCGCGGCGCCGCGTCATGTCCAGCGGGAGGTCTCCATGGTTCGACTACGTTTTGTCCTTTGCCTCGCAGTCCTCGCGGGCTGCGGCTCTGACACGATCTCCGGCCAGAACCAAGAGGGGGACGGAGACAGCCGCGGTTATGGCGACGGCGATGACGATGGCGATGGCGATGGCGATGGCGACCGGGCCAACGAGGACGAGGACGACAACAAGGGAGACGAAGAGGGCGACGGGGACCGCCGCGGGGATGGCGATGATGACGCCGGAGATGGGGACGAAGGGGACGGAGACGGCGGAGACGGGGACGGCGGAGACGGAGACGTAGGAAGCGCCCCGGGCGGCAAGCCCGATCCGAGCACGCTGCCCAAGGTGAACGGCACCTGCCCCACGCTCAAAGACGGCACGATCAGCATCGGCGGGGCCAGCGTAAAGATCTGGGTCGGCTCGAAGCCAGGCCCGGTGTATCTCTACTTCCACGGCACCGGCAGCACACCGGGGGAGATCGAGCAGGGCGTCCCCGGCGCCACCAGCAGCGTGAAGACAGAGGGCGGCATCGCCGCATCCTGGGATACCTCCAACGGCAAGGGCACCAACACCGGGACCATCTGGTACACCGGCGACATGGAGGCGGCCGATCAGCTCATCGCCTGCGGCATCGCGGCGAACTTGGTCGACACGGCGCGTATTCACGTGGCCGGTTACAGCGCCGGGGGGCTCGAAACAGGTGCCTTCGTCTTCGGTCGCTCGAACTACGTGGCGAGCGTCATCGTGTACTCGGGCGGCAAGCCCTTCGGCGTCACCGGCACCCTCGGCGGCGGCAAGCACGTGCCGAGCATGGTGGGGGCCCATGGCAAGGTGGGCTCCGACGTCGTCGTCATTGATTTCGGCACCGCGACGCCCAAGCTCGGCCAGGACATCGTCAACGCGGGCGGCTTCGCCATCGATTGTGATGATGGCGGTGGCCACGTCAACCTCGGGCGCCTCGGCCTGGGTGGCAAGGCGCGCACCTTCTTCCAGGACCATCCCTGGGGCGTGAAGGGCTACGAGGGCGGGATCCCTTCGGGATGGCCCGGCCACTGCAAGATCCTCAAGTAGCGAGGTTCCCTCGCTCCCTCGTTGTCGAACGGGTTAGACTCCGGCCCGAGGTTTCGCAGCCATGAAGACGGTGCGCGCAAAGCTGATAGCGCTCGTGCTCGCGTGCGCAGCACCCGCGGTGCTCGGCGCCATACTCCAATCCAACGCCGTGAAGCGCCAGGAGCTCGAACAGGTCGAGCGCCGCGTGGACTCGGCCAACCGTCGCTTCGAGGAGGAGCTCGACGACTATCAGAAGAGCGCACGACTCGCGCTCACGCTCTCGGACCTGACCCCACGCTTTCAGAAGGCGCTCGCGGAGCGGGACAGCGAGCGCGCGCAGCGCTTCCTCGATCGGCTCGCCGAGGTCTACAAGTACCGGGTGATCGCCGCCTCGGCCGCGGACGGCGCGCTGGTCGCGCGCGCCAACGAGGAGCGCGGGAGCGTGGCGACGCTCGCACCGGACACGAGCCCGGCCTTCGCGGAGCTGCTCGCCGACCAGCCCGTGGCAGGCCTGATCGCGGTGAAGCTCGACGGCAAAGAGACTTACGCGCTCGCGAGCGCAGCGCCCGTGCACCTGGACGCAGCGCAGGTGGGCGCGATCGCCCTCTTGACGCCGATCACCAGCCGTTATCTCGAGTACCTCTCGGACAAGCTCAACGCGGACCTGGCGATCAGCGTGAACGACAAACTCGTGGCCACCACCTCGGACCACCCGGCACCCCAGATCCGGGCCGAGGCCGAGCAAGCGGTGATCCGCGAGGAGGGAGACAAGCTGTTCGCGGTCAAGACCTTCGAGCCCGAGGGGTTACAGAGCCCCGGTCTCAAGGTCGAGCTGACCGCGTCCCGGGAGGTCACCGCGCTCCAGGCCGAGAAGGCGCGCGCGCTCTTCATCCACCTCGCCGCGCTCGGCACCATCCTCGCCCTGGTGCTCGCGTTCGCGCTGCGGTTCGCGTCCCGCGTCGGCGATTCGGTGCGCGCGATCTCCGACGCGGCCGACCAGGTGAAGCGCGGCATGTACACCCGCGCGCCGGTGGTCCGGAGCGGCGACGAGCTGGAGCAGCTGTCCGTTCACTTCAACGAGATGGTGAGCGGGCTCGAGGAGCGCGACCGTTTGCGCGAGACCTTCGGTCGTTATGTCACCCGCCAGGTCGCCGATCACTTGCTGAAGGGCAACGTCAACCTCGGAGGCGAGCTGGTCCCGGTCACCGTGCTCTTCTCCGACATCCGCTCGTTCACCAGCATCAGCGAGACCATGGACCCGCGGGCGTTGCTCGACTTTTTGAACGAGTACTTCAGCGGCATGGTCGAGAGCGTGCTCTCGCATCACGGCGTGGTCGACAAGTTCATCGGCGACGCCATCATGGCGGTCTTCGGCGCACCGGTCCCGGAGCCCAGCGATCCGCTCAACGCGGTCAAGGCGGCGCTCGAGATGCGCGCTCGACTGGCCAAGATCAACGAGGCGTTCAGGCGGCGCGGCCTGCCCGAGATCCGCACCGGCATCGGCCTGCACTCCGGCGAGGTGGTGGCAGGCAACATGGGGCACGCCGAACGCATGGAGTACACCGTGATCGGTGACACCGTGAACCTGGCCTCGCGCCTCGAGGGCATGACCAAGGAGCTCGACTCCGACGTGATCCTCTCCGAAGATCTGTACCGGCAGGTCGCGGCGGACGTGGACGCCGAACCACTGCGCAAGATCAAGGTCAAGGGCCGCGATCAAGAGGTGATGGTCTATCGCTTGCGAGGCCTGAAGGCGCGCGCCGCGAACGCACCCGCCCGTTCCTCAATGGAAGCTGCCGAGCCAGCCTAGCCTTCGCAGGAGCCTTCACCATGCGACCGCGTGATTTCATCGATGTGCTGGAGAATCCGGATGCTCCCAGGTGCGCCGCCACGTGCGAGCGCGCCGACGCCCTGCGCACCCTGCTGGTGCACCTGTTCTTCACCGACCTCGATCTGGACAAGCGGGAGCTCGCCCTGCTCGGCCGTGTGCTGCCCGACGTGAATGCGCGCGAGTACGTGCTCGCGGCGGCCGCGCGCCGGCTCAATCTGGATCGCCTCGCCGCGCTCTTCCCCGATCCAGCCGATCGAGACGACATCGTCACCCTGGCCGAGCATGCGGTGTGGGGCGATGGCCGCGTGCAGCATGAAGAATGGGATCTGGTAGAGCGGCTCGCGGAAAAGCTCGGCGTCGTGCGCGAATAGCTCGCACAGAGCGCAGCGGGCGCGGCCTTACGGGTTCGCTGGCCCGCCAACTGCAAAGCCGCCGGTATGCGGAACGATCTCGCTGGCAAGGTCTGTGTTTTGACGGGTGCTTCGAGTGGGCTCGGGCGGGAGGCAGCCCTCCGCTTCGCGAAACACGGCTGTCGCATGGTGCTCGCGGCACGCAGCGCGACGAACCTACAAACCGTGGCCGAAGCGTGCCGCGCGCTCGGTTCGGACGCGATCGCGGTGACCACGGACGTCACGCAGGAGGAGGACGTTGCGCGTCTGCTCCAGGCCGCGCTCGCCGCGCATGGACGGGTCGACATCTGGATCAACAACGCGGGTGTGACCGAGTTCGGCTTCCTCGACGAAGGTCCGTTCGACAAGCATCGACAGGTGCTCGAGACGAACACCGTGGGACCGATGCTCGCCGCCCGGGTCGTGATCCCGCAGTTTCTGCGCCAGCGCAGCGGCATCCTGGTGAACGTGGGCTCCATCCTGAGCAAGGTCGGCCAACCGTTTGTCCCCTCCTACGTCGTGAGCAAGTTTGGACTGCGCGGCCTCTCCGAGGCGCTCCGCGTGCAGCTCTCGGATCATCCTGACATCCACGTCTGCACGTTGCTCCCCTACGCGATCGACACGCCCCACTTCGAACGCGGCGCCAACGAGGTGGGTCGCGAGGCGTACCCGATGCCCCCCACGCAATCGACGGAGAAGGTGGCGCGCGCCCTGGTCGCCCTCGTGCGGCGTCCGCGCCGCGAGCTGCACGTGCCGCGGTATGCGGTGCTCGGCTTCGTGTTTCGTTGGGCCTTCCCGAGGACCGCGGAGCAGCTCTTGCTGCACGCGCTCGCGGCGTGGCATTTTGGCGAAGCCCCACAGCGCGACCCGGCCGGCAACGTGTTTCAATCCACCGGCCAGGGCCACGTGCACGGCACCCGCGCGCCTCGCATCGGGCCTGTGGCATTTGCCTGGTGGACGCTGAAGGAGCTGGGCCGGATCCAACTCGGCGCGCTCCGCGCCCCCGCCTCGCGCTGGCGCGCCCATGCCGAGCCAGTATGACGTCGTGGTGGTGGGCGCTGGCCCCAACGGCCTCGCCGCCGCCATCGCCCTGCAGCAGAGCGGGCTGAGCACGCTCGTGGTGGAGGGCGCCGATCGCGCGGGGGGAGGAGCGCGCACGAGCGCCCTCACGCTGCCTGGCTTTCTCCACGATGACTGCTCGTCGATCCACCCCTTGGCGCTGGCGTCCCCCTTCTTCCAGGCGCTCGATTTGACGCAGCACGGCCTCGCGTGGGTGCACCCGGAGGCTCCACTAGCGCACGTCCTGGACGAAGATACGACGGTCACCCTGGAGCGCTCGATCGAGCGCACCGCTGCGCGTCTGGGTGCCGACGGCGAGCGCTACGCCGCGCTCATGGGCCCGTTCGCGACCGACTTCCCCCGGCTGATGCAGATGTTCCTCGGGCCGCTGCGCGCCCCGGAGCATCCGCTTTCGTATGCCCGGTTCGGCCTGCAGGCGTTGCGCTCGATGCGAGGGCTCGCGGGCTCCTGGTTCGATCGCGAGGAGGCGCCCGCGCTGCTCGCCGGCATCGCCGCCCACGCCATGGTCCCGCTCGACCAGCTCGGCTCGGCGTCCTTCGCGCTCGTCTTGGGCACAGCGGCCCACGTGGTCGGCTGGCCCCTGGCGCGCGGCGGCTCGCAGGCGATCACCGACGCCATGCTGGCCCGCCTGCGCGCGCTGGGCGGGAAGATCCTGCTCGACCGCTTCGTGACCGGCCTTGACCAACTGCCGCTCGCGCGCCGCTACGTGCTCGACGTATCGCCAGGCCAGCTCCAACGGATCGCTGGGACGCGACTTTCACGCAGCTACCGAGAGCGCCTTGAGCGGTTTGTCCATGGCCCCGGCGTCTGCAAGGTCGACTGGGCACTTTCGGCGCCCATCCCGTGGCGCGATCCCGCCTGCGCGCGCGCGGCGACCGTGCACCTGTCGGGTCCACTGCGGGCGGTCGCCCGAGCAGAGCGCGACGTCCACCACAACCTCTACGGCCCCGACCCCTTCGTGCTCGTCGTGCAAGCGAGCCTGTTCGACGAGAGCCGCGCCCCCGCGGGTGCGCACACCGGTTGGGCGTACTGCCACGTGCCCCACGGCTCCAACGAGGATCGCTGCGCCGCCATCGAAGCCCAGATCGAGCGCTTCGCGCCCGGCTTTCGCGGGACGATCCTCGCGCGCTGCCTGCGCACCGCTCGGCAGCTCGAGGCCCACAATCCCAACTTGGTCGGCGGCGACATCGCCGGGGGCAGCTCGCGCTTGACGCAGCTCTTCTTCCGCCCGGTGGCCAGGCTCGATCCGTATTCGACTGGCACCGACATCTTCCTCTGCTCCTCGTCGACGCCCCCCGGAGGCGGCGTCCATGGCATGTGCGGGTACTGGTGCGCGCAGAGCGTGCTGCGCTCACTCCACGGGCACCGAAGAGTGGCCGACAGGATCCTCGCGTAAACCTGGCGCGTCTGCTCGAGGCCTTCACTCCTGAACGCGGACGGCCAGGCACGCAGCTTGCTCGCCCTGAATGCATGGCGCACTTCGGTTACAAACTCATGAGCGAGGAACATGGGCCCAAGGCGCTCTTGACCAACGCCCGGCGCGCCGAGGAGCTCGGCTTCGATTTCGTCGCGATCTCGGACCACTACCACCCGTGGCTCGTGACCCAGGGACACTCGCCCCTCGCGTGGACAGTGCTCGGCGCGATCGCCGCGCGCACCGAGCGCATCGGCCTCGCCACAGCCGTGACCTGCCCGACGATCCGCTACCACCCGGCCGTGGTGGCGCAGTTCGCGAGCACGCTCGCGGTGCTGAGC
>JBIQKA010000291.1:0-2644 GCA_044507075.1 Myxococcales bacterium
TCGCAGACCTCATCGCCCTCGATGATGCCGTTGCCGCAGGTCACCACGCGGGTGCACGGCTCGCCTGCGTTCAGGCACAAGAAGTCCGGATCGATCGCGGTGCAGGTGGCGTTGCAGCCGTCGCCGTCCGCGGTGTTGCGATCGTCACACAGCTCGCCCTCTTCGAACTTGCCATTGCCGCAGATGGCGGTCATGCCGCCGCCGGCGTCCTGACGCATATCGCCGTCGGTCCCGTCGTCTTCATCGTCGTCGTCGTAGCCATCGTCGTCGATGTCGCCGTCGCCGACCTGCATGCCAGAGTCACCGTCTCCGCCAGGGCCGTTTCCCGGGCCCTTCTTGGGAGGTTCGCCGCACGCGAGCGCGCTCACACTGACGTATCCAAGAAGCAGAAGACTGGTAGATCGCCGCAAGGCGACCGAGCGGGAGGGAAGGTGCAGGTTGGTCATAGGTGCGAGGGCGTGCCGCCGATGGTGGAAAGTTTCACCAATCGTCGATCGTCTCGCCTTCCGCGTCTAGCCTCTAACGAGGCCAGGTCACGATCGAGCGAGGGGCCCATGTCGTCCGTCATGCGCCGTTTCCGCTCCTCGTCTCCGAGGAGCGCTGTTTGCTCTACAGCCGCTTAGAAGAGCACGGTAGAGCAACCGAAGGCCACGTTGAGCGATCCCCCTGCCTTCACGCGCTCGCAAGCGGCGGGGCAAAGGAGGACGCTCTGGGGCTGGGACTCGGCATCGTAATGCCAGCCGGGCTTGTCACCGCACGCGCCCTGACCCGTGGCCTTGGGGAAGACCTCGGTGTCGCCCGTCGTGGGCACGTAACGAACGTTGACCCGGGTGGGATCCAGGCTCTCTCCTTGGGGCGGGGCCGGGATGGTGTACTCGCAGGGCAGGGGCACCGTCTCGATCACGGCCTGGGTGAGCGGCGTGAAGATGTTGGTCCAGTCGCTCTGGCAGATGGACGCGGTGAGCCCGTTGGTGGCGGCGGCGAGGTGATAGTAGGTGTCGCCAGGGCTCGCAGCACCGCAGCCGAGCATGGCGAACGCACACAGGCCGCTGTTGGCGTCGGGCGTGCAGTTCGGGGTGTTGCAGGCGCTCGGGCCCTCCGAGGAGATGGTGTGCGCGACGAAGCCGCGCCCGAGCTTGTTGGTCATCTGCTTGCGGAACTCATCGGAGCGCGCCGCGGCGGTGGGCAGGCCTCCGAAGGTGCTCTCGTCGTCGGTGAGGAACACGAAGTTGACGGCCGAGTTGGGGCGCAAAAAGCCCTTGTACTTGTCGTAGCTGTCGAGCGCTATCGAGAGCAGGTTGTGGGAGCTGACTCCGCTCTTGATGAAGTGGTAGCGCGGGTCGTCCCGGAGCGGCGTGTTCTGCATCGGATCGTCCGGATAGCTGCAGAGGACCGGGATGGCGGGCGACTCGGTGAGCATGATGATCTGCACGTCGACGTCGGCGTCCGTGATGTCGTTCGCGAATTTCTCGAGGTTCGCCGTCACGCGCGCGACCTCGTCGAGCATGCTGCCCGAGGCGTCGATCACCCACACCACGTCCACGTTCGAGGCAGGGGGCGGGGCAGTCTTGGACGTCTCTGTGCACGAGCCGTCACCATCGCCACTACCATCGCCGTCGCCGTCGCCGTGGCCATTGCCATCGCCGTCCCCGCGGTCGCCGTCTCCGTCCCCCTCATCGTCGTCATTGCCGTCGTCGGCGTCCCCGTCCCCGTCGGCGTCGCCATCGCCATCTCCGCGCACTTGGCCGCCGCCGTGCGCCACGGGGGGCTCGACACCGCAGGCGGCGCCGAACACGGCCACGAGGCACCAAAGCAGGGAGAGACGAGAGGTTGGGGAGAGCTTCATGCGACAGGATCCTCCTCGGAGCCTTCTTCGCTACAGCGCCCGTCACCCACAATCAAGCTCGCGGTGAGACCGAGCGAGCACAATTTGTCACTTTGGTGGTCGATGTAGTCATCTGCGGCCCCTGAGAGGCCAGCGCCGTGGACGCAATCAGTGAGCTACCTCGCGTTTCCGCGCGTGCCTTGACACGCCGCTCGAGGCGGAGCGATCAGAACGGGATCACCTCGTCCTTACATTCGTTGTCGCAGCCACAGCGACCCGTGGCGCTCAGATCGCGCGGCAGAGCACGAACCAGTTGTCCGCCTCTTTGCCCTTGCGGATCGCGCGCCCGATGCTCACGTGGGTCGAGACCGCGCGCAGCGCGTCGATCATGTCGGCGTACACGAAGCGGCTCAGGCGTGCGTGGTTGGAGAGCATGGGCGGCCAGTTCTCCGGCTTGCCGCTCGGCAAGCGCGTGTAGTCCACCATCACCTCGTCGCCTTGCGCGTAGGCCACGTAGTAGCCGGGGCCCACGAAGGTCTCCACGAAGTCGCCGCTCCTGTTGTAGCCCCAGAGCTCCTGCGCGTCCGCGCTCGGGCGGCAGAACACCTTGGTGAAGTGGGTGAACAGGGCGAGCGAGTTCTTGCCGTGGTGCGGCACTTCGTGCATCGGCGCCACCGTGGGCGGCACGATGTCCTCGAGGGTGAGCTTGTAGACGCCCTTGGCGGCCTCGAAGAGCTGGGCCTGCGCCTTGCCCGAGAGCGAGCGGATGGCCCGCAGGCGCTCGTCGTGGCTCTGCGCGTCCAGCGCGGCGCGGATCTC
>JBIQKA010000292.1:0-2617 GCA_044507075.1 Myxococcales bacterium
GGTGGCGTCGCAGCCGTGGCAGATGCCCATGCGACAGCCGTGGGCCGGGTTGAGTCCGGCGTCTTCCGCCAGGCGCAGCAAGTTGATGACCCCGTTCGAATGGGCCTTCACGTTGCTCTTGGTGAAGGTCACTTCGCCCTCCGTGATCTCGGTGGGCGCGGGCGCGATGGCGGCCAGGAAGCGCTCAGTGTGGAGCTTCTGGCTCAGGCCGGCCTGGGCCCAGTGGGCCTCCACGGCGTCGAGCAGGCCCTGGGGACCGCAGGCGTACACTTCGCGCTCGAGCCAGTCGGGGCACATGGTCTCTAGCTGGGTTGCGCTAAAGTGGCGCGCGGCGCGCGTGTTCGGGTTCGGCTCCTCGCCGGGCTCACGCGTGTAGATGAGGTGCAGCTTGTAGCGCGGGTGCTTGACCGCGAGCTCCTTGAGCTCGTCGCCGAAGATCACGTCGTAGGCGTGGGGGGCGTAGTGGATGTGCGTGACTTTGGGCAGGCGCTCGCGCAGCACCATGCTGCGCAGCATGCTCATGATGGGCGTGATGCCGCTGCCCGCGGTGATGAACAGGGGCTCGATCGGCACCGCATCGGGCATCACGAAGTCGCCCTGGGGCACGCCGATGGGCAAGTAGTCGCCCACCTTGATCTGCCGCACGAGGTGGTGCGACATGCGGCCGTTCGCGATCGCCTTGACGGTGATGGTGATGCACTCGTCCTCGCGCTCGGGCGCGGAGCTGATCGAGTAGGTGCGCGTGTACTGCATGCCGCCGATGGGCACGCCGACGCGCAGGTGCTGTCCGGCTCGGTGGGCGCGCCAGTTGCGGCCCGGTTTGAGCGTCAGGGTTCTCGCGTCGGCCGTCTCGTCCCAGACCTCGACCACCCGGGCTTGCAGCGAGTGGGTGGTCCAGAGCGGATTGACGAGCTCGAGATAGTGCGAGGTTCGAAGCGGCCAGGCCAGGGCATCGGTGAGGGCGCCAGTGGCCCGGCCCAACAACCCCAACCAACTCGTGTCCTGCCGCATGCTCGCTCCATCTGCCGCCCGCGACTCGTCGTAGGGCGATAGGGGGATTCTCGCATTATTCATGGGCCTCCTGGCTAGCTTCTGGTCGAGCCGCGAGGGCCGAGAGCACGACCGGAAGCACGCGGCTGGTGGCGCTCACGTCCGGTCGGTAGTGCACGAACAGCCCGGACAGGGTGCCGAATACGCGGCCCAGCATCACGAACTCCTCGGGCAGCTTGGTGATCGGGTCGCTGTCGATGAAGCGACCAAACTCTGCGATGCGGCTCACCATCTCCATCTGGCTACAGAAGCCGCCGTCTTCGCCCTTGACCAGGGCCATCTGCTCGAGCGCGTTCTTGGCGTAGTTCTCGAGGCCCGCGCGCGTGCCGCTTCGGGTCTGAAAGCCCATCGCCTCCATGGCGGCGCCCATGCCCTGGATGTCCTTGAGCACGGTGGCGCGCAACAGCCCAAGCAGGTTTGCGCGCTGCGTCATGTCGAGCTCCTTGGCGCAGCCAAAGTCGAGCACCGTGAGGTTGCCCTGGTCGTCGGCCAAGAGGTTTCCCGGGTGCGGGTCCGCCTGGAACACGCCGACCTCAAGCACCTGTCGGGCGTAGGCCTCGAGCACGCGGCCGAGCAGGTGGGTGAGCTCCACCTGCGCCTCGGGGCTGCCAGCGTCGCGCGCCTCGGCGAGCCTGTCGAGCTGGTTCGTCACCTTCTCGCCGGGCATGAAGGCGGTGACCAGCACGCGGGAGGTGGAGAGCTCCTCGACCACCGCGGGCACATGGATGTGCTCGTAGCTGGCGAAGAATGTGGAGAGCTTCTGCGTGAGCTCGGCTTCGCGCGTGTAGTCGAGCTCGGCCCAGATCATGGCGCGCGTCTCGCGGATGATGGTGTCGAAGTCGAGCGGGGGCAGGCCCTGGGCCAGGGCGCGCACGAACACCTCGAGCAGGTCCATGTCGAGCGCGACCAGGGCGTCGATGTTGGGGCGCTGCACCTTCACGGCCACCTTGCGGCCGTCGTGCAGCACGGCGCGGTGCACCTGACCGATGCTGGCCGCGGCCACCGGGGCCTCCTCGAACGCGGCGAAGATCTCACTCAGCGGACGACCGAGCTCGCGCACCAAGACCTTCTCGATCTCACGGAAAGGGACGGCCGGGGCGGCGTCTTGCAGCTTGCCGAGCTCGCGCACGTAGGCATCGGGCAGGAGATCGGGCCGCGAGGAGAGCATCTGGCCGAGCTTCAGGAAGGCGCCGCCGTGGCGGACCGAGAGCACGTACAGGCGGTGCGCGCAGTCCTGGTGCAGCTCCTCGCGGGACTTTTCCGCCCGACGCGAGGACATGAAGGCGGCCTTGGTGGTGTGCAGGCGATAGGCGGTGCCCACGCGCCCGAGCACGAGCCCGGTGGAGGTGAGGCGACCGAGTCGCGCGGGCCACTGCGAGAGCTCGTCGGCAAAGGTCTTGATCGGGGACACGCCGCCCCGTCCGTTGCTCGTGCCGGAGCCGAAGCCGGGCAGGCTCTGCACGGCCGTGCGCGCGGTCTCGCCGAGCTCACGGACTTGGAAGGCGGTCTCTTCGATGGCGACGAGCAGCGCATCGATGGTGCGCAGCCAGAGCTTGATTTGAGCGCG
>JBIQKA010000102.1:0-17726 GCA_044507075.1 Myxococcales bacterium
ACCAGGGCGCGCAGGGCAGCAGAAAACGTGCCGCCCAAAGCAGCCAGCAAACTCCACGGCTGCGTTGAGATTTCACGGTCAAACCCGGACCTTTCACGGCCGTGGCCCGCTCTGTGCTTAAGGGCGCTGCTGTGAACGGTTTGCCGACATTCCCTAGCGATTTAGTCAAGTTTGTGCTCTTCGTGAGCTTAACATGGACCTGCTTCGCCCACAGCTCCTGGGCGCAGCCCGGCCCCGCTGGGGAGCCCGCGCCCGACGTTCTTGAAACTGCCCCTGGTGCCGCCGCGACACCTTCCGCGCCGAATCCGGCGACCCCGATCGAAGAACCGGTTTCGCTGCCCATCGCGGTGCCCTCCGCGCCCGAAGTGGAGCCGCCACCTGCCACCACCGTGAGCGCGGTCGCAGCGGAGCCGCCCAAGGTTGAGCCAGAGGCACCCATCGTCACCGTCGCTGCTGGCCGTGGCCTCACCGTCACCAGTAAGGACGGGAAGAACTCCCTCACGGTGCGCTCGCGCGTCCAGCTACGCGAGACCTTCACGCATGAGAGGCGCGACGGGGGACCCGGCCGCTATGAGAACACGAACGAGATCCAGGTACGCACCTTGCGCTTCTACGTGCAGGGCAACGTGCTCGACAAGGATCTGAAGTACGTGATCCAGCTCGCCTTCGGCGCGGGCGACTTCGAGCGAGACAATCCCTCGCCGATCTTCGACGCCTACATCGAGTACGTGAAGATCCGCGACCTCAACATCCGCTTCGGCCAGTACTTCGTACCCTTCGATCGCGCCCGCACCATCCGTGAGTTCGCCCTGGAGATGGTCGATCGCCCGACGGTCGTGCGCGAGCTCACCCTGGATCGCGACGTGGGCTTGATGTTGTCGTCGCAGGACCTATTTGGGCTGGATCAGCATCTCGGCTACCACGTTTTCGTGGGCGGCGGCGATGGGCGCAACCGGGTCGCCGACCTCAAGAACCGCTACGGACCGCAGCACCCGAGCGTGTTGGTCATCGGGCGCATCGTGCTCAAGCCCTTCGGCGCCTTCGAAGACTACGACCAGGAGGGGGACCTCAGCCGCGGCGCAAAGCCCCGGCTCGGCATCGGCGTGGGTGGCGGCTACAACCTGCAGACCGACCGCACGAACAGCACCTACGGCGCCACGTACACGGCCGGCACCTTCAATTACACGCACCTTGCGGCCGACCTGAGCTTCAAGTGGCAAGGGTTTTCTCTGCTCACGGAGTACGTGCAGCGCACCGCCAACAAGGACTCGGTGACCTCCGAGGTCGGCGGAGAATTGCTCACGCAGTACTCGCGCTCGGGCAAGGGCTACTTCGTCCAGGCCGCCCAAATGCTGACCAAGCGGCTGCAGGTGATGGCGCGCTGGGACGACCTCTATGCCAATGCTGGCACGGATCCCGCAATGGCGGGGCTCGCCAAGGAGAGCGGACGCCAGGTCGGCACAGGCATGACCGTGTACCTCAACGGCCACTTCTTCAAGATCCAAGCCGACTACTTCCTGATCCTCAACCGCTTGACCGACGAGCCGCGCCATGCCGCACGCGCGCAGCTCGACGCGATGTTCTGAACCCAAGCTGGACTCCTCAAGGTATGACCGACATGACCCCCAAGTTCTCGTTTTCATTGCCCGCGCTGGCTGCGCGTCTGCTCACGAGGAGGGCGCGCGCCCTCCCCGGCCAGCGCGGCAACGCCGCGCTGGAATCCAACCCCTCGTGCGGTTCGCTTCGCGCGCGAGCCTCCTTGATGTCCCTCACCATGGTTCTCCTCGCGGCGGCGTGCGGTGGCAACGACGCCAAGAGCGGTGACGGCGCATCTGGCGCGAGCAGCGTGGAGCTCTTGAACGTCAGCTACGACCCCACGCGCGAGCTCTATGAGGAGTTCAACAAGTCTTTCGCGGCGGAGTGGAAGAAGAAGAGCGGCCAAACCGTGACCGTTCGCCAATCCCATGGTGGCGGCGGCAAGCAGGCACGCGCGGTGATCGACGGCCTCGAGGCCGACGTGGTGACGCTCGCGCTCGCCTACGACATCGACGCGCTGTACGAACAAGCCAAGTTGATCCCGCAGGATTGGCAGAGCCGCTTGCCCGACAAGAGCTCGCCGTACACGTCCACCATCGTGTTCGTGGTGCGCAAGAATAACCCCAGGGGCATCAAGGACTGGAGCGACCTCGTCAAGCCCGGTGTCGCCGTGATCACGCCGAATCCCAAGACCTCGGGCGGCGCGCGCTGGACCTATCTCGCTGCCTGGGGTTACGCGCTCAAGCAGCCGGGCGGCAGCGAAGCCACGGCCAAGGACTTCCTGAAAAAGCTCTATGGCAACGTGAAGGTGCTCGACTCGGGCGCGCGCGGTGCGACCACCACGTTCGTGCAGAACGGCATCGGCGACGTGCTGCTCTCCTGGGAGAACGAGGCGCAGCTCATCTTGAAGGAGTCCGGCGCGGACAAGTACGAGGTGGTCACGCCGCCGCTGAGCATCCTGGCCGAGCCGCCCGTGACCGTGGTGGACAAGAACGTCGACAAGCACCGCACGCGCGAGGTGGCCACGGCCTATCTCGAGCACCTCTACAGCGAGCCGGGCCAGGACATCGCGGCCAAGCACCACTACCGCCCGCGCCTCGCTTCGGTGGTCGCGAAGTACGAGAAGGATTTCCCCAAGCTCGACTTGTTCACGGTCGATGAGCTCTTCGGTGGCTGGCAAAAGGCTCAGAAGGCGCACTTCGCCGACAACGGAACCTTTGACCAAATCTACGTACCGGGCGGTGGCGGGTGAGCGAAGTCCTCGTCGAGCGGACCCGAACGACGCGGCGCTCCCTGGCGCCGCTCGCGCGCGTGTTGTGGAAGCCGCGGGTGCTCCCGGGGCTGTTCCCCACGCTCGGGTTCACGCTGTTTTATCTCAGCGCGCTGGTGTTGGTGCCCATCCTGGCCCTGCTCTCGCGCACCACCTCGCTCAGCTGGGCCGAGACCGTGGCCATCGTGACAGCGCCGCGAACGTTCTCGGCGCTGGCGCTCTCGTTCGGCGCGGCGCTCGCCGCGGCCCTGATCAACACCTTGGTCGGCACGCTCGTGGCCTGGGTGCTCGCGCGCTACCGCTTCGCCGGGCGCACCCTGCTCGATGCCATCGTGGACTTGCCGTTCGCCCTGCCCACCTCGGTGGCCGGCATCGCGCTCACGTTCGTGTACTCCGAGCACGGTTGGATCGGCGCCTACGCGGCCAAGCTCGGCATGCCCATCGCGTTCACGCGCTTCGGCATCGTGGTGGCGTTGACCTTCGTGGGGATGCCCTTCGTGGTGCGCACGGTGCAACCCGTGATCCAGGAGATCGACGCCCAGATCGAGGAGGCCGCGGCTTCGCTCGGCGCCACCAAGTTCCAGACCTTCTCGCGCGTGCTCTTGCCGCTGCTCGCGCCGGCCATCGGCACGGGCTTCGCGCTGTCCTTCGCGCGCGCGGTGGGCGAGTACGGCTCGGTGCTGTTCATCGCGGGCAACATGCCGATGCGCACGGAGATCGCCCCGCTGCTCATCGTGAGCAAGCTCGAGCAGTTCGACTACGCGGGCGCGGCAGTGATCGGCGCCGCCATGCTGGGCGTGGCCCTGGTCGTGTTGCTCTCCGTGCAGTTCCTCGAGCGCTCGCTCGAGCGCAAGCTGGGTGGAGGTGAGTCGTGAGTCAGAGAGCCAGCCTGATTCGCTCGGAGAAGCCGGAAGGCGCCGGCCTCGTGCTCCTGCTTTTGGCGGTGCTCATGATGGGGCTCTTGGTGGTGGTGCCCTTGATCGCGGTGCTCAGCATGGCGTTCGAGAAGGGCGTGGAGCCGTTCCTCGCGGCCATCTCGGCGCCCGATGCCATCGCTGCCATGAAGCTCACCGGCATCACGGCCTTGATCGCCGTGCCGCTCAACGCCGTGTTCGGCGTGGCGGCGGCCTGGGCGATCACCAAGTTCGAGTTCCGGGGTAAGGCGCTGTTGATCTCCTTGATCGACCTGCCCTTCACGGTCTCACCGGTGGTGGCGGGCCTTTTGTTCGTGCTCCTGTTCGGGTCGCGCGGTTGGTTCGGGCCCTGGTTCATCGAGCACGACCTGCGCATCGTGTACGCGGTGCCCGGCGTGGTGCTCGCCACCATCTTCGTCACCTTTCCGTTCATCGCGCGGGAGCTGATCCCGCTGATGCAGGCCCAGGGCAACGAGGAGGAGCTCGCCGCGGTCACGCTCGGCGCAGGCGGCTGGGACGTGTTCTTCCGCGTGACCTTGCCCAATATCAAGTGGGGCCTGGTCTACGGCGTGGTGGTGGCCACCGCGCGCGCGCTCGGAGAGTTCGGCGCGGTGAGCGTGGTGTCCGGACACATCCGCGGGCTCACCAACACGCTGCCCTTGCACGTGGAGATCCTCTACAACGAGTACGACCAGGTGGGGGCCTTCTCGGTGGCCTCCTTGCTTACTCTCGTGTCCGTGGTCGCGCTCATCGTGAAGAAGATCATCGAGAGAAAGAAAGAGTCGGCATGAGCATCGAAGTTCGCGACGTGAGCAAGAGCTGGGGCAAGGTGATGGGCCTCGACAATGTGAACTTGCACGTGGACACCGGCGAGCTCGTGGCGCTGCTCGGGCCCTCGGGCTCCGGCAAGACCACGCTCCTGCGCATCATCGCGGGGCTCGAGTCGGCCGACCAGGGCAGCGTGTACTTCGCGGGCGAGGACGCCACCGAGGCGCGCGTGCGCGAGCGCGGCGTGGGCTTCGTGTTCCAGCACTACGCGCTGTTCAAGCACATGACGGTGGCCGACAACGTGGCCTTCGGGCTGCGCGTGATGGACAAGGCGCGCCGCCCGAGCGACGCGGCCATCCAGGCCAAGGTGGAGCAGCTGATCGCGCTGGTGCAGCTCGAGGGCTTGAGCCACCGCTTCCCGGGGCAGCTCTCGGGCGGACAGCGCCAGCGCGTGGCGCTCGCGCGCGCGCTGGCCGTGGAGCCCAAGGTGCTCCTACTCGACGAGCCCTTCGGCGCGCTTGACCAAAGGGTCCGCGAGGAGCTGCGGCGGCGGCTGCGCAAGCTGCACGAGGAGCTGCGCGTGACCACGGTGCTCGTGACGCACGACCAGGAAGAGGCCCTCGAGGTCGCCGACCGCGTGGTGGTGATGCACAAGGGCCGCATCGAGCAGGCGGGTACGCCGGTGGACATCCTCGACCGCCCGCAGACAGCCTTCGTGAACGAGTTCGTGGGCGACGTAAACACCCTGCGCGGTGTGGTCGAGGATGGACACGCCAAGATCGGCGCGCTGCGTATCCCCGCCGACGGGCACGCACCGGGCACCCAGGTGCGCGCGCTGGTGCGCACGTATGATCTCAAGATGTGGCGCGACGACGCGGGCATCGCGACGGTCAAGCACATGTCGGCCCTGGGCGACCGCGTGAAGGTCACCACGCACCTCGACGGAGCGGGCGAGCTGTTCGCGCAGTTTCCGCGCCGCTCGAGCCTCCTGCGCGGGGTGGAGCCGGGGTGCAGGGTGGCGGTGGAGGTGACGTTGGCCCGGGTGTACCCGGAGTAGGCTCGGTGTAGCGATCAACGTCGGGAGCGCTTTTTCCGCGAGCGCGACGGACACCGCGCTGTCTTCAGGTTTCAGCGCGTCACTGGCGGACGGGGCAGGTCCAGCTCCCTGCGCGGCGCAGCGCCTCCCGGATCCACGCCTCGTCGAGGTCGCTCAACGGATACGCTGGGCGAGAAGTGAGGCGCTCGCCCTCGAGGCGCAGGTCTGCGAGCCCGGGGAGGGTCTCCCGGGCGCCTTCGTGGCCCCTCCTCGCCGCGATGAAAAGCTGCGTCAGCGCGCTCACGTAGGCATCGCGCTCCTCCGGAGCCGGCGCGTCGCCCTGGAACAGATCCGAAAAGCGCGTGGCCCCGTACTTTGCCTGCGCCTCCAGGTGCCCCTGCTCAGCGGCCCGTAGAAGCATGGAGAGTGCCTGCTGATACGCGGCCTGCCGCCCGTAGTAGTCCTGTCGCGCTTCCTCCAGCAACCGACTCCCCTGTTCGTAGTCCGCTTCGGTCCCTACCGGAGCCTCTGGGCACGCGGCACCTCGGGGCCGCTCCGCCAAGGACGCCGGCCCCGGCGCCGGGTCGGTGACAGCTGCGACCACGACCGCGGGCGGCGAGGCAGCGGGACGGCGTTCCCCACAGCCGAGCCAGGCGAGAGCCGAGATCGAGGCAACCAACACGGAGCGTGCGGACACGCTGCCATTATCCAGACCGGACCGCGCGCGCACAAGGCCTACGCCAACCCCCGATACCGCCGCGTCCTCCTACCCCGTCGGTTCCATCGAAGCATTGCGAGGCGTTCGCCCAAATGGAGCGCCGGCATGAAGGCCGCGTCCGGGCTCGTGCGGGCGCCTGGTGCAGTCATCGGCACCAACCGCGGAGATCGAGATCGCCCGCTTGAGATGCGATCGTGAGACAGGGTCGTAGCCGACGACGACGGTGGCCCAGCTGGCGTCTCCGGCCGCTTCCTGGATCGGCGCGGTCACCTTTTGGCCCGAGGGGGAGCGGTGTCGCGGCCCTTGGGTCGTCGTGACCGAGAGCTGCTAGCGCTGGCTGTCGCCGAAGCAGCGGGTCACTGCGCCGTCGATGCGCGCAGATCGGCCAGGCCGTACCCGGTAGCGAACAGATCGCGCATGTGCCGTCACGCTCGCAGCGTGGCGTGTCAGTGGTGCGAGTTCGCCGATCTAAGCCCCTTACGCGCAACCTCAAACAAGATGTCTCTCTCCGATCCATGCTCCAGCCAGCGACGAAAGGCCGGCAGACGAGCTTGGGCTCGCTCCGGACGCGCGGCATGTGTGTTGCAGCCCCTTTACGACGAGGAGACGAGGAGGAGAGACACATGGCCGAGCCATCACAGGGGTCTCCCCCGAGGAACGCGCCGAGCAAGGACTCCGCGGCGCCCCCCGAGCGACCACGCGGCGAGGAGCTGCCTGCGCGCGCGGCGAGAGTTGCCCAATCGGCTGCCGATGCGACCCTCGAGTTCGTCGAAGAAGCCGCCCACAGCGCGCTCGATTCATTCGAAAAACAGCGCGACCTGGCAGCCAGCACGCTCGAACGACTGAGCAACGCGCTTGGCTTTGTCGGCGCTGACGCTGGCACGGAGAATGCGCGCGTAGCGCGAGTCATCGGCCGGACCGGTAATCATGTGCGCCGTGCAGCCGAGTATGTCTCTGCTGCGACACCAGGCGGCTTGAAGCGCGACCTAACGCATCTAACCCGTACCCGCACCGGCGTCGCGGTCAGCGGATTCTTCCTTGCCGGAGTGGCGCTTGGTCGCTTCTTACACGCCACACAAAGCAAGGGCCCTGAGCCGCAGCAACTCGATCTGGTGCGGTGAGCACCTCCAACAATGAAAGCGTAGGGGAAGTTCGATGAAGCAAGGCAATCCGTCCCAGCCAGGAACGCCGGAGTCGTCCAAGAGCGAGCTCTCGCCGACCTCTGAGCAAACCTCGACCCCTTCCAGCGAGGGCGCGAAGGCTCAAGGCTCGAGCGAATCCGAGCGAATCCGAATCCACGACACCAGAGCAAGCAGCGAACGCGATGTGCAGGACGTCGCAAAAACGAGCAAGGACGCCGGGCAAGATGTGAAGGAGGGCGCCAAGGAAATCGTGAAGTCGGCGCGCGAAGGACTCGCGGAACCGGAGTCGAGCAAAGGGGCCTCGGGTGGTGCCAAGGAAGTGGCGAGCGCGGCCAAGGCGGCGATCGGCCACGTAAAGCAAGGTGCCAAGGACATCCTGGAGGATGCCAAGGAGGGCACCGAGGATCTAGTGACGTCTGCGCAAGCGATCGCGGTCGATACCGAAGAGGCGGGCAAGAAGGTGCTGCGTGATGCAGCCGAAGGCGCGAAGGGCGTGGGAAAGATCGCCGGCGCCGCGGCCGAGGCGGCCGGTGAGACGTTGCAGGAGGCCAAGAGCGAGGCACGCAGCATCCTGCGCAAGTCCAAGGACCGCGTGGTCGATTCTGCGCACCGGGTCGGGCCCGCCGTGCGCCGCGTCAACAAGGCGACCGGTAGCTTCGTCGCGCAGAACGCCGTTCCCATCTCGTTGCTCGGGTTCGGTGCTGGCTGGTTGCTCATGTCGGGGCGCAAGCAGAGCGCGAGCAGGGGCAATGGACACGCGCAACCGACCGCGTCCACCAGCATCCAAGGCGCATCGCAAGGGACCGCGAGCCAATCTACGGCACTTTCGAGCGAGCAGGCCGTCGCAGGTATTATTACCGAGCCCTCGACTACCGAGCCCTCGACGCCCGGCGAGAGCCTGGTAACCGAGGCGAGCCACAAGGTGGAGGAGATTGCTCATCAGGCCACGGAGGGGGCGCAGAAAGCCGCCCATGGTGTGCGCGAGCGTGTGTCCGACATCGGCCACCGCGCGGCGCATCAGGCCGAACACATCCGCGATGTCGTGGGCGAACGCGCGACGAAGCTGAAGCAAGGCGCCGCCGACCGCGGAAAGCGCGTCAGGGCGGCGACCAATCGCATGGCCGAGAACAACCCCTTCATGCTGTTCGCTCTCTCCCTTGGCGCTGGCGTGAGCACGGCGATGCTCCTTCCCCGGACCAAGTCAGAAAATCGCTTGATGGGCGACGCGCGCGATCGTGCGATTGGAGAAGCGCGCGAGGTGGCCTCGAGCGTGGGCGAAGTGGCGAGAAAGACCGCGAAGGACCTGGGCAGTACCCTCTCGCGTTGAGCGCCCCGTACTCTGTCGGCTCGAGCCTGGCGGTGCGCGGCGCGCTTCGGGCTCAGCCTGAGCCGCCTTTAGCGCTCGAGCACAGCCAGAACGGTAGCTCCCTGCACCGCTCGCTCGAAATGGGCGCGGCGCGCCTCGAGATAGCGAGGGTCTTGAAAGAACTGGTCGTGGAGGGAGCGCGTTGGAAAGCTGATCAGGAAGAGGCGGTTGATGGGGTGCTCGGCTTCGCTCTGGAGCGCCTCCGCCACGCGGAAGTCGTAGCGGAAGCTGCCGCCGACCGCGTGCAACAGGGGCGTCATCTGCTCTCGGTAGGCGGCGTAGGCTGCTTCGTCGGTCACGTACAAACCTACTAGGCGTTCGTAGGCCATGGTTCTCTCCGTTTTGCTGTGGTACTGGTGACGTTTACGCGAAAGCGCGGTCGCTCGCAGCTGAGCGCGCGTTACGCGAGCTCACTCTATTGCAAGCAGCGCCTTCTAGGGTGCCGTCGTCGTTGCACACGCGGCCAGCGCGCCAAGGCATGGTGAGCCGCGCGACGTGGGTCGAAACACCGGCGCGCGAGGTCGACGTCCACCGCGACCTCGCGCGCCATCCGCACCAGGTACCGAAGCTTGCTACCCGCGCTGCTTCCCGCCGCGCTTGCCCCAGTGCCCCTTGCCGTGCTGGAGCTCGTCTTGCGTGAGCTTTCCGTCTCCGTTCTTGTCGAGCTTGGTGAAGCGCTCCTTCACCTTGGTGGACACGTCGGCCTGCGTCAGCGTGCGGTCACCCGCGCCGTCCTTGCCTCTGTGGTGCTTGCCGCGATTCTTACCGCGCATGTTGCGCAGCTCGTCCGCGCTCAGCGCCCCATCATCGTTGACGTCTAGCTTCGCGAACCACTTCTCCGGCATGCGCTCCAGTTCGCTACGCTCGAGCACGCCGTTGCCATTGGCGTCGCGCTTGGCGAAGCGCTCCTGCTTGTGGGCCTCGAAGACGGCGCGGCGCTCTTCGGGTGTTACCTTTCCGTCCTTGTTCGCGTCCGCCTTAGCGAAGCGCTCGAGGGCCCTTTGCTCCATCTCCTGCATGGTCACCACGCCGTCGCCGTTGGTGTCGAGCTTCGCGAAGCGCTTGGCGCCGCCGTTCGGCTGGGCTGAAGCCAGGCTTGCTCCAGCCAGGGTCGCCACGGCCGAGAGCATGATCAGGGTGCGCTTCGTGTTCATCGTCTTCCTCCTCAGTTCCTCGTTGCTTCACCTGTGCAAACGAGACAGGCCCTGAGTTCCGTCGCGCGCTGATCACTTTTCTTATGTGGGATGGCGAGCGACACCCGCGCCTCCTACGTTTGGCGCTCTAAGTCAGGTCTGCCGTGGCCGACGGTGAAAACCAAGCTTCGCCCGCCCAATGGACAAGCCTGACGACGCGGACTGCGGCAAGCTCCGGGCCCCGGCGTGATTTGCGGGTAGCCATCGCCAAACAACGCTTGCTCACCGTAGGGCTCCGCCACACACTGGCGCCTCCCGCGATTTCCCACGTTCTCGATGGTCTTTTCTTCGCCATACTTCCTGTTCCTGTTTCTGCCGGCAGCGCTCCTTGTCTGCCTCTCGCTCGCCCGTCGAGCCTTCGTGTGGCCGGTCGCGCTAGTCAGTGTTCTCTTCTATGCGTGGTCCGGCGGCCTCGACACCCTTGTGTTGCTGGGCATCGTCGTGGGCAATTACCTGGCGGCGCGCTGGATCGGGAGGCACTCATCCAGGGCGGGTCTGACGATCCTGGTCATGGGCAACGTCCTTGTGCTGTTCTGGTTCAAGTACGCCAAGTTCGTGGCCGAAAATTTCGACGCGCTGGTGGGGACACACCTCGCGCTCAGACTGCCGTCCGTGGTGCTCCCGGCGGGCGTCTCGTTCTTCGTCTTTCAGGCCATCTCCTACCTGGTCGACGTGCGACGAGGGGACATTCAGGCAGAGCCACGGCTCGGTGTGTACGCCGCGTACCAGACCTTCTTTCCCCACCTCATCGCGGGTCCGATCGTTCGCTTTCGCGATGTGATCGACGACTTCCACACCCCTCGAATCGAGCCGAAATTCTTCGCCAGTGGGGTTCGCCGTTTCGCCCATGGCTTGTTCAAGAAGGTGGTCATCGCTGACGGTGTGGCCCCCATCGCGAACGCGGTGTTTGGGCTGGGATCCGACGACCTCGACGCCGCCGCGAGCTGGCTGGGATGCGTGGCCTACTCGTTGCAGATTTACTTCGATTTCTCGGGCTATTCTGACATGGCAGTGGGCCTGGCGCGGATGTTCGGGATTCGGTTCCACGAAAATTTCGAGCGTCCTTACGTCAGCCGTTCGGTGACCGAGTTCTGGCGACGTTGGCACATCAGCCTCTCCAGTTGGTTCCGGGACTATGTATACATCCCTCTCGGCGGCAATCGGGGCGGCGACCTGGCCACCTATCGGAACCTGCTCATCGTGTTCCTGGTCACGGGGCTCTGGCACGGCGCGAACTGGACCTTCGTCCTGTGGGGCCTGTTTCACGGGGCGTTCCTCGTGCTCGAACGCGTCTCATTGGGTGACCGGCTTCGTGCTCTCCGCCACCCTGCTTTCCGGTTCTTCTACTGTCTGCCCGTCGTGCTTTGTGGCTGGGTCCTGTTCCGCGCGAACAATGTCTCGCAGGCGCTCGACCTGTGGTCGGCGATGGTCGACCCGCTCGCGGGGTTCAGACCAGGCCTTGCATCACGCGCGGCCCTCACTCCCTACAGCGTAGGCGCCCTGGGCGTGGGCGTGTGTATCTTCGCGTTGCCGGGTACCGTGGCGTTCGGTCCGAGTCTCATGGAGCCGAACACCTCGCGAGGGGAGTGGGCTGCGCTCGCCTACACCATCGTGGCGCTTTGTGTCTGCTCCGTGCTGATCCTCACCGGCAGCTATAGCCCCTTCCTCTACTTCAATTTCTGACTATGCGATCTTCGCTCTTGGCCATCGGATTGTTCGCGCTGACCTGCCTCGCGCCCACTGCATCACTGGTCGCTGGCGTCGTCGAGCCCTATGGGCAAGGGCGGCATCCCGCGTTTCCCTCGGCGCATGATCTGGCGCGGACGCGCGGCTCCTGGGACAAGCTGGGTGAGGCCATCTTGCACCGCTCGCTGGTGACCCGCAGCGCTGTCCGGATTCGCAACTGGGTCGCCTACGAGCTTCTAGGCTACGTCGATACCGATCGCATGGTGTCTGGTAAGGATGACTGGTTGTTTCTGAAGGATTCTCTGTCTCAGAGTTGCGCAAATACCACAGGGATGGCGCGCGCCCTGGCTCACCTGGACGCCACGACCGACCTCGCAGAGGCCGGTCAATTCGATCTCACGATCTCGGTCTCTCCTGACAAAGATTCCGTCTATCCAGACAAGCTCACCATTCTGGGCAAGCGCTATTGGCAGTGTGAGATGCGTTCACGCAAGGCTTTCCGCCGAGCGCTCAAGGCGCATGCGCCGCGCATCGTCGATCCGAGCGATGTGTTCGAGGCGGAGCGCTCGCGTCACCCCGATCGCTCCCTTTACTTCACCACGGACACGCACTGGACGCCCTATGGCGGCGCCGTGGCGCTGCGCCAACTCTACGCCGCGGTCTTCAAGCCGACCCGCAAGCTCCCCTGGCCGACCCCTGCCATGCGCCGGCTCGAACAACGAACCGACCTCGCGCATGGCATGCTCTTGCTCGACTTCAGGGAATCCTTCGCCCCATTAGAGCCGGCGTTCGCGAAGGCCCTCGCTGCCGCGAACACAGACCTGCAGCCACGCCGCACGGCGATCCTTCATGACTCGTTCCTGGCGCGCATCAACGACCTCGTGCACCAGACTTTCAAGAACCCCCACATGCTCCACCTCGAGCGAGACGCCAAGACCGTGGCGAAGGTGCTGCCTAGGGTGCAGCGCTTGATCGTCAATTCAGTGGAGCGGGCCCTGGTGAGGCGAGCGAATCGTGGTGTGCTCGCGCGCACATCCGCGTTCTACAGAGGTGTGCTTCGCAAGAACATGGAAACCGCGGCAGGCTGTACGGACTTTGTTTCGGTCCCGCTCGACGCACCCGAAGCAACGGCTGCAGCTCGAGTCGAAGCCCTCTACCATGTGGCGGTCGAGGCCGGAGCTCTCGTGCCCACCGGTGGTGACCCACGGGTGCGGCTCCGTGTCCCCGTGCCGAGCACACCGGGCTCGCTTCCCTGCTTACGCATCGAGGGTGCGAGCGTATCAGGCCTGCCAGCTCACCTCGAGATCTTCCTCCCAAACAAGCGACAGGAGGGACCCTTGTTCGAGGCCGGACGCTCCGTTCATCTCGAGATCGGCAAACAGGCTACCGCGACTCTGGTCCTACCCGCCTACGTCGCGGGCAGGGAAATTCGCGTCGATCCTGGCGATAGCCCCTCGGTCGGAATTCGGCTCGAGTCTCTCGCCTTCGGGGGCTTGGCGCCGGAGCTGCGCGACGGTCCCGATGCCGCGATGTAGGCCCATCGCCGCATGGGGCGGCGCGAGCACGTCCCGCGCATATCTGTGAGATGCGCCGCTTAGTCCGTTCGCTCACCTACTGCAAACGCGCCCAGCGTTGTCGGGTCGACGGCTTCTGCGCGCCACATATTGGAGTGGACGTCGGGAGACGGCAGGCAGTCGATCCCGCTGCGGTAGTACTGCTCGGTCACCGCCTCGGTGAGCCGGTACGCAGCGGTGACGACCGGCACGGCATCACACGCGTCCGCGGCGGGCTCCCAGTCGTAGTCGTACGCGCCGTCGCATTGCTCGCCGAGCGTGCAGGGCCGGAGCGGGGTGGTGCAGTCGGCGTCCGCATAGAGGTGCGTCCACCCGCCGCCGATTGCCATCGCGGGAAGACAACGATAGACGTCGTCGGCAAAGCGCATCGCGACGCACGGGGCGCCGAGCTCCTCGTCCCAGAAGCTCCAGTCGAGCTGGGGCTCAAAGGCCTTGAGCGGGGTCTCGCCTTCGTGGGTCACGTAAGCGCGGATGCGCCCGCTCCCCTGCTTGACCACGTGAAACTGGGCCAACGTGGAGCGGGCGACAGGCGCGCCGATGTCGAAGATGGTGCCGATCCAGGGCTTCTCCCTGGCAGGCTCGCAGCTTGGCGCGACGGCATAGAGGGCGCCCTCATGGACGCTGGCCACCTCGTAGTAGATGTCCGGCTCTTGGCTCGGGCGAATCAGGTCGGGCAGCGGACAAGAAGGTTCGTCGAGCCACGTCGCATATCTCTCTGCACGCTCCGTGCAAGCCGCGTCAAGGCGTAAGGTCGAGTCTTCGAACGCGCGTCGCGTCGGCCGACACGCGTCCGGCGCAGATTGCTCCGAGCTCGGCTGATCGCAGGCGATACCGCGCTTTGCATCGATCACGGTGAAGGGGCCGAATGCCCCGTCCTCGGCCTGCACCATGCGCAGGCTCCCGCCACAGCCTCCGGGCAGATCCTGGAGCGACCCTTGTACGAACATCTCCGGCGCGAGATCCTCGCTCAGCACGTAGAGGTTCTCACGGAGATCGATCGTCCCATCGCTGAGGCATTCGTCACCCTGGCGGCTGTGCCTGGGCGCCGAGGCCAGGAACGGTTCGAAGCTGCCGACGGATCGCGCGCCACACGACAGCCGCCCGTCTAGATAACCGTAGGCGGCCTTTCCTTCGCACGCGGGAGAGAGCTCGTGGACCGCGCGCCTGCAGTCTGCATCCACCCAACCCACGTTGACCGCGCTCGCTGTCTGATCGGGTAGACATCGCAAGAGACCGTCGGCCGTCAGCGCGAAGGAGCAGCTCACGCCGAGTTCGCGATCGAAGAAACCCGCGAATACGTCGGGCATGCCGGCGGACGACAGATAGCGCGCGCTCAAGCGGGAGCCTCCTCCGAAGTGGTCGAGCAGATTGCTCGGGCGCGATCCTGGATCGGGCGCCGAACACGCGCCTTTGCCTGCGTCCTCGAGGCCTGCGTCGTCCGGTCCGGGACCGCTCGGCCCTCCGTCCTCGGACACCCCCATGCCGCCATCGCCGCCACCACCGCCGTCGGAGTGGTTTATGTCTAGAGACCCAGTCGACGCTGAGTCTCCACACGCGAGCACGAGCACGGAGAGCGGGCTCAAGATCCAGGATTGTCTCATGCTCAGAAGGCTACCCTGGAGGGCCTCCGATGTGAACGCGATGTTTCGAGAGGAGATCGTCGTCGGATTGTTTGGAACCGCCTCCACAGCGGCAGCGGCGACTTCCAGGTCCAGGTCATCTCTTCGATGTGGTTCTTGGCATTGGCGGGGATGTTGAACGCCGCGGCCGTCTCGTCGGGTTGCTGCACGAGCGCACCGAGGCCGTAAGTGGAATCGAAGGGTGCGCTCACGGGCTGGTTGAAGTTGCCCAGCAAGATGGTGCGGGCGATCAGGTTGGGACGTGAGTCCGCGAGCATCAGGACGAGCTTGCTGCCGCTGTCGACCTCGGGCTTCCCGATCGGGTGATAGTGAACGTCGAGCAACAATCGCTAGGCGAGCGCGGCCACGGGGCCGGGCGCGGCGACGGCGACGACCACGACCACGACCACGGCGACGACCACGACTTAGGGTGTGCTCGTAGCGGCGGCGAGGCTCGGCGGCCGGGCTGACTGCTTGGCTGCGCGGATGATCCAGGTCGAAGGGGGAACGTGCTGCACGTGAACGCCCGCTTCGATACGCGAGGCGGCGCTGCGCAGGGTGCCCGCGAAGGTGGGCACCACGCGGTAAGTCACCGAGAACAGCTGACCGGGCGTGCGCGAGGGCGCGTAGAGATCCACCGTGCCGTCCATCACGGTGAACTTCGTGATCGCGCCGCTCGAGACGAGCTTCTCGAGGCTCGCGGTCTCGGGCTGCACACCGGCGGGGAGCGCGTGGTGAATGTGCAGCGCATCGTTGGCGGGCGCACTGACAGCGAGGGTCACGGACATGGGCTCACCCACGACGGCGCTCACCTTCTCGGGCATGGCGAGCTCGAGACCCTGCGACGCATCCTTGCTCCACGGGACCCAGCTCTCCAACGTGAGCGCGTACCCGAGCCCAGGCACGGGAGGGTCCGCGATCACCTTCCACTCGTGGGGCTTGTCCAGGCCGGGAGCAGGTGCGTCGAGCGTGAGCACGTGGTGCAGCTTGTCCTGCTCGAGCATTCCCTCGAGCACAGGCTCGCCATCCATGAGCAGGGTGATGCGGACGTCGTTCGGCACGGGTGCCTTGAACAAACGGAGCACCGCGAGCATGGCGAGCATGTTCGTGCGCCCATCGCCCCACGCGCGCTGCGCGTCGTAAGCGCCGAGCAGCGTGGCGCCGAGATCGGCGAGCAGGAGCTTTTCCTCTTCGGGAAGCGCAAGCGCAGCCATCGCCGTGGCCTCGACGCGTGAAGGTCGCGCGCCATCGGGGCGCACCACGCCTTCAGGCACCTCGAGATACTTGGCGCCGTCCTCCGACGCCTTCAGCGAGGCGCGGACCTTCGTGCGCAACGCTTCGAGCTCGGGACCGCTCAGTACGCCGGTAGCCAGGATCGCCGCCGCGGTGTAGCCGTCTTCCACGTAGGAGAGATTGCGCGTGAAGGCGCCCAGGGCCCGCGCAGACATGGCCGTGGTGCGTCGTTGATCTTCGGAGCTCTCCCCGAGCGCGTTCACGGCGCGCAGCACGTCGGCGGTCGCCACCAACATGTGCTGCACGGTGCGGCCATCGGGGCCCTCGAAGGTACCGTCGGGAAGCTGGTGCCTGGCCAGGAAGTCCGCGGCGCGCTGCCCTAAGCGTGTGAGCACCGCGTTATCGCTTTGGTGGAGCGCCGCCTGGGTGAGCCAGGTCGCGCGCGCGATGTCGAGCGTGCGCCCGTCGCGCACGGCGCGCTGTCCGGCCAGTACGGACATCTCACGCAACGCCTCACGCGCGCGTGGATCGCCAGGCCACGAGAGGAGCTCCGCGGCACGGCTTGCGAGCAGCAAGGTGTAGGCGTTGTCGGCGGGCCCGGTGCGCTCGGGCGCGCTCGTGAGCTCCGCGCGCAGCAAGGCGAGCGCACCAGGGTAGGCCCTCAGCTGGACGCGATCCGTACCAGGATCGGCGCCCGGTGTCCCATCGAGCCGAAGCGTGCGCGGCGCGGCGAGCGTGCCGCTCCGGACGACGGACACGCGTTGGCCTGCGGGCTTCACCTCGATCGTGCGCAGTACGGCGTCGTCGCTGCCGAGCGCGACCCGCAACAACACCTGGCCCGGGCGCTTGGCCGCGAGCTTCACGTACTCGACCGAGCTCGCGCCAGGCGCGAGCGTGCGTGCACCAGGGACACCGCTGAGCGCGGCGTTTTCGGCTTCGATGGCGAGCTGCGCGCTGACCTTCTCTGCGCTCGTGTTCACGATCTGGATCGGGATCGAGATCTCATCCCCGACCACCAACGTCTTCGGCAACACGGGATCCACGTACACCGGCAACGTGCCGAGGAAGCTCGTCACCGCGCCGCCCTGGGCGCCGCCGCGCGAGTGCGCGAGCGCGAGCACGCGCCAGCTGGTCAAGCGATCCGGCACGCGCACCGGGAGACTCGCTCGCCCCTCCTCGTCCGTGATCACCAGGGGCTCGAAGAGAAAGGTCTCCGGAAACCAACTGCGCGTCACGGCCGCGGGGGCTTCGAGCTCGGCCTTGGGGCCGCCACTGCCCTTGCCAGCGGTCGCCACGCCCACGCCCGCCGCGTAGGCCAGGTCCGCGCCGTAGGCGCTCATGGGGTCGTAACCGCTCACCGCGCCCCCCGCCAACACATCGGCCAGCGCCCCTCCACCGCTGGCGGCCTGTGCACCCTCCAGCAAGAGCGCCTCGGCGCGCCGCGCCGACTCATCGTGATCCATCTGCACCGCGGGCGCCGGAGCCTCCGCCGCCGGCTCTTCCAACATGATGTGGTCCGCATGCCGGGTCCCGCCCGGAGGTTCGCTCTTGTTGCTGCACGCAGCACAGACGAGGCCGATCACGGCCCAAGTTCTCCAGGTGCCCATGATCAGCGCCCCTCCTTCTTCACCCAGGCGGCCCAGTTCTCCACGTCCTCGGGCACGCGCGTGC
>JBIQKA010000293.1:0-2594 GCA_044507075.1 Myxococcales bacterium
TTACAAAACAGGTGCTCTACCATTGAGCTACGCCAGCGGCGAAGGTTGCGGCGGTTCCCGCAAGCCCCCTCGTGGATGAACCGGGCCGAAGGCGCCAAAAAGACGCAACCCCGCGCCCCGCTGCAGCCGCGAGGGCGCCTTAAGTAGGCCAAGCATCCCGGCGTGTCAAGGAGCTCCGAGACTACGCATGCTTGCAGAATCCTAAGGAGTAGCTTGCGCCCCCTCGCCGCCCCCGGAGGAAGGCGAAGGCGGCGCGGCCGGGGCCGGTGTATCCCCGGTCGGGGCGGGCGACAAGCCCCCGGGACCGGGCGGCTGCTCGAGCAGCAGGGAACGCGTCCGTTCCAGATCCTTTCGAGTGGCCTCGGCCCACTCGGTCTGCGCGCCCGTTCGCTCCACCATCATCAGTGTGAGCTCCCAGTAGCGGATCGCGTGCCGCAGGAGCGGCTTGATCAGCTTGGCCAGCTCCTGCGGATACACCGCCTTGGCGGGCTCCGACAGGGTCTTGGGCACCGGAGCAGCCATCAAGTCATGCCACAACTTGTCGTACATCGCGCCGATGCGGTGTCCCGAGGCCGCCGCCCAGTGCGCGTTCGTGAAGCGCACGGCGTTGAAGTACTCGCGCTGCGCGTCGAGCAGCAGCTGAGCGCGCTTCACGAGCACCGCGCGTTGTTCCTCTTGGTTGGTGTCTGGAAACGCCATGTTCTCGGCGCGCAAGCGGATGGTCTCGGCCACCACGAAGTTGGCCGCGGCGGCATAGTAGGGGTCGGTCGCGAGATCCTCCGGGTGCGTGCGGTAGTAGGTGAGCGCTTGCTGCGCCTGGCGGGCGGCCCCCTCGAGGTCGCCGCCACCGAGCAGCGCCTGCGCGCGCAAGGACATCGCCTCGACGCGCTCCGGTCCGTCGAGATCGCTGCGCGCGAGCAGCGCGTCCGAGAGCGTGAGGGCCTGCTCCCACTGCTCCAGATCGGCGCGCAGGTGACCTGCCTGAAAGGTGGCGTGCTTGACGTCGGGTGAGCTGGGCAGGCGCGTGATCAAGGCCTCGAAACGGGCGAGCGCGGCTTGCTTGTCGCCGAGCTGCGCCAGGCACAGCCCCGCATTGTAATAGGCCGCCGAAGCGTAGTGGCTGGAGGCGAACTCGCTCGTGATGCGGTCGTAGAGCGGCACCGCGTCCTGGCAGCGGCCGGCGTCGAGCGCGGTGTTGGCGCGCCGAAAGAGCTCCTCGGCGTCATAGCTCTCGAAGCTGTAGTTCCCCTGTTCGTCGTGCTTGGCGACGATGCGGAGGGCCTCCATCTCGACGACCTTGCTAGGCGTGGTGGGCCCCGCCGGGGTGCGCCCGCACGCCGAGAGCAGAATGACGCTGAGGAGGAGCGTGACCTTGGCGGACTTCATCTTCATGCGTACCTCCAAAGACGCCTGTCGGGAGGAAAGGTTCTGCCCGGTTTCGTCGTAACAGGTGTTACGGTGTGACGCCCGGCGCGAAGCCAGGAAGGTGTTACGCCGGGGTGTTACGCCTTGAGCGTGACGGCGATTGAAGCAGAAAACATCGTGTTCTTCGAAGAATGTGCCACTCGGAACGTTTGGCACACGACCTGCATTTGGGCATGAGTGAGCGCGGCGCAAACAGCCGCGGCACGAAAGGCCCTGACGATGACCACGAGTGCAGTTGCCCCTCATTTCTCCGCCGCCGAGTGGACTGAGACGGAGCTCCTGCAGCAGATGCTGCTGCGCGACGAGCGCGCGTGGCGCGAGTTCCACACGCGCTACGACCGGCTGATCTACCGCGCCATCCACAAAGTCACCCAGCGCTTTTCGGCCGTGCTGAGCAGCGCGGACGTCGATGAGATCTACGCGCTGTTCATGTGCAGCCTGAACACACGCGAGATGCACAAGTTGCGCACGTTCGAGCCCGAGCGCGGCCACCGGTTGAGCACCTGGATCGGCCTCTTGGCCACCAACGCCGCGTGGGATTATCTGCGCACGGTCGCGCGGCAGCCGCTGCGGGCCAATGCGCTCGAGGCGGAGGACCTGCGCTGCGGAAGCCCCGATCCCTTTCACGCGCTCGCGGCGAAGGAAGAGTGGATGCGTGTAAGCGCCATGCTGAGCGGCTTCTCCGAGAAGGATCGCACCTTCGTGGACCTGTTCTTCCTGCAGGGTTGCTCGCCCGAGCAGATCGCCGAGGAGATGCAGATCTCGGTCAAGACCGTCTACAGCAAGAAGCACAAGATCCGCTGCCGTCTCGAGAGCGTGCTCGGCCGCGCCGCCTCTTCGTCCACCGCCGCAGCGGCGTGAGGACCAGGCCGGTTTTTTGGTGGGACGCCCACAATATCCTACATTGCGTCCATGACTGGTCATGAACGCCGCCGAGCCCCCCGCGTGCCTGTCTCAGTGTATTTGGAGCAGCACGTCGAAGGACAAACCCACCGCTGTTTCTCCAGCAACCTGAGCCGCTCTGGCCTCTATATGGAGCGCCCGATCGCTTCCTTCGTGCGCCACAGCGCCTCGGTGCAGCTCGAGATCCCGCTGCCCGATGGGCAACCCGAGCCGCTCTGGGCCAGCGCCGAGGTCGTGTACGACTGCTTCGATGCGCTCTTTCACGG
>JBIQKA010000103.1:0-17598 GCA_044507075.1 Myxococcales bacterium
GGCGCGCCTTGCGCACCACGACTCGCAGCAACCCCATGAGCGCTCACCGGGTGCAAGCGTGCCCCATGGGCGCGATGGTCGTCGCCGGTATCGTCGTGAGCCGCGTGGTCGAGAGGAGCGTGCCCCGTGGGCGCGATGGTCGTCGGGGACGAGAACCCGCCCGCGCTGGAGCGTAGGGCACGGGGGTCAGAAGCGCACGAGCGCGCGAGCGGCCCGCTCGAGACTTCGCAGGTCGTGCACGGAGAAGACTTGATCCACGTGGGGGGCGTAGAGCGGGAGCGCGCTGTCGCCGTGGGCGAAGCTGCCCTCCTCTTCTGGCGTGAACCAGAGCACGCGCTGGACGCGGCCCACCAGCGCGCGAAACGCGGTGAGCCCCGGGTCGAGGTGGTTGGAGCGGGCATCGCCCAGCACCAACAGGGTCGTGCGGCGGTCGAGCGCGGCGGGATGCTCGTCGTGAAGCAAGGAGAAGGCGCGGGCGTAGTTCGAGTTATCGGCGACGCTGACGATGGCGCCGCGGTACGCGAGCTCGATGGCGCGCTCGGCAGACTCGCGCTTGAACACGAAGCTGGCGTCCGCCACGTCGCTCACGAACACGAAGCTGCGCGCGTCGGCGAACAGGCGCTGCACGGCGTGCACGAAGAACAGCATGAAGCGCGCGCTCGCGTGCATGGATTCGGAGACGTCGCACAGCAACACGAGCTTGGGGCGGCGCGGAGGGCGCGAGCGGAAGGCGAGCTCGAGCGGCGTGCCCGCGGTGCGTAGGGCGCGACGCAGGGTGCGCCGTGCGTCCAGCCTGCCACGCGCGCGCCGACGCGCGCGGACGGCAGCCCGGCCCAGCAGACGTCGCGCGAGTTCGCGTACGGCGTCTTCCACCGCGCGCGCCTCGCCCGGCGTGAGCTGGGCGAAGGGGCGCTCGGAGAGCTCGCGCGTCGGGACAGCTTCGAGGCGGGCCTCGACGCGCGCGCGGGCGCGACGGCGCAGGAGCTGGAGCTCATCGGTGAGCACGTCGGTGAGCGCGTCGCCGCGCTCACCGAGCGCGCCGCGCAGGGCCACGCGCAGGCCCGCGAGGTCGGTCTCGGCGCGCGGCACGCGGGCAGCGTCCAACAGCCGCATGGTCCAAAAGCCCACCTGGGCGCGCTCGGAGCTCTCGGGTGCGCCGAGCGCGCGCTCGGCGCGGTCGAGCAGGTGGTCGACGGCGAGCTCCCCCTGGACCAGCGCCGAGAGCACGTCGCGAGCCGGGCTCGTGCGGGTCCCGGCCTCGAGCACGGCGCGCAGGCTCTCGAGCTCGGAGGGCGAAAACCCCTGGGCCGCGAGGCGCGCGAACAGGTCCGGGTGGGTGGCGCCGGAGGCGGAGAAGAAGCGGGCGAAGAGCGCGTGGACCTTTTCGCGATCACGCGGGCTCTTGGCGAGCGTGGTCCCGAGGGCGGCGCGGAGGTCGTCGGGGCGCGCGGGCCCGAGCGCGCTCGCTGCCCTCAGGGCAGCGAGCGCGTCGGCGGTGGACACCACGATCCCCGCGCGTCGGACGGCGGCCACGAACTCGTGGAGCGCGCGCTGCATCTCCGGATCTTACCACGTGCGGCGCGAACTCCCGCGCCCCCTCGGCTCGGGATAAGCTTGCGCGATGTTTCGCGGCGCACGCTCGTGGGCTCGGCGCGCAGCGCTCGTGGGGGCGCTGCTCTCCTGCGCGTTCGATTGGCCCCAGCGCACGGCGAGGATCCTTGCCGAGCTCGAAGCAGAGCGCGACCCCGTCACGCGCGCAGACTTGGTGCGTCTCTTGTCCTACCGCCCCGACGACGAGGCCGAAGCGGCGCTGGTGGCCTTGCTCGAGGACCCCACGCCCCCGTTGCGCCGCGTGGCGGCGCAGGCGCTCGCGAAGAGACACGGCGAAGCTGCCGAGGCCGCGCTCCTCCGGGCGCTCACCGACGCGGATGCCTCCGTACGCAGTGCGGCGGCCGAAGGCCTGGGGCGCCTAGGCTCAAGGGGCGCGGTTTCTGCCCTGCTCCGCGCCCTCGGAGATGCAAACAGCGAGACGCGCGCCGCGGCGCTGGGAGCGCTCGCCCGCGTCCTGTCTCGAGCAGCCGGCACGAACGCGGATCGCGCCGCCCTCACCCCGATCGCAGTCGCCCTCGACGACGAGGCCCCCGAGGTCCGCGTGGCGGCCCTACGTGCCCTGGCGGCGCTGGCGCAGGAGGAGGCCCTGGGCGCGTTGCTCGCCAAGCTGCACGACCCTGCGCCCGAGCTGCGGGCCAGCGCGCTCTCGCTGTTGGGCAAGCTCCAGCCTGACGGCGCAGAGCGGACCCTGCGCCCGCTGCTCGAGGATTTTAGCGAGCTCGTGCAGCTCGAAGCCCTGCGCGTCCTTTCGACCCTTCCCCGGCCCCATGATGACGAGACGGTGCAGCGGCTTCGCGCCCTCCAAGCGCGCGCCCGCCCCCACGTCGCGGGCGCGGCGAGCCGCCTCTTGGTCGCCCCGAAAAGCCCCTCGGAACCAGCGTGGATCTCGCTGCTCGCCCGCACCGAGCACGTCGAAACGGCCTCCGCAGAGTCGCTGCTGACACAGCTCGAGCGCGCGCTGCCGGCCGGGGAAGAGCTCGCCGTGGACCCGCTGGTGCGCTGGCTCGCGCGCGCCCCCGCGGCGCTGCGTGGCCGCATCGCGTCCTTGATCGCGCGCGCCCGCCCCACACGCTGCAACCCCCTGATCGCCTTGCTCGACGACCCCGACGCGCAGGTGCGCCGCTTCATCGCCCAGGCGTCGGCGCAGTGCAAGACCCCGGAGATCGCGCGCGGCCTGTTTCGGGCGCTACACGACGAGCACGCGCGGGTGGCCGTGTCCGCGGCGACCGCATTGGGTCAGCTGTGTAGCGAGGGCGTGCTCACGGAACTCGTCACGGCCCCGCGCGCCGAGGCCCAGGATCGGGTGGGCGCCGCACTACGCACCCGGGCCCTGGTGGGCTGCCTGGCCAGGGTGCCCAGCGGAGCGCTCGACGAGGGGGCCCGACGCAAACTCGAACAGCGCCTCCTCGCACAGCTCGACGGCCAGGACCTGGAGCTCGCCTCGCTCGCGGCGCGCGCGCTCGCGAGCTTCCCCTCCCCCGGCGTGTTCGCGCGGCTTGCGCGCAGGTACACGGACGCGCCCCTGCCGCTGCGGATCGCCATCTTGCGCGCGACCGTGCGAGATCGTTCCCCGCAGGCGCGCTCACTGCGGGCCGAAGCGATCGCAGCGCGCAAACCGGCCCTCTCCATCACCGCACGTGTGGCCGCCTGGCTCGCGCGCGATCCCGCCCCGGCCACGGCCCGCCCCCTGGCGCACGAAGGCCGCGACTTGCCCTGGCCAGTTGGGCCGGTCGAGGCGTTCCTTTTGGCCTCGTCCCTGCAGAACGAAGGGGGCGCGGCGCCCGGTTCGCCGCAAATCCAGGCGCTGTGCAGAGCGCTGACTGCCCCGGAGCCGGTCACGCGCGAAAACGCCCTCGCCGGGTTCGCACGCTGGAAACCGGCCCCCGCGGGGGCTGCGGCGATCCCCTGCTTGTCCAGCACGCTCAACAGCCCACCACGCGCTGCGCCCTCCCTGGTGCCGGCGGGCCCAGACGCGGCCTTCGAGCGCCCGAGCGTCCCTGGCTCCTTCCATGCCTTGACCTTCGCAGACGGGCGTGTCCTGGTGTCGGTGGCCGATGGCGCGGGCGCGGTCGGATGGCCGGAATTGCCACACATTGCCAGCGAAAATCCTTGGCAGCAGCCCTATGGCACGGAGTAGATCATGGGGCCGGCACGGTGGCTACCTCCGGGTTCCATGGGCCGTCACGTAAACGCCCGCGCGGCTTGCGCGATTCGAATGGGAAGCGGCACGCTGCTGCCCACGGAGGATTCATGATGATTCGTAAGAACTTGCTGCCGATGCTGAGCGCTGCGAGCGCACTCCTGTGGGCCACCGCCTGTGGCGGCAAAGGCACAACCGCGGAGTCGGGTGCCGCGGCGTCCGGCGGCGAGCCCGCCATCGTGGTCACGGACGCGGCCGAGTGGGAGAGCCTGGTCGCCGCCGGCAAGACCAGCTACGACATCGCCTGCGGCAGCTGCCACCCGGGCGGAGACGCCGACCTGGGCCCCGCGCTCAAGGGCCATGCCCTGCCGGTGGCCGAGATGACCCGACAGATCCGCGAGGGGTCGGGGCGCATGAAGCCGATCGACGAGACGCAGCTGCCCGAGGACCAGATGAAGGGCCTGATGGTCTACATGGCGACGCTCGGCGCGGTGGGTGACGTAAAGGGGCCCTGAACGCCGCCGCGTAGTAGATCCCTAACCGATGGGTTGTGGCGGGTTCGCCGGGTATATCGCCAGCTTGGGCACGCGCCAACTGGTGCGCGCCAAGCGCTTGGCGAAGCTCCCGCCTGGCGCCCTCTTCCAGCAGGCCGTGCTGAGGTGCTGCGCGTGGGTCTGCCTGTTTCTCGCGGCCTGCGCGCACATCCCCGAAGGACGCTACGGAGTCGACAAACTCGAGATCCTCGGCACGGAGGATCTCGACCGCTTCGCGCTCCAGGCCTGCCTGGCGACTCAGGAGCGTGCCTGGCTTTCCATCGATTTGAGCAAGGACCCCGCGCCAACCTGCGGCAAGCCTCCCTTCGACGCCCGGCGCATCCACCTGCCCATGTGGCGTTGGGCGTGGACGGAATGGCCGCTCTACGAGCCCAGCGTCTTCGAGCGCGACCTGGCCCGCATCGAGCGCTGGTATCGCGCGCGCGGCTACTATGGCGCGCGCATCCTCGAGGTCACGTCCGTTCCCGAAGAGGCCCTCTACGGCACCCGCACGGACGCGAACAAGATCAGGCTGCGCGTGAGCCTGATCGAAGGCGAGCCCGTGCGCGTCTTCAGCGCGTCGTTGCAGGGCACGGCCGACCTGCCGGCGAAGCTCAGCGCACAGTTGATGACGATCGCCAACGAGATCCAGGTGGACGATCGCTTCGACGAGGCCATCTTCGACCAAACCGAGCTCCAGCTCGAGCGCGCGCTGCGCGACGGCGGCTATGCGTCGGCCGAGGTCGAGGGGCGGGTCGACATCGATCCCAAGCAGAACTCCGCGGTGATCGCGTTCAACATCAAGCCGGGCCCGTTCAGCGAGTTCGGCGAGGTGTGCGTGGAGGGCTTTGGGAAGCTGCCGCCCCAGCTCATCCTGCAGGCCAGCGACCTGCGCCCTGGTCGTCCCTTCAGCGAGACCGATCTGGAAGACGCCCGCACGCGCATCTACCAGATGCGCGTGTTCTCCGAGGTCGAGCTGGTGGTCGGCAGGGAAGATCCACGCACGGGCGCGAGCCAGTTCCCCGGAGAGCAAGCCAAGGAGGGGGAGTGGCTGGCATGGGAAAACAACCAGGCCACGCCGCTGCACGCGCTGACCGACGACGAGGCGACCGAGCGCGTCTGCCGCATGCCAAAGGGCAGCTCCGGTAACGCACGCGTACCGATCGAGATCCGCGTCAAGCCCGCCAAGCTCTATCGACTCGGCGTGGGTGCCGGCTTTCAGATCGGCGTCGAAGACGGTCAGCGCGCGATCAACGCGACGCAGCAGTGGGACGTGCACCTCTTCACCTACGCCGAGGTGCGCAACTTCTTCGGGGGCCTGCGGCGACTGCGCATCGAGGAACGGCCGCGGCTGATCTTCCTCGCCCCGTTCCCGCGCATCGACGATCGCCAGGGCGAGAGCGAAAAACCACGCTTCGGCAACAACCTGAACGTCTTGCTGGAGTGGCCCGCCTTCCTGGAGGCGCGCACCCTGCTGCGCTTCACGGCGAACTGGGATCGTGGCCCCGACCCGTACGGCGCCAAATTCGTGCGCGACGACATCGACGTGGGCATCGGCCCCTCGCGCAGCTTCTTCGGAAATCGGTTGAACACCTCGCTCTCCATCCACTTCAACCCGTACATCCCGCAGTTTCCGTTCGGCGACCTCTCGCCGACCGAGTACGGCGCGGTCCGCCAGCTCCTGGTCGCAGAGCGCTACGACCTGCTGTTTCTGCAGCAGGTGCTCGAGTGGGACACGCGCGACGACCGGACGAGCCCCCGTCGAGGCGTGCTGGCTCGGCTCGAGGTGCACGAGACCCTCCCCCCCTCCGAGTGGTTCTACATCCGCCTCACGCCCGAGTTCCGCCACTACTTCCCGCTGCCCTACGGCCTGGTGTTCGCGGCCCGCGCGGGCATCGGCTGGATCAAGATGTTCGACACCACGGCGGACGACGGGCTCACCGAGCAGCTACAGCGGCTCGGCCCGCGTCCCTACCGGCTGCGCGGCGGCGGTCCCTACTCCGTACGCGGCGTGCAGGCCGGCGCGCTCGGTCAGCGCAATGATGACTCACCGCTCGGCTTTCCGGGCGGCACGCGCAGCTGGATCGCCAGCGTGGAGCTCCGGGTGCCCCTGGGCGACAGCTTCGGCATCGCGACCTTCATCGACGCGGGTGACGTGGACGGCGGAACGCCCACCGAGAAGGCGCGCTTTCACTTCGATCGCCCAAACACCACGTTCGGTGGCGGGCTGCGCTACAAGACCATCGTGGGTCCCATCCGTCTCGATGTGGGCTGGCTCGTCCCCGGACTGCAGGGTAACCGCACGGGTCAGGAGATGGTCAACCGCAACGACTCCATCTTCAGGTTCCCCGGTGCCGTGCACCTCACCATCGGAGAGGCCTTCTGAACACCGAGCTCCCACGCCGCAGGTTCTCGAAGCGACTCGCGTGGGTTGCCGGGACCGCTGTGCTCTTCGCGGGCCTCGTCGCCTTGGCCTGGGGCTGGGCGGGCCCCCATCTGCGCGCCTTTGCCCGGGTGACCCTGGAGCAGCAGCTCGCCGCGCTGCTCGCCGGCGAGGTGCACATCGACCGCGTGGAGGCGCTGGATCTCGGCGGCATCGTGGCCGTCGGCGTCACCGTCCTCGACCCGCAGAAGCGCCCCGTGCTCAACGCCGAGCGGCTCGAGCTCGACATGGACCTCTACCAGCTCGCCCAGTCCCGCCTGCGCTTCACGCGCGGACACCTGGTGGGCGCGCGCATCCACGCCATCCCCTCCGACGCGGCGGCGATCACGCTGTTCGACGCGCTGATCCCCAAGGGCGCGAGCGAACCCGAGGACCCGAACGCCGCCCCCTCCAACTTCCACGTGTTCTTCGAGAACATCCACATCGAACGCGGCCTGGTGTACGGCGCCGTCCCCGGGCTCGCGGGCCTCAAGGTGGAGGACCTCGACGCGCGCGGACACATCCGGATCAAGGAGCTCTTCCAGGCCGATGTGACCAGGGTGCAGGCTCGCGTCGTCGCCCCCTTCTCGCTGCCCTTCGAGATCGTAAACGCCAACACCCAGGTGCTCACCGATCCCCTGCGGATCGACACACGAGCGCGCGTCAGCGTGAACGAAGACAAGCTGCACTTGCACTTGAGCTACAGCGCACCGCCCCAGGGCGAAGACCACCTCGCGCTCGTGGTGATCGCCGAGCCCGCCTCCTCCGATCTGTTGCGCGCGTTCGACATCAGCCTGGCCAGCAGCTTGATCAGCGACTTCGAGGGCACCATCCGACTCGACGGCCCGCTCGACCACCTCACGTTCCGGGCCGCGCTGAACACGGAGGCGGGCCCCATCGTGGTGCGCGGTGACATGCCCGACGAGGGCGATCTCGAGGTCCACGTGGAGACCCAGGGCCTCGAGATCAACCGGCTGCTGGCCTATTTTCCACCCGTCAAGGTCCGCCTGAACGTGAACGCGACCGCCCCCCAGCACGGTCCAGTCTCGATCCGGGCACGCGCGCCTTGGCTGGACGTGCTCGGCGTCCTGGTCGAAAACCTCGAGCTGGTCGGGCGCTACGAGGCGGGCCGCTTCGACGTCGATCACATGCTCGCGTTCTATGCGGGAGGACGCTTCGCCGCCCAGGGCTGGGTCGACGAGAACGCGGACGGGCGACTGCGGATCCGGTCCGTCGTGCCCGACGTCGGCCGCGATCCCAGCCTGCGCAGCACCGGGATTCGCGTGGGATTGCGCACCGATGCCGTGCTGCAGAAGCAGGGCGCGCTGTTTTCCTTCGATGGTCAGCTGGGGCTCCAGCACTTCTCCTATCAGGGCGCGGCGTTCGAGAACCTGCAGATCCAGGGGACGGTCCGGGTCGAAGAAGACCTGCTCAAGCCGAAGGTGAAGCTCAAGGGCGAGGCCTCGGGGCTCGCGTACGGCGGCTACCAGACCGACACGCTGAACTTCTCCGTGTCCGGCGACAAGGGCCGCTATGGCTCCGACCTCTCCTTCAAGGACAGCGCAGGCCGCGCGCTCACCGGCCACGTACGACTCGAGCAACGCGGCCAGGACTTCCATGTGCTGGCCTCCCCGTTCGAGCTGAGCGTCGGCGGTCGCGAGCCCTGGCGCGCCCAGGCGGATCTCGTGCTGCAACCCGACGGCATCGAGTTCAACAAGGTCTTCCTCACCAATGGCGCCCAGCGGCTGGACCTTAGCGGCCGCTACGCTTATTCCCGGGCCTACCGGGTGCAGGGCACCATCCAGAGCTTCGATCTCGGCGGTCTGCGCGAGCTCTCGGGCATCGATCTGGCCGACCTCGATGGAACGCTCGACGGAACGCTCACGTTATCGGGCGTGCCTCAGCAGCCGCGCATCGACGCCCAGGGTTCGCTGCGTCACGGCGTGTTTTTGGGCATGACGGATCTCACCGTGCTGCTCTCGCTCGTGTTCTACGAAGGGCGCTTCGACATCGAGAGCGAGGTCGGGCTCCCCGACGGCAGTCGCGTCAGCGTTTACGCGGGGGGCGTGCCGGGGCCTGGACGGGGCTTCGGCGAACAGGTGCTCAGCGGCAACTATCAGTTTGGGCTGGACTTCGAGAACGTCCCCTTCAGCGTGAGCAAGCCCTGGCTCGCCTGGATGGGCCTAGAGCCGCCGCCCGGCTTCATCAGCGCCACCGTGCGCGGCGCAGGCACATGGCAGGATCCCATCCTCGCGGTGAAGAGCCAGGTACGCGGCTTCCAGTTTCGCGACTGGCCGGAGCTCCACATCGACCTCGACGTCGAGCACGACGGAAACCACCTGGAACTGCGCGAGTTGGCGGTGGGGGACGAGCGCGGCCCCATCGCGCACTTGAAGGGTGAGCTTTTCGCCACGCCGCTCGAGATCGCCAACTATCCGCTGCTGCGCGCGAGCCTCGGGACCCGACCGTTCGGGCTGGAGCTCACCGTGCACGAACGTCGGCTCGATGAGCTGCCCAAGCCGCTCGCCCTCCCCTCCCCGCTGCTCGCGCGCGCCACCGCGAAGGTCGCGCAGTCCGCGCAAGGGCCGCGGGCCGAGCTCAGCTTCCACGCGAGCTGGCCCTACGCCGAAGCCGGCATCGGCGCCTGCAGCATCGTGCGAAGGCCCGACATCGCGTTGAGCGCCAGCGCCACAGACGACAAGACCACCGGCAAGCTCACCGTCTCGCTCGATCACGAACAGATGGCCACTGGCTCGCTGTTGGCGGACACGCCGCTCACTGACTGGCTCACGGGAGCTGCGCCCTTCTCGCTCCCTCGGATGGATCTGAGCTTGCGCGCCTCGACCCTGACCTCCGAGGAGCTGCCGGTGTTGTGCGAGTACGTCGCAGGCCCGCTCAAGCTGGAGCTCGAGGCCAAGGATCTGTTCGGCGAACCGCCCGACGTCCGCTTCGTGGGCGAGTCCGCGGCGCTGCAGCTCGTGCCCCACGCCGCCCAGGGACAGCGCTTCGGGAGCCTGCGCGATGCACGCGCCATCGGCCGGCCATTCTCGTTCCGCACGCACGGCAGACTCGAGGCGGGACGCATCGACTACGCGCTCGCCATCGATCAGGGAAACGGCTCACGGGCAGACATCTCCGGCTCGATGCCGCAGGCCACCTTTGAGTCGCCCCCCCGACAAAACCTCGCCCCGGTGCAGGCCACGCTGAAGTTCACGCGCTTCGAGGTGGCGCCGCTGCTGCTCGCGTTGCCGATCGGGGCGCGCATCAGCGGCACCCTCGATGGCGATGCGCGCGTGAGCTACCAGGTGAGCCGCGACCAGCTCACCCTGGACGGCGGCGTGAACCTCTCCAAGGGCCGGGCCGCGATCGGCGTTTTGGGGCAGGAGTTCAGCGACGTTCAGGCCAAGCTCTCGATGAAGGGCAACTGGCTGAGGATCGAGAACCTCGAAGCCCGCGACTTCAAGGGCACCCTCCGCAGCGAGGGCAACGTGGTGTTCGAGAAGGCGAGCGAGCTGCGCACGGATCTCGCGATCAGGGTCTCGGATTTCCCGGTGCGCCAGGAGGGGGCCCTGGTCTCCACGCTCACCGGCCGCCTGCGCCTGCGCGCTGAGATCGATCGGGAGCGCACGCGCAGCGAGCTGCAGGTGGTCGATCTGCGCGTCAACCTGCCAAACCAGCTCGCGAGCGGCCTACAGGATCTCGATCCTCACCCGAGCGTGTTCATCGTGGGCGAGGAGCCGGCGCCCCGGCCCGAGAACCCCTACCTGTTCGAGCTGCACTTTCTGTCGCTCGATCCGCCGTTCCGCATCTTGCGCACCGGCTTGAGCGCGGAGGTGCTCGCCGATCTCACCGTGCGCTACCGCGAGCCGACCTTGACCATCGCAGGCAACGCGGAGCTCAAGCGAGGCGACATCGATCTCTACGGCAAGCGCTTCGAGCTACGCGAGAGCCGCATGGCGTTCGACGGCAGCGACCAGCTGGATCCGCTCGTCAACCTCTACGCGGTGCACAGGGTGGGAGGCGACGAGATCGGTGTGCGTGTCGACGGGCGTCTGAGTGAACCCAAGGTCTCCTTCACACACAGCGATCCGAGCGTGACCGATACGGGAGAGATCGTCGCCCAGCTGCTCGGCGCGCGCAGCGACGACATGGCGCGCCAGAGCCAGGACGCAACTGGCGCCGCCGCAGGCATCCTGGCGGGCGCGACGGCGGGCCTGCTCACGGAGGAGGTGCGAAAGGAGTTCGGCGGCGCCGTCCCGGTTCTCTCGGTGGAGTCTCGCACGCAATCCATGAAGACCACGCGCATCCGTGCGGGCGTGCAGCTCGATCAACTGATCGAAAAGCGCCTGGGTCCCCTGCGCCATGTAGTGCGAGGTGCCTACGTGGAAGGCTTCGTGGCACCGGGCGCTGGCGGCCCCGCCGGGACCACCACCAGCACGAACCCGGCCGTGCCTCCCCAGAGCCGCAGCGGGGGGCTACTCGAGCTGCGCTTTCCTGCCGACATGGTGGGCACCGTGGAGTATCGCCCGGTGCAAAATTGGCGGCTGGACGTGGCTTGGGAACCCTAGGTTTGTGTGGTATTTGCCCTGCCGCATGACACGCAAGTTGTTTGGTACAGACGGTATCCGCGGCCCTGCAAACCAGGGCAGTATGAGCCCCGAGATCGCGTTCCGCATCGGGGCGGCCATCGCCTATCAAGCCCGCCGCCGGGTAAAGCACGCGCCGCGCGTGGTGATCGGTAAGGATACCCGCGTGTCCGGCTACCTGCTCGAGACCGCGCTCGCGTCCGGTGTGTGCGCGCTGGGCGGGCGCGTCATGCTCTCGGGCCCCCTGCCCACGCCCGCCATCGCGCACCTCACCACGAGCATGCGCGCGGATGCAGGCGTGGTGATCAGCGCCTCCCACAATCCCTTCGAGGACAACGGCATCAAGATCTTCGCGGCCGACGGCTTCAAGTTGCCCGACGAGGTCGAGCAAGAGATCGAAGCGCTGATCGAAAACGACGTGATCGACCGGAACCGTCCGCGCGGCAAGAACGTGGGCCGCGCCGAGCGCCTCGACGACGCGCCCGGGCGATACGTGGCCTTCGTCAAGCAGACCTTTCCCCAGGACTTGACCCTGGAGGGCCTGCGCATCGTGGTCGACGCCGCCCACGGCGCTGCCTACCGCGTGGCGCCCAGCGTGTTCCACGAGCTCGGCGCCGAAGTCATCTCGATCGGGGTGCGCCCCGATGGCTACAACATCAACCGCCAAGTCGGCGCCACCTACCCGGAGACCTGCGCCAAGGAAGTGCTGCGCAAGAAGGCGCACCTCGGCGTGTGCCTCGACGGCGACGCCGATCGGTTGATCTTGATCGACGAGCGCGGTCACGTCGTCGACGGCGACGCGCTGATGGCCCTGTGCGCCACGCGCATGCTGCGCACGGGCAAGCTCAAGAAGCGAACGCTCGCGGCCACGGTGATGAGCAACCTCGGGCTCGAGCGCGCCCTGGCGGCCGAGAGGGGCAAGCTCGTGCGCTGCGCCGTGGGCGATCGCTATGTCGTGGACACCATGCGCAAGAACGGCTTGAGCTTCGGCGGCGAGCAGAGCGGCCACCTGGTCTTCCTCGATCACGCCACCACCGGCGACGGTCTGGTGGCCGCCCTGCAGGTACTCGCGGTCGCGACGCGCGAGCAGAAGAGCATCGGCGAGCTCACCGACAAGGCCATCGAGCGCGTCCCTCAGGTGCTCATCAACGCCAAGTTCAGCGCCCGCAAGCCCCTCGAGGACATGCTGCACACCCAGAAGGCCATCCGCGAGGTCGAGCGCAAGCTGGGCGCGGATGGCCGGGTGCTGGTGCGCTGGAGCGGCACCGAACCCAAGCTCCGCGTGATGATCGAAGGCCCCAATTCCGACGCCATCAAGCGCATGGCCGATCAAATCGCGGAAGTGGCCAAGCGGGACATCAGCTGAAGGTCACCTTCGGGCCCGCGCCTCACTTGGCGCGCACGAGCACCTCGGAGGGCTCGGTGCGCACGATGCGCGCTCCCTCTGGCAGCCCTCGGATCGAAACCGGCACGCTGACGGTGCCCGCCGTGAGGTCCATCCCGGCGAGATCCGCCACGGGCACCAGGTGCTCGGGGTTGAGCTCCTCCAGCATGTTCTGGGGCGCCGCAAGCAGCACGTCCACGTGGGTCGGCCGCATCGTCACGAGCGCATTGGTGCCCAGGGCGGCGATCTCCAGGTGCCGCAAACGCCGCTGCTCCTTCTTGGTCTCGATCGTGACCTCGACGTTGATCTCGGCTCCCTCGTTCACGCTCACGTTCTCGGGCAGGGCGAGGAGCGGCACGCGACGACGGTGGGTGCCAGGACCCAGGTCCGCGAGCGAGAGCGGCTCCGTCACGAGGTCGCCGAGCCGTTGCACGCTCGAGCGCGGCCCCGACACCGTCGCCCGCGCGGGCGTCACCACGGGTTTGCTCGCCAGCTCGAGGTTCGGATTGGTCAGGGCGTTGAGCTGGAGCCTCACCGGCAAGGTGCGCTCCATGCGCGGCTCCCACTCCAACGTGAGGCTCTGCGGCGTGACCTGCACATCGATGCCTGCGGGCAAACCGAACAGCGAGGGCTCGAAGTAGTAGTAGTTGTTGGCGGCGGTGAGATCGATCTGCACCGACTCGAGTGAGCGAACCGAGTTGACGATCGATTGGCTACCGCTGAGCTTGACGTTCACCTTGTCGGGGATCTTGCCGACCAGCACCTTGCCCTTGGAAGCGGGCGGCAGGATGGCCACCACCTGCACCTGGAAGGATCGCTGTCCGGACTCGGCGCCGTGCACCACCGTGAACAGGCCGATGGACACGGCCAGCGAGAACAGCTTGAGCCCGAAATTGTGCTGCACGGCGCGCCTGAGGCGCTGGCGCAGCGTGGCTTCCGCGGTCACGTCTCGCTCTCCCCGGCTGAGCGCACCGCGGGCGCAGGATGCTTGGGCACCGGATGCGCGTCGTCGCGGGCGGTGACGGCGGCCGTGGTAGCTGGGCTCGTGCCGCTGCCGGCCGCAGATTCAGCGCTCGTACGCAAGGGTCCGCTGCTGCGCACGGGCGCCATGCTCGTCCTCGAGCTCACCCCTCCAGTCACCTTCTTCTTCTTGCGGCGCGGGCGCCGGAACAGAAGGCCCGGCAGGGCATCGCGCAGCGAGGAGGCGTCCACGTCGCGCACCATGTTGCCGTTGAACACTAGGCTTATCGCGCCGCGCTCCTCTGAGACCACCAACACCACCGCGTCGGTCTCCTCGCTGATGCCGAGGGCCGCGCGGTGGCGACTGCCAAGGGTGCGATCGATCTCCTGGTTACTGGTGAGGGGCAAGAACGTGCCCGCCTGCCACACGCGACCGTCGCGGATCACCACGGCCCCGTCGTGCAGCGGGTTCTCGAAGCTCGGGATAAACAACCCGTACAGGAGCTCCTTGGAGGCCACCGCGTCGAGCTGCGTGCCGCGCTGGATGAACTCGTCGAGCATGGCGTCACGCTCGAACACGATGAGTCCGCCGATGCGCTTTTGGGCCAGCATGGTCGCGGCTTTGATGACCTCCTCGATGGCCGTGGTGGCCTTGGCGCTCGAGCCGGGGACCCACCAGGTCTTTCCGCCGAAGCGCATGAGCGCGCGACGGATGTCCGACTGGAAGATCACCACGATGATGAGCACCATGGAGGCGAGGAGGCCGTCGAGCAGCGAGTACAGCGTGAGCAGCCCGATGCGGCGCGACGCTTCGTAGGCCAAAAACACGAGGACCAGCCCCATCCCCATCTGCAGCGCGCGCGTGCCGCGCAGGAGCAGGAGCACACGGTATACGAGCACCGCCACGACCAGGACGTCGAGCGCGGCCATGGCGAGCCGCTGCGGGCTATGCGCAAAGTAATCCGCCACCAGCATGTAGATCTGGTGGATCATGCGCCCCCTTCGACGCGGGCGGCGAGCGCGAGCTCCACCGCTTGGCGCATCTCGGCGACATCATGGACGCGAACTGCCTGGACTCCGCCCAGCGCCGCTAGGGTGACCGCCGCCGCGGTGCCCCCTAGCCGGCGCTGGGCCGGAGGGGGCTCGCCGGATGCGTCCCGGGCGAGCTCCGCGATGAACGATTTACGAGATGGCCCCACCAGCACCCGTTGGTGAGTGGCCAGAAGCACATCGATCCGGCTCAGGAGGCGCAACGATTGGCGCGCAGTCTTGGCGAACCCGATGCCCGGATCGAACCACACGCGCTCGCGGGCGACCCCGCAACGCTGGGCGCGCTCCAGGGCGACCATGAGCTCGTCTCGCACCTCCAGGGCCACATCGGCGTAGCGAACGTTGTCGCCCTGGCACTCGCCGCGGCCACGCGTGTGCATCAGGACCAGCTCGGCGGTCGCGCTCTCCGCCACCACGCCGAGCAATTCCTCGCTGCGCCCGCAGGAGACATCGTTGATGACCGCGGCGCCTTCGCTCAGCGCGCGCCGAGCCACCTCGGGCTTGACCGTGTCGACCGAGACGCGAACCCCGCGCGCCACCAGTGCGCTGACCACCGGCAGTATGCGCCCGAGCTCCTCGTCGACCGTCACGCTACAAAATCCGTCCCCGTACGTCTTGCCCGCGGGTCGCGAAGACTCGCCTCCGACATCGATGACGTAGGCCCCCACGCGCAGCATGTGCTCCGCATGCTCCAGCGCCGGAGATTTGGCGAGGAAGTGCCCGCCATCGCTGAAAGAATCGGGGGTGACATTGAGCACCCCCCAGATCGCGCACGCGGGCTCGGCCAGGCGCTTTGCCGGGCTGGAGGGAGCGGAGGGGCCAACGGGCGAGAGGGCGTCGAGCGTGGGCAAGGAAGCGGGCGCTTCCGCCCGCGAGCCGTCACGCGCGCTCGGTACGCCACGCCCCCTGTCGTTCAATGCGCTCCTCCAAAGAGATCAGCCGCCCGACGGAACCTCGCGGGGACGCGGCTGAAAGATGCTGCCCCCCTTGCGCTTCTCTCGAGCCTCGTTGCGTTTGTCGGCGTAGGTCGGGATGACCACGCGCTCGCGCGGCGGCATCGGCCGCCCTTCCATCAACGCGTCGAGCTCTTCGGAGTCCAGGGTCTCACGCTCGAGCAACGCCTCGGCGATGGCGTCGAGCTTGTCCATGTTGTCCTGGCAGAGCTGGCGAGCCCGCGCGTACTGCTCCGTGATGATGCGGCGCACCTCGGCGTCGATCTCCTGGGCCGTCATCTCGGAGTAGTCCTGATGCCGCACCCCGGGCCCGAACGGCAGCATGGGATTGTCCTCACGCTCGCCGTAGGCCATCGGCCCGAGCCGGTCGCTCATGCCCCACTCGGTGACCATCGCCTTGGCGAGCTGGGTGGCCTGCTTGAAGTCGTTCGAGGCGCCCGTGGTGAGCTGCCCGAACTTGAGCTCCTCTGCGATACGGCCGCCGAGCGCCATGGCGATGCGATCGAGGGCCCAGTCGCGGGAGTAGCCGAGGCGGTCCTCCTTGGGCAACGACATGGTGACGCCGAGGGCCGGACCACGCGGGATGATCGAGACCTTGTGGACCGGGTCGTGGTTGGGCAGCTTGCGCGCGACCAACGTGTGACCCGCCTCGTGCCAGGCCGTGGTCTTCTTCTCGTGCTCGCTGATGATCATGGAGCGACGTTCCGCGCCCATCATCACCTTGTCCTTGGCCAACTCGAAGTCGGCCATGGCCACGCTGTCCTTGTCCTGACGAGCAGCCAACAGCGCCGCCTCGTTGACCAGGTTCTCGAGATCGGCGCCCGAGAAGCCCGGGGTGCCGCGGCTGATAATCTCCAGATCGACGTCGGGCGAGAGCGGCGTGCGCTTGGTGTGCACGCGCAGGATGCCTTCGCGACCGCGCAGGTCCGGGCGGGGCACGTGGATGCGACGGTCGAAGCGACCGGGGCGCAGGATGGCGGGATCGAGCACGTCCGGGCGGTTGGTGGCCGCGATGATGATCACGCCCTCGCTGGACTCGAAGCCGTCCATCTCCACGAGCAGCTGGTTGAGGGTCTGCTCACGCTCGTCGTGACCGCCGCCGAGGCCTGAGCCGCGATGGCGACCGACGGCGTCGATCTCGTCGATGAAGATGATGCAGGGCGCGTGCTTCTTGCCCTGCTCGAACAGGTCGCGAACGCGCGAAGCGCCGACGCCCACGAACATCTCGACGAAGTCGGAGCCCGAGATGCTGAAGAACGGCACGCCCGCTTCGCCCGCGATGGCGCGCGCGAGCAGGGTCTTACCGGTGCCGGGGGCGCCCATGAGCAAGACGCCCTTGGGGATGCGCCCACCGAGGCGCTGGAACTTCTTGGGGTCCTTCAGGAACGCGATGATCTCTTCGCAGTCGTCCTTGGCCTCGTCGATGCCGGCCACGTCCGCGAAGGTCACCTTGTTCTGCGACTCGTTGAGCAGGCGCGCGCGGGACTTGCCGAAGCTCATCGCCTTGCCGCCGGACGCCTGCAGCTGCCGCATGAAGAAGAAGAAGATCACCAGCAAGAACACCATCGGCAACCAGGTGACGAGCAGGCTCGTCCACAGGCCGTTCTGGTCGTCTGCCGTGTACTCGACCTTGACGTTGTTCTCGATCAGCTCCTGGTTGATCGCCTCGCCGACGATGCCGATGGACACCTTCTTCTTCGGTGCTTCATCGGTGACCGCGACGTAGCGATACTCGGCGCTGTTCTCGCGCGGCCGGATCGAGACCTGCTCGACCTTGCCGTTGCGCACGTCGGTCATGAAATCGCTGAAGGCCACGCTCTGCGGTTGATCCGGGTCCGACACCAAGTTGTAAATGGCGACGAACATCAGAATCAGCAGGACCCACAGCAAAAGGGTCTTGTGGCTTTGCTTCACGGAAACCTCATGGGCGCGCGCGCGGGTTAAAGCCTGTGGTCGAGG
>JBIQKA010000015.1:0-84053 GCA_044507075.1 Myxococcales bacterium
TTCAAGCGTGGGCCGTGGTGCAGAACACCTCGGGCGAGGATTGGCGCGACGTGACGCTCTCGCTCACCACCGGCGCGCCGATCTCGTTTCGCTCGGATCTGGGCACACCGATCCGGCCCGAGCGGCCGCTCGTGAGCGATAGCGGCGAGGTGATCGCCGTGGTGCCCGTGGCCGAGACCGCGGTCGCGCAGCACGCGCCGCCGCCTCCGCCGCCGATGGCCGCTGACCAAGCGATGGCGGAGGAAGAAGCGTACGAGCACGCGCCGGAAGACACGCCGGCCGCGAAGAAGATGCGCGCCGGCGCGGCCGCAGGAGTCGCGGCGCAATCCATGATGTCGGCGCCTCGACCGACGCCCGCACCGGTCATGGATGCGGCCGCGCTCGCCCAGAGCGTGCGGCCCGCAGCGAGCTTCGCCGTGCTCGGGGAAAGCGTGACGCGCTACGACATCAAGGGCCCCGTCACCGTCCCGGACGGTGGCTCCACGATGGTCGCCTTGGTGTCGGAGCGCGTCCCCGGCGAACAGGCCCATCTGTTCGCGCCGGAGCCTGGCGTCTCCCTCTCGATGCAGCACCCCTTCTCGGTGGTCCGGCTGGAGAACAAGACAGGCGCCACGCTCGAAAAGGGCCCGCTCGCGGTCCTCGAAAACGGCGCTTTCCTCGGCCAGGGCGTGCTCGACACCCTGCCGCGCGACGCCCACGCCTTCGTGCCCTTCGCGCTCGACAAGACGGTGATCGTGGAGCCGCAGGAGAGCTACAGCCAGGAGCAGGGTGCGCTGGTTCGCGTGCAACGCAACCGGGTCACCGTGCAGCGCTTCTCCCAGCGCAAGACGCGCTATCGGGTGCGCAACGGCGGCGCCGAGGCCACCAAGGTCTACGTGCGCCATCCGCGCTGGGCTCAGGCCGACCTCGTGAACCCGCCGAGCGGGAGCGAGCTGGCCCCGAACCGGGCGCTGATCCCCACGCAGGTGCCCGCCAAGGGCGAGGCCGAGCTCGAGGTCATCGAGCGGACGCCGGTACAGGTGGACTTCATGTTCATGGACCAACCCGCCGCGGACGCGATCGCCATCTGGCTTTCGGGGCCCGCGGCCAACGATCCGCAGAGCGCGGCGCTCAAGCAGGCGCTGGATTTGCGTGCTCAGCTGGTCAAGGTGCAAGAGCAGCTGGTGGGGTTCGAGCGCGAGCAGTCCGAGCTCGCGAGCAGCGCCGACGAGACGCGACGCAACTTGCGCGCGATCGAGAAGGTGAAGAGCGCGGAGGACCTGCGCGCGCGCCTGGTGGAACGCCTACGCCAGCTCGATGCGCGCCTGGGTGAGCTCACCAAGCTCCTGGTAGAGGCGCGCACGCGAAAGAGCGAGCTCGAGGTCCGGCTCAACGAGGCGCTCGACGGCGTGTCCTTGAGCGCGAAATAACCCGGCGACCCAGGCTGCGCCCGGGCGGGACGCGCGCAGTGCCGTCAACCGCGCACGCGCAAGGGGACGAGGCCCTCGGTCGGCTTGGGCTTGGCCCCACAGCTCGCCGGGGCGGGCGGAACGGCGACCTGCTCGAGTTCGACCAGATGCTCGCGCCCGTCCCCGCGCTCCGCGAAACGGACACGATGGACGTGCTCGGAGCTCTCCGCGCCGAGCAGCTTCAGTGCCTCGAGCCTGCGCTCGTTCAGGCGCTCCCGCAGCAGCACCTCCGCCGCTTGCGCCACAGCGTCGTAGCAGGTGCGCCCGCGCACCTTGCTCAGATCATGGAAAGCGTGCGTCTGGTGCGCGAGGTGCAGGCCCATCGCGTCGAGCTCCGAGAGCCGCCCGTAACAAATGCCGTGGGGCAGCACGACCATGGTGGCCGCGAAGCGGTGCCCGCCGAGATGCGTGGTCTGCCATACCTGCTCGGGCGAGAGCTCGCGTAGCGCGTTGTACAGCGGCATTCCCCGCAGCGCGCAGCAGCGGTCTCGCTTGCCGTGCGCGCACACCAAGTAAAGCGGCTCGGTCCGCTCCTGGGTGCCGTCCGGGAGCACGTCGCGCTCGAGCCAGGACGAAAGCCCCATCCGAGGCAAGACGGACAAATCGGCCACGTGCAGCTGCTGGAGGGCCCCAGGTCCCTCGTCGGTCCGCGCCAAGAAGACCCTCGGTGGTCGCGGGGCCGCGGGCTGCTCGTGACGGCGAATCAACTGGACGCGCAGGCTCGGGAACGTCTTTGTCAGGGAAGTTAGATAGTGGACCAGATCTGGGTAGAGGCCGCTGTCTTCGACGCCCTTGGGCCCCCACGCAACGGCGTGCTCGAGCACGAGCCAGCGTGAGACCTGCGCCGCGGTGCCCGCGAGAGGTTCACCGGCAGCGAGGGACGCCTCGGCACAAAACACATCCACTTCGCCGGCCTCCGCCATCGCTCACCCCTCGCCTTGCCTGCACCCCGAACGCCACGCCCGCCTGCCGAAGAAGGCGAACGCCACGCACAGAAACCACACATCCCCCGAGCGCGCGCGCTGCCCAGGGGCCACGCTGCAAGAGGAGTCTTCGCCGCCTTGCATCGACACAGGCCTGAACGCCTCGCCGGGCGGATAGATCGCGCAGAGCCCCTCGATGTCGTCTCGACTCAAGGTTCGCTTGTCGACCTGACCGGGCTTGGCGTCGCACCACATGGTGGCCGACGGGCGCTCGCTGTGCGCCAGCCCGAAGTAATGCCCGGCTTCATGGGTGGCGACGTTGCGCAGGTCCGAGATGTTGTCGTGCTCGCTGCAGCCCTGGGGCGGACACTCGCCGAAGTTCATCGCGCCGTTGAAGTGCATGTCGGCGCCGATGATCTCGCCCGTTTCGTAGTACCAGAGCGAGGTCAACGCGAAGGCGCGCGGGTCGTAGTGACGCTCCTCCCACTCTTCGGCCGTGAAAAAGATGATGGCGTTGTCGTTCGGCTCCTCGAGCTTGGGCCCCACTTCGTCCGTCGTCGTGCCGGGCTGGGCGCTCACGTCGATGCCGACCGAGACCTTGCCCATGCTTCCGTCGGGGAGGCGCACGGGGCACTCCACAGCGCTCCAGGCGGCGAACGACTCGCCGATGATGCGCCGCGCCTGTTCGTCGGTGAAGCCGCGGAACGGCCGCACGTTGAACGCGTACTGGGTCTTGGCCACCGGCCAATACAGCGGCACACCTTCGGTGAGGCAAACCCCCGGACAGCCAGCCGAGGCGGCGGTTTGCTTGGCCGTGGTGGTTCGGCAGTATGCGCTCGCCTCGGAAGTCGACAACAAGAGGGCGGCGGCCAGGAAGGTGGGAGCGCTGAGACGCGACATGGGAGGGCGAAGCTTAGCTTGGAGGATGCGGCCGATGCTAGAGCACCGGCCGCCCGTGGCTTTCCGCTGCACAATTGGGGCATTCGCGGCCACTTCGTAGACGATCGCGTCCGCCCTACCCACCCGACCGGACGCCCTGCTCCAGGCCCGGGCTCGGGCTCAGAGCCCCAAGGCCACACCGAGCTGCCAGCTGACCTGGTTGATGCGAAAGTCGACTTCGGCGCCCGTGTTGCCCAGCTCGTGGCTGAAGTAGTGCCCGTTCCAGCCGAACATCTCGACGAACAGCGCCGCCCTGCGTGAAAACCACCATTCGAAGCCCGGGGTCAACCCGACCGCGATGCCGGCCGTCGGATCGAAGTTGTTGCCGAAGGCGTTCTCGTCGTTGATGACGCTGAGCGTGGGCCCCACGGTGAGGGCCAGGTAAAAGCGGAAGTCGCGAAAGTCGTAGTGGCCTGCGAGACGGAACATGAAGTCCATCAGGAGGCTGCGGTCCTTGAAGATGTCGTCGCCGCGCCAAAAGGACGCGCGCAGCAGCCCCCCGAGATGGATGTAGCGGTGCACGTCGTAATCGAGGTGCACGCGCAGGCCCGGTGTGAGCCTCAGCTTGTCGCCCTCATCCGGACCGAGGCCATAGTCCACCTCGAGTCCGCCCGCGAAATCGAGCGCCGCGCCCACGCCGAGGCGCAGATCCTTTCCTCCCTGCTGGGCCAGCGCGGACGTGGGAGCGCCCAACAGCAGCCAAAGCAGGAGCACCCCGGAGGCCAGGGTCGCGAATGCAACGTCTAGGCGCGCGGCCGAACGCACCCGAGAAACCGGCAATCGAAGCACTATCGACCTCCCTCGAGGAATCTGAGTCGTAGCGTCTGCCTCGAACATGCGCATCTCGAGAACGGCTTCCACGAATTTTGTGCAGCTCCCTGCGCCGCGCCTTTCGGTGGTATGTCCCCATTATGGAAACTCATCCGCAAGGCACGAACCGATTGATCGGCGAGAGCAGTCCATACCTGCGGGCCCACGCGCTCAATCCGGTGGATTGGTATCCGTGGGGCGCGGAGGCGCTGGAGCGCGCGAAGCGGGAGGACAAGCCCATCCTGTTGAGCGTCGGCTACGCCGCCTGTCACTGGTGCCACGTGATGGAGCGCGAATCGTTCGCGAACGCCGAGATCGCGGCGCTGATGAACCAGCATTACGTCTGCATCAAGGTGGACCGCGAGGAGCGGCCTGACCTCGACGACATCTACATGGCCGCCACGGTCGCAATGACGGGCCAGGGAGGCTGGCCGATGACGGTGTTCCTCACGCCATCGCAAAAGCCTTTCTTCGCGGGCACCTACTTTCCGCCCAACGATCGCTACGGTCGGCCGGGCTTCGGCACGCTGCTCACGCGCGTCGCAGAGGTCTGGCAGCGCGATCGCGCGGGCGTGGAAGCCCAAGCGCAGGCGCTCACGCGCGCCGTGACCCAGCGGATCGTGATCCACGCGCCTGGCGAGGTGCCTTTGGAGGTGTTTGAAGCGTTGTGCGAGGAGCTGAGCCAACACTATGACCCGCGCTGGGGCGGCTTCGGCGGCGCGCCCAAGTTCCCGCCGGCCCAGCTCTTGCGCGTGCTGTTGCGTCACCACGCGCGCACCGGATCCGCCCCCGCGCTCGAGATGGTGCGCGGCACGCTTACCGGAATGAAGAACGGCGGGCTGTACGACCACCTGGGCGGCGGATTTGCTCGCTACTCCACGGACGAGCGCTGGCAGGTCCCCCACTTCGAGAAGATGCTGTACGAGAACGCTCTGCTCACGCGCATCTATCTCGAGGCCTTTCAGGTCACGCAGGAGCCCGAGTACGCGCAGGTGGCGCGTGAGACCCTCGACTACGCGGAGCGCGAGATGCAGTCGACGCGGGGCGGCTTTTTTTCCGCGACGGATGCGGACAGCGAGGGCGTGGAGGGGAAGTACTTCACGTTCACGCGGCGCGAGGTGGAGGAGCTCCTGGGCGAGCACGCAGGCACCTTCTGCGCGCACTACGACGTGCGAGAGGAGGGCAACTGGGAGCACACCAACGTGCTCTGGACGCCCCGCCCGCTCACGGACACCGCAGCTGACTTGGGCCTCTCCCCCGAGGCGCTCGCCGCGCAGCTCTCCGAAGGTCGCGCGCGGCTGCTGGCCGCGCGGACCAAGCGCGTGCCTCCAGCCCTCGACGACAAGATCCTGACGAGCTGGAACGCCTTGATGGTGTCCGCGTTCGCCGAAGGGTCGCGGGTGCTTCAGGAGCCGCGCTATCGGGCCATCGCAGAGCGCGCCGCCGACGATCTGCTCACGCGCCTGCGCCGGCCCGACGGGGGGCTTTACCGCACGGCGCGCACGGAAGGCGGCAAACTCCAGGGCTACCTCGAGGACTACGCTTACCTCGCGAGCGCGTTGATCGACCTCTACGAGGCGGGCGCCGATGGCCGCTATCTCGAGACCGCGTTGGGCCTCACCGAGCGCATGCTCCGTGACTTTCGCGATCCCTCGGGCGCCGGCTTCTTTCAGACGGCGCACGATCACGAAGCGCTGATCGCGCGCGCGAAGGAGGGCCAGGACGGTGCGTTGCCCAACGCAAACGGCGTGGCCGCAGCGGTGTGCGCGCGGCTGTCTTTTCACCTCGATCGTGAGGACCTGCGACAGATCGCCGAGCAAACGGTGGCGAGCTTTGGTCAGTGGGTGACACGGGCGCCGCGCGCCTTCGCGAGCATGCTGCTGGTGGTCGACTTCCTCGCCTACGGTCCGCTCGAGGTGGTGATCGTCGGCGATCCGAGCGAGGTCCAGGCGCTCCTTTCGGAGACGGGCCGCGTGTTTCTCCCTTCGCGGGTCCTCGTCCATGGCCCGGCAGAGCCCCCTTCGAACGCGGACTTCCAGCGCTTTCCGCTACTTCGGGGCAAGGCTCTCCTGGCCGGCAAGGCGGCGGCCTACGTCTGCCGTAATCTCACCTGCAGCCCCCCGGTCGGCGAACCCGCGTCACTTCGCGCCCTGCTTTCTCCCGCGTCGGGTTGACGTCCGCCCGCTCTTCCGCTTGAACAGGCGAGCTGCCCGGGCGCGGCCCGGCTCGGCGCCCGCTCTACCGTTTCGAAAGGTGTGTTTCATGGCTCAGGGTCTCGACGTCGCCGGCATCGGCAACGCCATTGTCGATGTGATCACCCACGCGGACGACGCGCAGCTCGCGCACCTGGGCCTGCCCAAGGGCGCCATGACGCTGATCGACGGGGCGCGCGCGCAGGAGCTCTATGCCCAGCTCGGACCGGGGGTCGAAGCCAGCGGCGGTTCGGTCGCGAACAGCATGGCCGGCCTCGCCTCACTCGGCGGCAAGGCGGGCTACATCGGAAAGGTGAAGGCGGATCAGCTCGGCGAGGTGTTCGCCCACGACATCCGCGCGGCTGGCGTCGAGTTTCCGAGCGCGCCCGCCAGTCGGTGCGCCGACACCGCGCGCTGCTTGATCCTGGTCACCCCCGACGGCCAGCGCACCATGAACACCTATCTCGGCGCGTGCGTGGAGCTCGGCCCCGAGGACATCGACGAGGACCTGATCGCGCGCGCCCAGGTGACCTACCTCGAGGGCTACCTGTGGGATCCGCCGCGCGCCAAGGAGGCCATGCTGAAGGCCGCGAACCTGGCGCACAGGCATGGCCAGAGGGTGGCCCTCTCGCTCTCGGACCCGTTCTGCGTCGGCCGTCACCGCGCCGAGTTTCAGCGCTTGCTGGACGACCACGTCGACATCCTGTTCGCCAACGAGAGCGAGGCGCTCTCGCTCACGCAAGCCGAGACCTTCGAGGATGCCGTGCAAGCGCTCAAGGGGCGCGCTTCTTTGTGCGTGATCACGCGCGGCCCCCAAGGAGCCACCGTGCTCACCGAGCGCGAGCGCTTCACGGTGCCCGCCGAGCCTGTCGCCAAGGTGGTGGACACCACGGGCGCCGGCGACCTGTTCGCGGCCGGCTTCCTGTTCGGCATCACGCACGGCCGCTCCCCGGAGACGGCGCTGCGTCTGGGCGCGCTGTGCGCGGCCGAGGTGATCAGCCACTACGGCGCGCGGCCCGAGTGCAATCTGGCCGAACTCGCGCGCACCAGGGGCCTCTGACGCGTCGGTTCTTTTTCGCGCCCCATGGCGCAGTCACTCAGGGCTTGTTCATCGCGGCGGTCTCGCCCGCGATGCGTGATCCCGCCTCGAGACAGATCAAGCGCACGCGGCCGGTGGCCACCAGCTCGCCCTCGCCGTTCTCGATGTTCGCTTCCCAGAGTTGGGTTCGGCGCCCGGTCACGAGGGGCCGGCCCGTGACCCGCAGGGTTCCCTTGCGCTGCGCGCGCAGGAAGCTCGTGTGGTTGTCGACGCCCACCACGGTGTAGCCGCCTGCCGCCGAGGCCAGGTAGGCTCCGACCGAGCACACTGTCTCCACCATGGCGCAGTACACGCCACCGTGAACGATACCCATCGGCTGGTGGTGCTCGGAGGTGATGGGAAGCTCCGCGACGACCTCGCTCGCGGTCGTGCGCACGAAGCTCAGGTTGAGGGCCTTGTTGAACCCGCCCAGCGCGACTGCCTGCGGGACATTCTCGGAATTCGCCATGAAATCACTCCTTACACGCCATTCTCGCATGTGATCTACCCAACAGTCGACCGTGGCAAATGGCCTCGCTCCGAACTTTTCGGATCTTCACGGAGAGCCCTACATGCTCACAAATGGGAGCGGAACTTCGGGGCAAGGCCACTCTTCGACCGGGGGCAAGCGCTTGACGTCGATGAAACGCGGCGCTGTCGCGCTCAACCCGAGTGTCTCATGGAATGCCTGCATCGAACGTTGGAGCGTGGGCGACAACGCTCCCAAACTGGCGAGCTTGTCGCGCGCCTTCAACCAGGTGCGCACCGCCGCCCGCGCTCTGCCGTGAGCGAGCTGGTGGTGGGAAGCCGCGAGCTGCGCGAGCGCGTGAAGGTACGTGCGCTCATTGGAGCTCGCTTTCCGCCAGACCTCTTCGAAGCACTCGTGCGCGTGCAAGAACGCGCCCTCTCGAAGCAAGGCTACTCCCCGGGTGATCGCGGATCTCGTCGCTTCATCGAAACTTACCATCAGCGTCTCTCTTGCGAGCAGGCCTAGCCCTTTTTTCGGCGCTAAGCCGTACTCATGAGTGAATCGTCATCAGCGCAAGGTGAGGTACCGCCTTTGAAGAAGGGTGACCATTATCACCATCCCGATCTGCGCGAAGCGATGATTCGTGTCGCGCAGGAATTGCTCGAGTCGGAAGGCCCCAGTGGCTGGACGGTGAGAGCGGCAGCCCGCATCGCAGGGGTATCGTCAGGGGCGCCCTACAGGCATTTCGCTGACAAGGATACGCTGCTTGCGGCTGTTGCAGCGCGCGGCTTCGATGAGTTGCTCGCGGAGGTTCAAACCAAACTCGAGAAGGCCGACGGCACCCCGGGCGCCCGACTCGAGGCAGCGGCTGAGGCTTACCTCACGTTCGCTCTCTCGAGACCAGGGCGATACCAAGTGATGTTCGGCCGCGAGATCGCCAATCGCAAGCTGCACCCCGGCTTGTGCGAGGCCGCGGACCGCGCGTTCGAGGCCATGACCAACGAGGTGCAAAGGGCCCAGAACGCCGGCCTCTTGCGCAGCGACAGCTCGGCGCAATTGATTGCAGCCGGGGCCTGGTCGGTGCTGCATGGGCTGTCCGATCTCCTGCTGAGTGGAAGGCTCGGGGAGGAGGGACAGAACGATCCGATAGCTCTCACCAAGAACATCGGACGCATTGTGTTTCAGGGCGTCGCCGCTCGATCCTGAGCACTCCTCTGGCCCATGCCCTCCCCCCCAGGAGGGCATGGGCCCGTGGAGAACCGTCTGCTGATATAACTCCCCCCATGCGAACACTCCTCGCGTTGGCCTCGCTCCCGTACGCCCTTGCCGTCGCCTCGTGCTCGACGCCCAAGGCGCCCGCCCCCGCGGTTCAGTCGAACCAACCTGCCCCGTTGCTCGTGCACATCCCCGCCGAGGTGCGCCCGCTCGCGGCCGCCCCCAAGAAGATCTCGCCCAATGGGCAGACCACAATCGCCCTGCTCGCCGAGGGCCACAACGCCTTCATCGGCAAACTCGAGCTCGCTCCCCACGCCCAGGTCCCCGAACACCAAGATCCGACCGAGGAGTACATCCACGTGCTCTCGGGGCGGGCCCAGATGACCATGGACGGCAAGAGCTACACAGTGGAACCCGGCGCCACCATCTACATGCCCGCCTTCACCAAGGTCAGTGTGCAGAACGGCGACGAGCCGCTCGTGGGCTTACAGGTCTTCGCAGGGCCGTCGCCTGCTCGCAAGTACGACGCCTGGAGCGAGCCTGGCGAACACCCATAGGACGACTTCGCCGGGGGGTCGGACGCTGGCTTGCCGCAAGGCCTGGTGGGCCGGGTTACTCACGCTTGGGATTTCGTCCGGGTGCGGCGACGATGGCGACGGTCCTGGAGCTGGAGGCGAGGAGGCCGACGCGAGGGGGTCGCGTGATGACGCGGGCATGGGCGGCGACTCACCGGGCGCGCTGATTCGGCTCGATGCCAACGCACAACCCGTCGCGACCTTCGGGCAAAACGGGCTCGTGATCGCCCAAGCATCGCTGCCCCTGCTTCAGGATTTGAATGGCAGCGAGCCGCCGTCCCACCTCGTCGTGACGAACGCTCGATTCTTCGTGGCCGACTCCCGCGTCGATGGCGACGGCTCCTATCTCTCGCTCTGGAGCGGTGATCTCTGATTCGAGCGGGGTTCGCTCCACGGTGACCCCTGCCTATCGAGCGCCGAGCTCCGGATGGCCGACCGCGCGCATGGTAACGTGAGTCCATGCGCATCGGCATCATCGGCATGGGTTGGGTAGGCACCTCGATCGCCATCTCGCTCGCCCACGAAGGCGTCGCACGCGAGCTCTTGCTCAACGATATAAGGCCCGGTCTGGCGGAGGGCGAAGCCATGGATCTCTCCCATGGTGCGCCGTTCTTGCCGGCCGTGAAGGTGCGGGCCGCGGACGTGAGCGAGATGCAAGCCACCGACGCGGTCGTGATCGCCGCCGGCCGCAACGGCAAACCCAGCGAATCGCGGCTTGACCTGCTGCGCGACAACGCCGCCGTGGCGCGAAAGCTCGGCGCTTCCTTCCAGGGCTACCGTGGCCTCCTGATCATGGTGAGCAATCCCGTCGACGTGCTCACCCATGTGCTCACCGAAGCAAGTGGCCTGCCCCCCGAACGCGTGCTCGGCACGGGCACGCTGCTCGACACCGCACGCATGCGTCAGAGGGTGGGACAAAAGCTCGACATCTCCCCCCACTCCGTGCACCTGAACGTGGTCGGAGAACACGGCGACTCCCAAGTTCCGCTGTATTCGAGCGCCCAGGTGGGCGCCACCCCCTTGCGGGACTATCCGGGCTGGAATGCACGCTACGAGGCGGAGCTCGCCCACGAGGTGCGCGGTGCGGCCGGCGAGATCATCCGGCGCAAGGGAGCCACCAATCATGCCATTGGCCTCGTCACAGCCCACCTGCTCAAGTGGGCGCTGCGCGACGAGGGCCGGGTGTTGTGCGTCTCGCGTATCCAGGATGGCGCGTTGGGTCTCAAGGATGTCGCGCTGTCCGTGCCCGCCCGCGTCGGTCGCAACGGAGCGAGCGCGGTGCCAGGGCCGCGCCTCGACGCGGGCGAAATGGAGGCGCTGCAGCGCTCGGCGGACGTGCTGCGCAAGGCCAAGGCGAGCTTGGGATAGCGCGCGCCAGAGCGTCAGCCGCGAGCTATCCGACCATCGATGATCTCGATCACGCGTCCGCAGCGCTCGGCGATGCGCGGGTCGTGCGTGACCACGAGAAAGGTGGTGCCGCGCTCACGGTTGAAGCGCCGCATCAGCTCGAACACCTCGTTCGCAGACGCGGTATCGAGGTTGCCTGTGGGCTCGTCGGCGAGCACCAGCGCGGGGCCGTGGGCCAAAGCTCGCGCGATCGCCACACGCTGCTGCTGTCCGCCGGAGAGCTCGGTCACCTGCGCCGTGATCTTGTGCTGTAGGCCCACCGCGCGCAGCATCTCTGCCGCGCGCTCGCGCATTTCGTCCGTACCAAGAGCTCACCGGCCTTGACGGCGTCCCCTTCGCTGGGACCCACCGCGGTGACCAAGCCGGTCGTCAGGGCGGCTACTTCGATGTGGGCAGGCGGCATCACGCGACCGCTGGCGACCAGATGCTGCTCGATATCGCCCGTCCGGCACGTCGAGGCTCGGGAGGCTTTCACCCCGGGAGCGCCAAGGTCGCGCGCAAGGCCGCCGTCTCTTCCCTCAACGCCGCATCGTCGGGGCTCTGATCGAGCAGGTGGGTGTAGATCGCGAGGGCTCGCTCCACGTGCCCCTGGGCCGCCAAGAGGCGGGCGAAGGTCCGCGTGCGAATCGGTTCATGACAGATGCCCGCGACGGGCACGGGCGGCGCCTTCGGATGACTCGAAGCCCCCGGCGACACAACCTGCACAGGAGCGACGTCGGCTCGCCCGGCCGAGGCCGGGGAAGGCGCGAGCGGGCTGGCTGCGTGCGTGGCGAAGGCGAGCGCGCGGTCACGTTCCAGGACTTCGCGCATGCGCTCCGAGGAACGCGCGGCGCCCGCCGGACCCCGCAGACGCCCCTCGAGCTTGCCAAGCGCGTCCGCGACCAGGTCTCCTGCAGCCTCGCGGAGCTGGGCCGAAGAAAGCGCGCCGGCGCGCGCACGCAGGGCCGAGACCACGCCGAGGGCCCGCTGGCCCGCTTGCACGGGGCCAGCGCCAAGAAGTTCGCTTCGGAGCGGAGCGCGCGTCGACTCTGCCATGGTCGAAAGCGAGCCAGCCACAGAGCCCGGGTGAGCGCCAGAAAATGACATTCGTCGCATACGCATCGGGCGCCTGCCTCGCGTGCCTCAGAAGGCCATCATCAGCTGCAGCGTCGCGATGTTGGACTTTCCCTCCACGAACGGCAGGACGAGGCCCTCGGGCGCATTCGTGAGGTCGGGAGATTTTTACTTCAGCCACGCGTAGCGCAGCTTCAGCACGAGCTCGGGCGGATGGATGAAGTATGCGAGCTGCCCCTCCACTTCATAGGACGCATCGTTCTTGAGCTCGGTGCTGGGATCGAGCCAGCCGCAGCGTGCACCGATGCCGAGCTGGTTCTTGTACAGATTGAACACGGCCTGGCCCCAGGCTCCGTACGAGTCGTAGGTCGAAGGCCCTCCCCCCAGCGGATCGACCCGGCGATAGTAGAACTCGCCGAACGCGATCAGGCGACTGGCCTGAAACCACAGATCGGCCGCGGCCGTCCCCATCCTCTCGGTGGAAAGCGAATGCGCGGGCGTCAGGAGGTTGTTGGAGATGTTAAAGTTCTCCTGCGCCGTCTGCAACTTGCCCTGGTAGCCCTGGAGCGTGAACGAAAAGCGCGTGGGAAGCCGCTCGCCCTCCGGCGTGAAGGGCAGTTCGTTCGCGTTGACCGCCCCCAACGGATTGACCGTCAGGCGCGCTTCCACGACGTAGTTCTTGGGCAGGTTGAGCGGTTCGTCGATCGGCGAGCCGGCGTAGATGCCCGCGTAGTACTCCAGACGATCGGAGAGCGTACTGCCGTACACCGTGAGCCCCCGCTCCGGCCCGCCCAGAAGTAGCCGGCGACGGCGGCAAAGTCCGGGAAGAAGATCTGCTGCGGGCCGAAGTTCTCGTGACGTGACACCGGCGTGGCCTGCTGTCCGAAGCGGAAGCCGAACGCGTCCAGCGGCTGTACGTCGAAGTAGATGTCGAGAGTGCGCGGTGTGCCCGAGTTCGCTTCGAACGAGACCCGGTATCCCAACCATGGGCGAAAGAAGTTGCCGCGGATGATCGGTCGTACGAAGGCCAACGTGCTGTTGAACTGCTGGTCTCCGTCGGTCCACTCCGGCTCCACCTTGAGGCCCAGCTGCAGCGCGAGACGCAGAACATACGCGCCGTCCTTGGACCGCATGCGAAATCCTTCTTCGCGGGACCACCCGAGCCAGGAGTCTTCGCTGGGCTGCGCAGGGCTCGCCTCCCCCAGTTCGGGGTAGTCTCCGGCGTGGACGCCATCCGTAAGGTCCGAAGCCGGCGCCCCGAACTCGGATTCGTGTTCCGGGGTGGTTGGTGAAGCGGATGGACCCGCTCTTGGACTCACGGGGGGCGCTTCCGGCGCGGGCAAGGAGGGCAGCGTTGGGGGTGCCAGCTCGGGCGGCGGTGGCGGCAGCGTCTCGGGCGGCGGCGGGGGCGGAGCTTCGGGGACCGGCTCAGACCGCGTTTGTGGCGGCGACTCGGGGAGATCCTCGGGCGGCGACTCGGGGAGATCCCCCGGCGGCGACTCCGGGACATCCTCCGGCGGCGGTGCAGGCGGAACGAGCTGAGCGCGCACGAGCATGGGCGCCCCCAGCAGCATCGCGGCGACGGGCACAGCGGCCCAAGGCCCGAGGCGGGCGCGGCGCTTTCTGGTGTTTGCAGCGGCCTCCCCCCCCACAGACGCCCGTTTCACATGCAGGGAAGAAACGCCTCGGAATGCGCGAGGCACGGCGCGCGCGCGCACGGACACGCCTCGTCTCGAGGCCTGCAAGATCGCGTGGATGGACACCATGAGCTCCGGCGTGGAACTGCGTTGGACTTCTTTGTTGTCTACGCGGATTCGCACGACCTTCAACAACAAAGCACAGCGCCGTGAGGCGCTGCGACGCCCGGTCCTGCGCAGTTGTCCGAACGCGGGGACCTGGTCGCCAATGGCCACGGCTTGGGTCGCGCGCAGGAAGTTTCGCTCGAGCCACCGGCCACTAGCCAACGCCCGAATGGAGCCCAGATGGATCACGGGAGGTGAGCCTTGAAATACCTCGCACCGCTTTTACCGTACGCCACCCTGCTCGCGGTGTTCGTCGCCGTGTTCTTTGGGATCATCACGGCCCGGCACGGCCGACGCTTCCGCTACCTCACGGCCGCTACCGAATTGGTGCGCACCACGCAGCCGCCGGAGTTCACCCAAAGCGTGCAGAGGATCTTGGAGCTTCCGATCGACGCACCGGCTGACTCGGTCGCGTCGAGGCCTGAGCTCGTGTACGCGGCGTACGTGGTGGGGCACGCATTCGAGAGCCTCGGCGTGATGGTGTTCTACCGACTGTTACCCCTGCACCTGGTCGACCACTTGGTCGGCGGCTACGTGCGTGCCAGTTGGCTGCGCCTGAGACCCTACGTGGAGCTGCGCCGCGCGCGGCTCGGACCCATGTTCGGAGAATGGTTTCAGTGGCTTGCCGAACGTCTCGCCGAGAGCCCCGCGCCGGGCAAGAGGCTGGGCGCCCCCCAAGCGCACCGCACGTGGCGCGCGCGCAGTTTCGGCGTGTATCCGTGAGCCAACCCGCCATCCTTGCTCACGCGCGCTCGCACCGAACAGGCGACACGGGCATGAACACGCCGTGTGTCTAGCGCTGGGGACGCCGCTTAGGCAGAGCGCATTTGGCGTTTCGCAAGAGGAGGACGGCAAGGTTAGCTTCGACGCGATCGCCGCATGATGATCACGTCAGGAAAATCGCGCGACGCCCTGCGCGCAGCGATGGGCGCGCTGTGGCCCTTGGCATCCATGGTCTCAGCCATATCCTTGGCTGCTGCTCCGAAAGCGCAGGCGCAAGCCGTCCCCGAGCTCGCCGTACCCTCCGAGGAGGAGCAAGGTGAGCCGACGTTCATCGAAGCCGACGCTCGCGCGGTGAAGGCGAGCTTCGTGACGGCACCGGGCAGCGCGGGCTGGTCGGCCCAGGAAGGCTTTCACATTCAAACCACCGACGGCTCCTCCAGGCTGCGCATCGGTCTGGTCTCGGCCTACCGCTACGAGATGCTGAGGCTGAACGGGCAGACCGAAAACGGAAACGCCTTCTTGGTGATGCGCCCGTACTTGACCGGGAACGTGCTCAAGAAATGGCTCCAGTTCTGGACCAGCTTCGAATTTGCGCAGAATCCACCCTTCCTCCTGGATTTCTACGTCGAGCTCCTGCCGCACGCCGAAGTCGGTGTCCGCGTCGGTCAGCAGCCGACGCCGCTCTCGCGACACGAATCGTTTGGGGCCCAGCAGCTCTTGTTTCCCGAATGGTCGCCGGTGACTGACTACTTCTGGACCGGGCACGACAAGGGCATCACGGCGCTCGGGAGCCTGTTCGCAGACAAACTCAACTACTGGCTGGGAACCTATTGCGGAAGTCCGGTGCGGCAGTTCGTCTGTGCCCACGGTAGCTGGGTCCTGGAAGGACGACTCACTGCAAGTCCCATGGGGCCCATGGAGAACTCGGAAGCCCCCTACATCACCGCGGGCACCACCGTGCCCACGCGCTACTCGTTCACGCTACAGGCCACGGGAGGCGACTACCGAGACGTGAAACAGACCTTCAACCCCGCAGCCTTCCGCTTCGAGTCCGAGCCGAACGGCGAGAAGCGCAAACAACGCCTGGGCGCTTTGGACTTCTGGCTGCAGTCGCGGCGCTTCACGCTGTTCTTGGAAGCCTATCTGCGCAGCACGGACCGTCCGCGTGGGCCGGATCCGAGCTTTCTGTCGGTTGGGGTATGGGGGCAGGCGGGCGTGATGCTGCTGCGGACCTTGGATCTGGGCCTACGCGCGTGCTGGCTCAACCCGAGCGACCGCCTTGCCGAAGACCGTGCCTACACCCTGGAGGGCCAGGTCGCCTACTACCCCTTCCAGAACCAGATGTTCGTCGGCAAGCTGCGCTATGGCTTTTCGAACCAAAAGGCTCCCGAGCGGGAAGGACAGCTCGGCGGCGCGGAGCTCTTGACGATCCCTGGCAAGATCCACCTCTTGACCCTGCAACTGGGACTGGCGATCTAGATGCTCACCCAACCGGCGTTCAGCGCGATCACCGCGAACACCGCGCCACCCGCCAGCGCGGCGAACAAGACCCCCTCCTTCGCCGAGAAGACCTTGCGCCCGTGCTCCCTGCGCGATCTCCAGAACAGCACCGTGCCCGGTGCGTAGATGAGGCAAGAGAGCAGCAAGTACTTCGGCCCCGCGGCGTACAACAGCATGATGGTGTACGCGGTCGCGAGGGTCGCGATCAGCAAGCCCGTTCGCTCGACGGATCGCGTCTCCTTGCGCTGTCTCCTCGCCGAGAGCCCCAGCTTCAAGGCGAACGCCGCCGACAGCAGGTAGGGAACGAGCGAGAGGGCGCTCGTGAGCTCCAGGGCGAGATTGAAGGCGTCCTCCGAGCGGAGGGTCACCAGCAGAAACGCCTGCGTCAGCCCCGAGGTCGCGAGCAACGCCGCCGAAGGAACCCCGCGCCGATTCGTGCGGGCGAACACCTTCGGCATGTCTTGGCTCTTGGCCGCCATGTACGCGACCTCCGCTGCCATCAGCGTCCATGCCAGATAGGCGCCCAGCACGGAGACGATGAGCCCCGTGCCGATGAAGCCTGCTCCCCATCGTCCGACCACGGCTTCCAGAACCCCGCCCATGGAGGGCTGCCGCAGCCCGCTCAGCGCCTCCTGCGAGAGCACGCCGTAGGAGAGGATGGTCACCGAGGCGAACAGCGCCAGCACGCCCACGAAGCCGAGCACCGTGGCGCGCCCGACGTCCTTTCGCCGCCTGGCATAGCGCGAGTACACGCTGGCCCCCTCCACCCCGATGAACACGAACACCGTGACCAGCATCGTGGCTTTGACCTGTTCGTACAGGGCGCCCGCCGTTCGCTCCCCTCCGCCCCACAGGTTCGCGCTGAACTGGCCGCGCTGCACGGCGAACGCCACGAGCGCGATGAAGAGCAAGATCGGGAGGATCTTGGCCGCGGTGACGACCTGGTTGATCCCGGCCGCTTCCTTTACGCCCCGCAGGATCATCATATGGAAGGCCCAGATGCCGAGCGAGGAGATGCCGATCGCGATCAGCGTGTCGCCCTCCCCAAACTTGGGCAAGACTGCCCCCAGGGTCGACTTGATGAGCACCCAGTAGGTCACGTTGCCTACGCAGGCGCTGGCCCAGAACCCAAACGCGGAGATGAAGCCGAGGTAATGTCCGAAGCCCTCCTTGGCGTAGGCGTAGATGCCCGCGTCGAGGTCGGGTCGGCGCACCGCCAAGGACTGAAACACGAAGGCGAGCATCAGCATGCCGAAGCCCGCGATGGCCCAGGCGACCAACGCGCCCAGAACTCCCCCGCGACCTTTGCCGACCTCGAACCCGTGGATCTCGATCACCTCGACGCCCGCTTCTCGGTACTTTTGGTTGCTGTAGATGTTCTTCGAGTAGGCGACGACGACGCCGGGCGAGATGGCCACCAGGTTGTTTCCGCTATCCCACTGCTCGCGCTCTTGTTGCGCCTCATCGCCCCCGGTGGTGATCACCTGCAGATCCTTCTCCTTGATGCCGATCGCATCCGCCACCGCCGAAATGAAACTCGGCTCTGTGCGCACGTCGAGCACCGCGCCGTTGCCCGGCCGCAAGCTGTAGGCCTTGGTGGTCTCGATCACCTTGGGGTACACGGACACCTTGTCGCGGTCCAAGAAGGTGAACACCACGTCCAGGTGCATGTACGAGCGCTTCTTCTCGAGCTCCACCGCGATCACCCGTTGCGCGGCCTCCTTCTCGAACAAGCGCGCGGCCAAGAGCTCCACCATGGGCGCCGTGGTTCGCTCACTCACGCCGACCAAGACCGTGCCATTTCCGACCGGCATCACGTCGCCCCCCTCGAGCGCCGAGCGACCGAAGTCCTGAATATCGAACTCGTCGTGTTCTTCCTCGTGGCCCTTGTCCGGGTACCAGAACTGGAAGTTGGCCTCACGAAACATGGGGTGGAATCGGTAGATCACCCCGACGTTGACGGTCTCCAATTGACGCGACGGGTAGAACATCGGGTTGAGCGACACCCCGTCGTACAACCAACACGAGGAGTCCCGCGTGAACAGGTGATTGGGGAGCGGGGGAAGGATGAAGGCAGCATCGCCCGTCGTGGAGGCGGTCAACGAATGGAGCTGCAGGTCGCGATCGGCGTGCTCCATGAGCTCTGCGCGCGTGACGCCTCCGATCAGATGCCTCGCCAGTTCCTCCGGGCTCATCTCGAAGAGAGCCGCGCGGACCGCCTCGACCGCGGCTGGTCCGACCGTGTACGGGCTGACGGTGTGCTCGATGGCCCATTCTTTGGCGCCCGGCGTGGCGAGCGCCTCGGCGAGCAGCTCTTGGACGTAGAACACCTCGACGCCGCGATTGCGGAACTCCTGCGCGAACTCATCGTGCTCTCTCTGTCCTGCTCGACCCACAACACGTCATCGAACAGAAGCTCGTCTCGGTTGGAGGGAGTCAGGCGCTTGAGGCTGAGGTCGGGCCGATGAACCATCACCTTGTGAAGCTTTCCCACTTCGGAGTGCACACCAAACGCCTGCATACGATGCTCCTCTCCTGAGAGCGCAATGCTCGGCTCTCACGTGGGCGCCGCCGTTGCCCTGCGCAAGGATCGGATGCGGGGAACAGAGTGCGACAGCGCGCGCCCGGCGAGCCTTTCTCGCGTGGGCCGCAGAGCCGCGCGCACGGTTTTCGACCTCGCGAGCGTCGCGGCACGTTCTCACCCGGCTCGATGCGGGCGCGGCGCGATACTCCTATCCAAGGACAGCGCGCATCAACTCACGCGTCGAGGCAGCTCGCCGTGTCCCAGCGCAGGTAGCGCTCACGCACGACAGCGTAGGCGTAGTTGCCGACGAAGATACGCGATCGAAGGGCGGTGATGTCAGAAGAACCAGGCTGGCGGGCGACGCCTACGCCAACTCACCAGGTCCGCATACTGCTTGGCGGAGCTGGTGCGCCCTCAGGTCAGCACGATGGTCAGGAGCAGCGTGCTGCGCTCGATGCCCTTCAGGCCATGCTCATCGTCGCCCAGCAAGTAGAGCATCTGTCCGCTGCGCAGCTCCTGGGTGCGCCCGCGCGCCGTGACGGCCACGCGCCCCTCCAGACATTGCAGCGTCAGCGGCCCCGCCACGCGATGGGCAGGCAGCTCCTTGCCCTCCAGCACCTCCATGCGGATCACCTGGAGCTGCTGGGACTTGAAGAGCGTTGCGGTCCCCTCCCCGGCGGCGTCCTTCTCCCCCAAGATGTCGACGACTTGTCCCGGTTCAGCATGTGTGATGGCCATGACTCTCTCCTTGCGTTCGCGTGGACCGCGGATCGCTCTGATCGTGCGCCCCCTCTTTCCCAGGGCCAGTCGAACGAAAGCGCGCTGCGTTCGTCGACTGACCGTACGTTCGGAAGGGTGCGATGTGCCCCGGCCCTTAGCACGCTTGCGCGCGCGCTTGAAGCTGACGGGCAAGCGGAAAGAGCACGTGATTCTCCAGGTAGACGTGTTCGTGGATGTCATGCTGCAGGTCGGCAAGCCCAGCGTAGAGCGCGCGGTAGCTGCCGCACGCCCCCTCTGGCGTCGCGTAGCGCTGGGTGATCGCCGAGAGCTCTTCGAGCATCGCCCCGACCTCGTTGTGCTCCGCGTCCATCACCGCCAGGGGGTTTTCGATGGAGCCGAATGGGAAAGTCCCGGGCCCGCCGGTAGCCAGGCTGCGGATCGCCGGGAACAACACGCGCTCCTCCTTGCCCATGTGCGGCAGCAGGTTGTCACGCAAGCCCGCGAAGAGCTCGGCGACCCGGCGCAGCTCCGGGTGACTTTCGCCATGCACGCGCACCACCTTGCTGCACAGAGGCTCGAGGCGCTCGAACTCTGCGCGGGTGAAGGCGTGGTGCTCGTCGACGATGCGAGCGAGCATACCGTCGAGGTCTTCCGGAATCGCGCGTGCGGTACGCCCGCGGGCGGCCTCCGTGAGCTCGAAGAGCGCGCGCTCCAGCGGGATCTTGGCGCGGTCGCAGGCCTCTTCGAGAGCTTCGGCACCGCGGCAGCAGTAGTCGATCCCGAGCCGCTCGAACGCCCGCGCCGTAGCAGGCGCGGCACGAATGATATCCGCGATCCGTTGGTTCTTCTCGAAGTTCATCATGCTATGAACCTAGGTCCGGCGCATACGGTCATCCATGACAAATGTCATAGTCCGGAGCGCGCCTAACCGTCCTCGGCCTTCTTTCGCATCGCCTCTTGGCTGACGATCTCGAAGCCCTCCGGGTCCTCGCGAAGCACGCCCTCACGACGCATGGCGCTCAGCGCACGAATCACCGTTTCTACCCGGGCGGAGATGAGCCGTGAGAGCGCGACCCGCGAGAGCGCGATCGGAATCCGCATCACACCGTCTTCCTGCTCGTCACCAAAGCGCTCACTCAAGTGCAGCAGCAAGGTGGCGAGACGCGCGTTGACGCTGCCGGCGCTCACGATGTCGATCTTCGCGGTCAGCATCTTGGTGTGATCGAGCAGCGCGCGCTGGACGGCTCGCGCCAGCGTCGGCTGTTCGTCCATCGCGTGCAGCATCACCTCGGCCGGGACGCGGATGAGCCGCGCCTCCGCGCTGACAGCCAACGCGTCCGCTGGATAGGTCCCGCGCGTGAGAGCAGCCGCGTCGCCCACGCTTTCGTGTGGGCCGAAGATGCCGAGGATGGCCGGCTCCTTGCCCGCGACCGAGCGCTCGATGTGCACGAGCCCGCGCTGGATGACGGTGAACGCCTCAGCCTTCTGCCCCGCGCGCCATAGGTGCTCCCCCTCACGAACCGAGAGCGTGTACGCGACGCGAGCCAGCGACTCGACGAGTTTCGAGTCGAGGCCACGGAACAGGCGCGCGCAGCGCAGGCTGGCCAGCAAGGCGTTATCCGAAAAGGAGGGCACCGCCCCAGGATACGAGATGCGCCCCCTCGGGCACTGCGAAACGGGCCATGGGAGCGTCCTTTCGTGGCGGGTCAGCCGGTCTCGACATCATTCGCGAACACCACGTCCGACAGCAGGCCTGCAGCCAAGAAGTCTTCTTCTTCGTGCTCCATGTCCTCACGGATCAGCATGACGAGCTCCCAGGCGGAGGCGGCGAGCTCAGCCCCGGATTGGGTCCTCCGCCGCAGCGACCGCGCGAACGCCTGCAGCTGCCAAAGCTGATCTTCGTGCTCCTGGCGCAGTCGCCGCGCGCGCACCGGGCCCCAGGCGTCGATGCGCTCGAGCGTGGGGGCCAACGTGCGATTTTCAAAATCGATGTGGGACGCCATCACCGAGCACAGCACGAGGGCCAAGTGCCGCGTTTCCTTGAGCTCTTTCGGGCGTGGGACGACGCTCGACAGCAAGCGCGTCGCCTTCTCTTCGAGTGTGTCGAGGAGGGCGCGGATGCGCTCGTGCTGCCGGAGGATCTCGCAGCGCAGCGCGCCAGGGCTCAGGGCCCTGCTTGCGCTTGCTTCGGCGCCGGAACCTACGGCACGGATTGCGCCGGCATCCCCGAGAAAGTCGGTGATTGGGAAATGTGGGGTCATCGCTTCCTCCTCGTCATCGCTTCCTCCTTCCGACAACGAACGTGCACGATCGGTACCAGCACACCCCAGCTGGCGTGCACGGCCCGAGAGTCCCGTGATCGCCGCAAAAACGCGGGGGTTGCCCGGGAGCGGAACGCAGACGCCCAGAAGCATCGAGGCGCAAGTAACGCAAGATCTGCGACGTTCGCGCAGGTCTTGCGCCGCAGCCTGGGCCAAGCGCGGCGAACATCCCTGTCGCACGCAGCGCTCACGTGGCGGGGAGGTGCGAGGGCTTGCTCCCGCCCCCTCGAGCGGCATGGTGAACACATGGGGCGGCGGTGGACGACGCCGACGATCTGGCTCACGCGGCTCTTGCTGGCGCTCGGGGGAGCCTTCCTTTTCAGCGATGTGAGCGTCGCCGAGCGCCACGACCCTGCGCGGGTCGTCGTACTCCGACTCGAGGACTCCGTGCAGCCCGCCTCCCTGCAGTATCTGACGCGCGGGGTCGAGCGCGCGACGCGCGAGGGCGCGGCGTTGATCGTGCTGGAGTTGGATACGCCGGGCGGGCTCTTGGAGTCCCTGCGCAAGATGACCCAGCTGATCACGAACGCCGGTCCACCCGTGGCCGTGTTCGTGACGCCCTCGGGTGCCCGCGCCGCGTCGGCGGGGTTCTTCTTGCTGCTTTCGGGGGACGTGGCGGCGATGGCGCCGGGTACCCGGGCGGGCGCGGCCCATCCAGTTTCGATCGACACGCGAGAGCAAGTCGCTGGGCCGATGGTCGAGAAGGCCACCAACGACACAGCCGCCCTGGCGCGCTCGCTCGCCGCTCAACGCGGACGCTCCGTCGACAAGGCAGAAGAGGCGGTGCGCGCCTCGGCGTCGTACACCGAACAAGAGGCGCTCGAGGGCGGGCTGATCGATGTGATCGCCTCCGACCGCGCGGAGCTGCTCGAGCGCCTCGACGGGCAAACCGTCAAGCGCTTCACGGGGGAGCGACAGACGCTCGCGCTCGCCTCGCCCAGCGTGGAGGTGCTGTCCCCCTCGCTCGGCGAACGCCTGCTGTTCACGATCGCCGATCCGCAGATCGCGTACTTGCTGATGATGGTGGGCATGCTGGCCATCTTCGTGGAGCTGGTGAACCCCGGCGCGGTCATCCCGGGCGCGCTCGGTGCGTTGAGTCTGTTGCTCGCGCTCTACGCGTTCTCGGTGCTGCCGGTGAATCTGGTCGGCGCATTGTTGCTGGTCGCCGGCATCGGCTCCCTGATCGCGGAGGCGTTGGTCGTGAGCCATGGTCTGCTCACCGTGGCCGGGCTCATCTGCTTCGTGTTTGGCTCGGTGATGCTCGTCGAGCGGCCGCTGCCTGGCACAGGCATCAGCGTGTGGTTGGTGCTGCCGACGGCGCTCACGGTCGCGACGGTGGTGCTCGCCTTGTTGAGCCGCGTCCTGCGCGCGCGGCGCGCGCCTGCGCCGGTGGGCGCCGACGCGCTGATCGGGGCGCAGGCCGAGGTGGTGGTCCCGCTCACGCCGCGCGGCAAGATCTTCGTGCACGGGGAGTACTGGGATGCGGTGGCGGAGCGCGCCGAGCCGCGTGGCGCGCGGGTGCGCGTGACATCGACGGAGCGCGGCGTGTTGCGCGTCGAAGGGCTCAGCGCCGCGCGCTGAGCCGAGGAGGGTGCCATGTTCCCGAGTGAATTCGAGGTCTCGTTGGGGCTGCTACTGGCATTCGTGCTGCTCCTGTCGTTTGCCTTGAAGTGGATCAACGTGCTGCCGGAGTACGAGCGCGGAGTGATCTTTCGGCTTGGTCGCGTCTTGACGCCGCCCAAAGGTCCCGGGCTGATCTTGGTGTTCTGGCCGATCGATCGCCTGGTGCGCGTGGACCTGCGCACGGTGGTCGACGCCATCCCGTCGCAGGACGTGATCACCCGCGACAACGTCTCCGTGAAGGTCAATGCCGTGGTCTACTTCCGTGTGGTCGAGCCGCAGTCCGCGATCGTGCGTGTGGAGAAGTACCTCTACGCGATGTCTCAGCTCGCCCAGACCACCTTGCGCTCCGCCCTTGGCATGGTGGAGCTCGACGAGCTGTTGGCCGAGCGCGAGAAGATCAACCTGCGCCTTCAGGAGATCGTCGATCGCCAGAGCGAGCCCTGGGGTCTCAAGGTGTCCCTGCTCGAGATCAAAGATGTCGATTTGCCGCAGGACATGACCCGCGCCATCGCGCGTCAGGCCATGGCAGAACGCGAAAAGCGCGCCAAGGTGATCCACGCGGAGGGCGAGTTCTTGGCCGCCGAGCGGCTCGCTGAGGCTGCGTCGGTGATGGGGCGGCAGCCGATGACCTTGCAGCTCCGTTATCTGCAGACGCTGGTGGAGATCGCCTCGGAGAAGACCTCGATTTTGCCGTTTCCGCTGCCGATCGACACGCTCGCGCCGTTTCTGCGACAACAAGCGGACGGCGCCTCTCCCGAGAGCATGCGGCGCCGAAGGGATGATTTTCGGGTGTAGCGGGCTGCGCGATCAGCGCCCCTTGGGCTACCGACCAAGCGGCCTCAAAGCGCCGCGAGCCCCAGCCCGAACAGGATCACCGACAGCGCGCTCGCTCCGGCCAGCGCCCAACCCACCGGCTTCGGGGAGCGGGGCTTGAAGATCCCTGCGACCAAAGCCGCGGTGACGAGCGCGAAGGGCAACGGCGCGAGCGACCAGCTCAACGGCCACGCGTCCCACCAACACAGCGTGGCAAAGAGCAGGACGGTGAGGAGCGCACCCGCCATGGACCAGCCGAGCAGCTTTCCGTCGTCTTGTTTGCGGTAGACGAAGCCGCGCGCAGTGAGCGCCGACATGGCCTGGACGCTCGCGAAGGCGCCGACGAACGAGAGCGCGCGCAACACCGGCACGGAGGAAGCCAACATGGGCGGCAGCGCGAAGCTGGTGAGCGCCATGCTGACGGCCAGCTGCCCGACCACGGTCCGCTCGCGCTTCTGAAACAGGAGAGCTGCGCACACGAGCGACAGCGACAGGGGCAGGATGAGCCACGGAGTCAAAGCTGGCGCGAGCCACACGCCCGCTGAGAACGATAGGACGACCAGCGCGGAGAGCACGAAGATGCGCTGCTTGGCGCGAGCCGCGAGGGCTTCTTTGGCGCGGCGCCCACGGCGCCCGAGCATGAGCAACACGGGCTCATGGAGCAAAAACAGGGCACAGGCCAGGCAAGCAAAGGCCAGGGCGGCGGCGGACGGGCGCACGAACAGCAGGGCCGCGAGCATGGGGGCGAGCAGCTGCACGTAGGCGCCGTGCTCGCGCGGCCAGAGGCCAGGCTCGTTCACATGGGGGCGCGACATGCTGGGTGCTTCGTGCATACGCCGAGCCAAAGCTTGACACCGCACATCTCGCGGCTCAACCGGGATTTTGGCTGCGTGGACGCGCGCAGAAGTCGCGCGCGGCGCGCGAACGACGCAAGGTTTGCGCTTGGCGAGGGTCCGCGGCTTGCGGCGATGTGGCGCCTACTCCGTCCGGAACGAGACCTCGACCCGTGAAAAGCCGAGCCCTCGCAGGAGCTGCTCCACGGTGCGTGCGCCGCTCGCGCGGGCGCGCACGAGGATCCCGGCTTCGAGCGCGGCCTCGCGCAGCGTCTGCTCCGCCGTCTGTCGCGCCCTGGTCTCGAGCTCTTGCGAGCGGCGCGCCAGCGTGTCCGTCGAGCGCGTGTGCACGTAGGTCCGCTCGTTGTCGAGCCTGGCCGAGAGCACGCGCGGCGGCGGGAGGAAGATGTGCACGGCCTTGCCCTCGGAATCCAGCTGCAGGTCGCCCTCGGAGAGCGCGCTGAGGTCGATCCCCGCCACCACATCGGCGGCCGCCACCAGCAAGATCGCGTCTTCCGCCTTGACCAGACCGAACAGCTGGCTGGTCTGCTCTTTCAGGTCGATCACGCGCTCCATGTGGAAGGAGACGGTCTCGAGCTGCGCCAGGTCGCGCACGGCGTGCACCACGCTGCCGGTGTCGCGTAGCGTGGTCACCGTCTCTCCGACCAGGGCCCGCTCGCTCTTCGCCAGGATGGCGTAACCTATTCCGAGCCCTACCCCGAGCCCGGCGAGCGACAGCCCGAGCAGGATGAGCCCCCAGCGTCTGCCGCCTCCGGGCGGTCCCGGGGCGGCGCCAAGTGCAGGGGGGGTCTCGGGAGCCACCTCGGCCATGGGACGAGCATATACGGAACGCTACTCACGGAGCCAGCGCGCCACGTCGAGCGCAGCGTACGTGAGCACACCATCTGCGCCCGCACGCTTGAAGCCCAGCAAGGCTTCCAGCATCACCGCGCGGAATTCCAGCCGCTCGAGCTCCGCGGCGCTCTTCAGCATCGCGTACTCCCCGCTCACCTGATAGGCGTAGGTGGGCACACCGAAGGTGCTCTTCACGCGCTGTACGATATCGAGGTAGGGCATGCCTGGCTTCACCATCACCATGTCGGCTCCCTCCTCGAGATCGAGCGCCACCTCGCGCAGCGCCTCGTCTCCGTTGGCGGGATCCATCTGATAGGTGCGCTTGTCGCCCTTGCCGAGGTTCTTGGCGGATCCCACGGCGTCCCGGAAAGGCCCGTAGTACGCGGACGCGTACTTGGCAGCGTAGGAGAGGATGCGGGTGTGGATGAGGCCCTTCGCGTCCAGCGCGTCCCGCACCTGCCCGATGCGACCGTCCATCATGTCGCTCGGGGCGATCACGTCACAGCCCGCTTCGGCCTGCACCACTGCCTGCTGCGAGAGCACGGCCACCGTCTCGTCGTTGACCACGTAGCCGTCGCGCACGATGCCGTCCTGCCCGTGCGTGGTGAAAGGATCGAGCGCCACGTCGCACACGATGCCGATCCCGGGGACCCGCGCCTTCACGGCGCGCACGGCCCGACAGACCAGATTCTCCGGGTTGGTCGCCTCGCGCCCATCATCGCTCTTCCGCGCCGGATCGATCACCGGGAAGATGGCGATCGCTGGCACACCCAGCTCCGCCGCGCGCTCGACCTCCTCGCACAGGAGGTCGATGGAGAGCCTTGCAACACCTGGCATCGACGCGATCGGCGTGCGCTGCCCTTGTCCCTCCTGGACGAACACCGGCCAGATCAGGTCGTCCGCGCTCAGCCGGTGCTCGCGCACCAAGCGACGGGACCAATCGTCGTGCCGGTTGCGACGCAGGCGGAGGCGAGGAAACGAGCCGAGGATCATGGCCCCGAGCTTAGCCGCGAAAGGCCGGTTTCGCTCGCGCGGCGGCGCGCCAGGGGCCCAGGGCGGGCGGGCGCGGCGAACGTCCGTGGCAGGAGAACGACGACCGTGCGGGTGCTGCTTACAAGAGCGGGGGAAATCTCGAGCGCAGCCTGATCCCGGAGCGACTCGCCCGGCCCCGAGCCCCGGATCTTGGGCGTCCAATTGCGTGAAGCCTCGACACGCGTCAGAAACGACGGAGCGAGAGGTGTAGCGATGAAGCGCGTGGGTATCGTGGGTTGGCGAGGCATGGTCGGTTCCGTGCTGATGGATCGCATGCGAGAAGAGAACGATTTCGCGGTGATCGACCCGATCTTCTTCTCCACCTCGCAGGCCGGCGGCAAGGCACCCGAGGTGGGCAAGGACACCCCTCTGCTGGGCGACGCCTTCGACATCGAGGCGCTCAAGTCGCTCGATGTGATCATCTCTTGCCAAGGCGGCGACTACACCAGCGAAGTCCACCCCAAGCTGCGCAAGGCTGGGTTCAAGGGCTACTGGATCGACGCGGCCTCCACGCTGCGCATGCACGAGCAGGCCGTGATCGTGCTCGATCCGGTCAACCGCGATGTGATCGACGCCGGCATCAAGGCGGGCCTCAAGGACTTCATCGGCGGCAACTGTACGGTCAGCCTGATGCTGATGGGCCTCGCAGGCCTGTTCCGGCAGGGTTGGGTCGAGTGGGTCAGCGCCATGACCTACCAGGCGGCCTCCGGCGCTGGCGCCAAGCAGATGCGCGAGCTGCTCGTGCAGATGCGCGCCCTGGCCGCCGCAGGAGGCCAAGCCCTGGACAACCCGGCCAGCGAGATCCTGAAGATCGAGCGCGACGTCACCGCGGCCATGCGCAGCCCGAGCCTCGAGACCGCGCAGCTCGGTGCGCCGCTCGCCGGCAGCCTGCTCGCCTGGATCGACAAGCCCGTGGACGGCGGCGGCACACGCGAGGAATGGAAGGGCTTCGTGGAGGCCAACAAGATCCTCGGCACCAAGAAGCCGATTCCGATCGACGGCCTCTGCGTCCGCGTCGGCGCCCTGCGCTGCCACTCGCAGGCGCTCACCATCAAGCTCAACAAGGATGTTCCGCTCGACGAGATCGAGGCGGCCATCCGGGAGACCAACGACTGGGCCCGCGTGGTGGAGAACACCAAGGACGCCACCTTCCGTGAGCTCACGCCCACCGCCGTGACCGGCAAGCTGCACGTCCCCGTCGGCCGCATCCACAAGATGCGGATGGGGCCCGAGTACGTCGGAGCGTTCACGGTGGGCGACCAGCTCCTGTGGGGCGCCGCCGAGCCCCTGCGCCGCACCCTGCGCATCATCCTCGAGAACTAGCGTGCCGTGAAACGTCAGGCCGCTCTCGCGCTGCACGCGGCGTGACGGGCGGCAAGTTCTGCGGGGCTCATTGGGGTGGGTGGTCGCTCCTCACGCGCAACAACAGCTGAGACGGCCGCGCCGAAAGCCGCGCATGGACGATGACGCCCGACGTTCACGAACAGCGCCTCCACGCTCCACGTCCACGGCGAACGCGAACGCGAACGCGAACGCGAATGAAACGACGCTCATGCTCGGCCTGCGTCGAACCGCGTGCGCGTGCGCGTGGGCCGTAGAACGTGGGACGTGGAGCGTGAGGAGCCGCTCGTGGGAGGTGGACCTTGCCCGTGCTGCGCTGGTTGCTGCACTGGGCCTTCGGGATCTGGCCTTGCTCGGTTCACCTGCAAGGTATCGGCCCGCACAGGCTCCAGGCTGCGTGCTTCCTCTTCCAACGGGCCGTCAGTAGCTCTCGCAGACGTAGTCGCGCTTGGTGTCGCTGGCCTCGCAGTACGCGTCGTTCCACGTTCCGCTGGCCAAGAGCTCGCCACAATCCTCATACGTGCAGACCAACGGGAAACCCGGGATGGGGATCAGGCAATCCCGGGCGTTGTTGGGCTCGTCCTCCGCCCAGGCCGTAAAGCCCAGGGCGGCTCCGTCGTCATCGCCGCCCGGCACGATCCAGCGGAACGGACGATTGCCGTCGTTCACCAGCCCGATCCAGCGTGATCTGCTGCCCGTGAGGAACGCGTTTTCCTCCGCGTCGTCGACGATGGCCAGGTCGAGCCCGAAGGCCCTGCACTGCTCGCGCGCCTTCACCCAGGTGCTCTGGTTGCTGCAGAACAGGTAGTCGTGATCCCCACGCAGCGCGTAGGTGCAATCGCTGCTGGGCGACTCGCAGCGGCCCGCGCTGCAGGCCGCGGCGCCCGGACACGCGTGATCGCACGCGCCGCAATGGGCTGAGTCCGTGTCGAGGTCGACGCAGCTCGCGCCGCAACGGGTCCCTTCGCAGGGCGCCGGGCCTGCGTCGGGGAGCGCCGCCACCGCTCCGTCGCCCTCAGAGGGTGTGCCGGCGTCCGTGCCGCTTACCGCGCCGCCATCTTCCTCGCTCTCGTCGTTCAGCTCTGCGTCGTCGCCATCGCCCTCTTCTTCGTCCTCGTGCTCATCGCCGGGCATGAAAAAGCCGGCATCCTTGGTGATCGGATCGGGCGGCGGGGTCGCAAAGGTGCGTTCGGTGATGGGCTGCGCGCAACCGCTCGCGCTCTTTGCGCAGGTGAGGAGCAAGCCGAGCCCGAACAGCGCGGACGTACCAGGAAAATGGACAGGCTCTGACCCCTGCAACACGGACCTCCCCAACCGACGGCCTCTCCTGCCTTTAGCTCAAGAGGCCAGGTCCTCTGAACTGAAAAAGGGCTAATTTCGCTCAGGCTGCAATGATGCAGAGCACGAGGGGGGGGGGGCGCGGCTCAAGCGTCACGCGCGAGGCGCGAACGCAGCGGCGGGCTGGTGGAGAACACCGAGAGCGACAGCGCGTCCTCGACGGACAGTTGCTCGGCACCACGCGCCTTTTGCGCGCCTGCGTAGGCGATCATCGCGGCGTTGTCCGTGCAGGAGGCGATCGGCGGAACCCACAGCTCGATCCCTGCGTGTTCACAGGCCTCCCGCGCGCGGGCCCGCAGCCCCTTGTTGGCGGCCACGCCCCCGCCGAGCACCAGGCGCGGCACCTGTTGACGCCGGCAGGCCTCGAGGCTCTTGGTCACCAGGGACGTCACCACGGCGTGTTGAAACGACGCGCACAGATCGGCCTGCGCCTGTTCGCTGCTCGGTCGTCCGGCGCGGGCCACGTGCTGGGCGACGGCGGTCTTGAGCCCGGAGAAGCTGAACTCGAGGCTTCGCTTGTTGCGCATGGGCAACGGCAGCGGAACCGCCTTGGCGTCGCCTGCGGCCGCCAAGCGATCGACGACGGGGCCGCCCGGGTAGCCGAGGCCGAGGAGCTTGGCGACCTTGTCGAAGGCCTCTCCCGCGGCGTCGTCGCGGGTCTCGCCGAGTTGCTCGATGTCGCTTGGGCCATCGACGCGATAGAGCGCGGTGTGCCCGCCGCTCGCGAGCAGCGCGATGTACGGGAAGGCGAGCGCTACCGGCGGGGTCTCGGCGTCGCGCCGCAGGTACACCGCGAGCAGGTGTCCGACCAGATGGTTGACGCCGATCAAGGGCAGCTTGCGCGACCAGGCGATGGCCTTGGCCGCCTGCACCCCGACCAGCAAGGCGCCCACCAGCCCGGGACCATGCGTGACCGCGATCGCATCCACCGCGTCGAGCCCGCCGGGCAACACGCGCAGCGCCTCCTGGATCACCGGTACGATGCTGGTGAGGTGCGCGCGCGAGGCGAGCTCCGGGACCACGCCGCCGTAGGGACCGTGCACCTTGATCTGGCTGGCCACCACGTCGGACAACACCAGGCCATCGTCGCGCACCAGCGCGGCGGCGGTTTCGTCGCAGGAAGATTCGATGCCGAGGACGATCATTTGGAGACGGCCCGAAAGATGCCGAAGTATTCGCGCGGCTCGCCCACGGCGCTCCCGGGCAGGCTTCCGGCGTCGCCTGTGCCCGTGGTGAGCGCGACCGCGGCGTCGGCGTCGACCGCGCAGGGCTGGGTGCTGTCGCCGGTCCGAGCGATCACGCGCAGCTCGACTTTCTTGTCGTCGATCAGGGAAACCACCACGAACGCGTCACGCCCGGCGAGCGGCCCGCTCGTGGGGCGCGCCAACATGATGTAGTTCCGGAGGCGCTCGGCGCCGGGGAAGTTCAGTTGACTGAGCTGGTCGTCCTCGAGTTTGCGGACCGGCTCGAGCAGCGTGCGCGTGAAGGTACCGTCCGAGGTGCTGAGCCAGTTGCGCTCCTCCGCGGGCACCTGCCTGACATCACCGGTGGCGATCGAGGGGTTGAAGCTGAGGGTGGCGGTCGTCGTGGGCGCGAAGCAGCTGCGCACGAAGTTGCCCCCCACGATGGTCAGGGCGTACTCGCCACGAAAGTCGGTCAGGTTGTCGCACCCCGCCGAGGAACAGGCGAGCAGCAGTCCTAGCAGTGGGCCCACGGAACGACGCACGGCGCCCACCATAGCACCCGACCATCCCCACGAGCCCCTTCTCGCCCCGCGGAGCTCAGCCCTGGGCGGTGAGCTTGAGCCCGACGAGGGCCCCCAGGAGCAGGATCAGGCAGGCCAAGCGGGCCAGGGTGACGGGCTCCTTGAACAGGACGATCCCGAGCACCGCCGCCCCGGCCGCCCCGATGCCCGTCCAGAGTCCGTAGGCCGTCCCGATCGGGATCTCGCGCACCGCGAGCGACAAAAACCACATGCTCAACACCACGGCCGAGAGCGTGAGCAGCGTGGGCAGGGGCCGCGAGAACCCCTCGGTGTACTTGAGCCCGACCGCCCACGCGATCTCCAGCAGACCCGCCAGCAGCAGATAGAACCATGACATGGACGCCTCCGCTTGCGTCGTCTTGTCCTAACCGGGTACGGCGCGTCTCGTCCGGGCGCGAGCGGAACCGATCAATCCGGAACGATCAGATCCTTCTCGTGCATCCAACCGGTGCTGCCGTCCTGGGCCTTGACCTTGAGCCACTCCCCCATCGTCTCGAGCACCTCGAGCTTGGCCTTGCGCGGGATGGTGGTGATGCGGCGCGACTTGTTGTTGGCCGACTCGCGCAGGTTGGCCTTCGTGCTCGACACCAGCGCGATCTTCTTCGGCTTCTCGGGCGGCGGAGGCGGCGGAGGCGGAGGCGGAGGCGGCTCCGGCTCGGCCACCGGCGGCGGAGGCGGCGGTGGAGGCGGCGGGGCCTCCTTGGGCGCAGGCTTGGCCGCAAAAGCCTTTTCACGCAGCGGCTCGATCAAGCGCTGCAGCAGGGCGTTGACGGTGTCGTCGAGGGCGGCTTCGGTGGCGAGCTGCTCGCGGTACACGAACGGGGCCTGCTCCTCCACGTTGCAGTCCTCGTCGAGCTTCGCGGTCCAACTCTCCTTGAGCACATTCAGGCTCGACTCGCGACCGGAGCCGACCCACAAGACATCGCCGTTCTGCACGTCGATCAGCTTGGCCTCGAGCCGGAGCTCGTAATAGGGCAGCCGGTACAAACACTCCTTGCTGTCCTTGTGCCACCACTGGCCGTCCTTGTCCTTGACGCGCTTGCTGGGCTCGACCTCGCTCATGTCTTCGATGTGGAAGAACTTGTCGCCGGCGACCACCGAGATGGACTGCAGCTGGAGCACCGCGTCCGCCTGGGTCTGCTTGCCCATCACCATCGCGCGCTCGGCGGCCGAGCGTGAAGCCGTGCCGGGAGCCGAGCCCGCGCGGGCCACGATCTCGGGCGAGACGACCTCGAAGCCCTTGGCCAACATCGCCTTCTCGATATGGGCGATGTAGTAGCGCATGTCTTTCTGCCCAACGATGGGCGCCTCGATGCCCTCCCCCACGCGGATCTTGTCTTCAGGCGGAAGGAGCAGGATTCGCTTGTACTGCTTCTGCGTCAGCTGGGGCGCCGGCACGAGTTCGAGCTGGCTCGGCTTGGTGGGACGCACGGTCAGGGTGGTCAGCGACGAGCAACCTGGCAGCAACATGGCTGCACCGATCAGGCCTGCACATTGCAGCCTGCCCCCAAACGTACCGAATCGAAGTCGCCTCATTCATTTCCTCCGCGGGGAAGAGGCTAACACCCGAATCTCGCAGATGGCTACGATCTGTTGCCCCGACTGGACGAAGCAGTTTCCCTACAGCGCAGGTCACGGTTGACGCGCGTGGCAAAAGACCTTACGTCGCGGCGCGGCCGCTCCCGCGCACGTCCGGCTCAGGGCGCGATCGACTGGGTTGCCTCAGGGCGCGATCGACTGGGTTGCGCGGCGCCAGCGCTCGCGGGCCACCAGATCACCCGCGCGGGCGGCCAGCTCGGAGGCTTCACGGTAGCGCTCGCGTGCCCGCTCGCGCTCGCCAGCGAGCTCGTCCAGCGTGCCCAGGATGCCGAGGGCTCCGGCGGCCAGCGCGCTCCAGTCGCCGTCGTTGGCGAGATCGAGCGCCCGCTCGAGGTGCTGGGTCGCCGCCTCGCTGTCGCCCAGGTCGATGAGCGCCTCCCCGAGCTCGATCTCGCACGAGCAGCGGCGGGCCGAGCGCGGATCCGATTCCGTCAAACGCTCCACCGCCTCGCGAAGTGCGTTGACCGCGCCGAGGCTGTCTCCCTCCGAGCGGCGCACGCGCGAGAGCGCCCACAGGGCCCTGCCCTCGAGCAACTTGTTGCCGAGCTTTTGCGCGAGCTCCGCGGCGAGCATGAGCTGACGGGCGGCCTCCCTGGGGCGATCGCGACGTTCCGCCACCCGGCCGAGCGCCAGGTTCATGCGCGCGCGCTCGAGGCTCATCGGGCCGGCGAGCTGCGCGGCCTCGTTGAGAACCCCCGCCGCCCCCATGACGTCGTTGCCCCAGACCATGGCTTCGGCCAGCTGCCGGCTGAAGCTTACGATGGCGGAGTCCAGCGCCTCGTCGCCCGTGTCCAACATCTCCTTGCGCGCGAGCTCGAGACCATGCCGGAACGCCAGGATGGCCACGCTCGGATCGCCGCGCTTGAGCGCCTCCTGGCCCATGCGCTCGAGCAACATCAGCGCCGTCATGGACTCGCCCGCGCGGAAGGCGTGCTCGGCGCGCACCTCGAGGGGCTTGCCGACCTGGTTCGCCCAATCGAGCGCCTTGGCGTGCAGCGCCTTGCGCGTCTCGCCGGGAATCGAGGCCTCGACGACATCCCGCAAGTAGGGGTGCGTGAAGCCATAGTCGCCGTTGGGCAGCACCCGCAGGAGCTCGGACTCCACGAGCTTGGCGAGGGCTTGCAGATCTTCGTCCGCGATCAGCTGCCTGAGCGCGCTCGGCTGGGCGCGTTCGCCGAGCACCGACAGCGCCTGGATCACGCGGCGGCCCGCGACGTCGAGCAGGGCCAGACGGCGCGTGACCAACTCGGCCAACGAAGGCGGCGCGGGCTCGTGGGGCGAGGGCTCCCACTGCAACGCGCGCAGCTGCTCCAGGTGCAACGCGAGCGCGCCGCCCGCCTGGGCAGCCGGCAGCTCGAACTCTCCGCGCACGAACTCGCGCGCCAAGCTATCTGCGAGACCCGAGAGCTGAATCACCCAGTGCGGCTGCCTCGTCGTCCAGGTCAGGTTCGCGTGCCCCGCGGCGAGCACGAACACCGGTAGACGCGTCGCCTGCTCCACGAACTTCGCGAGCACCTCGGCGCTCAAACCGTCGCAACGCGGGAGGTCGTCGATCGTGAGCAGCACGCGGCGATTGCGGGCCCGCCCGGCCGCCAGCTCGACGGCACGCGCCAGGGCGGCTGCCACGGCCGGAGCGCGGGAGACCCCCTCGTGCCCAGGCAACCCCTCGGGCACGACGAGCTCGCGCACGCCCGCACGGGCGATCGGATCGCGCCACAGAGCCTCGTCCTCGGCGAGCTGCGCGAGCCGCTCCTCGGGCACGTTGAGGAGACGCGCGACGGCGGTGCGAATGGCCCCATAGGAGACCGGTGCGCCGGATTCGTCGGGCCCTGCCTCGACCACCAGGAACCCCTCGCGCGCCGCTTGCAAACCGAGCTCGATCAACAGGCGCGTCTTGCCCACGCCGAGCTCGCCCATGACATAGGCCGTCCGGACCTCGTTTTCACCGCGCATCAACCCCAAGAGCTGGTTGAACACGTCCGTGCGCCCGACGAATGGCTGCTCCCCGCCGGGGGAGGATGCGTTGCGCAGCGCCGCCGGATTGGACGGAGTCGCGAGGCGACGGCCGCAGTCGCCGCAAAACGCGCGTTGATCGTCGTTGGGCGCGCCGCAGCGTGGACAGCGTACGCCGCTGATGCTGGTACGCACGGCGCTGCCCACCGCGCGCAACGCGCGAGACATCTCGTCCGCGTCTTGAAAGCGTTCCCCCGGATCCTTGGCCAGGGCCTTCATCACCACGTCCACGAGCGCGTCGGGGATCCCGCGGTAGGGCGCGATCTCCTGGATGTCGGGCACGCGCTCGAACACGTGCTTGCTCATCACCTTGGAGGGCGTGTCGTCGATGAACGGGAGCCTGCCCGTGAGGAGCTCGAACATCACCACGCCGAGCGCATACAGGTCGCTGCGACCGTCGACCTCCAGGGCCCGCGCCTGCTCCGGGGCCATGTAGTCGGGCGTGCCTGCCACCAGGCCGCGCGCGGCCTCGGCGGACTCGACGTCGCGGATCTTGGCCAGGCCGAAGTCCACCACCTTCACGTGATCGGTGCCGCCGCGCAGATTCTCGATCAGGATGTTCTCGGGCTTGAGATCGCGGTGCACCACGCCGCGCGCGTGGGCTTCTCCCAGCGCGCCAAGCACGCCCTGCGCGAGTTCGATGGTGCGCGCGATGGGAATGGGCGACTCTTCCTCGATCACCCGCGCGAGGTCACGCCCGCGCAGGTACTCCATGACCAGGTACAGCATGCCGTCGGCGGTGCGGCCGAAGTCGAACACGCTGACGCTGTTCGGATGGTTGAGCGAGCTTGCGGCGCGCGCTTCCGTGTAAAAGCGGCTGATCGAATCGCGATCCCCGAGCAGGTGACGATGGACGACCTTGATGGCCACGACCCGTCCGAGCGCCTTCTGCTCGGCACGGTAGACCCTGCCCATGCCGCCGACACCGACGAGCTCCTGCATTACGTAGGCGTCCGCAATTACGCGACCCACGAGCGGGTCGACCGCCTCCGGCTCGCTCAACGTCAAGTCCTCCCCTGGGATTGCACGCGCCTTTGAAAACAGCGACTGCCGAGACTCTACCAGCGCCAGCGTATGAGAAGGTGCTTGATTTCGCACTCCCAAGTGCAACCCGGGTGACTTTTACGCGACGCTTGACTACCGTGTGTGCATGGCCGAGGGGCAGTTTCGCGGTGGCGCGCGTGGGCTGGAGGAAGGCATTCCACCCGGTGCCTGGGTGCTCACCCTGGGCCTCTTGGCTTGGGCCACCTCGTCACTCTTGCCGAGCATCCACCGCGGCAGCTCGCTCTCGGGCGCCGCGTTGGCCTTGCTGCCGCTCGGCCCGGCTTTGTTGGGCCTCGGCTTGTGGTGCGCCCGCACGCGCGCCGCAGCAACGCCCTACGTCCTGCTCTGCGCCTTCCCCGTCAGCCTCGCGCTGTGTGCGAGCGGCCTCGAACACGACCTGGCGCTGGCCACGTTCTCTCCCTGGATCCTCGGCTTCGCCCTGCTTTCGCTGGCCTCCTACCTGGCCGTGGCCTGCACGCTCTGCGCGCTGCCCGAGACCCTGCGCAGCGTGGAGCACCGCCCGCTCGGCGAAATCCCTCCCGTGGACCTCGAGAGACGAAGGCAGGCCATCGGCCGCATGACACTCGGCGTGGTGGCGTTGGGCGCTCTGGGATTGGTGAGCTGGGGGGCCTGGGGGAGCCCGGCCCATTTCCGCGAGATGTGGGGGCGCGCCGCGCCCGAGGGCGCCACGCTGACGGCCCTTTCGGCCGGCATCGCGGGTGCGATCGCGTTGTCGCTGGTGGGGCCGGGGCTGCGCGCGGAGCGCGGGCCCAAACCGGCCAAGGATCAACGCTTACATCGCGTCGCATGGCTGCTGCTGGTGGCCGCGTCCGGGCTCGTCGTCTACGCGCTCCTCCGGATCCGCTGAAAGCACCGCCCCGCGCGCTCAATCGTCGAGCCGGGTGATCGAAAAATCGAGCGGGGCGCCGGCGTGGCTCGGGCGCAGGCTGGCCTCGTCCACCCGCCGCATGCCCTCGAGCAACAGATGCTCCGTGCTGGCATGCACGGTGCGGGTCGCCGGCACGAAGGTGGGGTCGAGCGCGAACTCGCCGTCGGTGAGCGCGAGCAGCGCGTAGACCGCATCCTCGCCGACCAGGTTCCGGAAGGAGGCCTCGTGGATTTCCCCGTTGCCGATCTGGATCTCCCCGTGGAAGCCCGCCGCCGAGATGCGCAGCGAGCCGGTCTTGCGCGTGCGACTCAGCACCTGCAGGACGTCCGGCAACGGCATCTCGGCCAGCGATCCGCTCACCCCGCGCGGCGCGCGCTTGGCCGTCCCCTTGGCGAGCACGTTGCGCACCTTGGCGACGACCACGTCGGGCGAGGCGGGCTTGATGATGTAATCGGCAGCGCCGAGCGCGAAGCCACGATCGACCGAGCCACGGTCGGACCTACGCGTGAGGAACAGGACGGGCAAATCGACGCCATGGGCCGTTCGGCGCACCTGTTCGATCAGCGCGAAGCCGTCGTGGGGCCTGAGCTCGACCTCGCAGAGGATGGCATCCACACCGCCCTGCTGGACGTGCGCGAGCGCCTGATCTGCGCTGCGGCACAAGAGGACTTCGTGGCCTTGCTCCGCCAGGCGAAGCTCGAGCACCGTCGTCTCCTCGGCATCGGCGTCGACCAGCAGGATGCGCGAACGATCCCCGAGCAGGCTCGACTGCAAGTCCGCACCGAGCGCGGCCACGCGGAACAGATCCACCAGGTTGCCGTCGAAGATCTTGTCCCGGTAACGGGCGAGCACCTCCACGGCGCCCTTGGCCGTCAGCGTACGCCGGAAAGGGTTGCGCGCGTTCGAGGTGAGGTCGGCGTAGGTCTCCGCGATCGCCAGGATGCGGGCGGCGAGCGGGATATCCTTGCCGGCGCGGCGATCCGGGAAGCCCGCGCCGTCGAAGCGCTCGTACGCGTGGGTGAGCCCCTCGACGCACATCTTGGGCAACATCGCGGAGTCGAACAGGCGGACCGGTCCGAGGAAGCTCTTCTTGGCCTGGGTACGGTGTCCCTCGTACTCGGCGACGTTGAGCGCGGTCAGGTGGTAGCTCGAGGTCTTGCCCACGTCGTGGAGCAGGCCCGTCAGCCGCAGCGCGTACACATCCGACGCCTCAAGACCCATGTGCTCGCCCAACTTCTGCATCAGGCGCGCCACCAGCGCGGAGTGCCCGCGCAGCTCCTGCCGCGGATTTTCGAGCAAGGAGACCAGCACGTTCACCAGCTCGACTCCCGAGGCATAGGGGATGCCTCCCGGCTCAACCTCGGTTTGTGCAGGAGAGGAGTGCGCGGCAGCGCCGCCGATGACGCGCGCCGGCGAAGGCGGAGGCGGCGGTGAAACGGGCCCCTTCCCCCGGGGGGCAGGCGGCGTGACGGGTCGCGGCGATGCGCCCAGGTTGCTCAGGTCGAACACGCTGCGCTCGTAGGTGTCCATCATCTGCTGGAACTGCATCACGCTGCGCTGATCCAGCTTCCCGAACGCGTGGATATCTCCAACATAATGCTTCTGGATCGCAGCCCGCACCGCGAGCGGGCGCGCCACGAGCGGCTTCACGTGCGGGACGTTGGCGATCAGACGTACTTCGCGCGCGACCTCGGAATCTTCGGGATCGGCGAGCACGAACGCCAGGCAGTTCTCCTTGGCATTGAACAGCACGGGAAACACGCACAAGCGTTCGGCGAGCTGGCGCGGCACGAGCGCAAGGGTGGCGCGCTCCACCTCGGTCTTGGCGAGCTTCTCGGTGGAGACGAAGTGCGTCTTGTAGAGCGCTGCCAACCACTTGAGCAACGTGGACTCTTCGAGCACGCCGGTCTCGATCAGCGCGTCTTCGACGCTGACCTGCTCCGCCTGCGCATGCGCGAGCACGTCGCGCTTTTGCTGAGGGCTGATGCGGCGCTCGACGAGCAAGCGCTCGAGCAGCGCGATCTTCGATGAACCTGGCACGGTAACTCACGATTCTACCGGAATCCTGCGCACAGAAGCGCCACAGTTCGAGCGCTCACCCGCATGCTTTGTACGCAGATCGGTCACAACGCGCGAAATGTCGCCAGCGCGTGTTCGATTGTGCGCGCGCCACGGGCAGTGCCTTCCCCAACGGGCTGGGTCAACGCGCGCGTTCTTGGCCACTTCTGCCCGCCCACGCGGCTTCTTCAACCGGCGAGCGCCGAGCGAACCGCCTCCACGAGCGGGAGCAAGCTCGAGCGCGCCGCGAAGCCGTCGGCGTCGAGCCATGCGGATCGATCGTGCTCGCGTGAAATGCGCACCTCCCCTGACACGTACGCCGCGCGATAGACGATCACGATCATCGGCTGACCGCGGCGTTGCGCGGCGTACGCGCGCCAGGGGCGCGGCTCGACCTCCACCACGAGCGACGTCTCTTCGCGGACCTCCCGCGCCACGGCGGCGAGCGGCTCTTCGCCCTGCTCCACCCTGCCCGACACGCACTCCCAGAGCCCTGAACCTACCAGGTTGTCCTCGGCTCGACGCAGCGCGAGCACCTTCCTTTCGCGGAGGATCAACGCCGCCACGGCGACCACGTGTTGGCCTTTTTCCACGTCCTCTGCGCCCCTTTCGGCTGCCGAAGCAACACTTTGAATTTCGTCAACTTTCAGGCGAAGGCCCGGGCACTCACCAGGAATTTCCAGATCCCCCGCGAGCCTCCATACCATTCGGGTCGGAGATGCGTACGCCCCCAAGCTCAGCCGACTTCCTCAGCGCCGACCGCGCGCGCTCCCTCCCCCTGCTCATGGAGTGGCCTCTCACATGAAGCGTACGCCCCGCATCGACCGCCTGGTCCCCGTACAGGTCGCGCCCCTCCTGCCGACCGCTTTCGTTTCACCCCGAGAGCCCCTCGAAAAGCGGCCGCGCCGCGCCGAACTGCTGTCTTTGCTGCTCGGCCCGGGCGCCGAGGGCGTCGAGCTCCCTCCGCTGACCGACCTGGTGGCCACCCTCCTGGCGTTGGCCGAGGGCAAGCGGCGCAAGGTCATCTTGCCGCTCGCCAGCAGCACCGGGGAGTTCGCGTTCGTGCGCCGTGGTGACCAGGTCCTGCTCTGCTACTACGACAGCGGCCCAGTCCCGCAGATCTTCGTGCGCGATCGGCCCATCGACCTTTCGGCCCTGGTCAGCGCGTGCGGCGCCGCGGCGCTGGAGCTGGCCGACGCCACCCCGAGCTCCCAAAGCGGCGAGCGCCCCGGGATCGTGCTCGCCGAGCGCGTGCTGCGCACCCAGATCAAGCCTGATCGCGGCCCCGCGCTGCTCGTGGTCGAAAAGCGCGGCGGCGCCCAGCTCGAGCGCCCGGACGTGCCCCTCTGCTTCGGGTTTTCTGCGCGGATTCCCGCGGGCGACGTGCTCTTGGCGGACACGGGCGCGCGCGCCGACGTGCACGCCCTCTTGTTCGACGGAGAGCTCTGGGCCTTCGTGCACGGGCGCAGGATCGCGCTCGCGCGCGGCCCGGTGTTTCCTGCCATCGCGCGCATGGTCAGCGCGGCCCGCGCCGTGGTGGACGCCTGGGAGAGCCAGCGTCCCCTGCACCTCAAGCTCAAGGCGGGAGACTTCGGCATCGGTCTGCGCCTCTCACGCGAAGGAGAGCTCTCGGTTTCCCTGGCCGGCGTGGGCGGCGACTCGGTGAACACCCCGGTGCTCGACGTCCCCAGCGCGCTCTTGCCCATCCTGAAGCTCGCCGGTGAACTCGTGCGCTCGGTGGTGGGCGCCGATCGCGCGCAGAGCCGAAACCTGCGCCTGAGCGCCCTCCGCGACGAGGTGCGCGCCCTGCGCCGCATCGTGCGCACGCGCGCAGCCCAGAAGAGCTTCATCAATCGCGATCCGGAGCTCCTGCGGGCCAGCGCGGGCAACCCCACCACGATGCGCCCCGAGCGCCCGATGACGGTGGCGCCGCTCGCGGGCTCCGGCAAGCTCCGCCTGAGCTTGCGCTGGCAAGCCGAGGTCGACGGCCTGGACGGCAGCTCGACGTTCCTGTGCGGCGACCGCCTCGTGGTGGCCACCCCGCGCAACCAGCTCGCGCTGAGCCGCGAGAACGGCGAGCTGCTCTGGGCACGCCAGATGAACGCCCACACCACCCTGATGGCGGGCACGGCGCTGCTCTGCGTAAGCTCCGAGGGCGACGTGGCCCTGTGCGACCTCGAGGACGGTGAGCCCTACGCGCGCACGCGCATCGCGCCCCGCGTGGGCGGCCAGATCAGCGGGCTCTTCGCGGGCAGTCGCAACGCGCCGCCGGTCGCCGTGATCACCGAAGGTCGCGATCGCCTGGTGGCGCTGGACGTGCGCACAGGCGAGCCGCGCTGGCGCTTCCGCTCCCCGGGGCGCGGCAGCTTCCGCTTCACCCGCGCCGGACGCATCCTGCTCGTGGTGTCCGGTGACAGCACGCTCGACGCGATCGACGTGGCCACGGGCGACGTCGTCTGGCGCTGGTCCGACCCGGGCCGCATGACCCTGCCGCCGGTGATCACCCGCGAGCGCGCCATCGCCGTGTCCGGGGCACCCGGATGCTCGCCGGGCGCGCTGCTCTGCTTCGATCTCTACAGCGGCAAGCTACTCTTCCGCCGCGAGCTCTCGAGCGCGCCCTTGACCAGCCCGGTGGCGACCGACTCGGCCGTCGTGGTCTCCACCTATCACAACCAGTCGCTCACGCTCTCCGCGTTCGACCTCGAGACCGGCGCCGAGCGCTGGAGCCGCGAAGATCCCGGCCTCGGTGAGGGCGGCGCGCCGCTCGTGGTGGACCAACAACTGGTGTTGAACACCCAGCTCGGCATCGCCTACGGCATCTCCCTCCAGGATGGCAGCGTGTCCTGGCAACACCGCATGGCCGACCCGCTGCGCGACGACATCCCACGACGACTCGAGCCCGTGCTCCGGGGTGGCGCCCTGTTCTTGCCCTCGGCCAGCGTACACGTGCTGCGGCCGCACGATGGGAGCGTGGTGGGGGGCACCCTCTCGGAGGGCATTATCCCGGACTTCATGCGCGTCGACGAGCGCGGCTGGCTCTACCTCGCGGAGGAGAGCGGGCACATCGAGGCGTATGCGCCGGCTCCCAACCTGCGGTTGGTAAGGCCGGCCTGATCCCGGGCTCGTGCCCCGAGCCCGTGGTCGTGCGTGAAATAATTACCTCGCGCACGACTACGACGACGAGGACGAGAACGAGGGACGAGTAGGAAAACGAGTAGGAGGAGGAGTACGAGCAGGCGTCAGCTCGGGCTCTCTCGTACGTCAAAACCACGCGTGGACACCCGCTATGGGCCCGCCTAGGCGACGTACTTATGCTCGTGAGGGTCAAAAGCCCCCGCTCGCTTCCTTCGAGCACGCGCGTCGCCGTCCTCCTTCTCGTGCTCGTGCTCGTCCTCGGCTTCGTCCTCCTCCTCGTGCGGCGTAGTCGTAGTCGTGGCGCGAACCAATTGCCTCGCACACGAGTACGACTACGAAACGAGCACGGGCACGGGGAGGTCAGGAAAGAGTTGGGAACGCTTATAGCCTGCGATGAGCCAGACTCGGCAGCTGCCTGCGCACGCGCGCCACGACCTCCGTGTCCACGGTGGCGACCGCGATCCCCTCGCCCTCTCCGCACTGCGCGAGCACGCAACCCCAGGGGTCCACGATCATCGCGTGCCCCCACGAGGCGCGCTTCTCCATGTGGTGGCCCGTCTGCGCGGCGGCGAGCACGTAGCACTGGGACTCGATCGCGCGCGCTTGCAGCAGCACCTGCCAGTGATCCTTGCCGGTGTGCAGGGTGAACGCCGCCGGGATGGTGAACGCGATAGCCCCGTCGTCCACCAACTTCCGATAGAGCTCGGGGAAGCGCACGTCGTAGCAGATGCTCAACCCGAGTTTGCCGAGCGCGGTGTCCGTGACCACGGGCGTCTCGCCCGCCTTCACGGTGGCGGACTCCTTGAGCGCCGTGCCGTCGCTGAGCTCCACGTCGAACAGGTGGATCTTGCGATAGCGCTGCTTGAGCGCGCCATCGGCCCCCAGGTGCACGCTCGTGTTGTAAACGCGGGGCCCTCGATCTTCGGTCTGCTCCCAGAAGCCCCCGAGGATCAGCTCCACCCCGCAATCCCGCGCCCAGCCCATGCAGCGCGTGAGCACGGGCCCGCGATCCTCGAGGCGCTCGGCCACGCTGCGCTGGCTGCCCTCCGGTCCGATCCAGGCGAAGCACTCGGGGAGCACCACCAACTTTGCGCCCGCGTCCGCCGCCTTCTTCACGAGCTCGCCCGCCGACCGCAAATTGCGCTCCAGATCCGGCTTCGAGGTCATCTGTACGACGGCGGCTTGCGTGGTGGTCATGGCGCACGGTGTACCACCCGATTCGCGGGTCGGCTCGAGGCAACGCTTGCGCTTCGGCGCGCCGCTCGCTAAATGAATGTTCATTCATTCTCCGCGCCCGAGCGAGCACACCTCGGGGCCGTCGGGGAGCATGGAAGCGGAGACGAGGAGCCATGCCCAGGAGCCATTTCAGCGAAGAGCACCAGCTGTTTCGCAAGCAAGTTCGGACCTTTGTCGAGCAGGAACTGTTGCCGCACGCGGACGCCTGGGAGGCGGCCGAAGGCTTTCCCCGCAGCGTCTTCGAGCGAGCGGGGGCGCTCGGCATCCTGGGCGCCCACTACCCCGAGTCGGTGGGCGGCGGGGGTGGCGATTTCTGGTTCAGCGTGGCCAAGGCCGAGGAGCTCAGCGGTTGCGGCTCGGCGGGTGTCGCGCTCGCGCTGCTCGTGCAGAGCGACATGGCCACGCCCATCATCTGGAAGCTCGGCTCCGACTATCACAAGCGGGAGTTTTTGGAGCCCGCGTTGCGCGGCGAGAAGATCGCCGCCATCGGCGTCACCGAGCCCAACGCCGGCTCGGACGTGGCGGGTATCCGCACCACCGCGCGTCTCGAGGGTGACCACTACGTAATCAACGGCTCCAAGACGTTCATCACCAACGGCACCCGCTGCGATTTCATCACGCTGCTCGCCAAGACCGATCCCAACGCCGGTCACCAGGGCATCAGCATGTTCACGTTTCCCACCGCGACCGAGGGCTTTTCCGTCTCCAAGAAGCTCAAGAAGCTCGGCAACATCGCGAGCGACACGGCGGAGCTCTTCTTCGAGGACTGCCGCATCCCCAAGGCCTGCCTGCTCGGCCAGGAGGGCATGGGCTTCATCTACTTGATGCAGAATTTCCAGTCCGAGCGGCTGATCGGCGCGGTCTCCTCGCTCTCCCAGGCGCGCCGCGCCCTCGATCGCAGCGTGGCCTACGGCCGCGACCGCACCGCCTTCGGCAAGCCCCTGATCAAGCGGGAGGTCTGGCAGCACAAGTTCGTCGATCTCTACACCAAGCTCGAGGCCGCCCAGGCCCTCACCTACCGGGCCTGCGAGTACTACAACGAAGACGTATACGAAAAGGACGGCCTGCCCTCGCTCGAGACCGGCAAGCTGGTCAGCATGGCAAAGCTGCACGCGGGCGACGTCGTCGACGAGGTGATGGACGCCTGCATGCAGTTTCATGGCGGCATGGGCTACCTCGAGGATTTCTGGGTCGCTCGAGCCTTTCGCGACGCGCGTCTCCTGCGCATCGGCGGCGGCGCCAGCGAGGTGCTCCGCTATCTGATCGCCAAGGTGATGGGGTTTTAATTATCGGGGAGGGCACGCGCCCTCCCCGCCCGCCGCGGCAAAGCCGCGCCGGGACCCACCCCTCCGCGAGGTCCAGGCCGCTTGACAAGCTCCGGGCTGCCTTTGATGCTCCGCGCGCACATGGGGCTCCTGCTCGAAGCAACCCAGCCCGTTCTCGAGGGCACCTCCGTCGGACGTGAGCTCGCCGGCCTCGCGCAGGTCCTCGTGGCGCTCGCGCTGGTGATCGCGCTCGCCTATGCGGTGCTGCGTTTGCTCGCCCGGCGCGGTTTCGGCACGCTGGGGCCGGGCCCCATCCAGGTGGAGCAACGCGTCTTTCTGGATACCCACAACGCCTTGCTGGTGGTCCAGGTCGAGGGCCGCCGGCTCCTACTCGCGAGCCATCGCGGCGCCCCCGCCCGCCTGATCACCGAGCTCGAACGGCCCGGGCCCGCACCTATGGAGCGCAATTCTCCCGAGCAAGCGGGCTCCATTGGTTCTGCGCAACCCAACGGACCCGACGCATGAACGCGCTGCTCGATGGCTCCACGCTCTCGGGGGCGCTCGGGCTGGTCGCCCTGGCGTTGATCCCGGTAGCCCTCGTCACGCTCACCTCGTTCGCCAAGATCTCGGTGGTGTTCTCCGCGCTACGCAACGCGCTCGGGGCGCCCGATGTCCCATCTGCCACGGTGATCACGGCGCTCTCGCTCGCGCTCTCGGTGTACGTGATGGCGCCGGTGTTCGAGCCCGCCCAGCTGCCCAAGGGAGCGCAGGGCGCGGATCTGAGCGCGCTCTTCACGAGCGTCACCGAGCCCTTGCGCGGCTTTCTCGCCCGCAACGCGGGCGAGGCGGAGACCCAGCTCTTGGTGGACCTGGCCAAGGAGCGCGGCGAGCTCGCGGCGCGCGATGACTTGCGCGTGCTGTGGGCGAGCTTCGCGATCACCGAGCTCAAGCGCGCCTTTCAGCTAGGCTTCTTCGTGTTTCTGCCCTTTCTCATCCTCGATCTGGTGATCGCGCAGATCCTGCTCGCGCTCGGGATGCACGGGCTCACGCCGTCCGCGGTCGCCCTGCCCTTCAAGCTGCTCCTGTTCGTCAGCGTCGATGGCTTCCTGTTGGTCAGTCGCGCGCTGATCCTCGGCTACGCATGACGCCGCGCCTGGTCGGGCTCGACGTCGCGCGCGGGCTCGCCGTGCTGTGCATGGTGCAGACCCACGCCTACGACGGCTGGCTCAGCCCCGAGGCCCGCGCGAGCACCGGGTTCGCCGTCACGCGCTTTTTCGCGTTGCTTCCGCTCCCCCTGTTCCTCGCTATCGCCGGGCTCAACGTGGGCCTCAAGGTTCGACGCGCGGCGCACGAAGGCGGCTCACGAAGGCCGCTCACGCGCGCGCTGCTTTCGCAGGCCGCGCGGGTGATCCTGATAGGCTACGCGCTCAACGCGCTCTACGCCGTGCTCGATGGGTCCCGTGGCATCGCGACCTTCCTGCGGATCGACATCTTGCACTGCATCGGCCTCAGCGTGGCGCTGCTCGCCGCCTGCGTTGGGCGCCCCCGATCCCTGGAGCGGCCGGTCGACGCGCGTGCATTCGGGCGCGCCTGCCTCGGACTCGCGCTGCTGTCGCTGCTCATCTGTCCGCCTTTGAGCCAAATGGCCCAGACGCTCCGAGATCCGCTCGCGCGCCTGCTGCTCGCTCCGTGGCTCGAGGTGCCCGGCCTGAGCACCATGCCCGTGATCCCCTTGGTGTTCTTCGCCGCGAGCTTCGCCGCGCTGGGGGCGCTCGTGGGTTGGGAGGCCCTCACGGGCGCGCGCGGCCTGGCCTGGCTCGGCGCGACGTGTCTTTCGGCGCTTTTCCTCGCGCGCTGGGCGGAGCTTTGGCTTTTGCCCCATGGCATGCCGCCGAGCCGCACCAACCCGAGCATCTGGTTCAATGCGCTCGATCTGGCCGCGCGAGCGGGAGGGGTGCTGGGGCTCACGTTCTTGCTCACACGCGCGCGGCGCGAGGACGTCCCCTTGCTGAGCCTGTTGGGGCGGCATGCGCTCCTCATCTACGGACTCCACCTGCCGTTCTGCTACGGATCCTTGGCCAGCCCCCTCAAGCGCTCGACGAGCTTCGCCGAAGCGACCCTCGCGCTCGCGGCGCTCATCGCTCTTTGTCTCCTTTCGGCCCTCCTGCGCGAAGGTCGCGCGCGGAGCCCAGCTCGCACGTTATCCTTGAGACCGTGAGGGCCAAGCCCGTACGCCGACATCGCGTTCACGACCGCGCGCACTCCACCGGCAACCGCGTGAGCCTGCTCCATGACGGAGAGCAGGCGCTGCCGGCCATGCTGAAGGCCATCCGCGCGGCCGAGCACGAGATCCTGCTCGAGATGTACTGGTTCGACTCGGACAGCACGGGGCGCAGGTTCGCCGCGGCCCTGATGGAGCGCGCGCGCGCTGGCGTGAGCGTGAGGATCATCTACGACGCCATCGGCAGCCTCGAAGCAGACGCCGCGATGTTCGACGAGATGCGCGCGGCCGGCTGCGAGGTCTATGAGTACAACCCGATCGCGCCCTGGCGTGCACGCTTCAGCTTCGGCCGCTTGAACCAGCGTGACCACCGCAAACTGTTGGTGGTCGACGGCCGGCTGGCCATCACGGGCGGCTTCAACATCGCCGACCACTGGGCGCCCAAGCACGCCGGAGGGGGCGGTTTTCGCGACGACGGCATCCAGCTCGACGGACCGGCGGCGATCGAGCTGCGGGAGCTGTTCTACCGCACGTTCCCGGGCCCTCCCGCCCCACTCCCCCCCATGATGCTGGAGCATGGCGACACCGAGGTCACCGTGCTGGCCAACGACCTGCTCGCCGAACGTCGGGGGATCTACGACGGCTACGTCAACGCCATCGCCAGGGCCACCCGGTATATCATCATCTGCAACAGTTATTTCATCCCATCGAGCCGCGTGCGCAAGGCGCTGGCGCGCGCGGTGATGCGCGGCGTTCGCGTCCGTGTGCTCGTACCTCGGGACTCGGACGTCAAGATCGCCCAACTGGCCAGTCGCCATCTCTACGAGCGCCTGCTGGCCACGGGCGTCGAGATCAACGAGTGGCGTGGTGGCGTGCTCCACTCCAAGACCGCCGTGATCGACGACAGCTGGTGCACCGTGGGCAGCTTCAACTTCGACGCGCGCTCGATCCACAGTAACCTGGAGTTGAACGTGGCGATGGAGAGTCCAGCCGTGGCCACCGCGCTGCGCGCTCGGGTCGAGCTCGATCTGGCCGACTCCGTGTCCATCGACCTGCACAAGTGGCGCACGCGCAGCTTCCTCGCTCGCCTGTTCGAGCGCTTCTTCTTCGCCTTTCGATGGCTGCTCTGAGGCCACCGCGAGCTGGCCACGAGTGGGCACACGCTCAGCGAGCTATCGCGTATGACCCGAGCCGCACGTCAGACCGCGCCGGGCTCGAACCCGTTGTCCACCCCGATCGGCTGCGCAGGCGGCGGATAGCTGTGGTACTGGATGAGGGAGCGATTGAGCACGCGTAGCTCATCGAGCTTGGTGTAGAGGCGTAGCGCGAACGGAAAGCTCACGAACAGGGCCGTGGCGGGGAGCACCGGGAGCCGCCGCAGGAGCCACAGCGAGATCGCCGGAAGCACGCAGGCAAGCAGCGGCAAGAGCACGACCACCACCAGCTCCTGGCTCCGCCTCTTGAAGCCGACCGGACGCAAAGGCCCGCGAAACTCGGTCGTGAACAGGCGATGGCTCGTCGCGGCGCCCACCGCGCGCCGCCACGCGACAAACAGGGCGAGCACCACGAGCCAGGGCGAGAGTTGCAAGATCCAGGAGCCCTCGCAGGCGAGACCGAACACCGAATAGCTGCGCGACGGCCAGCTCAGGCGCGCCTCGAGCTGCGCCGCGGCGGCACTCGGCTCGAGCTGCTTCACGTCCTCCCAGGCGGAGCTTGCGCGCAACGCCGAAAAGCTCCCTGAGGCGCCGGGAATCACGAGCGGAGGCATGCTCACCCGACGCCGCTCCACCGGCACGGTCAACGCGAGCGATCGGGTCGCTCCCGCCGCGTCCGCCAAGGTGACCCGCAGGCGGCCAAAGCTCGGGATCGCCGTGCCCGCCGCGACGGCTGGTGCGTCCTCGCTCGCGCGGATCGCGCGCTCGGCTTTCTCCTCGTACTGCCCCTGAAGCGCCTCCACTGCGGCCAACCTCTCGTCGCGCTGGGCCGTGGCCTCGGCCAGCTGATCGATGAACTTTTGGGTCGAGCGCGACTTGCGCTTCTTGCGCGCATCCACCCGTTTTTGCGCGAGCTCCGCCTTGCGCTCGGCGCGCCCGAGCGCCTCCTTCGCCTGGCTGAGCTCGCGCCGCGCCTGCTCGGCTTCCTCCACGCGCTGCACCTGCTCGGCGCCCACCTGCGCGAGCTCGAGTGCCGCGTGGGTGATCACCGGCGGCTGCGGGAGGTTCAGATGGCTCAGCCGAAACGTGAGCGCGCGCTGCGCAACCTCGGCCTGCGGGGTCCCCACGTCCGCGCTCACGGCGCCCTCGCTCTGCGCCCTCACGTCCGCCAGGGTCGCCAGGCGGAGGTCGGCCATCGCCAACACGGGCGCCGCCCCCTCGGCGATGCGCCACTTGGGCCCCGCGGTGCCCGCTCCGCGCCGCCGCTTTACGGGCGCAGCCTGCTCGACCGGGCTCTGGAGCAGCTCTGCGAGCTCCACCTGGGCGAAGCGCATGGCCTGGACGCGCCGCGTCTGCTCGACGGCAGGAAGGTCCACCGAGCGCGCGAACTCGGAGAGCTCGTCAAAGGCGTGCGCGGTGCGAGCGTCCCCCGGGCGCGGCAAAGAGAGGAGCAGGACCGCGCAGGTGGCGATCAGGAGCCAAATAAGCCCGCGCTGCGCGGCTACGAGTCGGGCATCCATGCGGAGACAACCCCTGTTTCTGAGCCATGGTTTGCCGCCACAATGCCGGAGCACCGGGGCCTTTGGAAAGGGGCTATCGAGCCCCATCTCCAAAGCCGATTTCTCAGGTGTGAACGCGCCCACGCCGCCGCCGCGGAGGCTGCGCTGACACGAAAACTTTCCGCTTAGGCTGCTGATGAGACGGCGAAGGCCGCGTGCCCATCTGGACACGCGGCCTCTCGCTCGAAGGTCCTCGAAAAGCGCTTACTGCGCCGCTTCGGCGGGCTCTTCGGCCGCGTCGAGGCCCACGCTGGTGGCGAGGATCTCGGCGATGTCCTTCTGACCGATCTTGTCTTCCTTCTCTTCGGCCTTGAGGCCGTCGGTGATCATGGTCATGCAGAACGGACAGCCGGTGGCGAGCGTGGTGGCGCCCGTGTCGAGCAGCTGCAGCGTGCGCTTGTTGTTCACGCGCTGGGTGCCGTGCTGCTCCTCCATGAACATCTGCGCGCCGCCGGCGCCGCAGCACAGGCCCTTGGACTTGTTCCAGTAGCTGACCTCACGGAGCTGGAGACCCGGGATGGACTCCAGGATCTGGCGCGGGGCGTCGTACACGTCGTTGTAGCGGCCGAGGTAGCAGCTGTCGTGGAACGCCACGACCTCCTTGGTCGGCTTCTCGGGCTTGATCTTGCCCTGCTTGATCAGGTCCATGAGGAACTCGGAGTGATGGACCACCTCGAGCTTGGCGCCGAACTCCGGGTACTCGTTCTTGAGCGTGTTGAAGCAGTGCGGACAGGCCGTGATGACCGTCTTCTTCTCCACTTCGTAGGTCTTGAACGTCTCGGCGTTCTGCTGGGCGAGCATCTGGAACAGGAACTCGTTGCCCGCGCGGCGAGCCGGGTCACCGGTGCAGGTCTCCTCGGTGCCCAGGATGGCGAAGTCCACGCCGGCGTGCTTGAGCAGCTTGGCCACCGAGCGTGAGACCTTCTTGGCGCGGTCGTCGTAGCTGGCGGCGCAGCCGACCCAGTACAAAACGGCCGCGTCCTTCTTCTCTTCGAGCGTGGGGATGTCGAGGCCGTCCGCCCAGTTGGCGCGATCCATGGCCGACAGGTTCCAGGGGTTACCGTTGGTCTCCATGCCGCGGAAGGGCTTCTGAAGGTCCGGCGGGAACTCGTTCTTGATCATCACCTGGTCGCGACGCATCTGCACGATCTTGTCGACGTAGGTGATCATCACGGGGCACTGCTCTTCGCAGGCGCGGCAGCTCGTGCACGCCCAGATCACGTCCGGGTCGATGATGTTGGGCACCAGCTCCACGTCCTCTCCCGTGGTCCAGTAGCCGCCCTCGGGCGCTGGCGGGAACGTGTGAAGGACTTCCTTCTTCCCTTCGCCGTCTTCGCTGGGCTGCTCTTCCTTCTTGCTCGGGTCCACCACGCCCCCGTCGCCGATCAGGCGGCCCTTCGAGGCGTACAGGTGGTCGCGCAGCGCGAGCGTCAGGTGCTTGGGCGAGAGCTTCTTGCCCGTGGTGTAAGCGGGGCAGTTGTCGCTGCAGCGACCGCACTCCGTGCAGGTGTACAGGTCGAGCATCTGCTTCCACGAGAGGTCGGTGACCTTGGCGATTCCGATGGGCTCCTCGCGCTCCACCTTGCCCTCAATGTCCTCGACGTTGGGCAGCTTGCCCGCCGGCTCGACGCGGCTGCCGAACACGTTGAACATGACGGTGATGATGTGGAAGTGCTTCGAGTAGGGGAGCAGGTTGAGGAAGATCAGGACGAACGCCGAGTGCCACCAGAAGCCGGCGTGGGCGAGCACGTTGAGGGTGCCCTCGCTGACGTTCTGCAGCGCGATCGCGAACGGCGAGCCCACGGGCTCCGCCCAGTGAAAGTGCGGGGCGACGCCCGAGGTCTGCGCCTCGAGCGCGAGCGAGGCGCCCACGTAGAGGAAGTCCGCCAGCATCATCGTGGCGATGATGCCGAGGATTACGAGCGCCTCCACGCCGAGGGTCATGCGCTTCGAGCGCGTGACGACGCGGTAGTAGAAGAACACGCAGGCGCCCAAGAACGCCGCGGCGCCTGCCAGCTCCTTCACGAAGCTGTAGCCGTCGCCGAGCACCGTTCCCCTGCCGAGCAGGCCCCAGAAATCGAAATTCGCGTCGTAGCCACGGAACCACAGCATGATGCTGTTGAGCAAAAGCACGTTGAAGGCCGCGAAGATGCCGATGTGGGCGATGCCCGCGATGCGGTACTTCTGGTTGCGGGCCATCTTCTTCTGGCCCAGGGCGATCAACACCGTCTGCTTGATGCGCTCGCCGATCTCACCCGGCCGCTTGAGATCGAACTCGGGTTCCGGAGCGCCCGAGGCGAGGAGCTTGAAGCGGTGATAGGCCGAGTAGGCGAAGATCGACAAAGTGACGACGAGGATCACGGTCATCGCGATCGGATTCATGCAACTCCTCCAGCGCGGAAGCCCGCACGCTCGCGGGCTCGTGTCTCCGGGGTGCGGGTGTTATTCCCTCCAGTCGAACCAGAGTCAACAAACCTTTTCCGTTGAGAGACCGCCGCTTTTGAAGCCGATAGCACGGCCACGCGCGCGCAACAGGCCTAACTCGGGGCAGCGACGCAAACACGATGACCCACCCGCGTTCCGCTCGCGCGCGCCAACGGGGCCTACTGGACGGATCCGGGCGCCATCGCGGCCGGCGTGTTCGATGAATTTGAATTTCGGAATCTATAAAGACGGACCCGAGAAGCTCTCCGACCCGAGAGCCTTCTTAGATGAGGCCCCGGCGTCGCGCCTCGAGGGCCGCCTCCGCGCGCGAGGAGATGTGCAGCTTGCGGTAAATTTCTTTCAGGTACTTGGCCACGGTGTTCTCGGAGATCGCGAGCATCCCAGCCACATCGGCGCGCGCAAGTCCGCGCGCGACCAGCGAGAGCACCTCGGTTTCGCGGGGGCTCAGGTGGCTCTCCTCGCTGTCTGGCGAGGCGAGCCCGAGCGCGGGCCGACGCGCGGGCGCGTCGCGAAAGTAGCCGAGGATCCGGCGTGCCACGTGGGGGGAAAGCGCAGGAATGCCCCGCTCCAGCCCGCGCAGATGCGCGATCAACTCCTCGGGCGGATGTTCCTTCAACAAGTAGCCGTCCGCGCCGCTCGCCAGCGCGGAAAAGACGTTGTCGTCGTCGTCGAAGATGGTGGTCACCACCGTCAAGGTCGAAGACTGACGGCGTCGCAGCTCGCGGATGAGCTCGAGCCCCGAGCCGTCAGGCAGCCCGATATCGACCAAGGCGATGCGATATCGATTGCGCCCCGAGAGCAGGGCCAACGCCGATTGCAGATCGTGCGCCTCGTGCACCTGCCCACCCACTACGGCGCTGAGCACGGACTTGAGTCCTCGACGTACGACCGGGAGGTCCTCGACCACCAGGCCCAGAGTTTGGGGCTCCACGCTTACGGCATCCCTTCCAGGAGCGGGGCCTTTGCTTCCTGCCCGGTGAACGCAAGCGGCAAGCGGATCCGAACCTCGGTCCCGCGATCGCCCGCGAACTGCACGCTGCCGCGGAGCTCGCGCACGCGCGCCCGGATCCCAGCAAGGCCGTGGCCTTCCTTGGCAGCCTGGTGCTCTGCGGACAGCCCGATGCCGTCGTCACGCACGCTCGTCAAGAGCTCGGCCCCTTCGACTCGAACCTCCACGTGCACGCTTCGCGCGCTGGCGTGTCGCAGTACGTTCGAGAGCAGCTCTCGCATGACCGAAGTGTAGTGTCGCACGAAGACCGGCTCCAGCGCGACCTCGCGCGACAGGTCCGTACTCGTCCAGGAGAGCGCGAGCTCCGTGGCGCGCAGGCGCTCGCTCGCTTCCTGTCTCATGGTCGCCAGCAGGGACGAGAGTGTTTGCGACGGCGCGTCCTCGCCGACCAGGTCGTGAACGATGGAGCGCATCTCCGAGATCGCGACCCGGATCTCCTGCCGCGTCTCGCTCACGTCCTCGGCGAACAGCCCGGTGAGCAGGCGCGCTCCCAGGTTGTCGTGCAGATCGCGCGCGATCCGCTGACGTTCGTCTCGGACGCCGCTCACGTACGCCACGCGCGCGAGCTCGGCGCGCTGCATGAGGCGCACCAGGCTCTCTGCGAGCCGCAAGTGGCGCAGCTCGAACAGCCCGCGACCATGCCAGGGAAACTGGAGCGCGAGGGCGGGGAGCCCCGAAAAGGACGGGAGCGTCATGCGCGTGCCTTGCTCGGAGATCACGACCGCCTCGCTGAGATGAGGGGTCGGCTCGAGCTCCGCGGGCTCAAACAATTCTTCCAGCAGGCCACGCCACAGGCGCTCCCGCTGTGCGGGTGAGGGCGCGAAGGCCGCGTCGAGCACCGATTCGAACAGCTCGGGACCGACCACGCGTTGAGAGGAGACCATCCGCGCCCAGAGCCAATTGCGGAGCGGCAGATAGAGGAAACCGCAGATCAAGAGCGAGGTCGTCAACGACAGCGCGGAGTGTGCGCCGAGCCAGAGGACCAGACACAGGTCCACCACGACCAACAGCACGGCCCCGAGCAGCCATAGCAGAACCCGGTAGGCCCATTCGTCGAGACCGAGCATCTGATGGCGCCGGAGCCCAAGCGCCAAGCCCACATACATCAAGCTGAAGAAGCCGAACCCGTAGCCCTGCGAAAATGGAGGCGTAAGCCCGAGCATGCTCACGCCCGCCGTGCAGAACACGAACATGCCCGCGCCGAACAGCACGGACAGGGAGAACCAGCGCAGCTCGGCGCGCGCGGGGGCGTCGCCCTTCGTCCTTCGCCATTGCACGCCCGACAACACGATGGCCGAGAGCTGCTCGACCAGGACCGGCACGCGGTAGCCGAGGTCGGGGTTGAGCGCGTGCGTCACATCGAGGACGGACCAGAACGCGACCAGCGAAGCGACGAACGTGAGTCCGCGTGTGCCGAGCAGCCTACGAGGGTACCCCAGAAACAAGAAGACCATCGCGCCACCGAACGCGATCGCCCCCACGTGATTGATCACCGAGAGCGCCCGGAAGACAGAGGCGTCGAGGGCCAGCTCGCGACAGGAGTAATGGGCCGCCGGGCAGGTGAAGGCGAAGAACGTCAGCCCCATCACGCCGAGGCAGCGAGCCGCAAAGTTGCGCGGGCTGGCTACGAACGCCCAGGTCGATAGCAAGAGCCCCGATGCGCCGACGAACAGCTGAAACCAGAACACGGGCGGGAGATCGCCGAGCGGCCGGTCAGCGGGTTCGATGGCGAGCGCCCGCGCCTGTCCCCGGGGATCGCGGTAGTGCAGCGTCAGCGAGTCGCCGTGGAGCACACGGTAGAGCTCGGCTTGCCGGACATAGAACGCGTCCACCTCGTCATAGCTGTCGAAGTAGTCGGGATCTTCAATCAGATCGAGGGCGGTGATCGCGCTCGATCTGCCCCCCGCATGAAGCACGAGATCGGAGGCGCCCACCTCGACGGCGGCGGTGGGGCCGCGCGACGTGAGCACGCGCACCTCCCCGCCCTCCGTGACGCTGAAGGTGAGACCGAGCCAGGGGCCACGGGTGGCCGCGTAGATCGTCAGCGAGCAGACCGCGATGCAAAAGAGCGCGACACCGATCAGCAACGTTCGCGGAGCTGGGGAGCGCGTGGGGAGGTTTGTGTTTGGGAGGGGCAAGACTATCAGGAGAGCAGGCTTAGCTTCGTTGCCCTCACCCTCAAGGAGAACACGGTCGGGTGAAGGCCGTTTGCACCGCCGGAACGGGCACTCGTTTTCGGGGCAACGGGCGAACAGACGGAGGGCTCTCGCCCCCTGGGCTCAGCGCGGGAGCTTGGCCTCGAAGAACGCCCGCAGCTTCACCAGACTCTTTGGTTCGCGCGAGAAGACCGGGGCCTGGTAGGTCGCCGCGAAGCTTTTGACGTCCGAGAGAAATTCCTCGAGTAGCTTCTCTTTGCCGAGGATCTCCTGCACGGTTCGGCCGCGTGCGGCCCCCGTGCGCAGACCGGACACGTACGTCTCCAGACGCTCGTAGGCGGGTCCGAGAAACTCACTCACGAGGGCGTCTTCTTCGGCCAGACGCGTGAGGCCGGCGTTTCCGCTTGCCCCCGCCTTCACCGCCTGAGCAGCGGCCACACGCAGCACGAAGGCGTCGTCGAGGTAGCCGATGTCATCGATGCCGTCAGGGATCAGATCGAGCGACTTGAAGAGGTAGTTGAGGCCGCCCGCGGCGGCTTCGCGGGCCCCCGGGGCGACCTCGTCGCTGCCGAGCACGCTCGCCAACTGCTGTGCGTCGTCGCCGAGGGTCCGCAGCCAGGCACCGAACGCGTCGAGAAACTTCATTTCTAGCTCAGCCATCGATCCTCCCGCCGGGCGCAACGCTCGGGCCCACGCGACCCGGCTGGACTCTTTCGGGGAAGAACCCGCCGAGAAAACACATGCCCCCGTCGCCCCGCCGCCATGGCCGAGGCATCATAGGCAGCACCAACACGTGATTCAACAGGGCCAACACAGTCAATGGTATTTGCTCCTCCTGCGTCGCTCGGCGCTCGCCGCCACCCTGCATGCGGGGTTGGCCTGCGGAGTGGCCGCGCCGCACGGGCCGATCCCGCGCACCCTGGAAGGACACACCCAGCTCAGCTCCTTCGTGCCGCCGTTCGCCTATGAGGCGTACATCCGAGGCGAGCTGGCGCTCGCGCGTGGAGACTTCGATGATGCCGCAGCACACTTCGAGCTAGCCACCGCGGCGCCCGAGGAGGACCCCTACCTGCTCGCCCGGCTGGCCTGGGCCCAGGCGCGCGCCGGCCGCGCCCAAGAGGCCGAGCAGACGCTCGAACACGCGCTCGCGCTCGACCCATGCTCGGAGTCGGCCTGGTTCACGCGCGCGGAGCTGGCCCAGCTCGCCGGGGACGCGGCGGGCGCCGACGCGGCGTTCGCGCGGGCCAGTGAGTGCGCTCCGCTGTCTCTCCGCGCGCCCGTCGCGCGCGCGCGCGCCCTCGGGAGGGCCGGAAAAACCGCGGCCGCCCTGGAGGTGCTAGGCGCGTTTTCGAGCCAGGCCGAGCCCGCCCGCGCCCGCGTGGCCCTCGAGGCCCTGCTGCAAGCCGGCTCGGACCCCGCACAGCTCGCCTACGCCCTCGAGACCTGGCTCGCCTACGAGGCCCCCGACGCGGCCACCCTCCAAGAGGCCGCGCTGTGGGCGCTGAAGCATGACTTTCCCTCGCTCGCTGCGCGCATCCGCGAGCACCATCGCGGCCCCTTCTCCAAGCAGTGGGATGCGCAGATCAACAAGGCCCTGGGCGATCGCGAAGGCATGCGGATTCTGCTGGCCCAGTCCACCGCGGAGGAGTTGGGAGGTGCGGGGGCGGCGGCCGAGTTCGCGCTATTCGCGGGCGATCCCGAGCGCGCGGAGCTCGAGGCCACCAGCGCACTCGCCGGCGCGCAGACGGATGCGCTGTTTGCGTTGCGAGCCCAGGCGCGCTTTGCCCTGGGCCGCAGCGAAGAGGGCCTCGAAGACGTGCGGGCGATCGGCGACCGCGCGCTGCGCCGCGAGACGCTCCTTGCGTTGTTGGCCGAGAGCGGAAGCCCAGCGCTCGCGCGCGAGCTTGCGCGCGCCAGCTCAGCTAGCTCCGCGCCCCCTTCACCGGGCCCAGAGCGGACTCAGTAATCGCCGAACAAATCGCGGATGCGCGCGTCGAGCGCGACGGCGATCTTGTAGAGCGAGCTGATGGAGGCGCTCGATTCGGCGCGCTCGATCTGCGAGAGCAACGACACCGAAAGGCCCGTGCGCCGCGCCATCTGCTTGAGCGTGAGGTTTCGGTCCTTGCGCAGGTTGCGGATGGTCTCTCCGATCACGCGGTGCAGGTTCTCTTCGGGCGAACGAAGCAGGCCCTTCTTGCGCATGACCCGGTCGACGACCACGCGAAATTCTTCTGGATTGAACGGCTTCTTGAGGTAGTCGACGGCGTCCAGCTTCATCGACTGCACCGCGGTCTCGAGCGACGGATAGCCAGTGAAGATCACCACGGCGACGTCGTTGTCGACCTTACGGATGCGCTCGAGGACCTGCAGCCCGTCCATCTTGGGCATCATCAAGTCCAAGACGACCAAGTGATAGCCACCGCTCTTCACTTCTTCCGGAGCACCCGACGGATCGTTGAGCGTCTTCACCTCGAAACCGTCCTTGCTCAGGAAGGTCTCCATGTATTCACAGATCGCCTTGTCGTCATCGACAACGAGCACGCGAACGGAAGAAAGCGGTTTGGGCATGCAGGCTTTCCGGGGGTGCTGTCCCCCGGGCCGGCCGTGCTGGCCCGGGAGAGGTGATGTGGAAGAAGAGTGGTCGGGGCGAGAGGATTTGAACCTCCGACTTCACGGTCCCGAACCGTGCGCGCTACCAGGCTGCGCTACGCCCCGTGGTTGTTCAGGCAGGGCGGAACCTAGACGCCTCCACCAACAGTGTCAAGCACCTCCCAACGCACGACTTGGTATACGTCCGGCAGAGATCCACCCACCCCCAGCCAGGGGCCGATCCGAAAAATACCGTCATCGTCGGGAGTTAGCGTAACGCCCTCAACGGAATTCGATAATCTGCGGATTCCTGGCGTGCGCGCTTCCAACCGCTGCAGAACCCCCTGCCCCTCCTCCTGGCTCGCCGAGCACACGGCGAATACCAGAGTTCCCCCCGGCCGCACGAGGCTCATGCCCCGCCGCAGGATGCCGAGCTGCAGGTCGGCCATCCGCCCCGGATCGCGGGGCGCGAGCCGCAGGAGGATCTCCGGGCGCCTTCGGATCGTGCCGAGGCCCGTGCAGGGAGCGTCCACCAAGACCCGGTCGAAGCCCCCCGCGAGTCCCCCATCGCCCACCGAGAAATCGACCGCCTCGCACGCGAGCTGCCCGGGGATGCCCAACCGTCGGACCTCTTCGCCAAGCTGCCCGAGTTTGCGCGCGTGGATATCGACGGCCGTGACCTGCCCGCTTGCCCCCACCGCCTCGAGCAGCTGCAGGGTCTTGCCGCCCCGGCCCGCGCAGGCGTCCAGGATGCGCTCGCCGGGCTGCGCGCCGACCAGGCGCCCCACCAGGTTCGCCCCCTCGTCCTGCACGACGAACCGGCCCTCGGAGAAGCCTGGCAGCTTGCGCGGATCGCCGACGCCCCAGGTGACGATCGTGTCCGCGGCGAGCTCGCTCGGCTCGATGGTGGCCTGCGGGGCGAAGGCTCGCAGGCTGGTGAGCAGTTGCGCGCGCAACGAAGGATCGACCAGGGCTCCCCGCACCCGCAGCGAGAGCGGCGGCACGCCCCCGCTGCGCTTCAAGAAAGCCTGGCAGCGCTCGGCTCCGAGCCCACGCGCGAGGCTCTGCTCGACCCACTCGGGGACGTGCAAGCGCGCGTGGCTCGCCTCCTCGGAGGTCGCATCCTCGCTCGCCCGCAGCCGACTCTCCACGATCCGACGCAGGACCGCGTTGGCCAGCCGCGACATGCCTTCGCCGCGCTTGGCCTTCACCAGGCTCACACTCTCCTGAACGATGGCGTGGTCGGGGATGCGCGAGAGGTAGAGCGCCTGGTAGGTGGCCGCGCGCAGGGTGGCGAGCACGTAGGGGTCCGGTCGGCCCCGCGAGAGTTGCTGATCGATGCGCGCATCGAGCACGGGCAGCGTCCGAAGGCTGCCGTAGACGATCTCCGTGGCGAGCCGCGCGTCGCGCTCGTCGAGCCCGGCTTGCGCGAGCTCGGCATCCAGGGTCGGCGCGGCGTAGGCCCCCTCGGTGGCGACCCGATGAAGCACGCTGCTCGCCACCGCGCGCGCGCTCGCGAACAGAGCGCGCCCTTTCGACCTCGCCGACTTCGCTCCGCCCTTCACGTCACTCTCCGCTGCTCTGGAAGATCTGCGGCCATTGCCGCTCCACGTCGTTCTTGAAGGCGAACACCATCAGTAAGATCAGGACGGTCAGCCCCGCGATCGAGGCGTACTCACGCACGCGTATGCTGAGTGGCTTACGCGCCACGAGCTCGATCAAGAAAAACAGCAGGTGCCCCCCGTCCAGCATCGGGATCGGCATCAGGTTGATGAGCCCCAGGTTCACGCTGATGAACCCCATCAAGAAGAGATAGTTGAGCGCGCCTTCGCGGGCCGCCTCGCCCGCCGCATCGAAGATGGTCAGCGGGCCGCCGATGGACTTCATGCTGAGGCGCCCCTGGAACAGACGGACCACGGAGACCGCGGTCAGCTCCACCACCTCGGAGGTCGCCCGAATCGCCTCGTGGAACGCATAGGAGACGGGGTTTGGATTGTCGATCTCCTGGTAAGGCTCCGTCGGAGACCAGCGCCGCAAGCCCACCGCGTACTGCTCGCCGCCCTGATCGTAATCCGTGGCGCCGCGCTGGGCGCGTAGCTGGTAGTCGATGGACAGGAGCTTTCCCTCCCGCCGCACGAGCAGCGTGTGGGGCTTGCCGCGGCCCGCCGCGAGATCGTCGCGGAAGGACGTCCAGTGCTTGATGGGCGCGCCATCGAGGGCGACCAGGCGATCGCCGACCTTGATGCCGGCCTCGGCCTCGGCGGAGCCGCCCACCACATGGCTCACGTAAAGATCCGAGGACTCGAGCCCCGCGCGCTCTCGCCCCGGTCGATCGCCCGGCTCCGGGGTCAAGGTGGAGACGCGCGGCGTGTACACGGATACGCCGAGCCTGCTGCCCAACGTGCCTGGGACGCGCGCTGGACGGAGCACGGTGAGCGGGATGAGCGATCCCCGATTGCGCTCCAAAACCTGCTCCAGATCCGCCCAACGCTCGGTGCGCCGGCCGCCCGCCGAGACGATCCAGTCGAAGGTCTCGAGTTCGGCCATCGCCGCGGGCCCGGAGGGGCTCGCCACCCCGATGATCGAAAGCGGCTGATTGAGCGAGATGCCGATCCGGCCCACGTCCTCGGAGAGCTCGAGGGGGCGCTCGATCCGCTTCTTGGTGGGCGTGATGGGCGTGGTGAGGCGCTCGCCATCCCGCTCCACCGTGAAACGCAGGGTGCGCCCCGCCTGGGGCGCCACGATCCGCGTCAGGTCGTAGAAGGTCTCGATCGGCTCGTCGTCGATGGCCACGATCCGATCGCCCGTCTGGAGCTTCCCGTAGGCAGGCTGCCCCGGGAACACGTCGCCCACGATGGCCGGCGACAGCTCGGTGGTCCCGAGGAACACCACGAAATAAAGCAGCAGCGGGAAGGCCAGGTTCATCAGCGGCCCGGCGAACACGATCACCACCCGACGCCACAGGGCCTGGGTGTGAAACGCCTGAGACTCCTCTTCGGGGGTCACCTGGTCGTGGGGATTTTCGCCGAGCATGCGCACGTACCCACCGAGGGGGACGGCCGCGATCACGTATTCGGTGCCGCCACGGGAGAAGCCGGCGATGCGCGGGCCGAAGCCCAAGCTAAATTTGAGCACGCGCACGCCAAACAGCTTCGCCCACAGGAAGTGCCCCGATTCGTGCACGAAGATCAGCACGCCGACGAGCACGATGAAGTACACGAGATCCATGCGCAGGGCGCAGCGTAGCACCGAGCCAAAACACGCTCGAACGGTCCCCTGAGGAAGTGAGTCCCCCATGAGCAGCGAGTACCGAGCGCTCCGAGCCAAGGTCGACGCCTTCGCCGTGAGCACGGCGGAGCGCAGGGCGGCCGATCTGGCCTGTCGCGCAGGCTGTGAAACCTGCTGCCACACCTGGCTCACGGTGAGCGCGGTCGAGGCGGAGGCGTTGCGCGAGGCGATCGCCCGGCTGCCCGCGGAACGGCGGGGCCGGCTCGCCGAGCGCGGACGGCGCGAGCTCGCGCGCGAAGCGGGCGGGGAGGCCGGGGCGCGTTGCGCCATGCTCGACGAGGCGGGGCAGTGCGTCGTGTACGAGAGCCGCCCACTGGTGTGCCGCACGCAGGGGCACGCCCTGCGCTACCCGCCCGGCTTCGTGCCCGAGGAGGCGGTGCGCGCGCGCGCCAGCGGAGGAACCGATGCGCCCGCGGGAGAAATCACCTATTGCCCCCTGAACTACACACAGGCGCCGCCGCGCGCCGCCGACGTGCTGGACGCGGAGCGCGTCGACCAGCTGTTGGCCGTCGTCAATCATCGCTTCGCGCTCGCGCGCGGCGTCCCGGGAGGGGCCCGGGTCGCCATCAGCGAGATCGCGCGCGAGGCCGATATGCTAGGGTGCCCGCGAGAGCGCAAATGACGGATTCTGGCGAGAAATCGCAGCGCGCGCGCATCGAGCTGAGCGACGGAAGTCGCCTCGAGCTCACCTTCACCCCGCGCGGCTCCCGGGAGCCGGTGGACCTTTCACGCCTCGAGAGCCTGATCAAGCTCGAGCTGGAAAAGAAGGGCCCAACGGCAGGCGCGGCCGACCTGCACGGCATCGTGGGGCGCAGCCCTGTCATGCAAGCCCTGTTTCGCATGGTGACCAAGGTGGCCCCGACCAGCGCCACGGTGCTGATCACCGGGGACAACGGCACCGGCAAGGAGCTGGTGGCGCGGGCGATCCACGAAGGCTCTCCCCGCGCCAGCAAGCCCTTCGTCGCGGCCAACTGCAGCGCGTTCAACGACAACCTGCTCGAAAGCGAGCTGTTTGGCCATCGCCGCGGGGCCTTCACCGGCGCCGTGTCGGACAAGCGCGGCCTGTTCGAAGAGGCAGACGGCGGCACCTTCCTGCTCGATGAGGTGGGGGACATGTCCCCTGCCCTGCAAGTCAAGCTGCTGCGCGTGCTGCAGGAGGGGACCTTCCTGCCCGTCGGCGGCACGCAGACCAAGAAGGTGGACGTTCGCATCATCGCGGCGACCAACAAAGACCTGGCGGCCCTGGTGCGCAAGGGCGCGTTCCGTGAAGACCTCTACTACCGGCTGCACGTCGTGGCCCTGCGCACCCCGCCGCTGCGCGAGCGGGGGGAAGATCTCGAGCGCTTGGTGGACTTCTTCCTGAAGCGGCTCGGCGAGCGTCACGGACGCGCCAAGGCGCTACACCCGGAGACCGCCGAAAAGCTCCGGCTCCATCGCTGGCCGGGCAACGTGCGCGAGCTGCAGAACGAGGTGGAGCGCATCTGGGTCCTGTCCGGAGATGATCCGGTGATAGGTCCCGAGCATTTGAGCAAGAGCGTCGCCAGCTTGAGCCCCATGTTCGAGCCCGCGGCGGAGGAGCGCCGGCCGGGGGCGGAGGACGCCACTGGAGCGGGCGATGAAGCGCCCCTGGAAGAGCCGCTCAACGCGAGCCTCGAGCGGTTCGAAAGGCAGCTCATCGAGCGGGCCCTGCGCAGGGTGCACGGAAACCGCACGCGCGCTGCGCAGCTACTCGGCGTCAGCCGGCGAAACTTGATCCGAAAGCTGCAGCAGCTAGGGGTCGTCGGCAGTGCCGAAGACGCGGAGGCGACGGAGTGATCTGGCCCGACGCCGCGGGTTCGGCGCTCAGCCTTCGCCCGCCCAGGTCGAGAGTCGGATCGCCCACACGGCCAGGGCGCTGAGCACGAAGTAGAGCGCCGCCCGATCCACCTTCAGACGATCGATGGCGTGCATCACCGCGACGCCCCGGACCAACGCCCAGAGCGCGCCGGGCACCAACGCGCACGTCACGAGAAACAGCGGAACTCCGAGCGGGTGCGCGGTGATGGAAGCGAGCCACTCGCCGCGCGCCAGGTGCGCAAACGCCGTGGTGAGCCCGCACGCCGGACAGGGGATGCCGAGCCAGGCGAGCACCCCGCACGGCGGCAACCCCAGTTGTTCGTGGGTGCCCACCCTGCTCGCCGAGGGCGTGAGGACGCGCGCCGTCACGAGCACGCCCGTCGCCCCCAGCCCGAGGAGAAGCCACACGAGGCGTTCGCCCGGGGAAGCCGTGACTTTCCCGGCGGCCCCCATCAGAGCGCCTTCTGCACGCGCTCCCAAGCGCCGGATTGGCGCGCGAGCTCCACGATGGTGATCGCCTCGGCGGCGGCGCGGTCCGGGCGGACACGGGCGCGCCGCAGGCGATCGGTGATGGCCCGCGCGAGGGTGTAGAGCGTGGCGAGCTCGCGGCGGCCAGCATGGAACGATCGCGTGGCGAACACCCAGTCCATCGACCACAGCAGATCCGCGAGCCAGTCACGCAGGACCTCCTCGTCGCCGCGCCGCTTGCTGCGCGCCTCCGCGCGATCGAACGCGGGCTTCCAGGGCCGCTTGCTGAGCGGGAGCGTCGTGCTCCCGTCGCGCGCCTCAAGGGCGTTGGCGAACCACACCATGGCCTCGCCGTATGCCGATCCGTCCTGTTCCTCACGCATGCTCTCGATGATCTCGGGCCAACGCTCGCCGACGAGCTTGCCGAACGGTTTGGCGTCGAGCGCACGGCAGGGGTCGATTTCCGGGGAGAGCAGAAGCGGCAGGAGCAGGCGCTCGATCTCGAGGAACTTGGCGAAGCCCACGTAGCGGCCGGCTGCGAGCGGGATGCGCGGGCCCACGCGACCGTTGGCGGAGAGGCGCCCTGCCCCGTCGAGCAGCGAGGGCAGCGCGTTCTCCGGGGTGATCGAGGGCCGCTCGCCCATGGTGCGGCAGGGGCAGCGATGCTCGGTGGTCACGCGACCGCCCGCGGGGGTAGCCACCAGCCCGAACGGAAAGCGCGCGCAGCCGACGGGCTTGGCCTCGGCCCCGTGCTTTGCGTGAAGCTCACAGCCGCGCTCCGAACGCAAGACGCAAGCACCGCTCGCCTGGGTGCGAAACACGGGCGCCATCAGGTCCTTGTGGCGGACCAAGGCCCCGGGTTCGAGCAGGTCCACGGCGACCTTTTCCTTGCGCGTCACCGGCCCCAGGGCGTGGATGTCCGTGCAGCACAGACCGTCGCCGAAGCAGTCGAATGCTGCCCCCGGCCGCACGAGCAGCGGGCGTGAACGGGGGTCCTTGGAGAGATGACCGACAGGCAGAGTAGGAGCGAGGTCGACAGCCACGCAGCGTGCTCTACACGAGTGCGCCGAGGTCGTAAAGGCGCGAGGCGGGAAGTGTCCTCGCCGGGCGAGACGCCGCCGGCGCCGAAGCCCGAGAGGGCGATAACGTATACGCGACCCCCCGAGACGTGTTACCTTGACAGCTCGCTGCCGCCATGGCCTTTCGCGCTCCCCTACTCGGCTACAACACCAATGTCCGTCACAAGGGCAAGGTTTATCATATCCAAACCGAGGACTCGGGCGTAGGGCACCCGCACATCATCACCCATCTGTTCGCCGACGGCGGACGCATCGTCGCCTCGAAGAAGACCAGCTACACCGAGCACGTCGGTAGCCAGTCCATGCAGGAGACGGTGAAGAAGCTGATGCAGGCCCAGCACAAGGCGATGTTCATCGCCCTGCGCGATGGCGTGTACGACGAAGGTGGCCCGAACGACGCCGCGCGCGATCAAACGGGCACCCACAGCCTGATCGACATCGCTCCCGCGAAGGCCGATCCGAGCGGCGTCTCCGCGGCGACCAGCAGCAGCGCCAAGGCCAGCCAACCAGACGAGCGTCCGACCGCCGAGCGCCCCTCGCTCTATCAAGGCACGCGCGCGGCCTCGAAGGTCAGCGAGGTTCCGGTCGCACCCAAGCCCCCCTCACGTGCGCCGCGCTCCATCTTCGGGGGCGACTTGCTGAGCGAGAAGAGCCTGGACGAGGTGATCCTCTCGTACCTCGCCACCGACGACGAACCCAAGCGCTGAGCGGAGCGCGCCCTCCTTCCGAGCCGAGGCGAGCCAAGCTTCTGGGCCTTCGTCGGACGAACGGCGGGCGCTCACGCAAGCGTCAGCTGCTCGCCTTCTTCAGATCGCGCTCGAGCTTGCGGATCGTGCGCTTGAGCTCGCGGACCTCGGCCTTGGTGGCCAGGTTGAGCGAGTCAGCGACCTTCTCGACGCGTGCGTCGAAGTGCTGCTGGGCCTTGCCCTTCAGCTCGAAGCCCTTGGCCATGGCCTTCATCAAGCGCGGGTCCTGCAAGACCTTCATCACGCGCGGATCCTGCATCAGTTTCATGCCCTGGCTCATCAGGTTCTTCTTCAAGCTCATCGCGAAACTCCTCTGGAGGGTCGGGCACGATAAACTCCACCCCCACACGTGTCAAACGTGGCCCCCCCGGAGGCTCGGTGGGGGCGCTTACAGGGGTGTCGCTCACGCGGCTTCGAGACGCCGGTTGGGCATCAGCGCGCCGGCGGGGGCGCAACCGATGCGCGCACCGGCTCCTCGAGCCGCTCCGCACGCGCGCCAAGCCAGGTCCGAACCAAGGGCCAGACGGTGAACGGCGCGTCGCGACCGATCACCATGTCGATGTGGCCCATCGGAAACTCGCGGTAGGTCTTGTCGAGCGAGCTGCTGCGGTCGAACACCGGCCGCACGGAGGCGGGCGGCGCGAGGGCGTCCTTGGTCCCGGCCACCACCAACAGGGGCTTGTCGCTGAGCTCAAACGCGAGCCCGTAGTCGACCAGGCCGTCGTGGCTCTTGAGCGCGGCCTCCGCGCCCATGCTCACGATGCCGAGCGCGATGCCGATCCGCGTGTGCTCGAAGGCCATCGCCAGGTTCTCATCGAGGATCTCGGGCTCGATGCTGCCCGGTGCCCACGGCCGGAGCGGCAGCGGCAAAAGGCGCATGTCCCAGAGCCGCCGGTTCTTGCGCATGTGGCTGCCGAGCAGCTTCAGCGGCACAGGCGGATCCCTGTCGAACACGCCGGTGAACCGCACGCCGTAAAACAGCAGGGCGAACACGTGCAAGAACAAGGACCCTTCCCCGAAGCGGTAAGGGGAGCCGAGCGAGATCACGCCCGCCACCTGCTCACGCATGCTGCTCCCGGCCACGCAATAGCTGATCAGCCCCCCCATGGAGTGCCCGATCAAGAACACCTGGGAGTGGCCGGAGTGACGCAGCACGCTCTCGATGGCCGCCGGCAGATCGTCGCGAATGTAGTCGTCGAGCCCGGTGTCGTGCAGCGCGCCGAAGCGCCGTGAGCGCCCCCGGCCGCGCAGATCCAGGTTGAAGACGTCGAAGCCCGCGCTGGCGAGGTAGTTCACGAAGGAGCGGCGGGAGGTGTGCCATGTGTAGCGGTTCTGCCCGAATCCGTGGACCAACAGCACCGCGGCCTTGGTGCCGCCCGTGTTCGCCAAACGCTTGCGCACCATGGCGATGGGATGGGAGCCCTCCCGCGTCGCGAGCACGTCCTTCACGAATCGCCCGCGCTCGGCCCCCTCGATGTACTGTTCCACGATCTCCGTCTGGAGGATCATGTTCCAAGGGTAGCAGCAGGGCGGACCCTCGAGCAGGTTTTGGCCATGCGCTACAATCGCCCTGTGCGCGCGAACGTGCGGCGAGCGAACGGGCGAGGTGCGTGGCTTGCGGCCGTCGCCTGTCTGTGGCTGAGCGCCGCTCCGCCATCGTTGGCCGGAGCCCAGGAGGGCCGACCGCCCTCGGCCGGGCGCGGCACGCGCGCCAACGAGGTCGAGCAGCAGGTCGAAACGCTGCTCGGGCTCGGGGTGGAGACGAGCGTCCCTGTCGACGCCTACGCGGCGCTGGGAGAGGCCGGAACACGGGCCTTGATCTCCATCTTCGGGCGCGGAGCGAGCCCGCGCCACATCCGATTGCGCGCGCTGAGCGCCCTGGCGCGCCTTTCATCCCGAGGAGACGCGCAAGCGGCGCGCTATCTGTTGACCTTGGTCAGCGCGCGCGAAGACCGCATGACGACGCTGGGCGAGCTTCACCCGGCGCGTTCAGCCGTCGTGCTGCGACGTACCCTGCGGGGGCTCGGGCCCCACGCCCAGAAGATTTCGAGCCCGAACCTGCTGCGCTACCTGACGCACCGCGACGCCCGGGTCCGCGCCGCAACCGTGCGTTTACTCGCACGTAAGGACGAGCCCGAGGTGACCACTGCGCTGCGAGCGCAGCGTGAGCGGGAGCTATCCCGTGAGGTCCTCGAGGCACTCGGCGAGGCGCTCAGAGATCGATCTGCTCTACCCGCAGCCCCTCGACCGGCCGCCCGAGAAAACGGCTCGCCACCTCGCTGAAGCGCCCCGGCATGTCGGTCACGTACATCGAGAGGTCGCCCATGGCGGCAGCGGGCGCCGCCGCGAGGCCCCGCTCCTGCAACAGGTGCGAGAGTTCGCGCGCGCTCGCCTCCGCGCTGTCCACGACCTTCGTGTCGGGTCCGCAAAGCACCCGGGCGCGCTCCTCGATGAGCGGTCGGAACAGGGGATAATGGGTGCAGCCGAGGACGATGGCGTCCACCTGGTGCTGAGCCAATTGACCGAGGTAGCGATCGACCACGAGCCTCGGAACCTCCCCGTCGATCCACCCCTCTTCGGCCAGGGGAACCAGCAGGGGCGCGGGTAAGGCGAACACCTCACTCCGTGAGTCGACGCTCGCAACGGCGCGCGGATAGGCTCCAGAGAGCACCGTTCCGCCGGTGGCGATGACCCCGACCCGCCCCCGTTGACTCGCCGCGACCGCGGCCCGCGCACCCGGCTCGATCACGCCCAGCACCGGGATATCCAGCTCGACACGCAGCATGTCCAGGGCCACCGCGCTGACCGTATTGCACGCTACGACCAGCAGCTTGATGCCCCGCCGCTGCAAGTGGCGGGCGCAGCTGCGGGCATAGCGGAGCACGGTCTGGGGGCTGCGGGTGCCATACGGAACACGTGCAGTATCGCCCAGGTAGACGAGATGTTCGTGGGGCAGCAGATCGTAGATGGCGCGGGTCACGGTCAGGCCCCCCAGACCTGAGTCGAAGATGCCGATCGGTGCGTCGCGGTCCAAATCTGCCACTTTCCAGGGTGTGTGTTAGCGTAGGTCCTCTCTTGAGGCCCGGCGCTGATAGAATCCTGAATGTAGCGCGGATGGACGAACCTGCCCCCATACTGCTCGTCACCGAAGATCCGGACGCCACGCGCGCCCTGCGTCAGATCATCGAAGCCCGCGGCCTCTCAGTCGTGGCCTTCCCCCGCGCCTCCTTGGTGGCCGAGCGTTGGCTCAAGCCCGCCGCCGCCATCGTGGCCTCGGTCGACCGCAGCACCGCGCCCGAGCTGGCCACCCTGCGCAGCCACGAGGTCTACCGCGAGACCCCGCTCTTGTTGGTCTGGAACGACGATCACAGCGAGGCGCTCGCATTGATGCAGGCGCTCTCCGCGGAGGAGTTCGTGAGCCGCGGGAGCGCGGAGCTCGAGCTCGGTCCGCGCCTCGGGAAGCTGTTGCGCGCCGACCGCATGCGCCGCGAGCTCGCGCGCAAGCAGCGAGACGCCCAGCTCGCGAGCGAGCTCACGCGCACGCTCGCCTCCGCGGTGGACTTCCACGAGATCCTGTTCACGGTCGTGCGCCGGATCGCGGACGTGGTGCAGATCGACCGCGTGTCCGTCGTGCTCACGCCGCACGATGAGCCGGGCACGGGCTACGTGATCGCTGCCAGCGACGATCACGGGGTCACGAACCTCAAGCTGAACCTCGCGAAGTATCCCGAGATCCAGCAGGTCCTCTCGACCAACGAGGTGCTGGTCATCAACGACGTGGCCACCCACCCGGTGTTCGACGACGTACGCGCGAGCGTGGCCCGGGTCTCGGCGCTCTCGCTGATCCCGATCCGCTGGCAGGACCACGTGATCGGCGTGCTGTTTTTGCGCACGCTCGACCCGAAGCAAAAGCTCAGCCGCGATCAGCTGGAGGTGTGCACGATCATCGCCAACGCCACCGGCGCCTCGCTGCGCAATGCGCATCTCATGCAGAAGCTGCGGCACGATCACCGCGAGGCCCAGGCCGCGCAGAACCACGCCGAGGAGCTCGCGAAGAGGGAGCGGACGCTCGCCAGCGAGCTCCGCAAGAGCAAGGACTTCTTGGAGTCGCTGATCGAGGCCAGCGTCGACGCCATCGTGGCGGCGGACCTGAGCGGCACGATCATCCTCTACAACAAGGGCGCCGAGCGGATCTACGGCTACAAGGCCGAGGAGGTGGTGGGCAAGCTGTCGGTCGCCAAGCTCTACCCTGAGGGAGTCGCCAAGGAGGTCATGCGCCGCATCCGCTCCAACGAGTACGGTGGCGCCGGACGCCTCGAAGATATGCACAGCGCGGCGGTCGATCGCGACGGCAACCTGATCCCCATCTCACTCTCGGCGGCCATGATCTATCAGCAAGGGACGCCGAAGGCGACGGTGGGCATCTTCACGGATTTGCGCGAGCGGCTCCAGGTGGAAGAGCGCCTTGCCCAGGTGCAAAGGAAGCTCGAGGTCAGCGAGAAGCAAGCGCTCTTGGCGGAGCTCGCGGGCACCGCCGCGCACGAGCTCAATCAGCCGCTGACCAGCGTGATGGGCTACGGGGAGCTATTGATCCGCAGACTCGCCCCCGGTACGCCGGAGCGAAACGCGGCGCAGGTTATCATGCAGGAGGCCGAGCGTATGGCGAACCTGGTGCGAAAGATCGGCAAGATCACGCGCTACGAAACCAAGTCCTACGTGGGCGAACAGAAGATCTTGGACCTCGATCGCGCCGTCGACGAGGACCCTGAATCCGAGCGCTGAGCAGGAGAGAGCGGGCCCATGAAAGCCAAGACTGCAGAGCGCGGCGAGACTCCTCAGGTGACCCCCCTGGTCCCCTCCCTCAAGAGCCCGTCGCTCGACGAGGTCCTGAGCGAGTTCCTCGCGCTCAGCCGCTCGGTCAGCTTAGAGATGCACGACGAAGAGATCGTGCATGCCTATGTGAGCTCCATGCTCAAGCTGTTCCCGGGCCGCCTGTTCGCCCTGCGCCTGTTCGACCCGGACACGGGGGAGCTCTCCTTGGTGTACGCCACCGGCCGGCTGCGAAGTGACCGCCGGGACACCGTGTACGTGACCACGCGCGCGCTGGAGGAGCAGGGACTGATCGAACCCATCCCGCTCGCGGTGCTCGAGATAACGCCACGCTATGTGCCCCTCTTCCACCAGGATGCGGAGGGCTTTGACGTGGCGATCGGCAACGGACGACGCGTGATCGGCGTGCTGGCCGTGGAGTACGTGCCGGGACTGGCCATGGGCGAAGAGGATCCGCCGCGCATCGTCCCGGTAGCGCTGCAGCTGTCGGCGGCCCTGCGCAACGCGCGCCTCCTGCGCGAATCGATGTACCTGCGGGATTACCTGACCAAGCTGCTCGAGCACGCCAACGCGCCGATCTTGGTGATCGGGCGCAAACGCGAGATCCGCGTGGTCAACCGCGCGCTGCTCTCGCTCACCGGCTTCCGACGAGACGAGCTGATCGGGCGCGACTTCGCCAGCCTGCTCGACGACGAGGAGCGCTCGCGCCTGTTGCCCGTGTTGATCGCGGCCCTACGGGGGCAGTCCGCCACCGGCGTCGAGGTCCGCGTCCCGAGCCGCCGCGGCGGCGCCGTGCGCTTGGCGATGAACACCGCCTCGGTGCTGAGCGCCGACGGAGAGGTCGAGGGCGTGATCGCCATCGGCCGTGACTTGACGGAGATCCGGGAGCTCGAACAGCGCATCGTCCACGCCGAGAAGCTCGCGACGGTGGGGCAGCTGGCCGCTGGCGTCGTGCACGAGCTGAACAACCCGCTCACCAGCATCTCCGTGTACAGCGACTACCTCCTGAAGCAGGCCGAACAGCAGAGCACGGCCAGCGGCGTGAAGAACCCCGATACCCACAAGCTCCGTCGCATTCACGAGAGCGCCGACCGCATCCTGCGCTTCACGCGTGAGCTGCTCGCCTACGCCCGCCCTACCCCGGAGGAGCCGCGCTTTCTCGACGTGGCCCAGCTGATCTCGAGCTCCCTCGGGTACTGCGACTACCTGCTCACCGAGCGCGGCGTGGTGGTCAGCGTCGACCTCAACGACTCCCTCGGCCCGATGCTCGGCGTCGCGGGCCAGCTCCAGCAGGTGTTAGTCAACCTGATCACGAACGCGTGTCAGGCCATGCCGGAGGGCGCCGGCAAGCTGCGCTTTTCGGCGCAACCGAGTGAAGATGGAGCGGACGTCCAAATCCGCGTGACCGACAACGGCTCCGGCATCGCCCCCGATCACCTCGAGCGCATCTTCGAGCCCTTCTTCACCACCAAGGGGGAAGGACACGGGACGGGCCTCGGGCTGTCCATCGTGCGCAACATCGTGGAGCTGCACAACGGGCGCATCGAGATCGAGAGCCAGCTTGGCAGCGGGACCACATTCATCCTCACGTTCCCCTCCCGCAGCCTGGGCCGGGAGTACGGGCAGGAGGGGGATTGAGGGGGACGGAGTATTCAAGCTTCAGATTGAGGGGGACGGAGTATTCAAGCTTCGTTAGCGCACGGGGGCCACGCGGGGCGCTAACGAAGCTTGAATACTCCGTCCCCCTCAATCCCCGGAAATAAGCCCTGGGGCGCGCTAGTTCAGAGGTGTGATGAAACGATCTCGGAAGTTTCAGGTCTCGCGTGCACCTGTGATCGGGCTTGCGCTCGCCCTTCCTCTTGCAGTCACCACGGCCCACGCTTCGCCACCGTCGATGGCTGAGCAGAGCCCCGTGGCCACGGCGACGCAGCTGGGCATGGCATTCTCGCAAGTAGCCGAGCGCGTCTCTCCCAGCGTGGTCAGCATCCAGGTCGAGGTGAGCCGCCCCCGGGCGAGCTTTGGCTTCGGCTTCCCGTTCGGTCCCAGCCCCGACCGGGGGATCCAGCGCGGGGGCGGCTCCGGCGTGGTGCTCACCGCCGACGGCGCCATCCTCACCAACAACCACGTGGTGGAGAACGCGACCCGGATCACCGTTGCCCTGCAAGATGGACGTCACTTCCCGGCCAAGGTGGTGGGCGTGGATCCAGCCACCGACCTGGCGGTGCTCCGCATCGACGCCAAGGGGCTCACCTCTGCGCGCTTCGGCGACTCGGACGCGGCCCAAGTCGGACAATGGATGGTCGCGATCGGCTCCCCGTTCGGGCTCGACTACTCGGTGACCACGGGCGTGCTGAGCGCCAAGGGTCGCGGCGGTTTCGGCGCCAACGCCGTGGAGGATTACTTGCAGACCGACGCCAGCATCAACCCGGGCAACTCGGGCGGCCCGCTGGTGAACCTGCAGGGCGAGGTGCTCGGAATCAACACGATGATCATCGGCCACGCGAGCGGGATAGGCTTCGCCATCCCCTCGAACCTGGCGCGCCGCGTGAGCTCGGAATTGCTGCAGAAGGGCAGCTTCTCCCGGGCGTGGATCGGCGTGGGTTACCAGGAGCTCACCCCCGAACTCGCCTCGAGCTTCGGGGTGCAGCGCACACGGGGCGCGCTGGTGAACGAGCTCGTGCCCAATGGCCCCGCCGCCAAGGCGGGCATTCGCCCTGGCGACATCCTGCTCGATATCCAGGGGCGCGAGATCCGTGAGGGGCGCGACCTATTGCGGGCGGTGCTCCAGTACCCGGTGGGCCAAAGCTTGAGCATCACGGTGCTCCGCGACGGACAGCAGAAGAAGCTCTCGCTGGTCACCGAGGCGCGGCCCGATGAGAACCAGGAGGCCAAGCGTCCGGCGAACGCGCGCAAGCAGCGCGGCGGCAACGGCGCCGCATCGAGCGGCGCAGCCCTGGCGGCGATGACGCCGGAGCTCGCGCGAAGGCTCAGCTACGGCGGCCCGGGCGGGGTCGTGGTGACCGGCGTCGTGCCGGGCTCGGCAGCCGACCGCGCAGGCCTCGCGCGCGGCGACGTGATCGAGGAAGTGAATCGCAAACCGGCCCAGAACGAAGAGCAGGTCGCCGAGGCGCTCGCCAAGGGCAAGGCACTGCTCAAGCTCCACCGTCAAGGCTCAAGCTTTTTCTCCGTGTTCGGCGAGTAGGACGCTTCTCGAAGCCCGCACGCGAAAGGCCGCGCACGGGCTCCGCCGTGCGCGGCCTTTCGCTCTGGCTCTTGTGGACCTGGGCGGTCGCCCGCCCGCTCAGATCCGCTCCAGCGTGACCTCGATGGCCGCGTCCTTCCCCACCACCTGATACTTCGGGCGCAGCCCGGGCAGAAAGTCCACGGTAAGCTCGGCGTAGTCGCCCCGGTTCAGGATCATCGCGCGCGCCACGGCGCGATGCGAGGTGGCGATGGGGCTCGCCCGGTCGAGCGCCAGGCGCCCCGGAATCCGCACGGTGAACCCGTCTTCGCGGCGCTCGCCTTCCACGCTCTGCACCGGACCGCTCATGCGCAGCGAAAAGGTGCGGCCGTTGGGCACGCTGCTCTCGCCGAAGCTGAGCGTCGCCGCCTCTTCCGTGGACTGCTCGGGCTCCGGGACCGCGGGCGCCGCGACCTCCGGCGACGCCGCAGGGGCCTGCTCCAACGCCAGGCTCTCGGCGGGTGCTTCCGGCGCGGATTCGACGTCCACAACCGGACGACGAACGCGGATGCGGTCGGCGCCCGAGCGGGGAGCGAGCGCGTAGACGCCGAGCGCGACGCCAGCGACGGCCAAGCCGATCCCCAACCAGCGAGAGGCGTGGCCCCGGCTGATCGGCGCTGCGGCCTCCGTGTGCCGCGGAGCGGCGACCGAGCTGCGCTGAACACGCGGGGCGGGCGAGGTGGACCGCGTCTTGGCTTTCCGCAGCTTGCGCAGCCTTGCAAACCACGCCCTCTGGGAGGCGACGAGCAGGCGCGCGCGGGCGAAGTGAACGGCGAGCTTCGACTTGGCCTCGGGCCAATGCGCCTCGCGAAGTTGCGCGGTCTGCCCGCGGACGCCCCCGATCGCCCCCTTGAAGAGCGGCGCGACGCGTGACCACAGCAAGGACCACCAAGCGGCGATCGCCCCGGCGAGCGCGCGTGTATGCGCCACCAAGGAGGGTTGCATCGCTTTGAGGTCCGCCTCGTCGACCTCGGACGCGCTGCGCACGGACGTCGGAGCGCAAGTCTCCGAGGGCGCGCGCGTGGTGGCGCCGGAATCCGGCCTGGTCGGGGCGCTCGCGGGGGCCGTGGGCGCCGCCACCGCGGCAATGCTCACGATCTGAGGCTCCTCGCGTCGGCCCCCCTCACGCACGTCGCTTCGCGCTTCGACGACGGGTTCGCGCGCATCGATCGCAGGCTCGCGCGCGGCGTGCGCTTCGAGCGCGAGCTCGCGTGTCAAACGCGCTTCGCTCACCCCCACCGCGAACTCACGCGGTTCGGGCTCGCTGTCGAGCAGGATGCCGAACACCAGCGTCGGCACGTCCAGGGGGCCATGCCGCAGCTCCACCGAGCCAATCCGCCCCCGTTTGGCGCCCACCCCGGGGACGTCGATCGACACGCCTCGGCCGAGCTTCAAGAAGTTCAGCTCCTGTTCGACCACGATGCTCCCGGAGTCCGCGAACAGGACCTCGGTCTCGATCGGCGCGCCAACCCCGTCGATGCGGAGGTCGGTCAGCGTCGGAGCGGGGGGCTCGACCTGTGCCTCCAGCGCGGAAAGCTCGGGCTCCATGTGACGTCGGATGGCGGTCGCGCTCTTGGTGTCGAGCTCCAAAAAGCGCATCCCGAAGGCTCCGTCCCGGTCGCTCTGCCAATGGGCCCAAACGACCTCGCCTTCGACGCGCACGCGCTCCCCGTCCGGCGAGCAACGGAACTGACACTGCAACCTTGCTCCTACGGGAGGCACGAATGCAGCGCGCATCGCCAGGCCACCCGGGCTCAGATCGAGTCCGTCGGCTTCGAGCACTTCGGCGCTGTCATCGCTGCGCAGCTCGATCAGGGCATCGAGCGGAGCCCGCTCCTCCCTTCGCCCGCTGTGAACCGCAGTTTCCATACCTCTCCTTCGAGAACCATCGCGCCGGAGCTGGTGCCCCCGGCCATAGACCTTGATCCCAGAATGTCTCCGGCGGGTCCAATTTTCGACGGTTTGCCGGCGCGCCGCGGGCCCTCGCTCACCCCAAGGCCCGAAAGAACACGCCCGAGCGCATCTCCCAGTCCCCGAAGCCGCCCGCGAGGCGGTGCGGGGACTTGGGAAATGCGCTCGCGTTCTTGACCTTTGGCGGATCGCGGCCAAACGTGTGTTCGATGGCGGTGAAACTCGTGGTTCGCCACCCGGGAAGCTCGGGTGAGCGGGACGAGGTGAGCTTCGAGTTCGAGCAGGCGCGAATCGTGATCGGCCGAAGCGCAGGGGCCGACGTGCGTCTGCCCGGGCTCACCGTGAGCGAGCTCCACGCGACCCTCGAGATCCAGGCCGGACAGGCGAAACTACGCGACGAGGGCTCCACCAACGGGACACGCATCAACGGCGTGGCCCTGGTCCCCACCCGGGCGCGCAGCCTGGTCTCCGGCGACCTGATCGAGATCGGCGAGTTCCAGCTCACATTCGGCGTGGGCCCCCTGCTCGGAATCGCCACCTCGCCGGAGCGCACCGCCTCGCTCGCGCGGCGCCTCTTGCAGGAGCTCGCGGGAGCAGACTCGGAGGCCCACAGCCCCCCCTTCTTGCGCATCACCCGCGGCCCCGATCAGGACACGTTGATCAACCTCGCCGATCCACCGAGTCGCCTGGTGATAGGGCGCGGCGAGGAGGCCGGGTTGGTGCTGCGCGATCCCGACGTGTCGCGAGAGCACATCGAGATCGTGCGTGACCTGGACGGTGCCCTGGCGCGCGACCTCGCGAGCAAGAACGGACTCGAGATCAACGGCAAGCGCTTGCGCGAGCGCCGCCTCCGCCACGGTGACCTCCTGCAGCTGGGTGACACGTCGATCCTCTACGAAGACCCCGCGGAGCGCGCGCTCAAGGGCCTCGAGGGAGAACCCGACCAAGTCCTCACGCGCACGCAGCCCAAGCTCTCACCCGAACAATCCCTGGACGCAGCGAGCGGGAGCGCGCCCCCCAAGGCGATCGCGACCGAGCCCGCGCAGGCGCGGCCCTCCCCGCGGACCTCGGGTACGGACGTCATCATCTACGGGCTCGCGATCGCGGTGCTGGTGGCGAGTCTGGCAGGCCTCGTCTGGTTGTTCCATTGAAGCGTGTTCGCTCAGCCGACCGCGCCGCGCCCGCGTTCACTGCTCCGGCGTACGTGGGCCCGAGCCCGCGGGGCTACCCGAGGCGGACCAACCAGAGCGGGAGGCTTTGACGTTCGGCCAAGAGCGCCGGCAGATCGAGCCAGGACTTGGCATGGTCGAGCACCCACGCGTCCGAAGACGCCACGAGCGGCACGCTCTCCACCAGCTCCTGATCCACCCGCTCGCTGAGCACGCAGCTGAGGTTCAGCCCCTGGCGCGCGGAAGCGCCCAAAAAGAGCCCGCGCAACCTGCCGCTGTTGGCGACCGGCCGGTCCAGAAATACGCGCACCTCGCGCACCCCCCACGCGACCAGGGCGCCGACCACCATGTCGATGGCAGGCTCGGTCTCGGAGACGCGCCGATAGGTCCCGTGTACGCTCGCGAGATCGCGCAAAACCCCGTCACGCCCGACGAACACGGGACCACGCGAGAGCATGACCTCGAGCGTGATCAGGCAGTTGAAGCCGTCGATACCGAGCGTCGCCCCCGGCAGGGACGAAGGGTCGGCGCGGCGCGAGAGGCGCTGCGTCCGCGCCCGCTCGGCGCACGCTGCGCGCGCCACGGCTTCCCGCTGGCGGAGCGTGAGCTGATGTTTGTCCCCGACCAGCTTCAGCGCCGCACGTTCGCTGTAATCGCGCTCGAGGAGCCAACTGAGCTCGAAGGTAGCCGCCTGCAGCGCGGGCCAACGGTTGTCCGCGAAGTCGCGTGGATCGTCGGGATGGGCGCCACGGTGCTTACGTCGATCGACCATGGGGCACGCGCGCGCGGGCGCTCAGGAGACGTTGCGCTCGTAGAGGATGCGCAAGCCTTCCAGGGTAAGGTTCTCGTCCGTCACCTCGATGCACTCGGACTCGGGAGCGATCAGCACGGCCAGGCCGCCGGTGGCGATCACCTTGCAAGGGTAGCCGAGCTCCATCTTGAGCCGCGCCACCACGCCGTCGACGAGCCCCACGTAGCCGAATACGATGCCCGACTGCATCGAGTGCACGGTGTTCCTACCGATGGCGCGCGGGGGCTTCACGATCTCCGCGCGCGGCAGCTTGGCCGCCCGCGAAAACAGCGCCTCCGCGCTGATCTGCATGCCAGGCGCGATGACCCCACCCAAATACTCTCCCTTGTTGGAGACGCAATCGAAGGTGGTGGCCGTTCCAAAGTCCACCACGATGCATCCTTGCCCCTCGGACACGGTCTCGAAGGCGGCGATGGCGTTCACGATGCGATCGGCGCCGACCTCGCGCGGATTCTCGTAGAGGATGGGCATACCGGTCTTGATGCCGGGCCCCACGACCAATGGCTTGTGTCCGAACGCGCGCCTGAGCGCGCTGCTGATGGGATCGCTGAGCGCGGGCACCACCGAGGCGACGATGCTCGCGACCACCTTCTCCCTGTGCACCCCTGCCAGACCGATCAGGCTGATGAGGAGCACGTGGTACTCGTCGACCGTGCGCCCCTTGGAAGACTCGATGCGGAAGTTGTGCACCAGCTCCTTGCCATCGTAGAGCCCGAGCACAGTGTTGGTATTGCCAACGTCCACCACAAGCAGCATGCCGCAGGTAGTAGCCCGGCTCGTTCACCCTGGCCACTCGGGCTTCGGCCCGGTCGCGCGCTCGCGCGAGCCTCGCTCGCCGTCCCTGCGCACTGGGGGGTGTTGGGCCCCGGCTCGGCGAAAACCGCCCGCGAGGGCGTCAGCGCGGCCGCAGCGAGAGCGACAGTTCGAGCAGCTCGCCGAAGCTCTTCGGGGCCTCGATGCGCGGCGAGGACACGACCCGCACCACGGGCTCGGAGCGTGACAGGAGCGGCGCTTCGACGCGGGCGCTCGGCGCGCTGAGCGGAGCCTCCTCTTGCAGCGCGGCGGCGGGCGGAAGCGACTCGAGCTCCGGCTCGGCGGAGAGCGGCGGGATGCTCTCGAGCAACTCCGGCTCCGCAGGCCGCGCGGCCGGCGTGGGCGCAAGATCGTTGGCGGTGGGCGCTGTGGTGCGCGCGGTCGCGGCTGTGTGCGCCGCTGGCGGAGTCGGCGCGGGTGCGCCGCGCTGGACGCCCTCGAGCACCAGCGGCGCTTCGTGCACAGGCTCCGGCGAACTCACCGAAATCTGTCGAAGGTCTTGCATCGTGTTGGCCACGCCCAACCCGGGCTCGTGGCTCGACGGCGCAGGTGCCACCGGCTCAGGCGGCGCGGCGACGGGCGCGGGCACGGCGACCAGCCCGCGCACGCGCGGCGCGGCGCGCCGCTCCTGCACGCGTGAGAGCAAGGACTTCAGTCGTTCGACACGTGCGGCACTCATGCGTTGCCCTCCGGCGCGAGGCGCGAGATCACTTCGCCCAGCGAGCTACCTTCCTTGGTCCACGTCCATACCGTCTCGGCGATCGATGGATGCACGATGACGAAGCGACCCGACTCCTGGGCCGGGACGCACGCCACATCGCGGCCGCCCAGGCTCGTCAACATGCCGCCGAGCAACGCCGCGAGGCCCAGTCGCTCCCCGTCCAACTGCGGGGCACCATCGAGCATCAGCACCAGGGCCTTGCCCCAACGCTCGAGCGCGAGCGTGCCCCAGCCGAGCAACGCGAGGGTTCCACTCGCATGGGCCACCACGGCCTCCGGCGTGGCTTCCTTGACGTCATCGCCCAACGAACGCGCCGCGTCGTCGCCGATGCGCTTGCCGAGCATGCGGATCGACGTCAGGTCCCCGTGGCGCGCCGCCGTGGTCACGAGCGGGCCGAGCGTGTCCGCCGAGAACATGAGCACACGCTCTCCGTGCCTCGTGTGCACCGCTCCGCGCGCCAAATCGAATGCGTAGAACGCCCCTGGATCGAAGCCCCGCGATTCAGTCATTGCTTCGATGTAGAAGCCAACTGCTGAAAATGTCAAATCTTACGGGAGAGGATCGAACGAACTTGAGCCGTCCAGAACTACACGCGCGCACAGTCTGCCTGGCCCTGGTCATGACGCTGTCGATGTGGAGTCCCGTACTCGCCCAGAGCCTGATCCCCGGGATCGATGACTGGGCCGAGGCCACCACCCGCAGCGCAGCCCCCAAGTGGACGGGTCCCCGCGTGGTGTTCCCCAATTCCGCTCCCAGACCCGCCACCACGGGCCGCCTCGATTCGCTCCTCTGGCCGCTCAGCGTGCAGGTGGGTCCGGGTGTGAGCCCGCGTCGCGCGCAGGAGGTGCTCGCGGCCGCCGAAGAGGCGCTTTGCCTGCTGGAGGCGACCGGCTGGACTTCGGGCTTTGGGGACGCGGGACAGGGCGGAACCGCGGGCCGGGACCTGTACGTGACCCACGAGGCCCCCCGCGGCGCTGCGGCGCAGCTCGACGCGACCGAGCCTGTCTGGGGGCTCGACGGCGCGCGCTCCTTCGCGGTGGTCGATGCCCGTGTGCCCGCGCGGCGCCTTGCTGCCTGCGTTACCCAGGCCCTGGCCGAGAGCGTGTTGTTCGAGCTCGATCCGGCGGAGTCGGCTGGTGTGCGTCGAAGTAGCGCCGCGTACCTGAGCTGGCTCGCGACCGGCGTTCTCGGCTGCGACAACGAGGAGAACGGGCGCGCCGACCAGCCGAGCCTTTCTGCCCTCGGCCCGGAGGACAGCGGGCGCGGCGCGGAGTGGCTGGTGGCGCTCGGGGCGCGCCAGGATCTCAACCAGGGCACGTTCCTGCGTGACATGTGGCAGTTCGCACGGCAGCGCACGTGGGAGGGCACCGGGTTGCGTGCGAGCCCCGACCTGTTGGAGGCGATCGCGGCCGCCCTCGCCGACCGCGGCGAGCAACTCGAGAACGTGGCGGCCGAGCTCGCCGATCATCAGGGACTCAGCTGGCTACGCGCGAGCCAGCGAGAGGGCGCGACGGCGAAGCCCATCAAGCCCACCAAGGGCGCGCGCCGCACGCCGTGGGCCGAGCTCACCTGGAGCGCCCTGCCCGCGCACCCGCCCATGGCCAGCGAAGTCGAGCCGCTCGGCAGTCAATACGCGCTGGTGCGCATCGATCGACCGCTCGAGCCGGGAGACCGCCTGCGGGTCTGGTCGCGCGGAGAGTACGGCGCGCGCTGGGCCCTCTCGCTGGTCGCGCTCGACGAGGACTTGAACCTGATCGGCCGCGTCGCGGCTCCGCCGCGCAAGAACCCGAACAGCTTTGCGACCCTCGAGATGATGCCGCAGACACGCCAGGTGTTGATCTCGGTCACCAACCTCGTGGACGGCGTCCCGGATCCCGACGAGGGGGCGCCGTTTCAAAAGGGCAACGTGATGCTCACCATCGATCGCGGGAGCGTCGGAGAGCCCCTCGAAGCGGACTCACCGTGAAGCGGCTGCCGACCAGGTCCGACGATCTCCGATCACGCGCGCGGGGACGCCCGCCACGACCGCCCATGAGGGAACGTCGCGCGTGACCACCGCGCCCGCCGCCACCACGGCGTGGTCGCCGATCTGGACGCCATCGGTGACCGTGGCTTGCGTGCCAATCCACACGTCGGCGCCGATTTGGATCCCGTGCGAGCGCACGGGTTGCTCGCGGATCGCTCGCTCAGGCGAGAGCCCGTGCTCGAAGGCGAACAGCGAGGCGCGCGCGGCGATGCGGGTGCCCTCGCTGATCACGATCCCCTTGCGCCCTCCGTCGAGGGTCGCGTGCGGGTTGACGCTCACCTGGGCCGCGAGGGTCACCGGCCCATGGATGAAGGCGTGCGCGGCGACGCTCGCGCCCGGTCCCAAGACGACCTCGCGATGGGGCTCGGCGAACAACGCGGCCTCCTCCGCCACGAAGCAGCCCGGGTCGAGGCGGACAGCCTCCAGCCCCGCTAGGCGGGCATGGACCTCGCGTTGCCAGGGTTCGGCCCAGGCGCGGACGTGCGGCTGTGCCTCGAAATACAGCCACGGCATGAAGGCCATGCGCCGCTTTTGCTGGGCTTTGAGCTGCTCTTCGCGCTCCACGAGCCTTGACGTAGCACGCACGGGCCGGAGCTCAGCCGCGCTTTGTCTTCTTCCCGTTCGCGCGCTGCTCGCTCTCGTTGTAGCGCGTGATGTCGTAGGCCCAGATTGGAACGGGCAGCCCGCGCGCTTCGCAGTCGAGCCCGTGAAGTAGCGCTGCGTCCGCGAAGAACTCGCGCTTGGCGATGTTGCCGATCTTTCCGTCCCGCAGGCGCTTTTGCACCGACAACAACAGCCGCATGCGCTCTCGGATGCGACGCGGGATGGTGAAGCGAGCGGCCATCTCCTCGACGAAGGCGTCGAAGGCCAGCGCGGGATCGCGTTCCCCTTCCATGTACTCCTCGGCGGGCGACTGCAGGAGCGCCGAGAGCAAGACGGCGTCGTTGGGCAGCCTGTTCTGCGCCGCGCGCCTGTCCACGGCGCACAGCCTGCGCCAGGCGTCGTCGGCCTCCTCACCGACGTCGTCCAAGTAGGCCGCCAGCTCGGGAATCATCACGGAGAGCAGCCCGGTGTCCCACAAGAGATAGAAGGAGCGGTGCGCCGCGCCGCTGCGCAAAAGACGCAGGATTTCCTCGAACGCGCGCGGTGGCGACGCGCGGCTCACGGTCTGGCGCTGATCGATCATCGCCTCGTAGAGCTCTGGATCGATGCCCAGGTCGAGCCGCGCGCAGAACTTGATCGCGCGCAGGATGCGGATCGGATCTTCACGAAAGCGGATCGCGGGATCGCCGATGGTGCGCACGATGCGGGCGCGCAAGTCGCGCACCCCTCCCACGTAGTCGATCACCTCATCGGCCTCGATGTCATAGAACAGGCCGTTGATCGTGAAGTCGCGGCGGATCGCGTCCTCGTGCGGCTCGCCGAAGGCGTTGTCGTGGCGGATCAGCAGATCGGCGTCCTCGTCGACGGCGCGCTTCACGGGCACGAGCCGCACGCCGTCTCCCTCGTCGACGGCGTCGATGGCGGCCTCCTCTTCGCGCGGATCGCGTCGGAAGGTCGCGACCTCGATGATCTTCCCGCCCGAGAAGAGCACGTGCGCCAGGCGGAAGCGCCGGCCGATCACGCGGCAGTTCCGAAACAGCGCGCGCACTTCGTGGGGTCGCGCACTGGTGGCCACATCGAAGTCTTTCGGCTTCTGCCCCAGCAAGAGGTCGCGCACCCCACCCCCGACCAAATACGCCGCGTGACCATTGCGAGTCAGGCGCTTGACCACCTTGGCGGCATCGGGGTCGACACGCTCCTTGGGAACGATGCCGGTGTAGCGCTTGGGTTCGGGCACGCTCCGCTTCGTACCATGACTGAGACGAGAACGAGGAACACGCGCGATGCGCGGCTCACCGCGGTCCGTGTTCGCCGCGGGCAATTCTGAGATCGAAGAGTCTTGGTTCAGTCGAATCAACCGAGCAACCTGTCAAATACGGGCCTTGAGGCCATCTCTTCCGTAAGCTCCCGCCGCGATGACAAACGCTGTCGTGCGACGTTTGGCTGGTCAGGTCCTGGTAGCCGGATTTCCGGGCACCGAGGCCCCCGAGGACCTTCTGCGCGCATGCGCGCGCGGCGAACTCGGTGGTATTATCCTATTTAAGCGAAACCTTGGACAAATGCACGAAGTGGCAGCACTGATCGCGCGCTTCGTCGAGGCTGCCCCCCAGGATGCCCCCCTGCTCACCGCGGTGGATCAAGAGGGCGGCCGCGTCGCGCGCCTGGGCGCGCCCGTGCTGCAATTGCCCCCCATGGCGGCGCTCGCTTCGCTCGACGATCTCGCGCTCACGGAGCGCTGCGGCGCACTCCTGGGAAGGCAGCTCGCCGCGCTGGGATTCAGTATGAATTTCGCGCCCGTGCTGGATGTGAACACGAACCCGAAAAACCCCGTGATAGGCGATCGCGCCTTCGGTAGCGACGCGGCGCGCGTGATAGCCCAAGCGCTCGCCTTCGCCAGGGGGCTCGAGGCGCCGGGCGGGGTGCTCGCCTGCGGCAAACACTTCCCGGGACACGGCGATACCGATCTGGACTCGCACCTGGCCCTGCCGCGGCTCTCGCACGATCGCGAGCGCCTCGAGCGCGTGGAACTTGCGCCCTTCCGGGCCGCCCAAGGCCGGATGGCCGCCCTGATGACGGCCCACGTGGTCTTCGAACAGCTGGCCCCGGGCACCCCTGCCACGCTGGCCCCCCAGGTGGTCAAGCGGCTCTTGCGCGAGGAGCTCGGTTACGACGGCCTCGTAATGAGTGATGACCTCGAAATGAAAGCCATCGCGGATCACTACGGCCCCGAGAAGGCCGCTTGCCTTGCGATCGAAGCGGGCTGCGACACGCTGCTCGTGTGCTCCCGGCTCGATTGGCTCGCGCGCGCACACGACGCGCTCGCCGACAAGGCGTCCGGGGATCCTCTCTTCAGGAAACGCTTGTCCGACGCGGCCGAGCGCGCGTGCGAGACGCGCAAGCGGCGCACACCAGAACCCATCACCGATCCGACCCGCCTGACTCTGGCCCTCGAAGTCGAGGCGGCCGAAGGGCTCGCGCGAGAGATCCACGAGCGCGTCGCGCGGGCCTAGTGGCGGAGTCACTGCGGGGATGGCTGGGCGCGTGCCTCCTTTTGCTGGGTGTCCTCGGCATGGCGGGCATGCCCGCCCCCGCGCGCGCGCAGACCTTCACGAGCAACGATTACTCCATCGACCTCTTCACGGGCCCGGTGGTCGCGGGTGGTCGTATCCGCGGCATGGCCGGCGCATACACGGCGATCGCCTCGGGCATCGACGGCTCCGTGTTCAACCCCGCAGGTTACGCCGAACGCGTGGAGTCGGAGATCAACTGGTGGGAGTGGGAGCTTACGGGCAGCCTCTCGCTCGGCGGTATCTTCCAGAACAACGACTTCGACAACAACG
>JBIQKA010000294.1:0-2591 GCA_044507075.1 Myxococcales bacterium
CCGCGCGCGATGTGGAGATCGGCGATGGCGGACTCGGCCGGCAGATCGCGCAGCATGTTCATCACGGTCTCGAGCTCTGCGAGCCCCTCCTCGAGGAGCGGGTGATTCTGCCCGAGCGCGCGCACCTGGGCCACGGCGTCCGCGCCGCGGCCCCGGATGCGCGCCAGCGCGAGGCACGCCTCGGCCTGGCTCTCGCTGAGCCCATTTTCGCCGACCAGCGCCTTCTTCACGCCCTCTTCGCCGATCTTGTCGAGCTTGTCCACGCTGCGGAGCACGTCGATGATGTTCGTGAGGCCGAGCGCGCGGTAGAAGCCCTCGAGCACCTTGCGGTTGTTGATGCGCAGCTGAATCTTCGGGATGGGCAGCGAGCTCACCACCTCGTGCAAGAGCAGCGCCATCTCCGCGTCGAAGTGCACCGGCAACTCACCATCGCCGATCACGTCGATATCCGCCTGGTAGAACTCGCGGTAGCGGCCCTGCTGCGGTCGCTCACCGCGCCACACCTTCTGGATCTGGTAACGCTTGAAGGGGAAAACCAGGCTCCCGCGGTGCTGGCTCACGTAGCGCGCGAAGGGCACCGTGAGATCGAAATGCAGGCCGAGTTCAGCGTCCTCGTCGTCCTCGGCATGGAGGCGCTTGAGTACGTAGATCTCCTTGTCGCTCGCCCCCTTCTTGAGCAGCACGCCGAGCGGCTCCACGGCCCGGGTCTCGAGCGGTGTGAAGCCGAACAGCTCGAACTTGCGCCGGACCAGGTCGAGCAGGCGCTGCTCCACCAAGCGCTGCTCGGGCAGCCATTCGGGGAAACCAGTCAGGGCGGTGATCTTGGCCATGGCGGGCGCAAAACTGCCACGATTTGGCGGTGTTTCAACCGGTGCGCCCCCAAACGGCGCCTTTTGCGCGCCCCTCCGGCTCGGCGCAAGGTCTTGGTGGCGCGCCGCGCGGTGGGCGTGCGAGATCGGGCGGTCGAGCGATGCGAACCTCGGACTCGGACAGAAAGCCCCACAGGAGGCGGAGACGGACCCGAAATCGCTCTTTGATACCGGCACTGAACGCCCGCGCTGAACATGGCGCGGAGCCGGCGCCGGAGCGGACAGACGCAGCCGCGGGGCGGCTGGTTGCCCAGGAGGAGATCCAGCAAGACTTGCAGCGCTTTGCCGCGCTGCTGTCGGAGCGGGTCACGCAGGCCACCCAGGAGATCCTGAGCGGGCAGGATCGGGCCCTGTTCGAGCCGGCGCTGCGCCACACGCTGATCGCCATCTCGTCCGCGCTCGACATCGCCGCGGGACCTCGGCCGGAGGCGAACCTGCTCGACATGGTGGTCTTCGTCACGCTCAGCCGCGACGTGATGGAGCGCCACTACGTCCCGCGCGTGTTCGGCGAAGCGGGTGAAGCATTGGCCCACGTCTTTCGCTCCTCCGAGCGGCAGATCTGGGAGCTCGCGCGCAAGGTCCTGACCCCGGCGCAGGAGCGAGAGGTGCGCGAGACGATCCGCGCCTGGCAGGCGAGCCACCCGGAGCAGACCCGCGTGGCAGGCGTGCGCTTCACGGCATTTTCGGCGTCCGCAGCGGACCGTCATCAACGCCGCAACGCCTCCGGCATCCTGGCTGGAGTCCAGTCTGCCACCCGCGCGGCCGACGCCGCCCTGCTGCTCGGAGAGCGGGCGATGTTCCTCGCCCCGCGCATCCCTGCGGTGCTCCGCCTGCAGGCGCGGCTCGGTGCACACGAGCTGCTCTGCGACAGCCTCGCCGAGCTCGAGCGCGTCGAAGCCCGGGTCGAGCACACGATGGAGCGCATGGAGCAGCTGAGCAGGCGCCTCATCCGGCAAGCCGCTTGGGCCGGCGTGGGCTTGATCGCGCTGTTCTGGCTCGGCTATGCGCTCACCGTCCGGCGCTGAGCGCGCTTGTATCTCCCTGACGACTCAGTCGTCGCCCGCGTCCTCGAGCTCGGGGAAGAGCACCTCGGTGAACCCGAAGCGAGAGAAGTCCCGGATGCGCATGGGGTAGAGCTTGCCGATCAAGTGATCGCACTCGTGCTGCACTACCCGCGCGTGAAATCCCTCCGCGATCCGCTCGATGGGGGCTCCGTCCGGGTCCACCCCGGAGTAGCGGATCGTGGTCCAACGGGGCACCATGCCGCGCATGCCGGGCACCGAGAGGCAGCCCTCCCAGCCCTCCTCCTCGTCCGGTGACAGCGGTTCGATCACCGGGTTCAGCAGCACCGTGCGTGGAACGGCCGGCGCCTCGGGATAGCGCTCGCTGCGCTGAAAGCCGAAGATCACCAGGGCGAGGTCGACCCCGATCTGCGGAGCGGCCAGGCCGACGCCGCTCGCTGCCGCCATCGTCTCGAACATGTCCGTGACCAACGCGCGCAGCTCCGGCGTCCCGAGGCGATCCACGGGGCGCGCCACCTTGAGCAACCTGGGGTCGCCCATCTTCAGAATTTCGCGGACTGCCATCGCTCCCTGCCCCCGGGTGTGGGCCCCGTGCAAAAGGCTAGATTGGGCCAAGTCCGCGGGCCTGACAACGCGCTCGTCAGAATTGTCCGGCCTTGCTAGCCTGCCCCCATGTACAGCGGCATCACGCGCGGCCTCT
>JBIQKA010000295.1:0-2589 GCA_044507075.1 Myxococcales bacterium
ATCGGCGGCTCGAGCGGGAGCTCGGGATCCGTCTTCTTGCGGAGCTTCAACCAGGGAAACCGCTTCATCGTTCACTCCTCGCAGAAAATGCACGCCACCGCTGGAGCCGATCGGCCGCTCCGTTCACGGGGCAAATGGGCCTAGCGAATCAGATTACTGGCACTTGTTGCGCTTGGCGCAGTTGATGTACTCGAGGCTCACCGTCACGGACACCGAGGCGTTGCCCCACCTGTCGATCACGTCGACGCATTGTGCGGTCGGCAGGAGGTAACAAGAGTACTCAGAGTCGCAGCCGGTTCGGGTCGAGCATTCGCGGATCTCGCGGCAGCCCTGGAGCGCATCACACTCCTGGATGGTCTCCAGGCAGTTGTTGCACATGCAGGTCCGGCTATCGCCGACGTCGTCGTTGGCTTCGCCCCAGGCGAGGCAGCCGGCCGCGTCCTCATAGGGCTTCTCGATCTGGCTGTAGTGCGTCATTGGGAAGACGTTCGGATCCACCGTGGTGCTCACGTCCGTGGGCGAGGGCAGCGGGTTGGGATCGTTGTCATAGATGTCGCCACCCTGATCGTCCCCGTCGCTGCCGCAGGCCAAAAGGAAGAGCAGCGGGAACGCTCGCGCAAGGCTTCGCATGGTCATCACAGCACGTTCCTTGCCTCGTCGCCGCCGAAGCACGCGTCGCCAAAGCAGCCGCAGTTCCACACGTTGCCATCGCTCGGATAGTAGAAGCCGAACACATTGCACATCTGGTCACGGCCGAGCTCACCGAAGTGGACGGACTGCGTGCTCGGGTTGTCGAATTCGCACTCGAAGCTCACGTAGTCGCCCGGCTTGGCGAGGACGTATCCGCTGGTGCCGCCCCAACGACCGCCGCCGTCGATGATGGGGTTGGTGATGCGCGGCGTGAACCAGGCGTTGCCGGGGGTGTCCCAGTCGTACGACTGATAGATGAGCTGGGGCTCGCCCCCCTGGGGCTCGTACCAGGTGCTGAAGCGGGTGCCGTGCTTGTGGAAGTGGCCGGTGACCATCCCGATGTAACGCTCGCTGGGCACGGGGCAGCGGCCACGCGCGGTCACCGTGCCCTTGCTGTTCGGCGGCACGTTGATGTTGACCTGGAAGAAGGTGATCATGTCGACCTGCACCTTCACCTGGTCGGCCGGGACCGTCTTCAAGTAGACCCAGGCCTCTCGCAGGATCTCCTGGTCGGTGCCGTTCACGTAGTGCATGTCGATGCGCAGGACGCTGTTGGGCTGAATGACGGTGCCCGCACCGAATTCCGGATCGCCCTCCTTGGCTGGAAGCGAGCCAGGAGAGCTGCCCTCCACCTCCAGATCGATCTGGGGGTCCTGCGAGCCGAGCAGCCAACGCGAGCCGAAGGCCTCCCCTTGATCGCAGGGCACGGGCTCGCCCTCGACCACCCCCTCGGGCCACTCGGGGGCGATGGTGACGATCAGGTGGTGCGACTCGGGACGCATGCGCCCGTGGAAACGGTTGACCCAGACCGGCTCCGTGTTCGTGGTGCGCACGTAGACGCAGTTCTCGGCCTCCCCGAAGGGCAGCATCTTGTACTTCTCGATTTCTGCAGGATTGTTGTAATCCTTGGGACCGTAGTGCAGGAGCATGCCCTCGTTGAGATCGGCGGGCGCGCAGATCGCGAGGTCGTCGCCATTGTAACCGGTGTTCACGGGGCAGAGCGGGGCCCCCCACTGGTCCGTACAGCGCGTGGCGCCGTCGACGCAGTCGCCGCCCCACCGGCCCACGCCTACCGCGCCGTTGCCACCATCGACCTCTTCTCCCGGCTGCGAGTTGGAATCCTCGCTGTCGCCGCACGCGGCGCCGCCCAGAGCGACACCAATGATGGCGAGGCCAAGCAGCTTGGGTGAAAACAAAGCCCTGTCCATGACGTCCTCCAAGAAACCGAAGTGGGAGCGGGCGGGTCTGTCCGCTAGCGAGCTCCGTAACTGAGCATCGCAGACCGCCTCGTCCGCAACGCTGAGCCACACCCTATACGAAACGAAGGAAGGTGGTCATACGACAGGAGCGCACGCCACAACTTTGTCCGTCTGCGCATAGCGCGCGGCGCAATCCGCTAAGCGCTAGCGGTGACGGTCAATTCGCAAAGCCCCCGAGTCAATCGCGCGCGCCCAAGCACGCGCTTGCGCCGTGATCACGCGCGAGTCCGCGCACGCCGGACGCTTCGCGATCATGCCGTCCGCAGGCGCCAGAGACGGCCAGGCCGAATGCATGGGCGTGGCTGCGGGGGCAGATCGACAGCTACCCGTATCCTGCCTCACCGGGGGTGGGCAGCGGAGCACGCGCCACAGCGCGGGGCACGAAGGCGAATCCCCAAATTCCGTAACGATTTTGAAGACAGTCTACCTCCCACGGGGAACCAAACGGAGGTAGATTCGAGCACCGCCGGTCACGCCCATTGCATTGGGAGGCGGTTCACATTAAACGAAAGTCAATAACGAGCTCGGAAGGGCTTTGCTGTGGCTCGCGGGCAAACGTACCCGCTTTGACACCGAGACTCGGCTTTTAGAAGGAAGGTGCGCGATGGAACGCGCGGTTGGAACATCTCTCAAGGTGCTC
>JBIQKA010000104.1:0-17392 GCA_044507075.1 Myxococcales bacterium
AGGAGCACGTGCTCTCGGCGATCAACTTCAACCTGATCAACCTCTTCTTCCTCACTGTCGGCGTACTCACCCACGGCACGCCCGCGCGCCTGATGCACGCGTTCAAGTCGGCCACGCCGGGTGCCTGGGCGATCATCCTCCAGTATCCGTTCTACGCGGGGATCGCGGCGGTGGTCTCAAAGACCCATCTCAACGAGCTGATCGCGCACTGGTTCGTCAGCATCTCCACCCGGGAGACGTTCCCCGCGCTGATCGCCGTGTACTCCGCGGCCCTGGGGGTGCTCGTGCCGAGCGGGGGATCCAAGTGGGTAATCGAGGCGCCCTATGTGATGCAAGCGGCCCACGAGCTGCAGATCCACCTGGGTTTCATGGTCGCCGTCTACGACCTGGGCGAGGCGCTCGCGAACCTTGTGCAGCCCTTCTGGATGTTGCCGGTGCTGAGTCTCCTGGGCCTCAAGGCACGCGACGTGATGGGTTACACGTTCCTCGTCTTTCTGGTGCTCGCCCCCACCGTCCTCGCGCTGGTGACCCTGCTCGGACCCACCCTCACCTACCCGCTGTAAGGAGGACTCCGCCGCGAAAGGCGGCCCTTCGCGTGAGTGTTCTTCCCTACGCATCCAAGGGGCTGGTACGATCTGGCTCCGTTGGGGTTAGCCGGGAGGCCGAGTCGTGCGTCGAAGCAGGGTGACATGGGCTTTGATCGTGGGGGGATTGCTTTGGGTCGGTCCAACTTCGGAGCTCGCAGCGCAAGATGCCGGTAAGCCGCCCGCGACCGAGAATGCGACCGCGCGTGACGAGGCACGTGGGCCCGTCAGCTCGACTTCGGAGCCCTCGGCGCGAGACGCCGCGCAGCCGCCTGCGACCGAGAACTCGGCAGCGCGCGACGAGGAGGCGCGCGTGCACTTTCGGCTCGGCACCGCTTACTACGACAGCGGCCGGTTCGCGCAGGCAGCCCAGGAATTCAAGCTGGCGTATGAGCTCTCGAAGCGCGCGCCGCTCCTTTACAATCTATTTCTCGCCTACCGTGACGCGGGCGACGTGCACAGCGCCGCCGCCGCGCTGAGGCAGTACTTGGCGGACAATCCCGAGGTCGACGAGCGCAGCAAGCTCGAGGCGCGCCTCGCCGCGCTGGAGAGGATCATCCAGGGACAGCCCGTACCGCAGCCGCCTGCTCAGTCCGCTCCCAGCGACGCGAACGCGGCCTCCGAGCAGACGGCGGCCACGCAGCCGACCGAAGCCGCGCCTGCGCCGCGGCAGCCGGAAAAGCTCAAGTGGCTGCCGTGGACGCTGATCGGAGCCGGTGGTGCGTTGGTGGTGGCCAGTTTCGTCACGGGAGCGCTCGCCAAGAGCGACGAATCGGAGCTCGAGAAAATTTGCCCCAACGACGCCTGTCCCACGGATCGCATCGGCGATGCCGATGACCTGAAGTCGAGCGGCGCCATGAAGGCCACGCTGACCGACGCGTTGTGGATCAGCGGCGCGGTCACAGCGGGCGTCGGCGTGGCGTTCGTGTTCTGGAAGCCCTGGAACAAGCGCAAGGAGACCCCCACGGTGCCGGTGAATGTGTCCTGTGGCACCAGGGGTTGCGGCGCCACCTGGACCGGGCACTTTTGAGCCCATCCCACCAAGGCTCGCACTCCCCGTGGCCCAGAGACGGCGCGAGCTGGCGAGCGCGTGAACACGCGGTAGCATTCAAACAGCGTGGATCTCAACGGCAAGCGGCTCGTGCTGTTCGACGGCGTGTGCAACGTATGCAACGCGCTGATCCTGTTCATCATCGATCGCGACCCCAAGGAACAATTCGTGTTCGCCCCGCTGAGCTCTGAGCTCGGCCAGTCCGTGCTGTCTCGGTACGGCCTGCCGACGATCGACCCTGACACGGTGGTGCTGGTGGAAGGCAACCGCGCCTACACCCGCTCGACCGCCATCCTGCGCATTTTGGCCAAGCTGCGAGCTCCTTGGATGTTGCTCTGGCTCGGCTTCGTGGTGCCGCGCTTCGCGCGCGACGCCGCCTATCGCTACTTCGCCCGGAAACGCTACGCCTGGTTCGGCAAGAGTGACCAGTGTCGGGTGCCCACACCCGAGCTCAGGCGTCGTTTTCTGGCCACCGAATAGAGCCCCCGATGCCGAGCGAGCCCGGAGCAAGCGACTCGAGTTACACGGCCGTGCAGGCCGGCCCGTACACCGTCCGCGGGATCTCGGTCGGCGGCGTGTACACCACGCTGCAAATTCCCGAGCTCGCGCTGCTGCTCGACGTGGGCCTCCCCTTGCGGAGCTTCTGCGCGGCGGACCACATCTTTCTCAGCCATGGACATGTCGATCACATGGGAGGGCTGTTCGGGCTGCTCGGCGTGCGCGGCATGATGGTGAAGCCTGCGCCGCCCCGCCTGTACCTGCCCGCGGAGATCGCCGACGATCTCGCGACCGCTCTAGCGGCCGCGAGCCGCCTGCAGCGCTTCCCCCTCGAGGTGCAGCTCGTGCCCATGCACGCGGGCGACGAGCAGCTGGTCGCCAACAACCTGTACGTGCGCGCGTTCCGCACGCTCCATCCCGTGCCCTCGCTCGGCTTCCAATTTTTCCGGCGCGTGAACAAGCTCAAGAGCGAGTATCTCTCCTTACCAGGGCCTGAGATCGCCCAGCGCAAGGCGCGCGGGGAGGACCTGTTCATGCAGGCGGAGCGGCTCGAGCTCTGCTACGCCACGGACACGCTGCTGCGCGTGATCGACAAGACCCCCGCCATGCTCAAGAGCCGGGTGCTCGTGCTGGAGTGCACCTTCTACGACGAACGCAAGTCGCTCGCCGATGCCCACGCCGGCTGCCACGTGCACCTCGACGAGATCCTGGCCGCGGCCGATCGCTTCGAGAATGAGCACATCGTGCTGATGCACACGAGTCAGATCTACTCCCCGCGCGAAGCCCGCGAGATCCTGGCCCGACGCTGCCCCGCACATTTGCACCAGCGCATCAAGCTCCTCGCCCCCGAGCGCGGAACCTGGCTCTGAGTCGCAGGGGGACGGAGTATTTCAACTTCGTTAGCGTTTCGCCCGGGCCCGCACGCGCTAACGAAGTTGGAATACTCCGTCCCCGCTAACTAAGTTTGAATACTCCGTCCCCTCTGCACCGAGCGCTCCTGCAGGGCGCCGCGGACGGTGCGTACGACGTAGACCTCGCCGCGATTGAGGGAGGTGCGCACGACTACCTCCGCTACCAGGCCTACGCAGAGGATTTGCACGCCGGTGATCGTGAGGAGCACGCCCAGGGTAAGCAGCGGCCGCGTGCCGACCGACTGCCCCATGAACCAGATCACCGTGAGATAGCTGAGCAGCCCGACGCCGAGCACCATGATGATTGCGCCCGGGATGCCGAAGAAGTGCAGAGGTCGTGTGCGATAGCGGGTCAGCAAAAGCACCGTGGGCAGATCGAGTATCCCCTCGAGGAAACGCTTGTTCCCGAACTTGCTGTGGCCGTGCTTGCGCGGGCGGTGATGCACCACGAGCTCCTCCACCTTGAACCCCCGGTCTTGGGCGAACACCGGCAAGAAGCGGTGGAACCCGCCGTACACGCGCAGCTCCTGGATGCACTCGGCGCGATAGGCCTTGAAGCCGCAATTGAAGTCGTGCAACTGCACGCCGCTCAGCTTGCGCACCACGCCGTTGAACACCCGGGACGGCAGGGTCTTGTCGAGCGGGTCGTGCCGCTTCTGCTTCCAGCCCGAGACCATGTCGGCCCCCGCGCGAATCCGCTCCACGAACGCGGGGATCATCGCGGGATCGTCCTGCAGGTCCGCATCCATGGTGATCACGATTTCCCCACGCACGCGTTCAAAGCCCGCCGCGAGCGCGGGGGACTTCCCGAAGTTGCGCCGCAGGTGGACCACGGAGACGCGCGGATCCGCGTCGGCCAGCGCATCGAGCGCGGGCGAGGAGCCATCGCTGCTGCCGTCGTCCACGAACACGATCTCGTACTCGGCCACCGCCGCCCGGCAGCCCTCGGAGATCTCCCTGTGGAGCTGCTGGAGCGACTCGACCTCGTTGTACACGGGAACGAGGACGGAGAGTTCCGGAAGAACGAACGGACCGGTCTGCATGGCGAGCGACGGTAGCACATCGCTGCGCGCCACCCGGGAGGCTAGCGCTCCTTGCGCACCATCAAGAGCGAACGTGCGACGACCCAAACCGCGATCTCGGTTCCCAGCGTCACCGCGCGCGATACCAAGCTGAACGCCAGCGCGCGCGTGGCGCCGATCTGCGGCGCCAGCAGCGCCACCACGAACGCCTCGCGCACCCCGAGGCCGCCGGGCGCCACCAGCGCCAAGAAGCCCACGATGGGCCCGAGCACGCCGGCGGCCGCCGCCAAGAGCGCGATGTCCATCGGTTCCGAGAGCGCCATCGCGCATAGCGCCGAGCCCAGGGCAGTGGCCAGCCAGTTGGCCGAACACCCGAGGATCCAGTACCCGTGCAAGAGCGGACCTTCGCGTTCGCCCATACGCGCGAGGCGCACCAGCGCGCGCGGGTAGCGCCGCAGATCGACCACGGCCAAGAGCACCACGCCGCCGCAGATCGCGAGCACCAACGCCAGCGTCCAGGGGCCGCTGACCACCCGGCGCAGCGCTGGCGCGGCCCACGGGCCCAATGAGATCAAGGCGGCGACGGCGCCCGCCGTGGCGAGCGACGCCAGCGTCTCCATGAAGGCGCTGGCCGCCATGAAGGGCATGCTCACCCCGAAGTCCGCGGCCGCCGCCATGCGCACCGCGGGGATGCCCACCTTGCCCGGCAGATAGCGCGCGAGCAGACCTCGAAAATACACCTCGCACACCAAGGAGAAGCGCTGACGGCGCCCGCTCTCCCGCCGTAGCACGCGTCCGAACGCGAACGCCGACGCCGTGTAACCCAGCGCCAGCGCGAGGGAACTCGCGTAAAGCCAGCTCCACGTCACCTCCACTGGTTCGCGCTCGAGACGCCGCCACAGCTCGAGCGTGGCAAGGCCGATCGAGATCGACACCACGACCAGCACGGCCCGACCTACCAGCTGCGATGCGTTCTTTCTCAAAGGGTCAGCACGGTGTAGGCGCGGTGGTGGCCAGGATTCGGTCACAGAGCGCCGGAAATCTACCACAGCCAAGGGCGGCGGAAACGACCGAAGCCAAGGGAGAGCCGCAGGGCCGCCTGGGCGACGCGGGTCCCCTTCCTCGGGCAAGCGATCCTCGCTCCCGGTGGGGTGCAGCCTCGGCCCCAGCGGCGATGCGGGCCGGCCATGTGCATTGTAGAGTCGCCCCGTGAAGCTCTTGATTCGCTCGCTCCCCGTCCTGGCCCCGACGGTCTTGCTCGTCTTGGGGGGCTGGAAGCGCCTTTGGCTGGGCGATGACGGCTTCATCAACGTCCGGGTCGCCGAGCAACTGCTCGCGGGCCATGGCTTCGTCTACAACGTGGGAGAACGCGTCGAGGCGGTGACGAGCCCGCTGTGGGTCTTCGTCTTGGCCGGCGTCGGCGCGTTGGGCGTACGGGTCGAGGACGCGGCGATGGCGCTAGGGTTGGCGATGAGCGGCGCCGGCATGGCGCTGTCGTGCGCGGCTGCCCGGCGTTGGGTGGCCCCTCGCGAACGAGAGCCATGGTTTGTTCCGCTGGGTGCGCTCGCCTACGCGGCAGTACCCGCCGCCTGGGACTACGTGACTTCGGGGCTCGAGAACGGCCTGGGACTGCTTTGGTTCGGAGGCAGCTTGCTCGCCGTGACGCGCGCGTGCGGCAGCTTTCGCTCGAACCGACGGCTGACTTGGTCGGCGCTGCTCGTCGGTCTGGCACCCCTGGTTCGACCTGACTATGCGTTGCTCGGGGCGCCGCTCGGCCTGTTGCTGGTCCTCGCGGCGGATTCGTGGTCGCACCGCGCACGCATCGCGCTCGCCGGTCTCTCGCCAGGGCTCGGTTTTCAGATCTTCCGCATGGGCTATTTCGCGGCGCTCACCCCCAATACGGCGCTCGCCAAGGAAGCCTTTGAGGCCCAGTGGAGCCAGGGGGTCCATTACCTGTGGAACACCTTGGGAACGTACTGGCTGCTCGTCCCCCTCGCGTGCGTCGTCGGCGCGCTGGCGATCATGCTCGGTACGCGCGAGAAGACCGCCCGGATCGGCCTGGCCGCGGCCGTCGGCGGACTCGCGCACATGGCGTACGTGGTGCGCGTGGGCGGCGACTTCATGCACGCTCGGCTCCTGCTTCCGAGCCTGTTCGCCCTGTGCAGCGTGGTTGCGGTCGTCCCGTTCCGGTTCACCACGAGGACGAACACGTGGGCCCTTCGCGGCCTCACCCTGGTCACGTGCGCCTGGGCTGCGGTATGCGCCGCGCGCCTGCGCATCCCCGCCGAGAACGAGCATGGGATCGGAGACGAGCGCGGATGGCACGCGCGGATGGCCAAACATCCCAATCCGTACCGGCTCGAGCACTATCAACAGTTCTTCTTCTACACCATCGCTCTGAAGAAGAAGCGCGAAGTCGAGCGCGCTTGCCCGAGCTACGGGGGGTCTCGGGACGAAGCGCCACCCTGCCGACGCTTGGCCTATTGGAATGGCGGCAATAGGCACCTCTCGGACCGCAAGGAGAAGCTGCCCCTTTCGAGCGCCGCCGCGCCCCCCAGCGTGATCGCCGTCGTCGCGACCAACCCCCTGGGCATTGCCGGACTCGTCCATGGCTTGCAGGTCAATGTTGTCGATACCTACGGCCTCGCGGAGCCCTTCGCGGCTCGCCTCGTGCTCTCTTCGCGTCGCCGCCCCGGGCACGAGAAGAGCCTCAAAGCGCACTGGTTTGCCGCGCGTTACGGAGCAGAGGGCGCCACGACGGATCCCAGGGCGACCGCCGCCAGGCGCGTGCTCGCGTGTTCGCCCATTCGCGATCTTGACGCCGCCATCCGTGAGCCGATGAGCCTCACGCGCTTCGTACGCAACCTGTTCTTGGCCCTTCCCCTCCAAGCGCTACGCGTGCCCGAAGATCCGTTCCTGGCCGAGCGAACGCTGTGCGCGCGCGAACCCACCAGCGTGGCCTCCCCATGAGTCAGACGCTCGCCTCCCTCCGCGCCTCGATCACCACCGCTCTCTCCGCGGCGGGCCAACGGCTCTTCGCGCTCTTGCGTCGAGACGGTCTCAAGATGCTCGCCGTTGCGCTTCCGCTCGCGATCATCTTTGGCCCGAGCCTGGTGAAGCACATGGTCGCCGCGTCGGATCCGCTGCGCTTCACGGACGACGCGAGGCAGCAGATCTACCCCTTCTTCAAGTACTACGACTCTGGGCTGTTCCCGAACGACTATCCGGCCGCCTACTATCGCGCTTGCTATCCGCTGGGCTACCAGGCGCTCTACACGATCGGAGGCTTCTTCCTCGATCCGGCGCTGATCTCCAAGATGCTGCCCTATCTTTTGCTCGCGGTGACGGCCGTCGCGGCGGGCGTCGCAGCCCAACGGTTCGCCGGCTACCCGGGCGCGTTCGTGGCGATGTTTCTGGTGATGAACGACGTGGGCGTGATGGATCGCGTGGTGGGTGGGCTGCCACGCGGCTTTGGCTTTCCGCTCGCGGCGCTGGCCGTGGCCGGCCTGGTGTGGGGGCGCGCGCGTTTCCTTTCGGCCCTGGTTTGCGTCGGCGCTTCGTTCTATCCAGCGGGCGCCATGCCCGCGGGGTTAGCCCTCGCCCTCCTGCTGTTCGTGCTCCCCGCGGCCGATCGCGGTGACGCATCGACCTGGTCGCTCAAGAAGCGCTTCGTCGTGCTCTCCGGCACGGCCGTGATCTCGGCCATCATTTTGGTCCCCACCCTCGTCGCATCGCGCGGCTACGGCCGAACACTGACGCCAGCGGATCAGGCCGCGCTGCCCGAGATCGGGCCAGGGGGGCGCTACAACGTGGCGGCCGATCGCAGCCCATTCTCGAGCTTCCCCGATGAGATGCTGGCGGAAGCCAAGCTGATGTTCCGACCCGCGGGCAACCCGCTCTTTCCGCCCGCGGATGCGTGGGCGAAGGGGCGCTCGCCCGCGTACAAGGGCAGCCACGGACAAACCTTGCTCGAGGTGCTCACCGCCTTTTTGCTCTGCGGCGCCGTGGTCCTTTCGGCGCGCAACCCAGCGGGCCGAAGGCTGCTCATCTTTGGCGCGGCGGCCTGGCTAGGCCATTTCATCGCGCGCCCTCTCGCTCCTTACTTCTATTTGCCGCAGCGCTACGCCTGCTATCCGGTGCCCATGGTGCTTTCGGTGTTGCTACCCGCCTCGGCCACGGCCCTTGGCGGCGTGCTGGCAGAAGGGCGCGGCCTCTGGCTTCGTCGCTGGCTGCCGCTGGCCCTCGTGAGCCTCTTCGTCATGGTCCCGTTCGGCGGCCGCGGGAGCGCCACGGCGGGGCTCACGGTCGACGCGCGTGGTCGAAAGCCACTCTATGACTTCCTGGCGACGCTGCCCCAAGACAGCCTGATCGCTGGCTGGCCCACCGACATGGACAACATCCCGTACGTGAGCCGAAGGCAGGTCCTCTTGCACTACGAAGTACATCAGGCCTTCCACGAGCGCTACGTGCTCGAGCTGCGCCGCCGAATGCGCGCGATCATCGACGCCTACTATGCGGACAACCTCGGGCCGCTCCAGTACCTTCGCGACGAGTGGAAGGTCACCCACTTTCTCTTTCGCCCGAGCTACCTGCTCGGGGGTCGCCCACCCAACTACTTCAAGCCGTTCGATGCCTGGACCAAGGCCGCGATCGAAGCGAGCCGTGGACGCGCGCGCGAGCTGCCTCGGCAGGTAATGGGCGCGCAGGTCTTCTCCGATGGGACCTACATCGTGCTGGATCTCAGCAAGCTCAAGCCGCACGTCGCCGCGCAATGACCGCGCCGCAAGCCCTCGTCTTTCACGCGGGATACGCTAAGGGCTCGTCTTCGCGGACGGTTTGATTGAGCCGCCCGCCGACTTGGGCGGCGGCCGTTTCGGCTTCGTGCCTGCGGGCCGTGCCATGGTGCGCTCTGCCTCATACACGAAGGCCGCGAGCAGGCGGGCGAGCTCGTCGCGCACCTCGGACGAAACCGAACCATCGCGCGTCAGGTCACGCGTCTCGGCGTAGTCGGCTTGGTGGTCCCACAATCCCTCGGTTTGATCGCGCCGATCGAGCGTGTAGTTGTAGCGCGGCGTGCGCACGCTGACGCGAACCAAAGGGTCTTCCTGGGTCGCATACCGCTCCGGCAGATACTGCTGGTGAAACAGGTACTGCGGGCGCGCGGCGCGGCCCTCCATGATCTCAGGGACCAGGCTGTAGCCACGCAGGCCGACGAGCTCGGGCATGCGCAAGAAATTGCGGAGCGTGGGGACGAGGTCCAGGGTGCTGCACAGCGAGCTGATCCGGCGCGGCGTGAGGAAAGGCGCCTCGAAGACCATCGGGACATGGAGCGTGATGGTGCTCAGGTCGTGGCCGTACCCGCCCCGGGCATAGCGCGGGCCGCTGAAGCCGTAGCCATGGTCGGCCGTGAGGACGATGAGCGCGTCGTCGCCGAGCTCGGCGCGGACGGCGCGGATGAGCGCGCCCAAGTGCTGATCCAAAAATGACAGCTCGGCATCATACACGGCCTCCTTGCTCTGGTTGCGCGCGGACACGCCTTCAGGCACGCCGGCAGGCCCATGAAGGTCGAAGTAGTGAACCCACAGAAAGAGCGGGCGTAGGGCATCGCGCGCGCGCAGCCGTGCGACGGCCGCTTCTGTGACGTAGTCCGCGCTGACCGTCCGCGTCTTTGCTGTCTTCGCGATCGCGGAGTCGTCTACGTGATCGAAGCCCTGCGTCAGACCAGGCCAGGTGCGGTCCGTGAAATACGGTGTGGGGACGACGGCCTGGGTCTGATATCCCACGCTCCGCAGCATCTCTGCGAGCGTCAGGTTGCGCTCCGTCATCGGATACGGGAAGCGCCGCTTCGCCAGGGAGATCTCGATCTCGGAGTCGAACTTCCCCGTAAACATCGGCGGAAACGAGAGGCGGGTGGCGGGCCCCGCCGTGAAGCAGCGATCCAGCAGCACACCGCGCGCGATCAAGGCCTCGATGTTGGGAGCCGGGTCGTGCGCGTACCCGTAGGCCTTCAGGTGCGCAGCGGAGAACGCGTCCAGGGTGATGAGGACGATGGAGGGACGCTGCGGCACGGTCGCGGGCAGCTTCACCATCTGCGGCCGCCTGGAGGTCACGAATTCGGGCACGACCAGGTCCTGGCCGTCGCAGTCTTCATCCCGCTGATTGTTGGGGATCTCCGTCGCGCCCGGATGAATGCTGGCGTTGCTCTCGTCGCAGTCTCCTCCTCCGAGCCACGTGCCGTAGCCGTCGCCGTCGGCGTCGGTGAGCCGTGTGAGAAGACGGGTCGCCAGCCGCGAGGAGAGGATGTCGTGCTCAAAAACCTTCCGTGCGACCGCGTCGCGCGGGCTCAGCCGCAGCGCGGGGTACGCGCTGACCAGCCAGAGCACGAAGCTCGCCGCGAAGAGGCGCCGCGCCACCTTGGGCGAGAGCGTGAGGGCCAGTGAGAGGAAGACGACCACGGGCGTAAGTCCGCGGGCGATCTCGCGCCAAGGCATCGCGTCGATCAAGGTCGCGTAGCGCGCGGCAGCACCCCAGCCCAGGACCGCCCCGAGGACCAGCAGCGCCGAGCCCAAGAGCCACGCGCGGTCGAGCCAAGTCGGCCCCCCCATACGACGCCCAAGAGCATCGAGCGCCCGCTGCGCGAGGGAGCGCCAAACCAAGAAGAGCCCGAGCGACGCGAAGGCCAAGGCGGCGTGGAACAAGGCGATGGCGAGCGCCGCGTTCGTGGGCTGGACGATGCCCCTGACGAGCGCCAGCGAGGCGCTGTAGGAGACGAAGAGGACGAGCGGGAGCGTGGTCGCCAGGGCGAGCATCCCCGCGACCGTTCGGCGTCCGGCCTGCGGATCGCGGAGCGAGCCCCAAAACCCGCGCAGACGCGAGCGGAGCTCGTCGCGCACCGGAATTGTCGCCCAGCCGATCCCAGCCAACGACCAGGCCATCGGCAAGCTCACGAGCCACACCAGGAAGTAACTCGCGGAGAGCCCCCGCCAGAGCGGGTCCGTGGCAGTGGGGCCGTTCACCACACGTGCGTACACGGCATCGCAGAACCAGAGCCCAAGCAGCCCCACCGCGCTTACCAGGGTGCGCTCCAACCACGGCTTCACGCGCTCGGTCATAGCACCGGCAGGCCACAAAGAGCCCCGCCTTCAACGGCCGGCGCCGACGTCGGTTCGCGGCGCGCGGCGGGTCGAACATGGAGGCCGCAGCGACCGGGGTTGTATGACATGCTCCGGCGCGTGAGCTTCGGAGTTCGCGCCGCCATGTCGGCTGCGTTGGTCATGCTGTTGGTGGATGCCTTCGGGATTGCGTGGAACGCCGCAGCGCAGGCTCCCCTGTCGACCAAGCTCGGGATGTTCCTCCAAATATGCGCCTTTTTTTCCGGCTTTGCGGCAGTGGCGGCCCTGGCGTTCGGCACGCTCACCGGGGCGGTGCAGCGCAGCTTGCGACCGCTGTGGGCCGGGCTCGAACGTGCCGACGCCTTCGAGCCTCGAGACCTCGTGCTGACCGGCTTGCCCCTGTTGGCCCTGTCGTCCTTCGGTCTGTACGCGGCAATCCTCGAAGCGCCCAAGCGGTTTCGCAACGCAGAACTTTCGGCCCTGCTGATCGCGTTGGGGATGGCCTCCCTCACCCTTTCGCTGTTCTGGCTCGCGCTCCTGCTTGCGCGATGGTCCCACCGCACGCGGCGCAGGTCACGCACCGTTCACTGGGTGGCCTGCGTGCTGCCCGCTGCGCTCGCGTCCGCGGGGCCATGGAGCCTGATGCTCTGGGACAATCGCTCGGGCCTCGTACAGCTCAATCGCTGGCTCCTCGGGGGCGTGGTGTCTGCGCTGCTCACCTACTTCGTCGCCGCCCGCTTCTGGCACGGGCGTCCGCCGATCACGCAGAGCGTGAAGCGCAAGTACGCAGCGCTCTTCGTGGCCACGGTCGGCAGTCTGTGCGGCGTGTTTTTGCCCTGGCCGATCGTCTCCGTGGTGGCGCGCAGCCAGGGCGTTGCCCCCTTGTTCGTGGTCGCGCTGCGCACGGCCACCGACTTCGATCGGGACGGCTACTCATCGTTGCTGATGGGTGGAGACTGCGCCCCCTTCGACCCCAATGTGCACCCCGGGGCGCCGGAGATCCCGCGCGACAACATCGACAACAATTGCGTCGGCGGCGACAGCACGGGCATTCCCAAGAGCAAACCACCTCGCTGGCACGCGAGACCGGCCGAGGTGCCGAGCAAGCTGAACGTCCTCTTGATCACGGTCGACACCGTGCGGGCCGATCGCGTGTCCTTCCTGGGCCACCACCAGCGTACGACGCCCAACTTGGACGCCTACGCCGCGCGCGCCTACGTGTTCGAGCGCTTCTTCGCCACGACGCCGTGGACGCGGCTCACCGTCGCGAGCATGTTCAGCTCCCGTCCGCCGACCCGGGTGCACTGGCAGAAAGGGAAGAAAAGGCCCGCCGTGCTCGCGCCGGACAACCCCTGGGTCCCGTCGCTCTTCCAGCGGGCTGGCTACGAGACCATCGCCGTGTTGAATTCGTTCGAGGCCTTCACAGACCGCGAGGAGCTCGGGTTCGATCGGGGCTTTGGGACCTACGACACCTCCACGCGCGTAAGGTACCAGGGCGGCACGATGCGCGGGTTTCCGGGGCAAGAGCAGCTGAAGGTGGCGCGGCGCCACCTCCGGCGCAGCCGCAAGCAGCCCTTCTTCATGTGGGTGCATTTGCTGGAGCCGCACTACTTGTACGAACGCTCGCCGCGCGCTCCAAACTTTGGCGCCGACAAGCAAGGCCTCTACGCGTCTGAGATCTGGGAAGCCGACGCGGTGGTCGGAAGCCTGCTCGAGGAAGTGAAGCAGCAGGGGCTTGAGGACACGACGCTGGTGATGGTCGTCGGCGATCACGGCGAAGAGTTCCAGGAGCACGGCCGCAATTGGCACGGCGGAAACCTGTATCAGACGCAGGTGCACACGATCGGACTGGTGCACGTCCCAGGCTTACCCGGAGGGCGCATTCGCGAGGCCGTGAGCCACGAGGATATCGGCCCGACGCTGCTCAATCTGGCGGGCCTGAGGGGCGGCTTTGCGACCCTGGCCGGGCGCAACCTCACCGGACTGCTCTCACGTGGAGAGCGCCTCCCGCGCGCGCACTTCTTCTTGGAGCGAGAGCTGCGCCACGGGAAGGACTACATGGCCGCCCTCGTGCACTACCCGCACAAGCTCATCTACAACGCGGACGGGCGCAGCTTCGAGTTCTTCGACCTGAGTCGTGATCCGGGAGAGACGAGCTCGCTGCCGCTGGTGGGAGAGCCCTATACGACGTTTGAGCGCATGATGCGCATGCATTTGGAGGGCGCGCGGCCGTGAGCCGCTGCCTGCGCCGCAGGCAGGCTGCGCTAGCGCTCGTCGAGCCAGGCGCAGACGACCAGCTCGGCCAGCTTGAGGCGCAGCTCGCGGGGGATTTGCCGCAGCATCTCGAGGGCCACGACGCGGGGCTCGACGTCATCGAACACCAAGGCCTGGGCGATGTTGTTGGCCCGCTCCAGGGCACAGGCTGCCCCAAGATGGGGCTCGAGCACCTCCCGCACACGCTCACGACCGCGGATCAGTACCTCGTAGGGACGTTCACTCCGGTCGCGCCGAAGGCTTTCGGCAGGGATGCTTTCGAGTCTCTGAACCTGGGGGGGCATGGCCGGTTCCTTTTTCTAACCCGCGGAAGCTACAGCGGTGAGCACGAGGTACCAAGCATTTTGAATGCAAAACCCTCGCTGTGGAAAAGCCTGTGACCTACGTGTGGATGACCATTCCTGGGACTGTGAATTGCCGTGAACTGGGAGTGGATAACCGACTTGCGTCAGTGGACAACCTTCGACAGCCCTTGACCCGGGTCAGGGAAGGCGTTCAAATAAGAACCAGATTCTCGTTTCTATATGCCCGAACCTCCTCGCCATGTCCACTCCCTGAGATCGGTCGCCCGTCCCAAGCAGGCGCGGAGCGAGGACAGCCTGCGCCGCCTGCTGGACGCGGCTGAATCGCTGCTCGCAGAAAGGCACTTTGGCGAGATCGCGATCGCCGACATCGCCCGGCGGGCGCGCTCCTCCGTGGGCGGCTTCTACGCCCGCTTCCGCGACAAGGATGAGCTCCTGCTCGCGTTGCACGAGCGCTTCGTGGCGCAGCTCGAGACGCGCGTGGCGTCGCTCGAGGCGAGCCTCCTCGGGGCCGAAGAGGTCGAGTCGAACGCCTCGGAGCTCAAGCAGGTGCTCTCCTCCGCCATCTCGCTCCTGCTCGAGATCTATCGGGCGCACCGCGGCACGCTCACCGCCTTCGCCTCGCGCGCCTCCGAGAACCGGAGACTCTGGAAGGCGGACATGGCCTTCCGCAGTCGGGTGATCGCCCGCTTCACCGGCCTGATGCTGCGCTCACGCCATGCCTTCACCCACCCCGATCCCGAGCTCGCCGCCGAGCTCTCGGTGCAGCTCGCGCTCGGCCTCATGGAGCAGACCCTCTTGAGCGGTCCCATCCAGGCCGGCGGCGAGCCCGTGCCGGACGGCAGGCTGCAAGAAGAGCTCGAGCGCAACTTGCTCCACTATCTCGGTGTCACCCCGCACGAGGTCTGAATCGCCCGCCCATCTCACCCGCCCGCAACGCAAGGAGCTCTCCATGGACTACCTCCAGAAGAACCCGCTTCCCCTTCCCCAGTCGGGCGCGCGCCAGGCGATCCCGACCCAGTCCACGACGCTCTTCGACTGGGAGTACGCGCTCACGGACAAGCGCCTGCTCTCGCTCTACGAGAAGGGCAAGGAGCACAGCTGGAACGCGAGCGAACTCGATTGGTCGGTCGAGGTCGACCTCGATCGCATGAGCATCGAGACCAACGTACGGGACTTCTTCAACCACGCGATGAAGACCCCCAAGACGCTCTCACAGGAGGAGGCGCTGTTGCTGCGCCGCCACTCGGACGCCTTCATGCTTTCGCAGTTTCTGCACGGCGAGCAGGGCGCGCTCGCGGCCGCCGCCAAGATCGTGCAGACGGTCCCCTGGACCGAGGCCAAGTGGTACGCCGCGAACCAGGCCGCCGACGAAGCGCGCCACGTGGAGGTCTACCACCGCTACCTCACCGAGAAGCTCGGGGTCTCCTACGAGGTGCACCCGAGCCTGATGGAGCTCCTGAAGAACATCGTCGAGGACTCGCGCTGGGACGTCACCTACCTCGGCATGCAGATTATGGTCGAGGGGCTGGCGCTGGCGGCCTTCGGCATGATGAAGCTCGCGATGCCGAGCGAGCCGCTCTTGCAGAGCATCACCGCGCGCATCATGGCCGACGAGTCGCGCCACGTGGCCTTCGGCGTGCTCTCGCTGGAGCGGCTCTACACCGACGAGCTGATGAGTCACGAGCTCAAGGAGCGCGAGGAGTTCGTGATCGACGCCACCAGCCTGATGCACGATCGGCTGCTGCAGACGCCCGTCTTCGAGCGCCTCGGCTTCGACGTGAAGGTGTGGAACGCGTGGGCGGCCCAAAGCGAAATGCAGCAGGGCTTCCGCCAGCTCACCTTCTCGAAGATCGTGCCCAACTTGAAACGTCTCGGGCTCCTCACACCGCGTGTCCGGGCCCACATGGAGAAGCTCAATCTGCTCAAATTCGAGCACGAGCAGGACTCGGTCGCCGACCCCGAGGTGCGCCCCTCTCCGGAGCTCTTGAACCTGATGATGAGCGGGCTCGCGACGCGCGCGCAAGGCACGTAAGCGCGCACGACACGGCGTGGAAAATGCCCCCACGCGGTGCTAGCGTGTTTGCCACATGAGCGGTTTTCGTGTTTTCACGCTCGCGAACGTGCCAGTGTGGGTGAGCCCCTGGCACCTGTTGTTCCTCGGGTATCTCTCCTGGAGCATGGGCCTGCGCGCGGGCATGCTGTTCTCTCTCTGCATCGCGGTGAGCGTGCTGGCGCACGAATTTGGTCATGCGCTGGTGGCCAAGCGCTTCCGCCTCAACCCGCAGATCTTGCTGACCGGCTTCGGCGGCTTGACCGGCCACGAACGGGCGGAGCGCGATCGCGATGACGCGTTGATCATCGCGGCGGGTCCGGCGGCGGGCATCCTGCTCGGCCTGCTCGCGCTGGCCGTGCGCCTCTGGGTACCGATGCCCCCACCGCTGACCCAGATGGCCGACAACCTGGTCACCATCAATTTCTTTTGGTCGGCGATCAACCTGCTCCCGCTGTGGCCGCTCGACGGCGGGCAGCTCTACCGACTCGGCATGCTCAAGCTGGCCAAGCCGGTGCTCGCCGAGCGCATCGTGCACATCACCGCGCTCGTCTTGCTCGGCGTCCTTTTGTACCTGTACGGCGGCCGCAGCATGCTCACGATGATCATCGCGCTCACCATCGGCATGCAGAACCTCACGGCCCTGCAGAACGGCACCAGCGGCGCGCCGGTGCGCAGCGTCAACAAGCACGCGGTGGAGCTCTTCCGCAACGCGGTGCTCGCCTACGAGCGCGGCGACGACGCCGAAGCGGCCCGCCTCTGTCACCAGCTGCGCGCGGAGGGCAACGTGCCCGCCGAGATCATGAAGCGCTGCTGGGCGCTGCTCGGCATCGCGACCACCCGCCAGGGCCACTTCGAGGAGGCCCTCTCCTATCTGCGGCGCGCGCCCGACTCGCCCGAGGTCGTGGAGGCCACGGCCCAGTGCTTCTATCAGCTCGAGATGTACGAGGCGCTGGAGGCCTTGGTGCAGACCAAGGCCTTCGAGCGACTCCCGAGAGAGACCCGGGAGACCATCGTCAAGGCGCTCGTGGACGGCACGGCGGCCTGCCGCAGCGCAAAGAGCGAGGCGGGCTGAGCCTCCTCGGAGCGCTCCTGATCGCGGCCGCGAAATAGCGCAAGCTTGGATCGCCCGCGCTCGGCGCGCGCCGGGCTCAGCCGACCTGCCGCACCGAAGGCAGCGTGTACTCGCCGCTCTCGGTGATCTCGCGCTCGGCCTGGGCCAGATCCGCGCGGCCCGCGAGCCAGTTGCCCATCACGGGCCACACGTGCTCGGGCGCCTTGCGACCGACCAAGAGGTCCGCGTGGCCCGCGTCGACCTTCACGTAGCTCTTGTCGCGCGCCTGGCTGCGCTCAAACAGCGGCTTCACCGACGCCGGGTTGGCCAGCATGTCGTGGGCGCCCGAGATCGCGAGCAGCGGCAAGGTGCTGCGCTCGACGAGCTTGGTGTAGTTCTGCCCGTCGATGCGCGAGACGAGCTCGCCCGTGGCCGCCAGCTTGAACAGCTCGTCGACCGTGCCGAAGGAGGCGCCATCGAAGGAGCGCAGGTAGTTCTTGAGCTCGTCGCCCGCGAAGCTGCCGGGCTTCC